>DATJPD010000001.1:0-43890 GCA_035506575.1 Alphaproteobacteria bacterium
GGTCGAGCGCTTCTTCAACAAGCTGAAGCACTTCCGCCGGATCGCCACCCGATTCGACAAGCTGGCCCGCAATTATCTCGCCGCTGTCCTCATGGCGTCCACTCGCCTGTGGACACGCGCTTATGAGTCCACGACCTAGACGCCCTCGACGATCCGCATGTCGCGCTCGGCCGCGCTGCCGAGCGCCTTCAGCGCCGCCTGGTAGCCGGGGCTGTCGTGCGCCGCGACCGCGCGCTCGACGCTGTCGAATTCGATGACGACCGTCCGCTGGTTGACGCCGGCTTCATAGATCTTGGAGGGCGTGCCGCGCGCGAGGAAACGACCCCCGGCCGACTGGATGGCGGGGCCGGCGAGCTTGGCGTATTCCGCCAGAGCGTCCGGATTCTTGATGGAGCGGTAAAACGCGATCCAGTACGCCTTGGCCATTGCCGTTCCTCCCGTGCGATGTGGCCAGCCGAGAATGCCACCCGCGGCTTGCCCCCTCAAGGCCCCGGTGCGATCCTGGCGCAAGGCCTGGGGAGGACGGCGCGCATGAAGCTCTTTCACGTCGCCATGGCTGTACTTGCCGTTGCCGGCGTCGCAAGCACCGCCCGCGCCGCGGACGCGGACGAAACGATGTACATCGCAACCTATGTCGACGTGATGCCCGATGCCCGCGCAGCCGGGGCCAAGGCGATCGGTGCGTATCGCGCAGCCGCGGCCTCCGAGCGGGGCAGCCGCGGGGTCGTCGCTCTCCAGGAACCGGCACGGCCGGGCCGCTTCGTGATCGTGGAGACATGGGACACCAAAGCCGACTTCGATGCTCATCAGACCGGGACCGCGGTGCAGCGTCTCCACGAGGCTCTCGCCCCGATCCGGCATAGCCCCGACGACCAGCGCGTGCACCGCGGGTTCCTGGTCTCGCCCGAGCCGTCGAAAGGCCGGCTTTACGTGGTCACGCATGTCGATGTCGTGCCACCGCGCCAGGCCGGCACGGAAGCAGCCCTGCGGGCGTTCGTGGCACAGGCCCGCCGCGATCCCGGCAACCTGCGCTACGACGTATTCCAGCAGACCGCCCGCCCCAATCACTTCACGGCGTACGCGGTGTGGCGCCGCAAAGCCGATTTCGCGACCCATGAGCGGTCGGCGCATCGGCTGCATTTCCGCGAAACCATGGCGCCGTATCTCGGCGCGCTCTACGACGAGCGGCTCTTCATCGCCTTGGAATAGCCCCCGCCCCGCATCGTGACTGCCCCGTGACCAACCGATCACGGAACGGTCACGGGCCAGACACGTTTGGCTCATGCGACACTTGCTGCGTGCGGCTATGCCATCCTCGCGCGACCATGATCCGGTGAAGATCCTCGTCGTCGATGACGAGCCCGACGTGCTCGACATGGCGAGCTTCCATTTGTCCGATCAGGGCTACTGCGTCGTCACGGCCGGGAATGCGACGGCAGCGCTCCAGGCGCTCGAAGAGAATCCTGACGTGGCGCTCCTGTTCACCGACATCGTCATGCCAGGGGGGATCGACGGCTTCGAGCTGGCCGACCGCGCGCGCCAGCTCCATCCGGGACTGCGGATCCTCTACACCAGCGGCTTCCTCAAGGATGAGGGTGTCTGGCATGGCAGCCTGCTGCCGAAGCCATGGCGCCTCAGTCATCTGGACGAGGCGGTGCGGCGCGCCCTGGAGTGACGGTCGAAGCTGACCGCTGACGCTCGCATTTACCAAACCGGCCCCAGGAGTTGAGAAAAATTTCCCCCTAGGGAAGATAAGACCTGTGTCGAACGTTACTGCGTCGCGCTCGATTTTGCGTCAAAATGATGTGCAGGAATGGTGGGGACCGGACGTGAATTATTCACCTCGCGAGTCCGGTCGGAAAGCCAAGGAGCCATGTAGATGAAAGGAAATTCTCGAATTGCCGCAGGCCTTGTGGCCGCGGTCGCGCTGGCCGGCTGCGCCGAGCACCCGGCCGGGCCGACGGTCGCCGTAATGCCCGGGCCGGGCAAGTCGTTCCAGGCGTTCCAGGAAGATCAGGTGATCTGCAAGAACTACGCGGACCAGCAGACCGCCGGCCAGGCCGACAGCGCCAACAACAAGCAGATGGGCACGGCGATCCTGGGGACCGTCCTGGGCGCCGGGCTCGGTGCCGCGATCGGTGGCGGCAAAGGTGCGGCGGTCGGCGCCGGCGCGGGCGCCCTCGGCGGCACGGCCATCGGCGGCGGCAATGCGGACCGCTCCTCGGGCACGATCCAGCAGCGCTACAACATCGCCTACGAGCAGTGCATGGCCTCGAAAGGCAACCAGCTTCCGCAGCCCGGCTACGTGACCTACTACCAGCCCTATTATGCGCCCCCGCCGGGCGCTGCGGTCGTGGTCCCGCCTGGCGCACCGGCACCGGTGCCGGCGCCCACCGTAACACCCGCTCCCGCTGCCGGGACCGTGACGCCGCATTAAGGCCGGCCGCCGCGCTGTCCTAGACCACAGGCCCTGCGCGCGGTATGAGAAACCGTGCGCAGGGCCTTCGTCATTGCCGTCTTGTTCGCCACCACCGTCGCGGCAGTCTTTGTCGCGACAGGGGGGGGCGCGCGCGCCGCGTTTCCTGAGCGGCCGGTCCGCATCATCGTGCCGTTTCCGCCGGGCGGCGGCACGGACATCATCTCCCGCACGATCGGAAATGCGATGTCGGCCGACCTCGGCCAGCCGGTCGTCATCGAGAACAAGCCGGGCGCCGGCACCGTCGTCGGCACCGAAGCCGCGGCCGCCAGTGCTGCCGACGGCTACACGCTCGTCATGGCCACGTTCGCGCACGCGGTCAACCCCAGCCTCAAAGCCAAGCTGCCCTACGACACCTTCAAAGCGTTCGCGCCGGTGGCCCTCGTGGCGCGGTCCTACAACATCGTGGTCGTCCGGCCGGACAGCGGATTTGCCACCATCCAGGACCTGATCGCTGCGGCCCGCGCCAATCCGGGCAAGCTCAACTACGGCTCGTTCGGGATCGGCACGTCGGCGCATCTGGCCGGGGAGATGTTCAAATACCTGGCCAAGGTCGACCTGACCCATGTTCCCTATCAGGGTGCGGCTGCGGCGCTGACCGATCTCCTGGCCGGCCACATCCAGGTGATGTTCACGACCGTCGCGAGCGTCACGTCCTACATCAAGGCCGGCCAGCTGCGCGCCCTGGGCGTGACTTCGGCGCAGCGCTCGCCGGCGTTTCCCGATCTTCCGACCGTCGCCGAAGCCGGCGTGCCCGGCTATGTCGCGGAAAGCTGGTACGGCCTCTACGCCCCGGCAGGGACCGCTCCCGCGGCGATCGCGCGGCTGAACCAGGCGATGCGCAAGTCCGTCGATTCTCCGCCCTTCAAGAACCTCGAGACCAGCGAGGGCCTGACCGTCGCCGTCGGCCCGCCCGAGGAATTGGACACATACGTCCGCGGCGAAGCCAAGCGCTGGCACGACGTGATCGAAGCCGCACACATTCCGCCCGAATAACCTGGGGTGCACGCACCATGACCGACGCCGCCGAATCCGGCCCGCGGGTCGAGCTTTCCGTCGCCGACGAGATCGCGACCATCACCTTCAATCGGCCCGAGGTGCGCAACGCGATCGACGATGCGATGCGCGACGAATTCCAGACGGCACTTGAGCACGTGGCAAACGACCGCGGCGTCCGCGCCGTGGTCCTGACGGGCAAGGGTTCGGCCTTCTGTGCCGGCGGCGACATCTCGGGCATGCAGAAGCGTCTCTCGGCCTCGCCCGGGGACGTGGCCTTCAACGGCTGGACGCGGCAGCGGCGCCTCCACCAGGGCGTGGCGATGCTGCACAATCTGCCGAAGCCGACGATCGCCGCCGTGAATGGAGCGGCGGCCGGCCTCGGCTGCGACCTCGCCTTGTGCTGCGACTTCATCATCGCCTCCGACGCGGCGATGTTCACGATGAGCTTCATCCTGCGCGGCCTCGTACCCGATGGCGGCGGGATGTACTTCCTGCCGCGGCGGGTCGGGTTGGCGCGGGCCAAGGAGCTGATCTTCACCGGACGGCGCGTGAACGCCAAGGAGGCGCTCGCGATCGGCCTCGCCGATCGCGTGACCGCGGCGGACGCCCTGCTCTCGGACGCCCAGGCCTGGGCCAAGGAGCTGAGCCACGGCTCGCCCGCGGCCGTGGCGCTTGCCAAATCGATCCTCGACCAGGCCTACGAGCTCACCGCCGAGCAGGCCCTGGCGCTCGGCCGCGAGGCCCAGGCGATCTGCTACACGACTGCCGAGCATCAGGCCGCCGTTGCGGCCTTTCTCGACAAAAGCAAGCGACCGCGCTAGGCCGGCGCATGAACGCCCTCGGCCGGCTCATCCACCCGCGCAGCGTGGCGATCGTCGGCGCGTCCGCCGATCCGGAGAAGCTCACCGGACGTCCGGTCGCCTACCTGCAAAAGCACGGTTTTGCGGGCGACATCTATCCGATCAACCCGCGCTACGGCACGATCGCCGGGCTGACCTGCTATCCCGATGTGAAGTCCCTGCCGAGGCCGCCCGACGTCGGGCTCGTTCTTCTCGGCGCCGAGATGGCTGCGGACGCGGTGCGCCAACTCGCGGCAGTGGGCACTGCTGCCGCCGTCGTGCTGGCGAGCGGCTTCGCCGAAGCCGGCGCCGACGGACACGCGCGCCAGGCGGCGCTGCGTGCGGCGGCCGGTGCCATGCGCCTTCTCGGCCCCAACACGATCGGCCTCGTCAATTTGACGGACCGCATCACCCTGTCGGCCAGCGGGGCGCTCGAAATCGCCGAGTTCCAGGCCGGCAACATCGCCGTGATCTCGCAGAGCGGGGGCATCCTGGGCTCGCTCCTGTCACGCGCCGCGGGGCGCGGCATCGGCCTCTCCAAGCTGATCGCGACCGGAAACGAGGCCGACATCGAGGCCGCGGACTGTATAGAGGCCCTCATCGACGATCCGGCCACCTCTGTGATCGCCCTGTACCTCGAGGGTTTGCGCAATCCCGGACGATTTCGCGAGGTCGCGATCCGGGCTGCGGCCGCCGGCAAGCCGCTCGTCGTGTTCAAGGTGGGCCGCTCCGAATCCGGCGCCCGGTCGGCCGTGTCGCACACGGGTGCCCTCGCCGGCGCCGACCGGATCTACGACGCCCTGTTCCGGCAGGTGGGTGCGGTGCGCGCCGCGACATTCGCCGATCTTCTGGACATTCCGATGGCGCTGGCCGCGCGCCGAACGCTCGCCGGGCGACGGATCGCGATCGTGACCTCCACCGGCGGTGCCGCAACGCTGGTCGCCGACGCCTGCGGATTGGCCGGCCTTGATCTGCCGCCGCCGGACCCGGCCACGGCCGAACGTCTCGTCGGCCTCAACATCCGCGATGCCGTTCTGGACCGCAATCCGATCGACGTGACCCTGGCCGGCGTGCGGCCCGAGCTGTTTCGCCAGGTGATCGACGCCCTGTCGGCGAGCCCGAGCTACGACGCGGTGATCATGATCGTGGGCTCGTCGGGGCTGGCCCGACCCGACATCGTCGCCGGCCCGGTCATCGAGGCGCTGCCACGGTTGACCAAGCCGCTGCTCGTCTATGTGAGCCCGGACGCGCCGAACATCATCAAGCACCTCAACCGCCACGGTGTGCCGGCGTTCGCGGCACCTGAAAGCTGTGCCGCGGCACTCGCCGCCCTGCTGCCCGCCCACGCATCGCCAAGTCCGGCCGCCCCGCCCGCCACCTCGCCGCGCGTCACCCCCGGAGATCTTCCTCCGGGTCCCGGGCCGCTGAACGAAGCAGAAAGCAAGCGCCTGTTCGAGCGGTTCGGCATCCCGAGCGTGACCGAGTTGTCCGCCCCGACGCCCGAAGCCGCCTCGGATGCCGCGCGCAAGCTCAGCGGTCCGGTTGTCGTAAAGATCCTGTCGCGCGCGGTCGCACACAAGTCAGAGATCGGCGGGGTTGCCGTGGGCGTCGCGGCCGAGCACGTGGCGGAACGCTGCCGCACGATGAGCGCCGCGGCTGCCGCCGCCAAGGCGCCGATCGAGGGCTTCCTGGTCCAGGAGCAGATCCGAGATGGCATAGAGATGATCCTGGGCTTCCACCGTGATCCGCAGCTCGGCCCCGCTATCCTGCTGGGGTTGGGCGGGATCGCGACCGAGCTCTTCGACGATACGGCGATCCGTCTCCCCCCGCTCGGACCGCGCGACGCCCAGGCGATGATCGCTGAGCTCAAGAGTGCGGCCTTGCTCCACGGCTTCCGCGGCCGCCCCAAGGCGGACGTCGCGGCGCTGGCGGACGCGATCCTCGCCTTCCAGGCCATGGTCCTCGCATTGGAGGATCGCCTCGGCGAAGCGGAAATCAACCCGCTGTTCGTGCTGCCGCAAGGCCGGGGCGTGCGTGCCGCCGACGGCGTGGTCGTCCTGCGTTAGGCTTTCGCCGGCGCTACAGCGACAGCACGTTGCCGATCGAGGTTCCGCGCATCTTCTCGTTCCACAGCGCTTGGATGCGCGCCGCCTGCTGGGGCGTAAAGTGGTTACACCAGTCGCCGACAATGCCCTTGCGCATGAACGGCGCCACCGAGAAGTCCATCACCGGATTTCCCGCCCGATTGGTGAAGGGGTTGGTCTTCATGCTCTCGAACGACGTGTGCCGCATGATCGCGGAAACGGCCGCGATCGACAGCTTGCGGCCGAGAAATGCCGCCAGCCGATGCAGCGAGCGCGGCATGTCGTTCTTCAGCCGCTCGTAGGTCAGAACCAGAACTTCGTCCGGATGCGCCGCTGCGTGCGGCCACCAGCCGAGCGTATGCTCGAACCAGCCGCCATAGGGGACACGACCGGCCAGGAACTCCTCGAAGAATTCCTCCCACGTCCCTTTGAAGAAACCCAGGACCTTGTGCGAGCGATGCAGGTGAAAGAGCGACACGGCGACGTCACGCGGGTCGCGCAGCACATAGATGCGCTTGCATTTGAGCGCCAGGGCCGGTGCCGGGAACAGACGGCACGGGACATGGGTCGGAATGACGCGCGGCGAGGCCATGGCCTTCCACCTGGCCATCCGCTCGGCGAGGTTGGCCGCCGGACCGATGCCGATCTCGATCGGCTGGAATTTGCTGATCCTGCCGGAGCCCTGGGCCGCCTGCAGGGTCGCGATGTCGCCGTCGTAGAGAGCGGCGGAGATCACCTCGTGCGACCATGAGGTCCCCGACCGCGGGAACGACAACAGCCACACGTCGTCCGCCCGAAAGTCGAACTCGGCATTGAGATAATCGACATATTCGGGCGGCGTTCCGGCCCAGATCTGGCCGTGATGGAACGACACGGCCGGCGCCGCGGCATAGAGAGGACCGGGCACGGGCGCAGGCTCGCTCATGCTCTCGCCTCCGAAGCGGCGGCACCGCTGATCGCCGCTTCACCCTCGAGCACGGCGCGGATCTTGGCCGCGAGGTCGGCCTGCGTGTACGGCTTGACGATCAGGTCCACGTCGGCGTCGAGCCGTCCGTGATGCACGATCGCGTTACGGGCGTACCCGGTCGTGAACAGCACCCGCAGGTGAGGGCGCAGACGCCGCACCTCCTCGGCGAGCTGCCGCCCGTTGTAGGGCGGCGGCAGGCCGACATCGGTGAACAGCAGATTGATCTCGCCGTTCTCCTGCAGTAGTCGCAGTGCCGCCGTGCCATCCGAGGCCGTGAGCACCCGGTAGCCGAGTCCGCGCAGCGCATCGGCGGCAAATGACTGGACGTCGTCGTCGTCCTCGACGAGGAGGATCGTCTTGCCGGAGACGGGTGCGGCCAGGCGCTGGGGCTCGGGCGACGTCTCGGGAACGTCGGTCGCCGCGAGCCGCGGCAGGTACAGCTTGATCGTCGTGCCGTGGCCGGGCTCGCTGTAAATCTTCACGTGGCCGCCGGACTGCTTGATGAAGCCGTAAACCTGCGAGAGGCCCAGGCCGGTGCCGTGACCGACCGTCTTCGTCGTGAAAAACGGCTCGAACGCCCGGGCGATCACATCGGCGGTCATCCCTTCGCCCGTGTCGCTCACCGCGATCATGACGTATTGGCCCGGGGTCACGTCCTCGTTGACCGCTGCGTATGACTCGTCGAGGAAGGTGTTGGCGGTCTCAATCGTCAATTTCCCGCCCTTCGGCATGGCGTCGCGGGCATTCACCGCGAGATTGAGGAGCGTGTTCTCGAGCTGGTTCTCGTCGGCCTCGACCCACCACGCGCCGCCGCCCAGCACCGTCTCGATCGCGATTCCCTCCCCAAGGGTGCGCCCGAGCATCTCGGACATGCCTGAGACCAGCCGGTTCGGATTGATCGGCTTCGGGTCGAGCGGCTGGCGCCGCGAAAACGCCAGCAGACGCTGCGTCAGGGTCGAAGCGCGTTTCGCTCCGCGCAGCGCACCATCCACCAGGCGCACCAGATCCGGATCGCTCGACTGCTGCAGGCGCAGCCGCAGCATGTCGAGATTTCCCCCGATCACGGTCAGCAGGTTGTTGAAGTCGTGCGCGATCCCGCCGGTCAACTGGCCGACCGCCTCCATCTTCTGTACCTGGCGCAGCGTGCTCTCGATCCGCTTCTTCTCCGTCACGTCGATGACGACGACCGCCATGCGCTGGAACCGGCCTGCCGCGTCGTATTCGGCGCGCGAGGAGACGAGAACGTCGAGAAGCTCGCCCGTTTTCCGGACGTAGGTGCGTTCGAGGTCGCGGGCACCACCCGCGTCGACCGATTTCTTCCACCCGCCGGCACGGAAGGCTGCCGCCTCCTCGGGCGTGCGGAAGTCGGCGATCGAACGGCCGATGACCTCCTCGCGCGTATAGCCCAAGAGGTCCAGCCAGCGCTCGCTGACGGCGATGAGGTTGCCGTCGATGTCGAGGGCGTGCATGGGCACGGGCGTATAATCGTAAAGGGCGCGGTACCGGGCCTCGCTTTCGCGCAGCGCCGTCGCCTGGTAAATGACAGCACGCGCAACCATGAGGAGCGCCAACGCTGCGAGCACCGCCAGTCCCGCAAACGCCAACGTGGTCGGGTACCAGTTGCGCAGGATGTTCTCGCGGTCGACCCCGTACACGGCATAGACCGGATAGCCGGCCAGCTTTCGGAATGCCAGATGGCGCGAGGTCCCGTCGAACACCGACGAAGGTTGGTCGAATTCTCCGCGGTCGGCCGAATGCAGTGCTTTGAGCGCCAGGGCGGCGATGCGCTGGCGCGCGTCGCCCGGAATCTCCGGAAGGCGCGCCAGAACCTGCCCGTCGTCCCGCGTGAGGGTGATGCTGTCGCCCGGCAGCACCACGCCGCGCCAGAAATCCGCAATGCGCTCGGGCGAGATCAGGATGACGGCGACGCCGCGAAACGATCCGTCCGCGCTCGACAGGCGCCGCATGATGCGGATGGCGGTCTTGCCCGTGATCACGCTCACCGTCGGGGCGCCGATGACGATACCTGACCCCGCGGCCGCGGCTTCGAAATAGGGCCGGTCGCGGACGACCCGGGGCTGCGGCGGGGTATCCGCGATCATCCGGTCCCCCGACCGCAGCACCGCGACCCGGACCGTTCCGTCTGGATCGATCAGCGTCGCACCGTCGACCTCGCTCAGCCCGGCCGCCATGGCGCCCAGATCATCCGCTACCTCGGCCTGGTGCGCCGTGATATCGGCCCAGCTCATGTTCCGCGCCCGATCGTCGATACGGGCGAGAAGCATTTCATCGGTTTTCAGCAGGCGCAGCGCGTTTTCATGCAGCATATCGACCCGCTGCATCATTCCGGCCTGGCTTTCGGCGTTCACCCGCCCCCAGTTCCACCAGGCGAATGCCGCGGCGAGGATCGCCGGGATCAAGATGACGGCAGCCAGCAGCAGTCTATACGCGCTTGAAGACGCCTCCGTACTCGGCGCCATGTATCGTTCAGCCCCCTCAACCCAGGACGAAGTCGCGACTATAGCGGCGCCCGGCTGGGACGGCCAGCCCGCCCGCAAATCCGTCGAGTTTTGTTACTCCAGATGCATACCGGTCGACGTGATCACCTCGCGCCAACGCTTCGTGTCCGTCACCAGGAAGCTCTTGAACTCAGCCGGCGTCCGGGGCTCGAACGCCGCCGTCAGGTCGGCCAGGCGCTTCTTCATCTCCGGGCTCTGCATGTAGCGGCTGATCTCGGCGTTGAGCTTGCCGACGATTGGCGCCGGCGTCCCCTTGGGGGCGAACAGGCCGAACCAGATATAGGCCTCGAACTGCGGATAGCCGGACTCGATCATTGTCGGCATGTCAGGCAGCGCCTCGGAGCGCGTCTTGCCGGTCGTCGCATAGCCGCGCAGCTTCCCGTCCTTCACGTGCGGTTGGGAGTTGCCGATCGTGTCGAAGCAGATGCTGACCTCGCCCGCCATCAGGGCCTCGACCTCCGGAGCGGCCCCCTTGTACGGTACCTGCACGATGTTGAGGCCGGCCATCTGCTTGAACATCTCCATCGCCATGTTGCCGCCGCTGCCGATGCCGGGCGAGCCGTAGCTGTAAAAGCCGGGCTTGGACTTGATCAGCCGCACCACGTCCTGGACGGTCTTGGCGGGAAAGGCCGGGTTGCTGACCAGGTAGTACGGCGTGGTGACCACGTTGATCACCGGCACGAGGTCCGTGTTCGGGTCGTATTCCTGGGTCTTGTAGAGGTAGGGACTGAGATGGCTGCTGGTGTTGGCCATCAGCAGAGTGTAGCCGTCCGGCGGGGACTTCACGACCATCGCGGTCCCCAAGGTGCCCGTGGCACCCGGACGATTGTCGGGCACCACCGGCTGGTGCCACGCCTCGGACAAGTGATTGGCGACCAGGCGGCCGTAGACGTCCGTTGGACCGCCGGCGGGAAACGGCAGCACGATGCGGATCGCGCGGCTCGGGTACGCCTCCTCCGCAGACGCGTGGAATGATGCCATCAACGTGCCAGCGGCCATCAGGCTCACGAGCTTGTTCATTGGTGTCCTCCCGAACGCTCTCCCGCACGCGCCGGCGTTGTCCGCCGGTCGCGGATCAAGCCTAGCAGAGGCAGACGCTAGAACAACTCGAAATACTCGCGCTGCTCCCAGTCGCTGACCTCGACCGGGTCACGTTCGCTGCGGCTGGCGATGCCCTCGCGATAGCGCGCGATCTCCGCCTCCTTGATGCGGATGAAGTAGTCCTCGATGAACTGTTTGCCGAAGCCGGCCCGGAAGCACTGGTCGCCCCGCAGGGCGAGCAGCGCCTCGCCGAGCGAGCGCGGCAAGGTGGCCGCCTCGGCTGCGTACGGCGCATCCGCCGCCGGCCCGGGATCGAGCTGCTGGTCGATGCCGTCGAGACCGGCCAGGATCTGCGAGGCCATGTACAGATACGGATTCGCCGCCGGCTCGCCAATGCGGTTCTCGATGCGATAGGAACCGGGATTGCCGGGCGTTCCAATGACGCGGATCATGGCGCCGCGGTTGTCCTGCCCCCACACCACGCGGTCGGGTGCGAGCGCAAACGGCTTGTAGCGGCGATAGCCGTTGAGAGTCGGCGTGGCGAATGCGGCGCTGGCCGCGGCGTGGGCCAGAAGCCCGGCCATGTAGCTCATCCCGAGCGGCGACAGGGGTGCGCGTTCGCGCGCTCCGGGCGCAAACGCATTGCCGGCCGCACCGCGGCGGCGTAGCGACTGATGCAGGTGCCAGCCGCTCGAACAGGCGTTCGGGATCTGCGGCCGGCACATGAACGTCGCGTGATAGCCATGCCGTGCGCAGATCTGCTTCACCGCACTGCGCAGCAGGACCATCGTGTCCGCCGGCTCGAGACCCTCGCCCGGGCGGAAGGTGAATTCGCACTGGCTGGGGCCGAGTTCCACCTCGAGCGTCCGCAACGGCAGGTCGAGCGCCTCAAGATGGCGCCGCAGGATCTCGAAGATCTCGTCGTAGCGGTCGTAGCGGTGTTCGGCCAGAAGCTGATAGCCCTGCGTGATCAGGCTCACCTCGGGCGGCGCGCCCGGCTGGCCCGTGTCCGCCGGGGCTAGCCGCGGGTTCTCGAGCTTGAAGATGTGGAACTCGACTTCGAGCCCCGCGATGTAATCGAAGCCCTTATCGTGCAGTCGCCCGAGAACGCCGCGATGGATGTGCCTGGTCGAAAACGGCACCGGCGTGCCGTCGGCGAAATATAGATCGCACAGCATCCAGCCGCTGTGCGGCGCCCAGGGCAGGACCTTGAAGGTCGAGGGATCGGGCACCATCAGGATGTCGGCGGCCCCTTGCAGTGCGGCGACGTCGAGCCCCGCCCCTGGCGTGAACACCGGGAAGACGGAGCGGCACGACGTGTCCTTGGCCAGGATCGAGGACACGAACGTGCAGCCGTTGCGGAAGGCCCCCGGCAGCTCGGGCGCGACGATCGTCTTTCCACGCAGAATGCCGTGCTGGTCGACCACCGACAGGCGGATCACGCCCAGGCCGCGACCCTTTATCTCCGCCTCGACCTCGGCAGCCGCGGCCCGCTGCGCTTCGGTCCAGAGCCCATGGTCCTTGATGAAATCAGAACTCATGCGGCGCGGGTGGGTTCCTTCGCCCAGGGCGCACCGCGGCGGACCTTGGCGTAGGTATCGCGCCAATACGCTTCCCAGTTGCCGGTCGGGCCGATGCCGTCGACCGTCATCGGGCCCTGGATCTTCCGGGCCGCCTCGCGGTCGAGCACCATCAGCGGCCGCTCGCCGCGGCCAGCCTGATCGATCGCATCGAGCAGGAGGCGCCGATAGCGCGCGATGGCGATGTCGGACTGCCCCAGAAACTCACGCGTGCGGTCGTGGATGCGGCCCTGCGATTCGACCGCCCACTGGTCGTGCACGTTCACGTCAGCGCCCATGCCCGTGTAGGTCTGGTGCGCCTGCTCCTGCGGATCGAAGCCGTAATCGTTGTCCTTGTTCCGCCGCGGCTTGTAGTCGGGCAGCGTATAGAGCTGCAGCCGCGTGTCGCGCATCTCCTTCTTGTTCACGGGGGCGCCGAAGCTGGTGAAGATCGCGTACCAGTACGAGGTCACGTCGTCGATCGGCACGTGCCATTGGCTGATCGTCATGTCCGCGGACAACGGGATGACGAACGCCTGCGGGAAATAGAGATGCGTGACTCGGATATGCGTGTGCACGTCGCTGATCTGCCGGCGCGTGCACAGGCGCATCCCATACTCGGTCGGCAGCACCTCGATCTTGGGGCGCGCGTAGTCGCGCATGACCTTGGTGATCGGCATATCGGAATCGGCCGAAGTGGCGCGGAACGGGCGGCCGTAGTTCAGGGTTGGGTCCGCGTCCTCGAAGAACCGATGCAGGAACGACGTGTGCGCGGGATCGATGCCGACCTCGAGGATCTGGAGCCAGTTGCAATCGACATAGCCCTTGAAGGCGAAGGTATACGCGTCGGGAGCCACGAAGCAGTCGAAGTCGGGGAACGCGGGCGGCTCCCCCGCTCCCAGGTACGCGAACACGATGCCGTTGCGCTCGACCGCCGGATACGCGCGCTGGCGGACGTGCTGACAGAATTTGTCGTCGGGCTCGGCGGGCGTCTCGAGGCACTTGCCGTGTACGTCGAACAGCCAGCCGTGGAACGCGCAGCGCAGGCCGCCGTCCTCGCGGCGGCCGAAGGCAAGGTCGGCCCTCCGGTGGGCGCACTGTCGGTCGAGCAGCCCGTAGCGGCCCTGCTCGTCCTTGAACAGCACGAAATCCTCGCCCAGCAGCCGCACGGCCTTCACCGGCCGGCTGCCGGTGAGCTCTTCGGCGAGTGCCGCGGGCTGCCAATACATGCGCAGGAGCGTCCCGCCGGGTGTTCCCGGCCCCACCCGCGTCATCCGCTCGTTCGTCTCCGCTGTCACCATGCCATCCTCCACCACCGCGCTGTGCGCAATTCGTCAGATATTACAACATGCTCACGGCAGATATCCAAGCAGCCGCCACCACAGATAATCGAGCGGCAGCAGCACGAGAAGCGTGATCGCGGCGAGCGCCAGGCACAGTCTGCCGGCCGCACGCGGGCTGACGCCACCCACCTGGAGCCCGACCATCATCGGCGGCGATTCGAACGGCAGGAACACGGTCGAGAAGACGGGGACCTGCAGCATCAGGACGGTGAGGAGCGGCAGACCGCTCGCGTCGGCGAATTCCTTGGCGAGCGGCGTCAGAACGGCCGGAAGCCCTGTCGCGGTCACGAGCGCGCCCAGTCCCGCGCCAATTCCGAACAGCGTCGCCAGGTTCAGCCCGGTGTGCCCCGACGTCAGGTGCGCCCACGCCATCAGGCGTGCGGCCACGAGCTGCCCCAGCCCCGTATCCGACACCACCGCCCCCAGCCCGAGGATCCCGCCGATATAGACGAGCATCGACAGGTTGATGCGCTCGGAGAACGCCTTCGGCGTCACGAGGGTGATCGGCGGCAGCATGCACAGGATGCCCGTGCCGAGCGAAATCCAGGCCGGCGAGATACCGTGGATGAAGTCGGTTGCAAACAGCAGCAGCGACAGCAGGAGCAACGCGGTCAGCCGCTTCTCTTCGGCACTCATCGGGCCCGGATCGCGCACCGCCGCCACGTTGAGCGGACCGGGCTCGGGAAACAAGCGGCACACAAGCCAGACCAGCGCCACGGTCTTGAGCACACCCAAAATAGGGAAGTGCAGCAGTAGATAGGGGCCATAGGTCAGCTCGATCCCGTACAGCGACTGCGAGGCGCCCAGGAGGATGCTGTTGGGCACGTTGGCGGGAAGGATGGTGGTCGGCGGCATGTAGCTCGCCGCGGCCACGGTGACGATGAGGCCGGTGTGGCCCGGCCGCCCGGGGAGGAGGCCGAGATGCTCTGCAAACGCGAGCACGATCGGCGTCAGCAGCAGGATGCGGCCGTTGGTCGACGGCATCACGAAGGCAAGGCCGACCGCTGCCAGCGCCACGGCGGCAACGGCGTGCGGATACGAGCCGCCGGAGCGCGCGAACAAGGTCCCGGCCAGGCGGCGGCCGAGCCCGGTGGTCTGCACCGCGATCGCGATGATCGAACCGCCGAACACCAGCCACCATGCGGGCGAGGTAAAGCCGGACAGGACCACATCGGGCTTGCTGATGTGGAACAGGATCACGAGCAGGATGAAGACGAACGACGTGACGGGCTCGGCGAAGATTCCGAACACCCAGCAGGCGATCACGAACGCAATGAGGATGGCCGCGCCGACCAGGCTCGGCGCGCCGCTCTGCGACCATACCCACAAGGCGGCGATCACGCATAACAGCAGGGCCGCGGGCCCGTACGCCAGCACCGAGCGAGACGGACGCCCGCCGTGCGCCCCCGCGACACCTTGGCTGCGCATCTCGTCCATCGTCGCGCCTGCTCCCCCGACCTTTCCAGTCATGCCACTAGCAGACGGAGGCTAGCGTGGCTATACACACGCCTGCATTGCAGCCCTGCGGGACCCCAATCGCGACAATGGCCGACGACGTTCGACTCAACACTCCGGTTCGCGAGGCCGTAGCATCCAATCGGCCGTGGATCTTTGCCGCCGCCCTGTCCGCAACCTTCATGTCTGCCATTGAAGGGACGATCGTCGCCACGGCAATGCCGAACATCGTGGCGAGCCTCGGCGGGTTCGAGCTGTTCAGTTGGGTGTTCACGTCCTATCTGCTGGCCCAGGCGGCAACCATTCCGGTCTACGGCAAGCTCGCCGACCTGTTCGGCCGCAAGCACGTGCTGTTCTTCGGCATCGGCGTGTTCCTCCTCGGCTCGCTGCTGTGCGGGTTCGCGTGGAGCATGCCCTCGCTCGTCGTCTTCCGCGTCCTCCAGGGACTGGGGGCGGGCGGCGTCATGCCCGTCTCGCAAACCATCGTCGGCGATCTCTATCGCGGCGAGGAGCGTGCCCGCATGCAGGGCTTCATCTCGATGACGTTCGGAAGTGCCGCGATCCTCGGGCCGATCGTCGGTGCCGCGCTCGTCCAGCACGCCGGGTGGCCGTCGGTGTTCTGGGTCAATATCCCGCTCGGCATCGTCGCCGTCGTGATGCTGGCGCTGATGCTGCGTGAGAACGTCGAACGGCGGAAGGTCCGCATCGACTATCTGGGCTCGATCCTCATGACGGTGGGGACCACGAGCCTCATGTTCGCACTCGTGCAGATGACCTCCGTGAGCGGCGGCACCCTGACCGCGCTCCTGGCGCTCGCGGCACTCTCCTTTGCGGCACTGCTGCGCCACGAGCGCAGCACGCCCGAACCGATCCTGCCGCCCAGCCTGTGGCGCAACCGCTTTGTCGCCACGGGCAATGCCAACAGCGGCCTCACCGGCGCCATCGCCATGGGCATCATCGGCTTCCTGCCCGCGTACGTGGAAGGCGTCCTGGGCCAGAGCGCCTTCGTCGCTGGCCTCACGCTCATGGCCGTGTCGGCGTTCTGGTCGGTCGGCGGCTTCGTCGCCGGGCGCATGATGCTGCGTTGGCCGTATCGCGCGGTGGCGATCTGCGGCGGGGTTATCGTGATCGGCGGCAGCGTGATGATGACCTTCCTTGATCCCGCGCGCGGCGCCACCTGGGCGATCGCCGGCTCGCTCGCGAGCGGGTTCGGCATGGGGCTCGCGAACAACTGCATGGTGGTCGCGATCCAGGCGAACGCGTCGTGGTCGGAGCGCGGCGTGGCCACCTCGAGCATCGTTTACACGCGCATCGTGGGTCAGGCAGTGGGCGCGGCCGCGTTCGGCGGGCTTCTCAACGCCGCCCTGTCCGCGCATTTCGGCGGCAGCTCCGACGTCGTCAACCGCATGCTGGAGCCGGCGTTGCGGGCGACCATCCCGGCCGCAGCACTGGCGCCGCTGCTGGACGATTTCGCCCGCGCCGTCCACCACATCTACCTGATCAATCTCGGACTCGCGGTGGTCATTCTGCTGACCCTGACCTCGCTGCCGCGGGGCCACGGGCTCAAGCGGCAGTGAAGGACACCGCTAACCCGCCGTGGCGGCCGACAGCAGGTAGACGAGATCGTAAATTCCGGTCGATGTGCTGACGGGTGACAGGACCTTCAGGCCTGGACTGCGCACGATCTTCTCGGCAGCGCGGGCAAGATCAGCGCGGTTACCACCCTCCAGCAACAGCAACGCATCGAATGCCTCGTCGGCGTCGTGCCGCAGGCGCTGTTCGGTGGTCGGGATGCCCGTGACCTCGCGGTCGAGGATCGCAAGATGCGCGCCGATGACGCCCATATTGTCCAGCGCGTCCTCGACCAGTGCTGCCGCCGCGGAGCGCTCGATCAGCCGGTTGGGCTCGGCGCATACCAGGCGGATGGCCGCGAGGACGTTACCGATGCCGAGGCCGTCGCTTGCCACGACGCGGCACACCCCGCGCAGGATGTTGCGGATCGACGGCAGCAGCTTGCGCGTCAGGGCACTCGGTGCGTTCATCTGCGCGAGATAGGGGGCGCTCTTGAACACGGCCAGCGACGACGCCTCGTACATCATGAAGGTCTGGTGCCGGGCCCGCGATCCATCGAAATAGCGGCGCCCCAGCTCGATGCCCGGGATGGTCAGACGGTCGGGCATGTGCTCGCGCACATGCCAGGCGTGCCACTCTGAGGCCGCCTCGGGCAGCACGTCGGTCCACAAAACCAGAAGACCCTCGCCCAAGAGCGCCATGGGGGGCCCGTTACTCGGCCGCGGCGCTCCGCACGCCCTCGCGCAACAGGCCCGCCGCGATCAGGGCGGCGCGCAGACGCGCGATCTCCTCGGTCGGGAGCTTGACAAGCGGCGGCCGCACGACGGCGCGCGGCTGCTTGCCGAGCAGCACCAGGCACTCCTTCATGCGGTTGTGCATATCGACGAACGGATCGGCGTAGAACGCCTCAGTCATCGGCCGGATGCGGTCGTGGACGCGCTTGGCCTCGGCCAGATCGTCGCCCTGCACGGCGCGCCACAGCTGCGCCTGCAGATCGGCGATCACGCTGCCGGCGCCGGACAGCAGGCCTTTGCAGCCAAGCACGAGCGAGGAGAACAGCCAGGCGCTGTTGGTCGACAGCACGTTCAGCGGCCGCTTCAGCCCCTGCAAGGTCCGGATATGCTTCTCATGAAGCGGGACCGCAGGCGTCCAATCCTTGATCGCGCGGATGGTCGGCACGGCGTCGCACAGCTTCAGCAGGGTCTCGAACGG
Organism: Alphaproteobacteria bacterium; assembly: GCA_035506575.1. GTDB lineage: Bacteria > Pseudomonadota > Alphaproteobacteria > CACIAM-22H2 > CACIAM-22H2 > DATJPD01. The sequence goes on from DATJPD010000001.1 coordinate 18,067, forward strand.
ATAGCCCTGCCCGCCCGCCAGCGGATACTGGAAGACGATGATCGGCAGATCCGACGCATCGGCGATGCGCTTGAAGTGCGCCAGGGCCATCTCCGGCCGCTGCCCGAGGGTGAACGGCCCCGGCGGAAACACCAGGAGTGCCGATGCGCCGCCATCCTGTGCCAGCCGCGCCAGGCGCGCCGCCTCGAGGCTGCCCTCGGCATAGATGCCATTCACGATCGGCGTCGTGCGGCCGATCTCGTCCTGGGTGATCTCGAGCACACGCCGCTGCTCGTCGAACGTGCACGAGCCGACCTCCGAGGCGTGGGCGTTGATGGTGATCGCCGTGACGCCGGATACGAAGGCCACATCGCTCAGGTGGCGGCGGAAGGAGGCTTCATCAATCGACAGGTCATCGAAGAACGGCAACAGACAGGCCGGGATGACGCCGTGCGGGACGTAGTTCGGATGGCGCGGCATGAGACCCTCTTGAGAATTTCCAATAGGTTAGCACAATCGCGCGCCAAAAGTCGCGGGGCCCTTGCTATGGTCCGCGGATGACTCTGCCGTCCTTCACCTGGCCGCTCATCGTGTCGCCGTTCATCGGCAGCTTCCTGGGCGTGCTGGTCACGCGCGCGGACGCGCCGCGCACCATCCTGTGGACGCGCTCGGTCTGCGATTCCTGTGGCCATACCCTGGGTCCCGCCGATCTCGTGCCGCTTGCAAGCTGGGCCGCCGCGGGCGGCCGCTGCCGCTACTGCAAAACGCGTGTCGGCTGGTTCTACCCGGTCATCGAGCTCGCGGCCGTCGCGGTCGCCGCCTGGGCGGCAGCACTCGCCACCGGCTGGCTGGTGTGGGTCAGCTGCGCGTTCGGCTGGACCCTGCTTGCCCTGGCGGCCGTCGATTGGCGGGAGTATCGCCTGCCCGATTTCCTGACCCTGCCGCTCATTCCCGCCGGGCTCGCCGTCCACTACGCGCTCCTGCCCTCGGCGCCGCTGTCGTTGTGGCCCGATTCCTGTCTCTCGAGCGGGATCGGCGCGGTTTCAGGATATGTCTTCGTGCTGCTCGTGCGGTGGGCCTACAGCCTCATTCGACGCCGCGAGGGCATCGGACTGGGCGATGCGAAGCTGTTCGCGGCAGCCGGCGCGTGGGTCGGCTGGCTGGGCCTGCCCAGTGTCCTTTTGGTGGCCGCGGTGTTCGGCCTGGCTTCAACCTTGCTTCGGTACCGGGGCAAAGCTACCTTGCGATCTGACGATCCTGTGCCGTTCGGGACATTTTTGTGCCTCGGCATCTGGGTCGTCTGGCTGTACGGGCCGCTCGCTTAAAGAAATTTTAACCACAACGGCACAGTTTGCCGGGCGGCTCACGACGGGGGCGCACCAAGCGTGCGTTGGCTGTCTCCGAAAGGTAGACAGCGGTGTTACACGACCGTCACGCATTCGACCGGCAGACCTTCGAGAGATCTCTCGCGGCGCGCCTGACCGCCAGCGGCAAGCTGGACGAAGCGGCCGCCGACCGCGCCTTCCGCGTCCGCGCCGAGAGCACCGAGCGGCTCGAACAGATTCTGACCAAGCTCGGCCTCGTCCACGAGCGCGACGTCGCCGAAGCGATCGCGCGCGAGCTCGACCTGCCGCTCGTCGCCCCCGGCGACTATCCCGACGCGCCGGTGCTCGAGAGCGCCAGCGCCAAGTTTCTGCGGCAGGCACAGGTGCTGCCACTCGCCGACACGCCCGAGCGCCTTATCCTCGCCGTCACCGACCCGCTCGACGACTACCCGGTGCGTTCGCTGTCGCTGCTCGCCGGCAAGCCGGTCGAGATCCGAATCGCCGCTCCTTCCGATTTCGAGCTGGCCTATGAACGTCTCTACGGCGGCGAAAAAGGGGCGATCCACGACATCGTCGACGAGATCGAGCCGGTCGACGGCGACGGCGCGGACGACGACATCAACCGGCTGCGCGACCTCGCGAGCGAGCAGCCCGTCATCCGGCTGGTCAACCTGCTCATCGCTCGCGCAGTCGAGAGTCGCGCCTCCGATATCCACATCGAACCCTTCCAGGACCGCCTGGTCGTGCGCTATCGGATCGACGGCGTGCTGCGCGAAGGGGCGACGCCGCCCGCGCGGCTGCGCGCCGCAGTCGTCTCGCGCATCAAGATCATGGCCAAGCTGAACATCGCCGAGCGCCGCCTGCCGCAGGATGGGCGCATCCGCATCGCGATCCGCGGCCGCGATTACGACCTCCGCATCGCCACCGTGCCGACTCTCCATGGCGAGGGGGTCACGATGCGAATCCTCGACCGCACGAGCCTGGTCGAGGACTTCACCATCCTGGGCTTCCGGCCCGACGTGCTGACCCGCTACCTCGAGCTGCTCGAGCGGCCGCAGGGCATCCTGCTCGTCACCGGCCCGACGGGCAGCGGCAAGACGACGACGCTCTACACGAGCCTGATGCGGCTCAACACGCCCGAGAAGAAGATCTTCACGGTCGAGGATCCGATCGAATACCAGCTCGAAGGTATCAACCAGGTCCAGGTGAAGGCGCAGATCAAGCTCACCTTCGCCGAGATCCTGCGCACCTTGCTGCGGCACAATCCCGACATCATCATGATCGGCGAGATGCGCGATTTCGAGACCGCGCAAATCGCAATCCAGGCGGCCCTCACCGGTCACCTTGTTCTGTCGACGCTGCATACGAACGACGCGCCGAGCTCGATCACCCGCCTGCTCGACATGAAGGTCGAGGACTATCTCGTGACCTCGACGGTGAACGGCGTCATGGCGCAGCGCCTCGTGCGCCGCCTGTGCGATGCCTGCCGAAAGCCGCGTCCCCTCCTGCCCGAGATGATCCAGCGCCTCGGCCTCGCGCCGTTCCTCAACGGCAAGGAGCCGCTGCTCTACGAAGCGGCCGGCTGCGAGCAATGCCACGGCAGCGGCTATCGCGGCCAGATCGCCGTCATCGAGGTTCTGGTGGTGTCCGATGCGATCCGGCGGCTCGTCCTCGCCCACGCCGAGGCGCGCGAGATCCAGCGCGTCGCCATCGAAGAGGGGATGCGGACGATGTACCAGGACGGGCTGCTCAAGGCGCTCGACGGCGTGACCACGATCGAGGAAGTCCTGCGCGTGACGCGGGACGTCTGACGGGGGAGCGCATGACCGAATTTCGTTACGTCGCAGTCGATCCGTCCTCTCAGACGATCGAGGGCCGCATGGAGGCCCTGACCAAGTCCGCCGTGGTCGAGCGCCTGCATGCCGCAGGACACGTGCCCATCCGTATCGACGAGATCGGCCTGTTCGCGCTGCAGAACATGGACGTGGGCGAGTTGTTCACAAGCCGCCGCGTGTCGAGGCGCTCGCTGGCCCTCATCACCGGGCAGCTCGCCACGCTCCTCCACGCCGGGCTGGCCCTGGACGAATCGCTCGCCATCCTCGCAGACCTCATCGAGCGGCCGCGCGAGCGGCAGGCCCTGCGGACCTTGCGCGAGAAGATCAGCGGCGGCGTGACCCTGGCCGACGCGATGGCCGCCCAGCCCAAGGTCTTCCCGGGCTTTTACGTGAGCATGGTGCGCGCGGGCGAAGCCGGCGCCAGCCTCGAATCGGTCCTGGCCCGGCTTGCCGAATTCCTCGAGCGTTCCGAGGCGGCCAAGGAGCACGTCAAGTCGGCGCTGATCTACCCGCTGATCGTCGCCGTCACCTGCTGTGTGTCGATCGCCGTGCTGATGATGTTCGTGGTGCCGCGCTTCCGGCCGCTGTTCGAGCAGGCGGGCGCGGCGCTGCCCACCTCGGCGCGCTTGCTGCTCGCGGCCTCGGAACTCGTGAATTCGTTCTGGTGGGTGGGCGTTCTCGTCCCGCTACTGCTGGCAGTCCTTGTGGTGTCGCAGTTCAAAAGCCGGGGGAGCCGGGCGCGCTGGGAGCGGCTATTCTTGCGCCTGCCGCTCGTGGGCGACCTCATCGCCAAGGTCGAGGTGGTCCGGTTCAGCCGGACCCTTGGCACCCTGATGAAAAATGGCGTATCGCTACTGGCGGCATTGGCGATCACGCGAGAAACGATCGGCAATCAGGTGTTCGTGGGCGCTGTCAGCCATGTGCTGGAGCAGGTGAAGACCGGCAAAGGCCTGGCGGCACCGCTGGCACAGACGAAGGTGTTCCCGCCGCTCGCGATCCACTTGATCCGGGTCGGGGAAGAGAGCGGGCGCCAGGAGGAAATGCTGTTCAAGATCGCCGATATCTTCGAGACCGAGACGCGCCGCAGCATCGACCGCATGCTGGCCCTTCTCGGCCCCGCCTTGACGGTCGTCCTGGGCCTGGTCGTCGCCGGGGTCATTGGCTCGATCCTGACGGCGATTCTCAGCGTGTACGACCTCGCGATGTAAGGAGAATGAATATGCGATTCCTATCCCCGATCAGGGAGCGAGCACGGGCCGCGCAGACGCGGCCCGAGGCCGGCTTCACGCTGGTCGAGCTTCTGGTCGTGCTCGCGATCCTGGGCCTGCTCGTCGCCGTCGCCACGCCGCAGGTGCTGAAATATCTCGGGCGGGCGAAGGTCGATACGGCGAACATCGAGATGAAGAGCCTGTCGACGGCGCTCGATTTGTTCATGATCGACATCGGCCGCTACCCGAACCAGCAGGAAGGGCTCACCGTTCTGGTGTCGAACACGGACAACCTGCCGACCTGGCACGGGCCTTATTTGAAATCGGCCACCGTGCCGCTCGATCCGTGGGGCCACCCGTATCAGTACCGCATCCCCGGCCAGCACGGCGATTACGATCTCTTCACCTTAGGTCCGGATGGCAACGGCTCCGACACGCAAAGCGCCAGCCGCTGACAGCCGCACGCGCGGCTTCACGCTGCTCGAGCTGCTGATTGCACTCGCGATCGCAGCATTGCTGTTCGTGTTCGTCGTGCCGGCGGGCTCGCGGCAGCGCGACCATGCAGAACTGGCCAACGCGGCGCGCGCCATAGCGGCAGGATTGCGCATGACACGTTTGCAGGCGATCAACGCCGGCCGCTCTGCTGTGTTTGCGGTCAACGTCGACAACGCGGTCTATCAATCATCCGGCGCTGCCCGCGAGGCGTTGCCGCGGGGCACTCGCCTCGCCCTGGTCACGCAACGCCGCGAAACGGGCGGTTCCGCCCTGGGCGACATCCGCTTCTTTCCAGACGGCAGCTCGACCGGCGGTGCCGTGACGGTGAGTCGCGGGAGCGACCAGTTCGAGGTCCTCGTGAACTGGCTGACCGGCGGAGTGTCCGTGCATGAGCAGCGTGCAGCACCCTGACCGGCCCAGCGCCGATCTGCCAAGGCGGGAGCGCGGGTTCACCTTGATCGAGCTGCTCGTCGCGTTCACCGTCGCCTCGCTTCTGTTGGCGGTGATCTACGAGATCTTCTCGACCGGCGTGCGCGCGACGGCGGTCGGGCGGCACACCGCCGACGCACTCCTGGTCGCCCAATCGTCGCTCGACACGATCACCGGCGTCGCCGTGGCGCCTGGGAAGACCACGGACATGGTCGGGCCGTTCGAGCGCACGACCGATGTCCGCATGCGCCCGGACTTGCTGCCGCGGAGCGCGCAGATTTCAGTCATGCCTTATGAGATCGTCGTGCGCGTCGCCTGGCGGGACGGCGTGCAGGCGCGCGACGTCTCGCTCTCGACGCTGTGGCTGGGACCGCCGTTGGCTTCGCTGAAGACCCAGAGCGAGCCATGAAACGCGCCTGTGCCGGATTCACCCTGCTCGAGCTCCTCGTCTCGATCACGATCTTCGCGCTGCTGATGGTCGTGCTGATCGGGGCATTGCAGCTGGGCACGCGCCAGACGGGCCGGCTGACCGGCCAGGTCGACCGCTCGCAGCAGGTGGCCCTGGTGCAGCACTTCCTGCGTGCACAGATCGGCACGGCCCAGCCGCTGGTACTCCCCTCGGACCAGGCCAGGATCGTCCAGTTCGACGGCCAGCCGCACAGCGTCGACTTCGTCACGGTGGCACCGGAAAGTCTGCCGTCCGGCGGCCTGCAGGTGTTGTCGCTTGCCCTGGTCGACGGCGGCGCGCAGAGCGACGGGCGGCTCGTGCTGGGGTCGCGGCCGCTGCGCCAGGACGTTGATGCGGCGCCAGCGGCAAGGCGGCCGACCGTGCTCCTGGACCACGTCCGCACGGCCCGGTTCGTCTACTACGGACCGCCGACGCCCTCCGACGATCCCTATTGGCAGACAACCTGGCAGAACATGGCCTACCTGCCCCTCCTCGTCCGGCTGTCGGTCACGTTTGCGGACGGTGAACAGATGCCTGACCTTGCGATCGCGCTTCGCTTGTCGTCGTCCGCGGTCGACCTGCGGCTCAACCAAAATCGGCGCTTCTAGCGCACAACCAGCGGGCGCGTACGGAGCTTCTCGTGCTCATCTCGCCGAAGATCATCCGCAGCGGACAAGACGTGCCCGACATGACAGAGGACTTGCGCAACCGCATGCGCACGCTGAAGCCGCTTGAAGTCCGCATCCACTGACCGTCGGCACGGCCATGCCGGCGAGCGCGGGATAGCGCTCGTCGCCGTGCTGTGGATCCTCGCGCTCCTGGCGACGCTCGTGCTCGGGTTCGTCGTCGAGGCGCGGACCGACCTGCGCATCGTCCACAACGACGGCGAGGCGGCGGAGGCGCGGGCCATCGCCGACGCCGGCATCACCCTGGCCATCCTCGGCGTCTTCGATCCGACCCCGGCGTCGCAATGGCGGGGCGATGGCAGCGTTCACGCGCTCCGCTACGCGGGTGGCACCATCCAGGCCCGGGTCGAGGACGAGGATGGAAAGCTCGACGTGAACATGGCGCCGCTGCCGGCCTTGCGGAGCCTGTTCCAGACCCTGGGTGCGGCGGATCCCGACCAGATCGCGGCGGCGATCGACGCACAGCGGCGTGCGGCGGCCGCCGGGGCCGATCCTTCCGTCACCGGGCGCCCGCCCCCGCCGGCTTTTACGGTGCTCGATGATCTCCGCGGCCTGGCCGGCATGACCCCGGAGCTTTACGAGCGTCTTCCCGATTTCGTGACCGTCTATTCGGGACAAGGCAGCGTCGATCCGCAGACAGCGCCGGCAGAAGTCTTTTACAGTCTCCCCGAGGTCACTCCCGCCCAGGTGCAGGCGTATCTTGCGGCGCGCACGCAGCCGAACGGAGCACCGGGCCTGCAGACAGGTCAGCAGCTGTTGGCGTCGTCGGCACTGCGCGTGTTCACGATCGTCTCGCAAGCGCGCACGCCGCACGGCGCCGCCTTCACGCGCCGTGCGGTGGTCACATTGACGGGCGTTCCCGATGCACCCTATCGCTTTTTGGCCTGGCACGAGGGCCGGGGCGACACCGTCGCCGAACTGACGGTCCGCTAAATGTGTCGTGCAGAGGTTCGCCCTGGGCAATCGCGGCGAACAGCACGTGGCTCGCCGCTGACCACGACAGGCATCGGCAGGCGCCAACGCGCCTGCCGATGACCTGCATCACCACCAGGGCAGGACCTTCGAGACCCAGCGCACCCAGGTGGGGCGCGCGTCTTCGGTTGGCGCGATATTCACCTCGCGTTCGTCGCCGTTCGGCGGGATCTGCGAGGCATCCCAGCCGCCGCCCAGCGCCTGGACGAGCGCCACGCTCGCGGTCAGCCGGTTCTGCGTGATGGTGAGCGCCGCCTGCTCATTGCTGAGGGCTGCAGCCTGTGCGGTCACGACGGTCGTGTAGTCGACCGTGCCCGCCAGATACTGGTTGAGGATCAGCCGCAGCGCGAGCTCGGCGGACTGCACCGCCGACGTCTGGACCTCGGCTTGTTGCTCGAGGATGCGGAGCTGGGCCAGGTTGTCCTCGACCTGCTCGAACGCGATCAGGACGGTCTGCCGGTAATTCGCGACACTCTGGTCATACGCCGCGCGCGCGACGTCGACCTGCGCGTGGCGCGACCCGGCGTCGAAAATGGTTTCCGCCAGGCTGGCACCCACGGACCAGACGCGGCTCGAGGGCGCAAAGCGCTGACTCAGGGCGTCGCCTTGCCACCCGTAGGTGCCGTTGAGCGTTAGGTTGGGGTAATAGCCTGATATGGCGACGCCGATTTGCGCGTTGGCGGATGCGATCCGGCGCTCGGCGGCCGCGATGTCCGGCCGGCGCTCCAGCAACGCCGACGGCATGTCGGGCGGGATGACCGGCACCTGCGTGTTGAGCACCACGGGTGCGATCGAAAAATCCGCCGGCGGCTTGCCGATCAGCACGGCGATCGCATGCTCGAACTGGGCGCGCGTGACACCCACGGCAATCAGCTGGGCCCGCGTGGTGTCGAGCTGCGTCTGTGCCTGCGCCACATCGGAGCGGGCCGCCGTCCCCACCGCGTACTTGTTGTTGGTGATTTTCAGCGAGCGCGCGTACGCCTCCACCGTCGCCTCGAGCAGCCGCTTGAGCTCGTCATCGGTGCGCAGCTCGAAATAAGCGGTCGCCAGCTGTGCCTGTGCGGAGAGCTGCGCCGAGGCGAGATCTCCCGCAGTCGCCTGTGCGGTGGCAACGTCGCTCTCTACCTGACGACGGATCTGCCCCCACAGATCGATCTCCCAGTTCGACACCGCACCCGCAAACGAGTAGCGCGTGTGCGGCTCGCCGGCGCCGCTAGCAAAACTTCCGGTGCTGATCGACCCCGTGCCCTGTTGCGAGCGCGTCACCGACGACGAACCAGTGATGACCGGGAAAAGCTCTGCCCGGGCTTCGCGGATGATGGCGCTGGCCTGGCGGAATGCCGCCTCCGAGGCCTTGATGGTCTGGTTGTTGATGTTGACCTGCCTCTCCAGGTCGTCGAGCACCGGATCCTTGTAAACCGCCCACCACGGCCCGCGGTTCATGGCGTCGTTCGGCTGTGCCACCTTCCAGCCGTCCGGCACTTCCTTGAACGCGGCGGGCGTCGGCGACGCCGGCGGCGGGCGGACGTAGTCCGGGCCGACCTCGCAGGCCGACAGGATCAGCGGCAGCAGAAGCAGGGCGACACGGGCGCGCATCAATCCTCCCCCGCCGGATGGCCGTCCGTGAGCGGCGGTTGCACCCGCCGGTGCCAATGGCCCTGGCTCCACAGCCGGAAGCGGTCGAGATAGAGATAGATCACCGGCGTCGTGTAGAGCGTCAGGACCTGGCTGACGATCAGGCCGCCCACGATGGACACACCGAGCGGCCGGCGCAGCTCCCCGCCCTCGCCGATACCCAGCGCCAGCGGCAATGCGCCCAGCAGGGCCGCCATCGTCGTCATCATGATCGGACGGAAGCGCAGCAGGCAGGCCTGATAGATCGCCTCGCGCGAGCTGAGGTTGCGGCTGCGCTCGGCGTCGAGCGCAAAGTCGATCATCATGATCGCGTTCTTCTTCACGATGCCGATCAGGAGGATGACGCCAATTAGCGCGATGAGACTGAACTCCGTATTGACCATCATCAACGCCAGCACGGCACCCACGCCCGCCGACGGAAGAGTGGACAGGATGGTGATGGGGTGCACGAAGCTCTCATAGAGAATGCCGAGCACGATATAGACCGCGATCAGGGCAGTCACGATCAGGAACGGCTCGTTGGCCACCGACTGCTGGAACACCCGAGCCGTGCCCTGGAACGTGCCATGGATCGAGTTCGGTACGCCGATGCGGATCATGGCGCTGTCGATCGCGGCCACGGCCTCGCCCAGGGATTCGCCGGGCGGCAGGTTGAACGACAGCGTGCTCGCCACGAACATGCCCTGGTGATTGACGCCAAGCGGCGTATTGCCCGGGCCGTAATGGGTGAAGGCCGCGAGCGGCACCATGGTCTCGGCACTCGTCGAGACGGCCGCCCCCGCAGACGCGCTGGTGTTGTTGTGGCCGGTCGCACCCAGCGCATTCTGGCGCTGATTGCTCACGGCATTGGAGGAGATCGAGGCCGCACCCGTGACATGCGAGGACGTCTTCGCCGACGCCGAGCGCGCGGCTCCGGTGGTGCCCGACAGGGCGTTCGTCGATTGCGTGCCGCTCGGCGAGCCCCCCGAGGTGCTGACATACAGGTCCTTCAGCATATCCGGGCTACGCCAGAACTCCGGCGCCACTTCCATGACCACGTGGTACTGGTTCAGCGGATTGTAGATGGTCGAGACCTGACGCTGGCCGAAGGCGTCGTAGAGCGTGTTGTCGATCTGGCTTGCCGTGATGCCGAGCCGCGCCGCGGTGGCGCGGTCGATCACCAGGTCCGTCTCGAGGCCTTTGTCCTGCTGATCGGAGTTGACATCCCGCAGCTCCGCAAGACCTTGCAAGGCCTGGGTGATCTTGGGCGCCCACTCGCGCAGCAGCGCCAGGTCGTCGGATTGCAGCGTGTACTGGTACTGCGCATTGCTGGCGCGGCCGCCGGCCCGGATATCCTGCACCGATTGCAGGAACAGCGTGGCCCCGGGGACCACGGCCAGCTCGCGGCGCAGCCGCGCAATGACCTGGTCGGCGGTCAGCGAGCGGTCGGGCTTCAGCGACATGAAGAAGAAACCGGAATTGGTCTGACCGCCGCCGGTAAAGCCGACCACGGATTCGACCGCCGGATCCTTCTGGATGATCGACATGAACTGCGTCATCTTCTGGCGCATGAGCTGAAACGAAATGCTCTGGTCGGCCTGAACGCCGCCGATGATGCGGCCGGTGTCCTGTTGCGGGAAAAACCCCTTCGGCACGATCGCAAACAGATAAAAATTGAGAGCCAACGTGCCGAGCAGGATCAGGAGCACCGTGCGCGGGTGAGCCAGGGCGACGCGCAGTGTACTGTCGTAACGGTTCCGCATGGCCTCGAACGCGCGCTCCAGGCCCCGCGCGAACCAGCTCTGCCGCCCCTGCCCGGGCGACCGCAGCATGCGCGCGCACATCATCGGCGTGGTGGTCAGCGACACGACCAGCGACACCGCAATCGCGATTGAAAGGACCATCGCGAACTCACGAAACAGCCGGCCGATCAGTCCGCCCATGAGCAGGATCGGGATGAACACCGCGACCAGCGAGACGCTCATCGACAGGACCGTAAAGCCGACCTCACGCGCCCCCAGAAGCGCCGCCTGGAAGCGCGACATGCCCGCCTCGATGTGGCGCGACACGTTTTCGAGAACCACGATCGCGTCGTCGACCACGAACCCTGTCGCGATGGTCAGTGCCATCAGCGACAGATTGTCGATGCTGTAGCCGAGCAGGTACATGATGCCAAACGTCCCGAGCAGCGACACAGGCACCGCCACGCTGGGCACAAAGGTCGCCCGCGCGCTGCGCAGGAACAGGAATACGACCATGATCACGAGCGCGACCGAGATCAGCAAGGTGACCTGGATGTCGTGCAGCGAGGCGCGGATGGTCGTAGACCGGTCGACCGCGACCTTGATGTCGATGTCGCTCGCGATCTCCGCCTGCAGGAGCGGCAGCTCGTCGATCACGCCGTCCACGGTGTCGATGATGTTGGCCCCCGGCTGGCGGTAGATGATCACCAGCACCGCCCGCCGCCCGTTGGCGAGCCCCGCATTTCGGATGTTCTCCACCGAGTCCTGGACCTGGGCCACGTCCGCCAGGCGGACCGGCGAGCCGTTGCGATAGGCGATGATGAGGTCGCGGTATTGATCGGCTTCGCGCGCCTGATCGTTGGCGTAGATCTGGTACCGGCGCCCCCCCTGTTCGATCGCACCCTTGGGCGAGTGCGCATTGGCGGCATTGAGGGCGGCGCGCACGTCTTCGAGGCCGATCCCGTAGCGGAACAGCGCCAGCGGATTGAGCTCGGCACGGACCGCCGGCAGCGAGCCGCCGCCCACCTGCACCTGTCCCACGCCGGAGAGCTGCGACAGCTTCTGCTCGATGACCGTGGTCGCGGCGTCGTAGAGCTGGCCCGGCGTCGCCGTTGCCGAGGTGAGCGCCAGAACCAGGATCGGCGCGTCCGCGGGGTTCACCTTGCGATACGTAGGGTTGCTGCGCAGGCTGACGGGCAGGTCGACGCGCGCCGCGTTGATCGCCGCCTGCACGTCACGCGCGGCTCCATCGATGTCGCGGTCGAGACCGAACTGCAGGACGATCCGCGCGCTCCCGACCGTGCTGGTCGAGGTCATCTCGCTCACGTCGGCAATCTGGGTCAGGTGGCGCTCGAGCGGTGTTGCCACGCTCGTCGACACCACTTCCGGGCTGGCCCCTGGAAGCTGCGCCTGCACGATGATCGTCGGAAAGTCGACCTGCGGCAGCGGCGACACGGGCAGCTTGAAGAACGCCATCATGCCGGCCAGCGCCACGCCGAGCGTAAGCAGGACCGTCGCGACCGGCCGCCGGATGAAAGGCTCCGACATCGTCATCGCGCCGGCCCCTCGGTGTCATCCGCGAGGCTGGGGAACGCGCGGGCGAGCCGCAGTGCCAGCCGGTCGAACGCCAGATAGATCACGGGCGTCGTGAACAAGGTGAGCATCTGGCTCACGATCAGCCCGCCGACGATCGAGATGCCGAGCGGATGGCGCAGCTCCGAGCCGACGCCCGTGCCGACCATGAGCGGCAGCGCGCCCAGCAGTGCCGCCATGGTGGTCATGAGGATCGGCCGCAGGCGCAGGAGGCAGGCCTGGTGGATCGCCTCGCGCGGCGACCGGCCCTCGTTGCGCTCCGCCTCGAGGGCGAAGTCGATCATCATGATCGCGTTCTTTTTCACGATGCCGATCAGGAGCACGATGCCGATGATCGCCACGATGGTGAGGTCCTGCCCCGCGAGGATGAGCGCCAGCAACGCTCCCACGCCAGCCGACGGCAAGGTGGAGAGGATCGTGATCGGATGGACAAAGCTCTCGTAGAGAACGCCCAGGACGATATAGACCGTGACGATCGCGGCCAGGATCAGAAGCACCTCATTGGCGAGCGACGCCTGGAACGCGAGAGCCGCGCCCTGATAGACGGTCAGGACCCCGCGCGGCAGGCCGATGTCCTGCCCGGCCAGTTTGACGGCCGTGATCGCCTCGCCGAGCGAGACTCCGGGTGCCAGGTTGAACGACACGGTCACGGCCGGGAACTGGCCGAGATGGCTGATCTGCAATGGCGCCGTCTGCTCTTCGATACGCGCGATCGTCGACAGCCGCACCTGGCCCGTGCTGGACGACGAAGACGGCAGATAGATCGACTCCAGCGCCTGCAGCGAGGCCTGCAGCGTCGGATCGGCTTCGAGGATAACGCGGCGCTGGTTCGTCTGCGTGTAGATGGTGGAGACGATGCGCTGCCCGAAGGCGTCGTAGAGGGCGTTGTCGATGGTGGCCGGGGTGATGCCGAAGCGGGCCGCCGTGTCGCGGTCGATATTGATATAGGCCGCGAGGCCTTTGTCCATCATGTCGCTTGCCACGTCCTCGAACTGCGGCTGCTTCGCGAGCTGGTCCACCAGCTTGGGGGCCCACTCGGCAAGCTCGTCGGGATTCGCGTCCTCGAGGACGAAGCGGTATTGGGTGCGGCTGACGGTGGCATCGATCGTCAGGTCCTGCACCGGCTGCATGTAGAGCGAGATGCCTTCGACCCCCGCCGCCTCGCGCGCGATCCGGCGGATCGCCGTGCTCACGTCGGATGACCGTTCGCTCTCGGGCTTGAGGTTGATGAGAAAGCGGCCGCTGTTGAGCGTGAGGTTGGTACCGTCCACGCCGATGAACGACGACAAGCTGTCGACATCGGGGTCCTTGAGGATCGCCGCGGCCAGCGCCTCCTGGCGCTCGGCCATGGCACCGTAGGAGATCGACTGCGAGGCTTCCGAGATGCCCTGGATGAGTCCGGTGTCCTGGACCGGGAAGAACCCCTTCGGGATCGCGATGTAGAGGACGACGGTCAGCACCAGGGTCGACACCGCGACCACGAGCGTTGCGAACTGGCGGTCGAGCACCCAGTTGAGCGCTGCATCGTAGCGGCGGGTCAACGCATCGAACGACAGGCGGCTCCAGCGGGCAAACGTGGTCTCGCGCGCCTCGTCCGTGGGCCGGATGATTCGCGCGCACATCATCGGAACCAAGGTCAGCGACACCACGGCCGAAATGAGAATGGTCACGGCGAGCGTGATCGCGAACTCGCGGAACAGCCGGCCCACGACGTCGCCCATGAACAGGAGGGGGATCAGCACGGCGATCAGGGACACGGTGAGCGACACGATCGTGAAGCCGATCTGCCGCGAGCCCTTGAGGGCCGCCTGGAGCGGCGGCTCGCCCTCCTCGATATAGCGCGCGATGTTCTCGATCATCACGATCGCATCGTCGACGACGAACCCCGTGGCGATGGTGAGCGCCATCAGCGACAGATTGTTGAGGCTGAAGCCGAGCAGATACATGGCTGCGAAGGTGCCGACCAGCGACAGCGGGACGGACAGGCTCGGGATGACGGTCGCCGGCAGGTTTCGCAAAAACACGAAGATCACCATCACCACCAGCACCACGGCGAGAGTGAGCTCGAATTCGACGTCGCGCACCGAGGCGCGGATGGTGGTGGTGCGGTCTGTGAGGACGGCGACGCTGACCGACGGCGGCAGCGAGGCCTCGAGCTGCGGCAACAGCCCCTTGATGCCGTCCACCACCTCGATCACGTTCGCGGCAGGCTGCCTCTGGATGTTGACGATCACGGCCGAGGTCGTGTTCATCCATCCGGCGAGGTGCGTGTTCTCAGAGCTTTCCACCACGTCGCCGACGTCGGAGAGGCGCACCGGGGCGTTGTCCCGATAGGCGATGACGAGGTCTCGGTAGGCCTCGGCGCTCTGCAGCTGGTCGTTGGCATTGATGGTGTAGGCGCGCGAGGGCCCGTCGAAATTTCCCTTGGGCGTGTTGACGTTGGCGTTCGCGATCGTGGTCCGCAGATCGTCGATATTGAGGCCGTAGATCGCGAGCTTGCGCGGATCGGCCTGGACGCGCACCGCCGGGCGCTGGCCGCCGCTGATGCTGACCAGGCCCACACCCGGCAGCTGCGAGATCTTATGGGCGAGCCGCGAGTCGGCGAGGTCTTCGACCTGCGGCAGCGGGAGCGTCTTCGAGGTCAGCGCCAGTGTGAGGATCGGCGCGTCGGCCGGGTTCACCTTCGCGTAGACCGGTGGTGCGGGCAGATCCGAGGGCAAGAGGTTGCCCGAGGCGTTGATCGCGGCCTGCACCTCCTGCTCGGCCACGTCCAGACCGAGCGACAGGTTGAACTGCAAGGTGATGACCGACGCGCCCGCCGAGCTCGTCGACATCATCTGCTGCAGCCCGGGCATCTGGCCGAACTGGACTTCGAGCGGGGCCGTCACCGACGACGTCATCACGTCGGGGCTGGCGCCGGGATAGAACGTCTGCACCTGGATGGTCGGGTAATCGACCTCCGGCAAAGCCGCGAGCGGCAGGAACTGATACGCCACGATGCCGACGAGCATCACCGCCAGCATCAGTAGCGTCGTGGCGACAGGCCGAAGGATGAACTGACGCGAGGGGTTCACGGGCGAACCCTAGGGCCGGTGGTCATGGGGTGCGGCGGTTTTGCCGCTGCCCCCGCGGATTGCCCGGTCCTGTCGCCGGGACTGGAGATCCGTTCGCCGGTGCCGCGGCCCCACTCGGGGCCTGCGTGACGTCGTGGGCAACGACCTTGGCGCCGTCGCGCAGCTTGTCGGCGCCGTCGACCACGACGCGGTCTCCGGGCTTGAGGCCCGACAGGACCTGCACCTTGTCGCCGTCGACGGGGCCGAGCTTCACGGGCTGAACCGCGACCGTGCCGTCGTCCTTGATCAGGTAAACGAACGTGCCGGGTGCTCCGC
Organism: Alphaproteobacteria bacterium; assembly: GCA_035506575.1. Taxonomy (GTDB): domain Bacteria; phylum Pseudomonadota; class Alphaproteobacteria; order CACIAM-22H2; family CACIAM-22H2; genus DATJPD01. Next base: position 33,782 of record DATJPD010000001.1, read on the forward strand.
GCTGGACGGCGGAGCTCGGCACGATGGTGGCGCCATGCACGACGTCGAGCAGCAGCTTCGCATTGACGAACTGGTTCGGATATAGCGCCTCATCGTCGTTGTCGAACAATGCGCGCAGCTTGAGCGTCCCGGTGCTGGTGTCGATCTGGTTGTCGACGCTCATCAGCTTGCCGGTCGCCAGCAGCGTGGTGTCGCTGCGGTTATAGGCTGTCACCTGCAATGTGGAGCCGGCGCGCAGCTGCTTCATGATCGCCGGCACGTTGTCTTCCGGCACCGTGAAGATGACCGTGATCGGCTGCATCTGCGTGATGACGAGCAAGCCGGTCGTATCGCCGACCTGGACGTAGTTGCCAGGATCGACCAGGCGCAGGCCCACCTTGCCCGTGATCGGCGAGGTGATGTGGCAGTAGACGAGGTTGAGTCTTGCGCTGTCGACCTGCGATTGGTCGATCTTCACCGTGCCTTCGTACTGGCGCACCAGCGCTTCCTGCGTCGCCAGGGTCTGCTGGGCGACCGAATCCTCGGCGAACAGCTTGCGGTAGCGGACAAGGTCGACATTCGCGTTGTTGAGCAGCGCCTGGTCGCGAGCGAGCTGGCCTTGCGCCTGCTCGAGCGCCAAGGCATAGGGCCGCGTGTCGATTTCGGCGAGCGGGTCGCCCTTGTGCACGGTCTGCCCTTCGGTGAAGAACACCTGCGTCAGCTGGCCGTTGATCTGCGTCTTGATCGTGACCGTCTGAAGCGGCGTGACCGTGCCGAGAGCGTTGAGGGTCACCTTGATATCGCCTTGGGTGATCGGTGCCGCACCCACGGGCATCGTATCGGGTGCGGCAAAGCGGCCGCGCTGTTGCTGCGGCGCCGGGCGCGTGTGGATCCACCACGCAACGCCGATCGCGACCAGCACGACCAGGGCGATCCAGGCGACGCGCCGCCACACGGGCGTGCGCACCTGCCGGGGCAGATGGCCGAGCTTTTCCCTAAGCTCCCGCTTGATGTCGAGGTCGTTCATCTCAGCTGTTGCCGGAACAATAGCGCAAAACCCGGAAGCGTGGTTGACCGGCCCACCGGCTGGGGCTGCGGCCAGGTGACAGGCATCTGGAGGGATTGCACAATTTCACGCGGGCGGAGGCCAAACCCTTCTAGGTCGAAATTCTTAACGGCGCCGTTTGATCATCCTGTCATAATTAGCTGCCAAGTTGCGGTCCGCGACTCTTGGGGGGACTGACGTGATGAAACGACTGAGCCGCCGCTCCGTGCTCCACATGGCAGGCGCTGGCGCGCTGGGGGCATTCGCCGCGCCGGCGCTCGTCGGCTGCGCGGGCGGTCCAGCGCCCCGCTGGTCCAAAGGCGACCCGTTCAGCCTCGGTGTCGCCGCTGGCGAGCCCGCCTCCGATGGCTTCATTCTATGGACCCGCCTTGCGCCCGAGCCGCAATCGCTCGATCCGGCGACACCCGGCGGCATGACCGGCGGCCCGGTCACCGTGGAGTACGAGATCGCCACCGACCCGGCGCTCCGCGACATCGTCCGGCGCGGGACCGCCGTCGCCGAGCCGGACTATGCCTATTCGGTCCATGCCGAGGTGAACGGCCTCGCCCCCGGACGCCCCTACTGGTACCGCTTCACGAGCGGCGGTGCGGCCAGCCGCACCGGCCGGGCGATGACCGCACCGGCAGCCGGTGCGGCACTCGACCGCCTGCGGTTTGCCTTCGTCTCGTGCGCGAACTACGAGCACGGCTACTTCGCAGCCTACCGCCATCTGACCGATGAGCAGCCCGACCTCGTGCTGTTTCTCGGCGACTATATCTATGAGTACGTCGACATGCGGCCCGCCGTCGTCCGCCGCCACAGCGAGGGCATCGACTGCGTGACCCTGTCGAGTTACCGCAATCGCTATGCCCAATATCGCCTGGATCCCGACCTGCAGCGGCTGCACGCCGAGATCCCCTGCCTCATGACCTGGGATGACCATGAGGTGCAGAACGACTACGCGGCCGACCTGTCGCCGAGTTTCATGCCGCGCGAGCTGTTCCTTGCGCGGCGTGCCGCGGCCTATCGCGCCTTCTACGAGCACATGCCGGTGCGGCCGGGCCGCTCGCGGCCGAACGGGCCGGACATGCGCGTCTATGACCGGTTCGCCTTCGGCGACCTGGTCGAGATTTCGATACTGGACGGCCGGGAATACCGGTCGGCCGAGGCCTGCTATGGCCCGCCGCCCCGGCATGGCGGCTTCCACCTCGAGACCAACCAGAGCTGCCCGGAACGGCTCGATCCCAGCCGCACGATGCTGGGCATGGAGCAGGAAGCCTGGCTGTTCGATGGGCTCAGCCGCTCGCACGCGCGCTGGAATGTGATCGGCCAGGACGTGCTGATGGCGCAGTTCCGCCAGAAGCGCCCCGGCGACACCCTGCCCGCCTTCTCGACCGACGACTGGAACGGCTATCCCGCCAGCCGCGACCGCCTGCTGCGCCACATCACGGCGAACCGGGTGCGCAACGTCGTGGTGGCGGGGGGTGACATCCATTCGTTCTTCGTCAACGACCTCAAGGAAAACTTCGACGACGAGCGCTCGCCTGTGATCGCCACCGAATTCGTCGGCACCTCGATCGCGTCGTGGGGCCCGCCCTACGACCGCCTGGCCGCCGCCCTGCCGGACAACCCGCATGTCCACTTCTTCGACAGCCGGCAGCGCGGCTACGTCATGGTGGACGCGACCCCGGCGCGGATGAGCGTGCGGCTGCAATCGGTCGGCGACGCGGCCAATCCGAATGCGCCGCTCGCCACCTTGCGCAGCTACGTGGTCGAGGACGGCCGGCCGGGCGCGCTGCCGGCCTGACAAAAGCTTACGGAGCGGGTCCGGCTTCAGCCAACGGATTGATTTTGCGGGCGAAGAACGCCTTCAATTAACTCCCCCCGGTCTTTAGTATAGGGTCCTTCGCGGCCTCGACGGGGAGACTTTGCCGCTGTGATTGCTCTCGTGCGGCTCGCCCTTCGCCGGCCCTATACGGCTGCGGTCGCCGCGTTCCTGATCCTCCTGCTGGGCGCGCTGTCGCTCACCCGGATGATCGTCGACATCTTCCCGATCATCGACATCCCGGTCGTCCTCGTGGTTTGGAACTACCCCGGCCTCTCCGCGGAGGACATGGAGCGCCGGGTCGTGCTGGTGAGCGAGCGCTCCTATTCGACGACGGTCAACGGCATCGACCGCATGGAATCGCAATCGATCCCGTCGACCGGGCTGATCAAGATCTACTTCCAACCCGGCACCGACATCGGCGGCGCCATCGCACAGATCAACGCGGTCAATGACGGCGTCTTGCGCATCACCCCGCCGGGCATGACGCCGCCGAACGTCATCCAGTTCAATGCCACCAACGTGCCGGTGATCCAGCTGACGATGTCGAGCAAAACCTTGACCGAACAGGCGATGTTCGACTACGGGCTGCAATTCATCCGCCTCAAGCTGTTCACGATCCCCGGGCTCTCCACGCCGGCGCCGTATGGCGGCTCTCAGAGGCTGATCACCATCGACGTCGATCCCTCGCGCCTGGCCGCTCAGGGTCTGGCGCCCAATGACGTGGTCACGGCCTTGCAGGCGTCGAACATCATCGTCCCTGCCGGTGTCGCGCGGCTGGGCAGCCGCGAATACAATGTCGGCCTCAACTCGAGCCCGACCGCGGTCGAGCAGTTCAACCAGCTTCCCATCGCGATCCGCAACAACGTGCCGGTCCGGCTCGGCGACGTCGGCGTCATCAGCGACGGCTTCGCGGTGCCGCAGAACTTCGTGCGCCTGAACGGCAAGCGCGCCGTCTACCTGACGATCCTGAAACACGCCGACGCGTCGACCCTCGCCGTGGTCGACGCGACGCGCGACCTGCTGCCCGAGATCAAAGCCGCCGCACCTGACGGGCTCGAGCTTCAGCTCGATTTCGATCAGTCGGTCTTCGTGCGCGCCGCGGTCCAGAACGTCGTGCGCGAGGCGGTGATCTCCTCGATCCTAGTCTCGCTGATGATCCTCCTGTTCCTGGGCAGCTGGCGCAACACCATCATCGTGGCGGTCTCGATCCCGCTATCGATCTTCGCCGGGATCGCCGGCCTCTTCCTGGCCGGACAGTCGATCAACCTGATGACCCTGGGCGGCCTTGCGCTCGCCATCGGTCTTCTGGTCGACAACGCGACCGTGACCATCGAAAACATCCACCGCAACCAGTCGCTGGGTAAGACGCCGACCGTCGCCATTCTCGACGGATCGGGCGAGGTCATCCAGCCGCTGACCGTGGCCACGCTCGCCATCTGCATCACCTTCTGCCCGGTGGTCCTGCTCAACGGTGCCGCCCGCTATCTGTTCATCCCGCTCGCCATCACGGTCGTGCTGGCCATGCTGGCCTCCTACATCCTGTCGTTTACGGTCGTGCCGGCGTTGGCCCGCTACATGCTGGTCGACCATCCGCAGGGCCATGAGGCGACCGGCCTGACAGCACTGACCGAACGCGTGTTCGAACGCTTCCGCGCCACCTATGGTCGGGCGCTGGAGCTGGTCCTGCACCATCGCCGCTTCATGCTGGCCTGCGTCGGGTGTCTGGTGGTGCTCACCGCGGGTCTTGCCACGCTCCTCGGCACCGATTTCTTTCCGACGGCCGATGTCGGCATCCTCAAGCTGCATTTCCGCGCGCCACCCGGGACCCGTCTCGAGGAAACCGAACGCCTGGTGGCGCAGGTCGAGCAGCATATCCGCGACATCATTCCCGAGACCGAGCTGCGGACCATCAACTCCAACGTCGGCGTGCCGGTCTCCTACAACCTGGCGTTCGTCCCAAGCGACAACGTCGGCTCGATGGATTCGGAGATCCTCATCTCCCTCAACTCGCCGCATCGGCCGTCGATCGAGTACATGCGGGCGATCCGCGACCGGCTGCCCAAGGCCATACCGGGCGCGCAGTTCTATTTCCAGACCGCCGACATCGTGAGCCAGGTGCTGAACTTCGGCTCGGCGGCCCCCATCGACATCCAGATCCAGGACCCGAATTTCGACCGCGGCTACGCCACCGGCCAGCGGCTGCTGCACGAGCTGCAGCAGATTCCAGGGGTCGCCGACCCGCATATCGTGCAGGTCCTCGACTACCCGGCGCTGCAGGTCGAGGTCGACCGCCAGCGCGCCGCGAAAGTCGGCATCACGCAGCGCGACGTCGCGAACAACCTCCTGACCGCGCTGTCGTCGAGCCAGCTCGTCGCGCCCTCGTATTTCGTCAACCCGCAGAACGGCGTGAATTATCCCGTCGTCGTGCGGATGCCGGCCAGCGAGATCGCCTCGGTGCGCGACCTCATGAACATTCCGGTCGGCCGCCCGCAGACCGACGTGGCCCCGCCCACCCCCGTCCTGCCGATCGCCACGATGGCTCGCGCTCCGGGCTCGCATCTCGGCGACGTCGCCTCGATCAACATCCGCTCAAGCGCCGAATCGATCAATCACTACACGGTTCAGCGGATCATCAACGTGGCCGCCAATATCGATGGCAGAGATCTCGGCGGCACAGCCCGCGACATCCAGGCCGTGATCGACCGCATCCAGAAGGAGCTGCCGATCACGACCCACATCAATATCCGCGGGCAGAACGAAGTGATGCAGGGCTCGTTCCGCAGCCTGGCGGGTGGGCTGGTTCTCGCCGTCGTGCTGGTCTATGCCCTGCTCGTCGTCCTGTTCCAGTCCTGGGTTGATCCGTTCATCATCATGCTGGCGGTCCCGGGCGCGCTGGTCGGCATCATCTGGATGCTGATCCTCAGCCACACGACCATCAACGTCGAATCGCTCATGGGCGCCATCATGTCGATTGGCATCTCCGTGTCGAACTCCATCCTGGTCGTGAGTTTCGCCAATGAACTGCGGACGCAGGGCAACCTCTCGCCGCTCGAGGCGGTGATCGAGTCCGGGAAGACGCGGCTGCGCCCGATCCTGATGACGGCACTTGCCATGATCATCGGCATGGTGCCGATGGCGCTGGGCCTGGGCGAGGCCGGGGAGCAGAACGCCCCGCTCGGCCGGGCGGTGATCGGCGGCCTGATGGTCGCCACCCTTGCCACACTGTTCCTGGTTCCGATCGGCTATACGATCTTGAGACGCAAACCGCCCACGCTTCAGGCCCTCGACCGCAGGTTCGAGGCCGAGGCGGCAGGCCGGACCTTGGGGGATGATTGATGCGCGAGCGTAGGGGGAAGCTGAGCCGCTTCCACGTCGTCGGAGTGGCGGTCCTCGGGGCGGCACTTGTCGCCGTGTTCATGCTGTGGCGGTCCCAGGGCCAGGGGCTCGAAGAGGCGCGGGCGGCGCGCGTGGCGAGCCTGGATGCCGGTCCGCGGGTTCAGGTCGTATCCGTCGTCCAAGGCCCGAGCCAGCGCACCCTCAGGCTACTCGCCGACGTCCGGCCTTATTCGACCGCCACGCTCTACGCGAAGGTCAGCGGCTACTTGAAAACGATCAAGGTCGACAAGGGCGACCAGGTGAAAGAGGGGCAGGTTCTCGCCGAGATCGATTCCGCGGAGACGGACGAGCAATACGCCAGTGCCGTGGCCGATCTCGAGAACAAGCGCCGGGTGGCCGGGCGCAACCGCGAGCTTTTGACCCGCGGAACGGTGGCCCCGCAGACGGCGGAGACGAGCGACACCGCCGAGCGCATGGCGGCCGCCCTCGTGAGCCAGCTGGCGGCGCGACGGTCTTATGAGACGATCCGGGCTCCCTTCAGCGGCACGGTGACAGCCCGCTATGCCGACCCCGGCGCTCTGGTGCAGGACGCCGAGACCAGCCAGACCAATGCCCTCCCCATCGTGACGCTCTCGGATGCGAGCAAGCTTCGGGTCGACGTCTACGTGGCGCAGCCCGATGTGCCATTCATCCATGTCGGTGACGCGGTCGAGGTGGCGGACGCATCTCTGCCGGACCGTAAGGTGAAGGCGACGGTGAGTCGCACGGCGGGGATGCTCGACCCGCAGACCCGCACCCTGCTCGTCGAAATCGACGTCGACAACCGCGAGGGCTTCCTGGTGCCGGGCAGCTTCGCCTACGTCTCGCTGACGGCACCCATGAAGAGCTATCCGCGCATCCCCGTTGCGGGACTGTTCATCCGCGGCGGATCGCAGGCCGCCGCGGTCGTCGACGATGGCGGGCATGTCCACTTCCGCCGCGTGACCGTGAACTCGACCGATGGCAGAATCGCCGATATTGCCGACGGGCTGGCCCCCGGCGACCGCATCGCGATCGATATTCCGGACGAGTTGACCGACGGCGCGCGCATCCAGCCCGTCGTCGCGGCGGCCTCCCGCTAGATCATTCGACCTTCAGATTGGCCTCGGCGATGGTCGTCCGCCAGGTCTCGGTGTCCGTCTTGAGCCACGTCACCGCTTCCTCGGGTGACTTCGACGGAACGGCGCGGATGTACTGCGGTGCGAAGACCTTCTCGGCCTGAGGGGAATACAGAGCGGCCGTGGCCGCCTTGAAGAGGACCTCTGTCACCGCCTTCGGCGTGCCCGCGCGGGCGAACAGCGCCTGCCACTGTTGCGTGCCGATGCCCGGATACCCGACCTCGGCCATGGTCGGGACATCGGGATAATCGCTGAGCCGCTTGTCGGATGCCACCGCGAGCGGCTTCAGGTTCCCCGCCTTGATCAAGGGTGCCGTCGTCGCGACGTTGAGGAAGGCAACCTGCTCCTCGCCCTTCGCCATATCGGTCACTGCCTCGCCGGCCCCGTTCTTGATGGGTACGGCGATCATGTCGAGCCCGGCCTTTCGCTCCAGGTTCAGCATGTCGTAGTGCGGGAAGCTGCCGACGCCGACCGTCGCGTATTTGAGCTGGCCGGGGCGCGCCTTCGCGTAAGCGATGAAGTCCTTCACCGTATTTGGCGGAAAGTCGCTGGTCGTGGCGATCAGGAACGCCGGGAGGTCCGCCAGCCGCGTGACCGGCGCAATGGTCGTCCAAAAGTCGAATGTCATCTTTTTCACGTAGAGCATCGGCGTGATGCAATTCGTCGACACGTTGCCGATCATCAGCGTGTAGCCGTCTGGTTTCGAGCGCGCGAGCTCCTCGAGCGCCAGAATGCCGAAGGCACCTGGCTTGTTCTCGACGATGAAGCTTTGCCCCAGCGACTTGCCCATCGCGTCGGCGACCACGCGCGCCACGATATCGGTGGCACCGCCCGGCCCGTAGGGCACCAGGATTCGGACCGTCCGGCTCGGATATTTGTCCTGTGCCGCCGCGGACCACGCCAAGAGAACGGAAAGCCCCAGGCCTGCCGCCGCCCGCCAAAATGCTGTCATGCCCGGTCCTCCCAAAATCGGTTTATTCCGCCGCGGACGCCTTGATGCCGTGCAGGCTGTGCGAGCCGTCCTTGGCGGTGAAGAACACCACGTCGGCCTCCGGCGTGGCCGCCGCACTATGGACCGTATTCGCGGGGATATAGATGAGCGAGCCCGGGCGCACGAACGACCGCTTGCCGCTTACGGTGACATCGAACGTGCCTTCGAGCACGTAGATCCACTGCTCGTTCGGGTGCGTGTGCGGCTCCGACGTGGTGCCCGCGGGGATGCGCATCAGGGCCACGATCAGGCGGTCGCCCTCGACGCACGGGCCGAATGCCGTCGAATACGCGGGCCCGCCTTTGATCGGGTCGACCTTGGTAAGCTCGAAGAAATACTCGCCGGTACCGGCCCGTTTGGCCCCGGGCGTCCGCGCGGCGGGCTCGGACCCAGTCTGATTGGCCATTGGGGGTTCCCTCCGTACTGATCGGTCGTTAAATTATTTTTTCCGATCCTACACACCGGGCGGCACCCCTGGCAACGCAGGGCCGCTTGCACTGAAGTACGCATGAGCGACACCGCACCCGAACAGTGGAAGGACGCGATCTACGAGGCGCTCAAGGACGCCAAGGTGCGCCTCGTCGCCTATGTCCCCGATGCCGGGCACGCGCGCGTCATCGAGCGCATCCATGCCGAGGGCGACATGAAGGGCGTGGTGCTGACCACCGAGGAAGAAGGTGTCGCCTTCTGCTGCGGCGCGTGGCTCGGCGGCGAACGTGCGGTGCTTCTGATGCAGAGCAGCGGCGTCGGCAACTGCGTCAACATGCTGAGCCTGGTCGAGAACTGCCGGTTTCCGCTGGTCGCACTCGTGACGATGCGCGGCGAATGGGCGGAGTTCAACCAGTGGCAGGAGCCGATGGGCCGCGCCACGCAGGGAGCCCTGGAGCTCATGGGGGTCAAGGTGATGCGCGCCGAGCGCCCCGAGGACGTGGGCCCCATGGCGGCGGCCGGCCTCGAGAGCGCCTTCCGCAGCGACCAGGCTGTCGCCGTGCTGCTCGCGCAGCGGCTGATCGGCCGCAAGGAATGGGTCAAGTGACCGCGCCCCATCATCAACCATTGGAGCGCCGGGCTGTCGTGAAGCGGCTGGTGGCCAGCCGGCGAGATCTGCTGGTCGTGGCCGGGCTCGGGTCGGCGGCGTACGACCTGTTCGCCGCCGGCGACCATCCCGCCAACTTCTACCTGTGGGGTGCCATGGGCGGGGCGGCGATGATCGGCCTCGGCTTGGCTTTGGCCCAACCGCGCCGGCCGGTTCTTGTCATCACCGGCGACGGCGAGCAGCTGATGGGCTTCGGCAGCTTCGCAACCATCGGCGCACAGCGCCCGCCCAATTTCAGCCTCGCGGTGATCGACAACGAGCGCTACGGCGAAACCGGGATGCAGCGCAGCCACACGGCCCTCGGCACGGATCTGGTTGCCGTCGCCAAAGCTTGCGGCTTCGCATCGGCGCAGGAGATCAAGGCCGAGGTGGAGCTGGACGCGTTCGCCGCGCACGCGCTGCGAATGACGGGACCCGGCTTCGCCCTCATCAAGGTGACGCCGCAAAATCCGCCGCGCGTCCTGCCCCCGCGGGACGGCGTACACCTCAAGAACCGCTTCCGCCAGGTGCTCGGCCTCGACGTCAATTGACAGACTGCCTCACGCAACCGTGAGCGCCCCCGGCGCCGCCGATACCGCAAGATAGCCCGCGTCCGATCGTGAAATTCCCGACTCCCGAGGAGGTTTCCGATGACAAGCCACTCCGATTTCTCCCGTCGCGCCCTGCTGGCGGCCGGG
>DATJPD010000002.1:0-11378 GCA_035506575.1 Alphaproteobacteria bacterium
CGGAGCGAGCCGGCGAGAGAGGTGAGTCGCGACGCGGAGACTGCGCGACGAATTCGCAGGTGGGTACGGGCCCAGCAGGCCTCCTCGCCGGGCTGCATGGTTCACTTGTGCACATGAGCAATGCGGACCTCGAGCGGTGGCGGGAGCTGGCGGCGAAGGAGCTGGGCGGCGCCGATCCGGGCACGCTCACGTGGCAGACGCCCGAAGGCATCGCGGTCAAGCCGCTCTACACCGCGGCCGATCTCGAAGGGCTCGAGGCGATTCACAGCCTGCCCGGCTTCGCACCCTATCTGCGCGGTCCGCGCGCCACGATGTACGCGAACCGGCCATGGACCATCCGGCAATATGCCGGGTTCTCGACCGCGGAGGAGTCGAACGCGTTCTACCGCGAGTGTCTGAAAAACGGGCAGATGGGCCTGTCGGTCGCCTTCGACCTCGCGACCCATCGCGGTTACGATTCCGACCACCCGCGCGTGGTCGGCGATGTCGGCAAAGCAGGTGTCGCAATCGACTCCGTCGAGGACATGAAAATCCTGTTCGACGGCATCCCGCTCGACAAGATGAGCGTGTCGATGACCATGAACGGCGCCGTGCTGCCGGTGCTGGCCGGCTACATCGTCGCGGCCGAAGAGCAGGGGGTGAAGCAGGCCCAGCTCACCGGGACCATCCAGAACGACATTCTCAAGGAGTTCATGGTCCGCAACACCTACATCTATCCGCCCGCCGCCAGCATGCGCGTGGTGGCCGACATCATCGCCTACACGGCCCAGCACATGCCGAAGTTCAATTCGATCTCGATCTCCGGCTATCACCTGCAGGAGGCGGGGGCGACGGTGGTGCAGGAGCTCGCGTTCACCCTGGCCGACGGGCTCGACTACGTGCGTGCGGCGCTGGACCGCAAGCTCGCGATCGACGAGTTCGCGCCGCGCCTGTCGTTCTTCTTCAACATCGGCATGAACTTCTTCATGGAGATCGCCAAGCTGCGGGCAGCCCGGCTCCTGTGGGCGCGCATCATCCAGCGCTTCAATCCGAAGAATCAGCAGAGCCTGGCCTTGCGCACGCACTGCCAGACCTCGGGCGTGTCGCTCACCGAGCAGGACCCTTACAACAACATCATCCGCACCACGATCGAGGCGATGGCGGCCGTGCTCGGCGGCACCCAGTCGCTGCACACGAATTCGTTCGACGAGGCGCTGGCATTGCCCACGCCGTTCTCGGCCCGCATCGCCCGCAACACGCAGCTCATCATCGCCGAGGAGACCGGCATCCCGAAGGTCATCGACCCGCTCGGCGGCAGCTATTACGTCGAGAGCCTGACCGCCGCGGTCGCCCAGCACGCCTGGGAGCTGATCGAAGAGGTCGAAGCCATGGGCGGCATGACCAAGGCGATCGAGGCCGGCATGCCCAAGCTGCGCATCGAGGAGTCCGCGGCCCGCCGGCAAGCCCGTATCGACCGCGGCGAGGACACCATCGTCGGCGTCAACAAATACCGGCCGGACACCGAAGAGAAGGTGAAGATCCGCGACATCGACACCACCGTCGTGCGCGAGCAGCAGATCGCGAGGCTCAAGAGCGTGCGCGCCAAGCGCGACGAAAAAGCCTGCCGGGCCGCCCTCGAGGCGCTCACCCGCGCCGCGTCCCAGGGCCAGGGCAACCTGCTCGAGCTGTCGGTCGCGGCCACGCGGGCCCGCGCGACGGTCGGCGAGATCTCGGACGCGCTCGAGAAGGTGTTCACGCGCCACCGGGCCACGATCCGCAGCGTGAGCGGCGTGTACGGCTCGGCCTACGAGGGCGACGAGGGATTTGCGCGCATCCGCCGCGAGGTGGCGGCCTTCGCCCAGGAGGAGGGCCGCCGCCCGCGCATGCTGGTGGTCAAGCTCGGGCAGGACGGGCACGACCGGGGTGCGAAGGTGATCGCGACGGCGTTCGCCGACATCGGCTTCGACGTCGACGTGGGCCCGCTGTTCCAGACGCCGGAAGAGGCCGCGCGCCAGGCGATCGAGAACGACGTGCACATCGTCGGCGTGTCCTCGCAGGCGGCCGGCCATAAGACGCTGGTCCCGCAGCTCGTGGCCGAGCTGCGCCGGTCGGGCGGCGACGACATTCTCGTGGTGTGCGGCGGCGTCATACCGCCGCAGGACTACGACGAGCTGATGAAGGCCGGCGTTGCGGCCATCTACGGTCCGGGGACCAACATCCCGCACGCCGCCTCGGAAATTCTGGGTTTGATCCGCAGGCGGCGCAAAGCCGCATAAACGCTAGGGCTGCTGTCGCAGTCAGGGGAGATCTCAGTCATGGAGACCACGGGTCCTCGTACGCCGGCGTTGCGCCTGGTCGAGAGCGAGCCGGCAGCACCGACGATCGACGCGTCGGCGGCACCCTCGGCGGAGGACGTGCGGCGGCGGACGCGCAGCGCCATCTTCATCGGCGGCAGCGTGCTCTCGGTCGTCTGGCTCGGGCTCTCGGCCTGGTACGTGCAGACGCAGATCGGCTGGTCGAATCTCGGCTCGATGCTGCCGCACGAGCTGGGTGCGGCGCTCAGCGGCGTCGCCACGCCCCTCCTCGTCTTGTGGCTGGTGATCGCGTTCGTCGAGCGCGGCAGCGAGATCAAGACCACCGCGCGCGCGCTTCAGCGGGAGTTACAGGCGCTGACCTATCCCGCCGATCCGGCGGACCAGAAGATCCAGTCGATCGCGGATGCGCTGCGCGAGCAGGCGCGCGCCCTCACCGAGGCGTCCGACACCGCGGCCGCCCGCCTCGCCGACAGCCGGCAGGCGCTGCACCTGCAGACGAGCGAGCTTGCGACCGTCTCCGACCAGTCGGCGATGCGCGCGATGCAGGTGATGGCCTCTTTGCGCCGCCATGCCGACGGACTCGAGCGGATTTCCTCGCTGCTCGCCAGCCGGGTGCAGACGGTCGAGTCCGCGGTCGGCCAGCAAGCCGAAGCCCTGTCGTCGGCCTCCGACCGCGCGGTCTCGCAATCGCGCGCCATCAACGCCTCGCTGCGCCAGCAGATCGAGGACCTCTCAGCCATCAGCGAGCGCACGGCGGCGAGTGCCGACGCGATCCGCACGGCGTTGCGCGAGCAGACCCAGGACCTCGCCGCAACCACCGAGCGCGCGACCGCGCGCGCGGAGGAGATGCGTGCCGCCCTCGGCCAGCAGACGGCCGACCTCATCCAGGCGACCGACCAGGCGATGGCACGCGCCCGCGATCTCGGCGCCGAGTTCGGCCGCTACGCCGAGACCCTGTCGCAGGCGGCGGGAAATGCCGGCGAGCACGCCGGCGGCGCCAGCGAGCGCATCGAAAAATGTGCCCAGACCCTGGCGCAATTCGCAACCGAGCTGGTGGCCAAGAGCGAAGCGGCGGAAACGCTGCTGCGCCGCCAAGTCGGCGAGCTGCTGCTCGCGGCCGGCCAGGCGCACGAGCGCGTGCACGGCTTGGGCGACGCCTTGCGCGCCCGCACCGAGGAACTGAGCGCCACCGGCGCCCGGGCGGGCGAGCTTACCTCGCAGCTCGGAGCCGAGACATTGAACCTGGGCACCGCCCTCGAGCGCGTGGCGGCGCGCGCCGAGACGACCGCCGACGGCGTACGCCGGCAAAGCCAGGACCTCTCCAGCCTCGCCGATCAGACGACCGCGCGCGTGCGCGCGGCCGGTGAGGCGTTCCGCCGGAACGCGCAGGACTTGCAGACGGCTGCCGGCGACGGGCTCAACCGCGTCGCCGAATTGCGCACCGCATTCGATGAAAGCACCCGGCAGATCGCCGCTGCGACCGAAGACGCGGGTACGAAGGCGCGCGAGGTCGCGGACTCGTTCCGCCGCGACGCCGAGACCCTCACTACCGCCACGGAAACGGCCCGCCAGCGTGCGACCGAGGCCGCCGGCCAGCTGCGCCAGGAGAGCCAGGCGCTGACCGCGGCGACCGAAGATCTGGCGAGCCGCGCCGATGCGGCGAAGGCGGCCCTCGGTCGCGAAGCGCAGGCGGTGTCCGATGCCGCCGCCCAGGCCACCAGCCGGGCCGACGAGGTGGGAGAGACCCTGCGCGCGCGCACCGGCGAGATCGACGCTGCTGCGGCGCGTCTTGACGAAGCGAATACCCTCCTCGATCGCGAGGCGCGGCGCCTTACCGGCTCGATCGACGAGGCGACGGACCGCGTCGAGGCGGCGCATGCGCTCTTCCAGAAGCGCACCGACGACATGGCGAGCGAATCCGACGAGGCGCTGGTGCGGGCCCGCACGGCGGCCGACGGGCTGAAGCAGCAGGCCGACGAGATCGCACAATCGGCCAACCGCGGCCTCGCGCGCGCGGGCGAGCTTGCCTCTGCGATCGCGCAGCGCACGCAGGACGTCGACGCGCTCGCCGACCGCACCGCGCAGCGCCTCGAGAGCCTCGCCGAAGCGATCCGCGAGCGCTCGGGTGAGCTGGGCGAGGTGGCGAGCCGCGCCTCGTCCGCGGGCGACGCGCTGCGGCAGGAATCGGAGGCGCTGGCACGCCAGACCGCGGACCTCGCGGCCGAGACGGCGGCAACGCAGGCCGCCTTGCGCGAGAACGCGGCGGCGCTGGCCGAGGCGGCGACACGGAGTGCTGCGAACCTCAACGATCTGGGCGCCTCGATCCGCGGCCGGACGGGCGACCTCGACCAGGCGGCCGGCCGGGTGAGCGAGGTGAACCGCGGCCTCAACACCGACGCGGGCAATCTCGCCGCCGCCATGGACCATGCGGCGGCACGGGTGACCGCGACCGGCGAGACCTTGCGCCGCCAGGCCGAGGACCTCGTGCTCAGCGCCGACCAGTCGCTGGCGCGGGTGCGCGCGACCGGGGAAGGGTTCCGCGTGCAGACGCAAGAGATGGTTCACGCGGCCGAGCGCGGCCTGGGCCGTGCGACCGATCTCGGCGAGGCGTTCGGCCAGCGCGTGAAGGAGATCGAAGAGGCGGCGGACCGGTCCGCGGTCCGCATCACCCAGCTCGGCGAGACCTTGCGCGACCGCACGCACGACCTCGGCGAGACGGCGGGGCAGGCGGCCCAGCTGCTGGCGGGCGCCGGCGAAGGCTTGCACCGGCAGGCGGAGGAGCTGTCGACGGCGGCGGGGGCCGCGGCCGGGCGGATCGGCGACATGCAGGCGCTGCTCGCGCAGCGCTCCTCGGAGCTGGCGGAGACCGCGGGCCATGCCGCGACGCGGCTGCGCGAGACCGGCGATGCGCTGCAGCAGCGCAGCCAGCAGATTCTCGCCACGGCCACCGAGGCGACCATGCAGATCGGCGTGGTCGACCACGCGCTGCGCGACCAGGCGATCCAGCTCTTGAAGTCGATCGAGCAGTCGGCCTCGCGGGCCAACGAGATCGGCGAGCTGATGAAGCGGCAGTCCGAGGTCGTGATGGGTGCCGCCGATCAGGCGACCGGCCGGATCCGGGTCGTCGCCGAAGATTACCGCCAACGGGCGCAGAACATGCTCGCCGGCGCCGACGAGATCGCGGCCAAGGTCGGCGAGGTGGACCTGCAGCTCGAGCGGCGCCTGCAACATCTCCTGGCCGCCTCGAACGAGGCGGTGGCGCGCCTGGGCGATGTCGGCGAGACCATGCAGCAGCGCATGATGGAGCTGACCCGCGCCCAGACGAGTGCTGTCTCGCTGGTGAGCGAGGCGCGCGAGCTGTTCCGCACCCAGACGCAGGAGCTCCTGATCGGCGCCGACCAGGCGTCGGCCCAGGTGACGGCGATCGGGGAAGCGTTGCACCGGCGCACGCACGAGCTCGGCACGTCGACCGACGATGCGCACACCCGCATCGGCGCCGTCGCTGAAGCCCTGCAGCGCAATGCCGAGCAGCTGGCCGCGACGGCCACGGCGTCGGCGGCCAAGATCGAGGACATCGGGCAGATCCTCTTGCGGCGCACGGCCGACCTCACCGACACCGGGCAGAAGACGGTCGCTGGGATCACGGCGGCCGACCAGGCGCTGCAGGCGGAAGAGCAGAGCCTGCTCGCCTCGATGCAGCGCGCCGGAGCCGAGGCGGCCGAGCTTGGAGCGGCGCTGCGCGGCCAGACCGACAGCCTCGTCGGTGCCGTGGCACAGGCGGCGGCACGCCTATCGGAACTGGGAACGTCGTTCGACCGGCAGTCAGGTGCGCTGGCGGCCGCATCGGTGCGCGCCACGACTGAGCTGAACACGGCCGGCCAGGTGTTCGGCCGGCGCGCGCAGGACCTCACGTCCGCGACCGAGACCGGGTCGGCGCGGGTCGATGCGTTCGGCGACGCCTTCCGCCGCCTGGGCGAAGAGGTGACGCTTGCGGTGTCGCAGGCGGCCGCGCGGATCGCCGCGATCGGCGAATCCTTCGACCGGCACACGCGCGGCCTCGCCATTGCCTCGAGCGACGCGCAGGAGAAGATGTCGGCGGCGGAACGGCGGCTGGCCGACGAAGCCCGCCAGCTCACCGAGGCGGGCGACCGCACGGTGGTCCAGGCGCGCGAGGCGGCGGAGCTGTTCCAGCGCCAAGCCTCGGATCTCGCGGCGGCATCGGCCACGGCCAAGGCCCAGGCCGAACGCCTCGCCACCAACGAGCTGGCGCTCAAGCGCGCGAGCTTCCTGCGCGCCTCGCGGCTCATCGTCGACAGCCTCAACTCGCTCGCGATCGACTTCAGCCGCGTTCTCGACCCCTCGACCTCCGAGCGCCTGTTGCGCGAGTTCATCGGCGGCGACCGCGGCGTGTTCGTGCGCCGCCTCCTGCGCCTCGGCCAGAGCGAGACCGAGACCAAGGTGCAGGCGCGCTATCACGAGGATCCGGAGTTCCGGAAATACGTCGATGAGTACCTGGCGCAGTTCGACAAGCTGCTCGTCGAGGCGCGCGACACCGACCCGGAGAACATCCTGTCCGCCACGTTCCTCAGCTCCGACGTCGGCAAGCTCTACCTGATGCTGACGAGCACGATGGGCCGGCGGCACTGACGGTCATTGCGGGAGAGCGCAATCGACGAGCGTTCCGGGACGGCCGGATTGCTTCGTTTGTCATGACCTCCATTCGCTGGGCGAGCGGCCGGAGAATTTCTTGAACGCGCGACTGAAGGCGGCCTCGGAGTCGTAACCGACTTCCTGAGCCACGGCCGCGACCTTCGCGCCTCTCTCTGCCAGCCGTTTGGCCGCAAGCTGCATTCGCCAGCGGGTGAGATACTGGATGGGTGGATACCCCATCAATTGCGAAAATCGGCTCGCGAGTCCCGAGCGCGAGGCGCCGGATTCGGCGGCAAGTTCGTCGAGCGTCCAGGATCGCACCGGCTGAGCGTGCAAAAGGGCGATCGCGCGGCTCACCAGGGGGTCGCGCAATGCCGCGAGCCAGCCGGTGGTTTCAGCCCCGAGCCGATCCATATAGGCCCGGATCGCCTCGATAAACATGAGTTCGGATAATTTGTTGAGGACGCTTTGAGCGCCCGCCCGCTTGTCGCTGATCTCGACCGACGCCAGGCGTATGAATTGGTCCAGAAGGCTATCCGTGGCCGACGACGTGCCGCGCCCGATGCGCATGAATCGCGGCAACGCCTCCAGCAGCGGATTGAAGGGCCGGACATCGCATGCGAAAAAGCCGCAGATCATGTGAGCATCGTCAGTGCCGCCGGTGCCCGTTCGCAGCTTGAATGGCAGGCTGCCTTCGTCTTTCGGCCGGCGGTGTACGTCCAGATCCGGCGGCGCCCGCATACGCGGCGCGCTCGACAGCGCGTGCGGCTCCCCGTGCGGAATGACCGCGATGTCCCCCTCATGAAGCTGGATGGGTTCGAACGGCGCGCCATCCACGAGCGCGATCCAACACGAACCGCGGGTAAGGACGTGATATTCGATCGCGTGCTGGGCGCCTGGCATGACGGCATCTGCGATCTGTGCCGACGGCGGCGCCTCGGCGACCCATGGCGCGGTCGCCGTGACGTCGAAAAAAACCGAGCCGCTCAATCGAACTGCCGACAAGACCTCCGATAGAACGTCGGCTGTCATGGTCAAGGCCTCAAAACGGGCGACGTGACAGGGCGGGCTCATGAGCAACGCAGCTCAAGCCGCAACGTCGCCGAACCATAACAAATTTGGACGCCCGAGCAACAAGTCCGGCAGCGCAGTCATTCGCGAGGCGCGCCGGTAGGGCTAGTGATTTGGCCCGCCGTAAGGCAGCACACTCAAAGCATCGGAGATGACATGACTACGATCCTCACGTGCAACCCGCCCGAAACCCGTCCGGACCTGAAGGCGCTCAAGTCCAAGCAGCAGGCGGCCTGGTCGTCGGGCGACTACGCGGTTATCGGCGCCACGCTTCAGATCGTCGGCGAACAATTGGCGGAAGCGATGGATTTGCGTGCCGGCCAGAGGGTCCTCGACATCGCCGCGGGCAACGGCAATTTCACGCTCGCTGCCGCCCGCCGCTGGTGCGAGGTGACCTCCACGGACTATGTCGAGGCGCTCTTGACCCGTGGACGCCAGCGAGCCCAGGCCGAAGGCCTTCCGGTGACGTTCCAGACGGCCGACGCCGAGGACCTCCCTTTCGCGAGCAGCTCCTTCGATGCCGTGGCCTCGACGTTCGGCGGGATGTTCAGCCCTGATCAAAGCCGCACCGCGAGCGAAATGCTGCGCGTGTGCCGGTCGGGTTGCCGCATCGGTCTCGCCAACTGGACGCCGGACGGCTTTATCGGTCAGATGTTCAAGACCATCGGCAAGCATCTTCCGCCGCCGGCCGGGATGAAGTCGCCTGCGCTGTGGGGCACCGCGGAATGGATGCAGGCGACCTTTGGCGCCGATGCCTCCTCGCTGTCTGCTCAGCCTCGCCACTTCGTGTTCCGGTATCGATCCGCCGAGCATTTCCTCGAAATTTTCCGGCAGTACTACGGGCCGATGCTCAAGGCGTTCGAAGCCCTTGATGCCGCCGGCAGGAAAGCGCTGGCGCGGGATATCGTCGAATTGATCGGTCGCTTCAACACATCCGGCGACGCGACGATGGTCGTTCCCGGCGAATATCTGGAAGTGGTCATCGTAAAACGCTAGCCCTCGAGACGGCGCCTGCTCGTCTCTTCCGGCCCGGGGAGGCGGGCGGGCGCTAAGCCAATTTCCCGTGGCAGTGCTTGTATTTCTTGCCCGAGCCGCACGGGCAGGCGGCGTTGCGGGAGACCTTGCCCCAGGTCGCGGGGTTGTTGCGGTCCACCCCACCCGTCGGATGGCGTACGGGTGCGCGCGCGGCTCCGTTGCCGGGCGGCGGCGCCAGGGCCAGGTCGCCCTCGGCGGCGTCGGCCATCGCCGGATCGGGATGGGACTCGCGCATCTGGGCCGGGTTGCGCTCGGGCGGCGTCATCGGCGGCGGCTCGTCGGGATTGCCGACCCGGATCTCGACCCGGGCGAGGATGCTCGACACGGTCTCGCGCAGGTGCCGCAGCATCTTCGCGAACAGCTCGAACGCCTCTCGCTTGTACTCGTTGAGCGGGTCGCGCTGGCCGTAGGCGCGCAGGTTGATGCCCTGCCGCAGATGGTCGAGCTGTAGCAGATGCTCCTTCCACGCCTGGTCGAGGGTCTGCAGCAGGATGCTGCGCTCGGCGAGGCGCATGATGTCGGGGCCGATATTGGCCGCCTTCTCGGCGAATTTGCGGTCGGCCGCGTCGATCAGCCGCGACTTGATCTCCTGCTCGGCGATGCCTTCTTCCTTGGCCCAGTCGGCGACCGGCAGGTTGAGGCCGAAGATGCGCAGCATCTCCTCGTGGATCGCGTGGGTGTCCCACTTCTCGGCGTAGGCGTTCTCGGGGATGCAGCGCTCGACCAGCTCGTCGATCACCTCGTGCCGCATGTCCACGATCTGCTCGGAGACGGTGGAGGCGCGCATCAGCTCCTTGCGCTGCTCGTAGATCACCTTGCGCTGGTCGTTCATCACGTCGTCGTATTTCAGCAGCTGCTTGCGGATCTCGAAGTTCCGCGCCTCCACCTTCTGCTGGGCCTTCTCGAGCGCGCGGTTGATCCACGGATGGATGATCGCCTCGCCCTCCTTCAGGCCGAGCTTGCGCAGCATGCCGTCCATGCGCTCCGAGCCGAAGATGCGCATGAGGTCGTCTTCCAGCGACAGGAAGAACTTGGACGCACCCGGGTCGCCCTGGCGGCCGGAGCGGCCGCGCAGCTGGTTGTCGATGCGCCGGCTCTCATGCCGCTCCGTGCCGACGATATAGAGTCCGCCCGCGTCCACCACCTGTTGGCGCGCCGTCTCGATCTCACTCTTGATCGCCGCCGTGCGCTTGGCGCGCTCGGCTTCGTCGGTGAGGGGTTCGACCTCCTGCTTGAGGCGCATCTCGAGGTTGCCGCCGAGCTGGATGTCGGTGCCGCGGCCGGCCATGTTGGTGGCGATGGTCACCGCCCCGATCCGGCCGGCCTGGGCGATGATATAGGCCTCCTGCTCGTGGTAGCGGGCGTTGAGGACCTGGTGCGGAATGCGCTTCGACTTCAGGACCTCCGACAGCACCTCGGATTTCTCGATGCTCACCGTGCCGACGAGTACCGGCTGGTGCCGCTTGCGGCAGTCCTCGATCAGCTCGACGATCGCCGCGAATTTTTCCTTGGCCGTGCGGTAGACCTCGTCGTCCTTGTCCTGGCGGACCATCGGCCGGTTGGTCGGGATCTCGACGACCTCGAGCTTGTAGATCTCGGCGAACTCGTCGGCCTCGGTCATGGCCGTGCCGGTCATGCCGGCCAGCTTCGGGTAGAGGCGGAAGTAGTTCTGGAACGTGATCGTCGCGAGGGTCTGGTTTTCATTCTCGACGTTGACGTGCTCTTTCGCCTCGAGCGCCTGATGCAGCCCCTCGGAATACCGCCGGCCCTCCATCATGCGGCCGGTGAACTCATCGATGATGATGACCTTGCCGTCCTTCACGATGTAGTCGGTATCGCGCGCGTAGAGCTTGTGGGCGCGCAGCGCCTGGTTCACGTGGTGGACCAGCGAGACGTTGGTGATGTCGTAGAGCGAGCCTTGGGTCAGGATGCCGGCCTCGCGCAGCAGCTCCTCGACCTTCTCCGCGCCGATCTCGGTCAGTGCGACCGTGCGGAGCTTCTCGTCCTTCTCGAAATCCTCGGGCCCCAGCTTCGGGATGACCTTGTCGACGGCGATGTAGAGATCGGAGGAGTCGTCGCTCGGGCCGGAAATGATCAGCGGCGTGCGCGCCTCGTCGATCAGGATGCTGTCCACCTCGTCGACGATCGCATAATTGAACGCGCGCTGGACCATGTGGTCCAGGCGGAACTTCATGTTGTCGCGCAGGTAGTCGAAGCCGAACTCGTTGTTGGTACCGTAGGTGATGTCGCAGGCATAGATTGCCTGCCGCTCGGTCGACTCCATCTCAGCCTGGATCGCGCCCACGGTCATGCCCAGGCCGCGGAAGA
>DATJPD010000003.1:0-12816 GCA_035506575.1 Alphaproteobacteria bacterium
TTGCGATAGCGCCGCCAGACGATCGCGCCGGCGCCCACCATGATGCTCGTCGGCACGTAGAAGGCGAGCGAGGCGACGAGGGCGCCCATCCAGCCGGCGACATGCCAGCCGACCAGGGTCACCATGAGCGTGCCCGGACCCGGCGCCGCCCGGGCGATCGCGAAGATGTCGATGAAGTCACGGTCGGTGATCCAGCCATGCACCGCGATGGTCTGATGCTGGATCTCAGCGATCGTCGTCAGGAGGCCGCCGAACGACACGAGCGAGATCGGCACGAAGACGCGCACGAGCGCCCAGAGCGTATCCTCATCCATAGGATTCGGTCCTCCAGGCGAGTGCCACGCTGGCCGGGGCGGCCACCATCACGACCCACAGCATCGGCCAGTGCAGGATGCCGACCGCCACGAACACAACGATCGCGACGGTGGCGGCGAGCAGGTTCCTGCTGCGCCGCAGCGCCTTGACGGCGGTGGCGACGTTGAGGCCCGCGGCGGTCGCGGCGACCCCGTCGAGGACGAACTGTGCGGCGCCGATGCCGTGATAGCGCTCGTAGATCTGAAAGAGGATGATTCCGATGATCGCGGGCGGCACCACGAGGCTGAGAAGTGCCGTGGTTGCGCCGATCAGTCCCCGCAGATGCACCCCGAGATAGACGGCGAAGTTGATGATGTTGGCGCCCGGCAGGATGCGGCAGAGCGCATAGCCGCTGAGAAATTCCGCGTCGTTCATCCAGGGGCGGCGCTCGACGGCGTCGCGGTGGATCCACGCGATCAGCCCGCCGCCGAAGCTGCCGAGCCCGATGCGGCCGAAAACGCCGGCGAGTTCCGACAGCCGGACGGCGGGATGCTGCGGCTCGGCGGTCGTCACTGATGTGTCGTCATGCATGGGAAACATCGCACTGTGGCAGGCCTGCTGCCGATATTATGCGCGCCGAGGGTCCGCCACCAAAGCCGGCTTTGCGGCACTCGGGTGATCGGGTACGATGACCCATCAACGTCGCCGTACGTGCGACGGACAACCGGGAGGCAACGATGGGTTTCACGACGCGCTTCGGGCGCATCACCGCCCTCGCCAGTGCCGCGGCACTTCTCATCGCCGCGACACAGGCCCTGGCTCAGATCTCCGACGATACGGTGAAGATCGGGGTCCTGACCGACCTGAGCGGGCCGGCGGAGGACGCGACCGGGCGCGGCTCGGTCGCCGCAGCCGAGATGGCCGTGGCCGATTTCGGCGGGCAGGTTGCCGGTAAGCCGATCCAGGTCATCTCGGCCAACCATCAGCTCAAGCCCGATATCGGAGCCGGCATCGCGCGCCAGTGGTACGATGTCGACAAGGTCGACCTGATCCTCGACGTGCCCGTGTCGGCGGTCGGCCTGGCCGTGCAGGAGGTCGCGCGCGAGAAGAAGCGCCTGTTCATCACGCACTCGACCGGGACGACGGACTTCACCGGCAAGGCGTGCTCGCCCTACGGGATCCAATGGGTGTTCGACACCTACGCGCTCGCCACCGGCACCGCGCGCGAGGTGGTGAAGCGCGGTGGCAAGACCTGGTTCTTCCTGACCGCGGATTACGCCTTCGGCTACTCGCTCGAGCACGACGCCGGGAATGTGGTCAAGCAGATGGGCGGGACGGTGGTGGGGTCGGTGCGTCATCCGTTCGCGGCACAGGACCTGACATCCTTCGTCCTCCAGGCGCAGGCCTCGAAGGCGAAAATCATCGGCATCGCGAGCGGCCCGCCCGACAACGTGAACGCGATCAAGATCGGCGGCGAGTTCGGCATCTTCCAGGGCGGCCAGCAGATGGCCGGCCTCCTGATCCTGATCACCGACATCCATGCGATGGGCCTCAAGACCGCGCAGGGGCTGCTGCTGACCACCTCGTTCTACTGGGACATGGACGAGCAGACGCGCGCCTGGTCGAAGCGTTTCATGGCCAAAATGAACAAGGCGCCGACGATGTGGCAGGCCGGCGTGTATTCTTCCGTGCTTCATTACTTGAAGGCGGTGCAGGCCACCGGCACCGACGCCGCCGAGGCGGTGTCGGCCAAGATGCGCGAGATGCCGGTGGAGGATTTCTTCTCGCGGCACGGGCGCCTGCGCGAGGACGGATTGATGGTGCACGACGTCTACCTCGTCCAGGTGAAGAGCCCGGACGAGTCGAAATATCCGTGGGACTATTACAAGGTCTTGGCGACCATTCCCGGCGCCGAAGCGTTTCCGCCACCGGACCCGGTCTGTCCGCTTGTGAAGCGCTGACCGAATTCGATCGCTGACCGAACTCAATCAACACGGGGAGGGATCCATGCACTCTTGGCTGAAAGCGGCCGCCCTGGGGCTGGCACTCGCCACGGCCCTCGGGACCGGCGCCAACGCGCAGCTCCTGATCAGCGGCAACGACGAAAAGCAGACCTGGGACGAGGCGGGCAAGCCGATCTTCCTGCCGGCCGGCAAGGACACGGTCTCGATCATCGACATCAAAGATCCGACCAAGCCGCGCATCGTTGCCAATCTGCCGCTGAAGAATTCGGTCACCGGGCCGCCGGTCAACGTGGCGATCTCACCGGACCAGAGCGTGGCTCTGGTCGCGGACTCGCTCCAGATGGTGCAGGACAACGGGGCGTGGAAGCCGCAGCCGGACAACAAGGTTTACGTGATCGACCTCAAGGCCTCGCCGCCGAAGCAGGCCGCGACGCTCGAGCTCGGCAAGCAGCCGTCCGGTCTGGCGTTCAACAAGGCGGGCAACCTTGCCCTCGTGACCAACCGCGCGGACGGGACCTTGAGCGTGCTGTCGGTCAGCGGCAGCGAGGTGAAGGTGGTCGACACGGTGACGATCG
The DNA here is from genome assembly GCA_035506575.1 of Alphaproteobacteria bacterium. Classification (GTDB taxonomy): domain Bacteria; phylum Pseudomonadota; class Alphaproteobacteria; order CACIAM-22H2; family CACIAM-22H2; genus DATJPD01. Next base: position 2,834 of record DATJPD010000003.1, read on the forward strand.
GAACGCCGGCAGACCAGCTCTCTGCGGTCGCGATCACGCCCGACGGCAAGCGTGCCCTGGTCACCAAGTTCGCCGCGCACAAGGTGGCGCTGCTCGACATCGACGGCCAGAAGGTCACGTACACGAAGTACGACATGAACACGGGCCTGTGGCCGTACAACGTCAAGATCACGTCCGACGGCAAGCTCGGCCTGGCGGGCAACAACGGCGGGGCGGGCAGCTCGGACGGGCAGATCGACACGGTGGCCGTGATCGACCTGGATGCCAAGCCGCGGCCACGCGTCATCGACCAGGTCGTGGTCGGAGATGGACCCGAAGGCCTCGCGGTCAGCCCGGTTGGCGGCTGGGCAGCCTCGGTCATCCTCAACGGCAGCAATGCGGGGAAGGACGTGCAGTTCCCGCATGGCCGCTCGTATGTCTCGCTGCTCAAGATCGAGGGCAACAAGGTGCGTCGCGTCTCGACCGTCGGGGTCGGCAACCTCGCCGAGGGCGTCGCCTTCAGCCCGGACGGCAAGTATCTCTACGTCGGCAACTACATGGACCGCGACATGACGATCCTGGAGCTGAGCGGCAACCGGCTCAAGCGGGTCGGTACCTTGAAGCTCCCGGGGCAGCCCGCCTCGCTGCGCGGAAACTCTCAGTAACGCCGGCTCTGGCCTATTGCGAACCCCGGCGCCATTGATCGGCGCCGGGGTTTTGTTTTCAATGGCAGCACTCCATGGCGTCCGTCCCCACCACGGCCGAAGGCATGTCCCCCCTGATCCGCTGGCGCGATCTGTGGTGGGTCGCCGCCGCCCTCGCGGTCATGGTGGCGGCCATCTGGAGCGAGGACGCCTGGTTCCTGAATTTCGTGCACGTGTTCGCCGGACTATTGTGGACCGGCATCGACCTGTTCATGGGCTTCGTGCTTGGCCCCATCCTGCGTCACCTCGACCTGCCGGCGCGGCGGGCGATCACGTTGCGGATGATGCCGCGCATGCTGTTCCTGATGCCGACCCTGGCCGCGATCACCGGCACTGCGGGCTGGTACCTTGCCGATCAGTTCGGCTATCTCGACCTGCCGTGGCCGCAGAAGGGCTGGGTGGTGGCGGCTCTGGTGATCATCGCCGTTCTGACCGTGCAGGGCCTTGGCATCCTGCTGCCGACGAACGTGCGCGTATGCCTGGAGCTGCAGCAACCCGCGCCCGATCTCGAGAAGATCGGGCGGTGGATGCGGCGCTACCTTCGTGCGGTCGCCTTCCAGGGCGCCATGCAGGTGGCGATCATCGTCATCATGGCGAAGTTCGCCACCGGCATCTGAGCAGCCCTATTGGGCGGTCCAGCCTCCATCCACCGGGATGGAAACGCCGCGGATCTGCGAGGCCGCGTCCGAGCACAGGAAAACCGCGAGCTCGCCCATCTGCTCGGGCGTCGCGAACTCCTTGGAGGGCTGCTTTTCGGACAGCAGCTCGGACTTGGCCTGCTCGACCGAAATCTTCGCTTGCGCGGCGCGGTCATTGATCTGCTTCTGCACCAGCGGCGTCAGCACCCAGCCCGGGCAGATGGCATTGCAGGTGATGCCGGTGGTGGCGGTCTCCAGCGCCACCACCTTGGTCAGGCCGATGAGGCCGTGCTTGGCCGCGACATAGGCGGCCTTGTGCTCCGAGGCCACCAGGCCGTGCGCCGAGGCGATGTTGATGATGCGGCCCCAGTTGCGGATCTTGAGCTGCGGCATGAGGGCGCGGATCGCGTGGAACGCCGATGACAGGTTGATGGCGATGATCGCGTCCCATTTCTCGGGGGGAAAGCTTTCGATCGGCGCCGTGTGCTGGATTCCGGCGTTGTTGACCAGGATGTCGACCCGCCCGAGGGCCGTGGTCGCGTACTGGATCATGATCGCCACTTCGCTCGGCTTCGACATGTCGGCCGGCGAGTAATAAACCTTAACGCCGAATTCGTCGGCGAGGGCCGCCTTCAGGCGGTCGATGTCCGCCTTGTCGCCGAATCCGTTGAGCAACAGGTCAGCCCCGCTGCGGGCCAGCGACCGGGCGATCCCCAGGCCGATTCCGCTCGTCGAACCGGTCACTACCGCGACTTTCCCCTTCAACATTCACGCCTCCATGCGCGCTTTGGTTGGTTTACCCAAAGTAAATATAAAACAGCCATTTAGATGAAGTCTTTCATATCTTCGCTAAGCCTTAAATCGGGTCCTGTAGCGTCTCCCCTCGACCCGGCCACGCAAGTGGCGCGAAACAACAATGGGAGAATTCCCGTGGAGATCTCAGGTGTGGGCGCATTGCCGCCCTCCAGTCCGTCGTTTCCGGTTCAGCAGAACCCTAGTCCATCGTTTCCCGTCCAGCAAAACTCTACGCCGTCTTTTGCGGCTCCGAAGGCCTCGGACACTCAGACCCCGCCGGCCCAGCAGGCTGCCAAAAATCCGCAGCCAAAGGAGACCCAGCACGATCCGGCCAAGCGGTCGCACGATCCGCAGCCGCCCAGCCCTCCCGGGCCGCCGCAGGGCCTGCAGCCCTCGTCGGGTGCGATCAGCTTCGCCCCCGGACAGGTGGTCGATTTTCACGCCTGAGAACGGGACTCATGCGGCAAAACAAAAGGGGCCTCGCGGCCCCTTTTTATTTCGCTCGCGCCTTGCGGGCGCAGCCCTATTTGCGATTGGCCGCCGTGCCGTCGGGGGTGGGGCGGGGCCACACCCATTCGACGTTGTCCGGACGCCAGCTCGGCAGGTTGCGCAGCACGCGGCGCAGGACCGCCTGCTGGCGCAGCGCCGTGGCCGTGGTCTCGGCCTTGCCCTTGACCGCGCGCCGCTGGGTACCCGGCAGGCCGTCGAATGTCGCGCGCGCCTGGATGTAATCGCGCCGGTCGGCGCTCCCCGCGGCAACAACGATCTGCTGGTAGGCGCGGCTATTGGCGCCGACCACCTCGGACACCGCATTGGCGAGGATCATCATCGCCTTGTCGGGCTGGACAGCCATTGGACCTCCAGATTAGCGCATCTCCGATGCGCGTAAATATTGATTGTGCGGTTCTGGCACGAGTATCCTTTAATAACTCTGAGCGACAAAGGTTAACGCATGCTGTACGCGCCCGTACCTCTTGCCCTGGCGGCCTTTGCCGCGGCCGGTGCCGTCGATCTGTACAACAACGGGCCGTTTCCGGCCACGCCGACGTTTGCTCATGAGCCGACCATCGAGCAGCCCTATCGCGACGGGGGCCGGATCGTCGGAACGGCGTATCTGAACCCGAACTCGGCGGACGAGGCCTGTCCCAATGGGTTCGAGATCCGCCGCCAAGGGACCCGCGAGGACGGGCCCCGGGTTTTCCTCACCTGGACCCTGCGCTGCAGGTAAAAGAACCGCCGCACGCCGTGTGAGTCAGCCGCGCGCACGCCGCGAGGGCCGGCAGGTCAGTGCTTCTGCGGGTACTTCTTACGGATCACCGACAGGATCTCGGCCGCCCGCTGGCGTTCCGAGGCGGTGAAGGGCTCCTCGGCCGGCGGCGCCGCGTCTTGCGTGACCGCGTTTTGCTCGGCCAGGAGGCGCTTGGCGGTGGCCTCTGCCTCCGGCGAGATGAAGCGCTTGCGCAGGGCCTTGGAGATGGCCAAAGCCTCTTTCTGCGGACGTGGCGTCGTGCGGCGCGGCATCAGCGGCCCCCCTCAGGTTTTCGCTTCGCTTCGGCCATGCCCGTGTTCTACCTTGGTTTTCGTCCGCAGGGAACACATTCATTCGGGCGCTTGAGTAGGGCACGCTAGCCGATGGCCGAGACTGCAGACTGTGTCGTGATCGGCGCCGGAGTCGTGGGCCTGGCGGTGGCCCGCGAACTGGCGCTGGCCGGTCGCGAGGTGATCGTTCTCGAGGCCGCGGATGCGATCGGCACCGAAACCAGCTCGCGCAACAGCGAGGTGATCCACGCCGGGATCTACTATCCGACCGGCACCCTGAAGGCCAAGCTCTGCGTCGCCGGCCGCGATTTCCTCTATCGCTATTGCGCCGAGCGCGGCATCGAGCACCGGCGCTGCGGCAAGCTCATCGTCGCCACCAGCGAGGACCAGCTGCCCTACCTCGAGAAGCTGAACGCGCAGGCCAAGGCCAACGGCGTCACCAATCTGCAGCCGATCGGCGGCAACGCGGCGCGGATGATGGAGCCCAATCTGCGCTGCCACGCGGCACTGCTGTCGCCGTCCACCGGGATCATCGACAGCCATTCGCTGATGCTGTCGTACCAGGGCGATGCGGAAGCCAAGGGGGCGGTGATCGCGTTCAACAGCAAAGTCGCGGGCGGCCGTGTCGGCGAAGACGGGATCGAGCTCGAGGTCGCCTCGACGGCCGATCCGGACGAGCCGCCCTTGCGTCTGCGCTGCCGCAGCGTGGTCAATTCGGCCGGCCTGCATGCGCAGGCGGTGGCGCGCACGCTCGAAGGGCTCAAACCCGAGACGGTGCCTCCGACCTACTACGCCAAGGGCAACTATTTTCAGCTGGTGGGTGCTGCACCGTTCAAGCACTTGGTGTACCCGGTGCCGGAGAAAGCGGGGCTCGGCGTCCACATCACGATCGATCTGGGCGGCCAGGCCCGCTTCGGGCCTGACGTGGAGTGGATCGAGGAGCTCAACTACGACGTCGATCCCCGGCGCTGCGAGGGCTTCTACGCCGAGATCCGCAAGTACTGGCCGGGACTGCCGGACGGAGCCCTCGTGCCGGGCTACGCCGGCGTGCGGCCGAAGGTCGGGTCGTCGGGCGCCGTCGGCACCGATTTCATGATCCACGGGCCGGAGGTGCACGGCGTGCCTGGCCTGGTCAATCTGTTCGGGATTGAATCGCCGGGCCTGACCGCATCCGCCGCGGTCGCCGCCGAGGCGGCCTCCCGGCTTGCCGGCTGAGCGGAAAGCACGACATTATCCCGCCTTGAGCGAGGGAGCGACAATGGAACTCAACCGGAACGCGTTCAAACATGCCTTGTCCCAGGGCCGGCTGCAGATCGGCTTGTGGAGCAGCCTGTGCAGCAACATGGCCGCCGAGATCATCTCCGACAGCGGCTTCGACTGGATACTGCTCGATACCGAGCACTCGCCCAACGAGATCCCGGTTCTGATGACGCAGATGCAGGCGATGGAGCGGGGCACGGCCACGCCGGTGGTGCGCGCCGCCTGGAACGACGCGGTGCTGCTCAAGCGCATCCTCGACGTCGGCGCCCAGTCCGTGCTGATCCCGTTCGTGCAGAACGCCGAGGAGGCGCGGCGCGCGGTGGCGGCCACGCGCTATCCGCCGCAAGGGATCCGCGGCACGGCCGGAAGCGCTCGCGGCAGCCGCTACGGGCGCGTGAAGGATTACCTGAAAAATGCGAACGCCGAGATCTGCGTGCTCGTGCAGGCGGAGACGCGCGAGGCGCTCGGCCAGCTCGAGGCCATCGCCAAGGTCGACGGCATCGATGGCGTGTTCATCGGCCCGTCCGACCTCGCGGCGTCGATGGGCCATATCGGCGAGCTCGCGCATCCCGAGGTCCAGAAGGCGATCGAGGATGCGGGGCGGCGGCTGAAGGCGCTCGGCAAGCCGGCCGGCATCCTGACGCTCAACGAGGACGAGGCGCGCCGCTACATCTCCTGGGGCTACACGTTCGTGGCGGTTGGCGCCGATGTCGGCCTGTTGGCGCGCAGCGCCGACGCGCTGGCGAAAAAATTCAAGAGCTGAGGCTCACCCATGAAGCCCGACCTCGTCTCCGCCGGAAAAGGCATGCTGCTCGAGCCGCACCATCCCGAGCTCGCGCGCGACTTCACCGTGCATTACCTGCCGATGAAGCCCGAGGAGCACGCCGCGTTCCTCAAGCCCATCGCCGACAAAGTGCGCTTTTTGCAGACAACGGGCACGTACGGGGCGAATGCGGCGCTCATGGACCTGCTGCCCAAGCTCGAGATCATCGCCACGGTCAGCGTCGGTGTGGACACGATCGACCTCGCGCATGCGAAGAAACGCGGCATCCGCGTCACCAACACGCCCGATGTGCTCAACGACTGCGTGGCCGACCTCGCCATCGGGCTGATGATCGGTGCTGCCCGGCATCTGGCGCACAGCGACCGCTACGTGCGCGAGGGCAAGTGGCTCAAAGGCGCCATGCCGATCATGACCCGCGTGTCGCGCAAGCGGCTCGGCATCGTCGGCCTCGGCAAGATCGGCAAGGCGATCGCGAAGCGCGCCACGGGATTCGACATGACGATCGCCTATCACGGGCGGACCGAGCAGAAGGATGTCCCGTACCGGTTCTACGCCGACCTGGCCGAGCTGGCCGCCAATGTCGATTTCATGGTGATCGTCACCCCCGGCGGCGCGGCGACCAAGGGCCTGGTCAACGAGAAGGTGATCCGCGCCCTCGGGCCGAAAGGTATCCTGGTGAACGTGTCACGCGGCTCGGTGGTCGACCAGGCGGCCCTGGTCCGCGCTCTCAAAGAGGGGGCTCTGGGCGGGGCAGGGCTCGACGTGTTCGAGGCGGAACCGAAGGTCCCGGAAGAGCTGTTCGCCATGGAAAACGTGCTGCTGACGCCGCATGTCGGCAGCGCCACGACGGAGACCAGGCTCGACATGGGCAACCTCGCGATCGCCAATCTGCGCGCGCATCTGGCCGGCAAGCCATTGTTAACGCCGGTGGTATAAACTGGGCATTTGCACGTCCTGCTTGAATTACCGCGGGACTGGTCCATCATAGCGGCGGCGACTCGGGGTCGAGCCCGAGCCGGAAACCGCCCAGCGGGTGAACGCAGATGCGCGTCCGCGAAGATTATCGAACGCTAACCGGCCCCGAGAAGGCGGCGATCCTGATGCTCGCCATCGGCGAAGAGCACGCGGCCAAGCTCTTCGCGCTGATGGACGACGAAGAAATCAAGGAATTGTCGCAGACCATGTCGAATCTCGGCACGGTCCACTCCTCGATCATCGAGCGCCTGTTCGTCGAGTTCGCGGACCAGATCTCGTCCACGGGATCGCTGGTCGGCACGTTCGATTCCACCGAGCGCCTCCTCGAGAAGGTGCTCGGCAAGGACCGCGTCGACAACATCATGGAAGAGATCCGCGGTCCCGCGGGTCGCACCATGTGGGACAAGCTCGCCAACGTGAACGAGGTCGTGCTGGCGAACTTCCTCAAGAACGAGTACCCGCAGACCGTTTCCGTCGTCCTGTCCAAGATCAAGCCCGAGCACGCGGCGCGCGTCCTGGGGCAGTTGCCCGAAGCGTTCGCGATGGAAGTCATCATGCGCATGCTGCGCATGGAGGCGGTGCAGAAGGAAATCCTCGACGACGTGGAGCGCACGCTCCGCGCCGAGTTCATGAGCAACCTCGCGCGCACCACCCGCCGCGATCCGCACGAATCCATGGCCGAGATCTTCAACTCGTTCGAGAAGCAGACCGGCGCCCGCCTGATGACCGGCCTCGAGGAGCGCAACCGCGATTCGGCCGAGCGCATCAAGGCGCTGATGTTCACCTTCGAAGACCTGGGCCGCCTCGACCCCGGCAGCGTGCAGACGCTTCTGCGCAATGTCGACAAGGCAAAGCTCGCGGTGGCGCTCAAGGGTGCGTCCGAGCCGTTGCGGGACCTGTTCTTCGCCAACATGTCCGAGCGCGCGGGCAAGCTCCTGCGCGAAGAGATCAGCGGCCTGGGTGCGGTGCGCGTGCGCGACGTCGACGAGGCGCAGACCTACATGGTGGCCCTCGCCAAGGAGCTCGCCGCCAAGGACGAGATCGTGCTGGCCGACAAGGCCGGCGGCGAGGACGAGCTGATTTACTAAATCCTAATCCGTCATGGCCGGGTTTATCCCGGCCATCCACGTCGTCGAGCAAATCGCAACTGGAGCGCTTTCGGCACGACGTGGATGCCCGGAACAAGTCCGGGCATGACGATCGTTGTTCGGGCGGCTCTTCTCTTCCGCGCCTCGGCTACACCTGGATCGCGCGCCAGTCGTTGGCGAGGCGCAGTGCGGCACCGGTTTTCTTCTGCAGCTCGCTGAACTCCAGGCCTGCGACCACCTCCCGCACCACGAGCCCGTCCTGGGTCACGTCGATGACGGCGAGGTTCGTGTAGATCCGGTCGACGACCCCCGCGGCGGTCAGCGGATACGTGCAGCGCTCGAGGATCTTGGGGGCGCCGTCCTTGGTCGTGTGCTCCATCAGCACCCAGACGCTGGCCGCACCCGCGCCGAGATCCATGGCGCCGCCGACGGCCGGCGGGAATTTCTCGTCGCCCGTCGACCAGTTGGCGAGGTCGCCGTTGGCGCCGACCTGCATGGCGCCGAGCAGCGCGAGGTCGATATGGCCGCCGCGGATCATCGCGAACGCATCGGTGTGGTGGAAGATCGAGGCACCCGGCAGGAGCGTGATGGGCTGCTTGCCGGCATTGATGAGGTCGGGATCTTGCTGGCCGGGCTTGGGGGCGGGGCCCATGCCGAGGATGCCGTTCTCGCTGTGGTAGACGACCTCGCGATCGGCCGGCACGTAGTTGGCCGCCAAGGTCGGGAGCCCGATCCCCAGGTTGACGTAGGCGCCGTCCGGAATGTCGCGTCCCACCCGGCGGGCGATCTCGTCACGCGTCAGCGGCTTGGCGGCCATTTCGTCCCTCATTCCTGTCCAGGCTGCTTGGGATTGGGCACCTCGACCACGCGGTCGACGAAGATGCCGGGCGTGATCACCTCTTCCGGCGGAATGCGGCCGAGGTCGACGATGCGGCGGGCCTGCGCGACCGTGACGTCCGCGGCCATGGCCATTGTCGGAGCGAAATTGCGCGCTGCCATTCGGTAGGTGAGATTGCCCCAGCGGTCGGCGAGCTCCGCCTTGATCAGCGCCACGTCGCCCTTGAGCGGCTTCTCCAGCACATAGTCGCGCCCGTTGAGGGTGCGGACCTCTTTGCCCTCGGCGAGTTGCGTGCCGACCGCGGTCGGCGTGTAGAACCCGCCGATGCCGGCACCTGCCGCGCGCATGCGCTCGGAGAGGGTGCCCTGCGGCACCAGCTCGAGCTCGATCTTTCCCGCCGCATAGAGCTCCTCGAACACCACCGAGCCGGCGGAGCGCGGATACGAGCACACGACCTTGCGCACGCGCCCCATCGCCATCAGCTTCGCGACGTCCGTGCGGCCGGCGCCGGCGTTGTTGGTGACCACGGTGAGGTCGCGCGAGCCCTGGTCGATCAGCGCATCGATCAGCTCGACGGGTATGCCTGAAGCGCCGAAGCCGCTGACGAGCACGACCGCACCGTCGCGAATGCCGGCGACCGCGGCCGCCAGCGAAGGGACGATCTTGTTGATCATGACCGGAAGAGACTAGTCGACACCCCGCCGCTCGGCCAAGGCCTCGTTTTCGACCCGGATGCGCTCGCGCAGCACGAGCAGGTTGAGGAGCGTGAACACGAGTGCGATCTGCCAATGTCCGAACACCAGCGGCAGGACCGCGATCTCGGCGGTGACAATCGCGTAGTTGGGATGCCTGACGAACCGGTAGGGGCCGCGGCGGACGAGCGCCGCCCCTGCCCGGGTGATGATGCGGGTCGTCCAGAAACGGCCGAGCGAGGCGATCACCCAGATGCGCGCGAACTGCAGGACCACGTAGACGGCGAGCCACGGCGTGCTCACCGGCGTGCCCGGCGGCGTGGTGTAGACGAGGGCGGCCAGCCAGCTCGCATGCAGGATGATGAGGAAAGGGTAGTGCTCGCTGCCGTGTTCGACGGCGCCGTCCGCCAGCAGGCGCTCGGTGTTGCGCCGCGCCACCCACAGCTCGATCAGGCGCTCGAGCAGAACGAAACCGAGGATGACCTGGGCGAGCGAGATGTCGTGGTCGAAGATATCCAGGCTCATGCGCCCGATAATGTCAGAAAACCGGCCGTGAAGCCCGGCCCCAGGGCCGACATCAGGACCCGCCCGCGCCGGTTGCGCCGGCGCCGCACGCGCAGCAGGCGCTCGAGCACGAACAGCACGGTGACGGCCGACATGTTGCCGTACTCGGTGAGGATCTCGCGCGCGA
>DATJPD010000004.1:0-15332 GCA_035506575.1 Alphaproteobacteria bacterium
CCCTCATGGCGGCGGCGTGGCACCCGGGCGGTTATAGGGATCGAGGTTCAGCAGCGGCTTGTAGGTGGCTGCGGCCGAGGACGGCGGCGGCGGCGATGACGTGCCGCGCGACAGCAGCGAGGTGAGCGTGTCCATGAAGCCCCCCGCACCCGGCAGCGGCTTCGCCGGCTTGCCGCGCTCGGCCTCGGCCATCACGTCGTGCCAGAGATGCGCCGGCAGGCTGCCGCCGGTGACGCGCAGCATCGGGTCGTTGTTGTCGTTGCCGACCCACACGCCGGCCACGTAATCGGCGGTGAAGCCGACGAACCACGCATCGCGGTAGTCCTCGCTCGTCCCGGTCTTGCCGGCGGTCGGCCGGTCGAGCATCGCGGCCCGCCCGGTCCCCTCCTGCACCACCGCCTGCATGAGATCGGTCATGGCGACCAAGGGCTGGCGCTGGATCACCTGCCCCGGCCCCGAGCCCTCGCGGCGGTAGATCACGTGGCCCGCCGCGTCATGGATTTCGCTGATCGCATAGGGCAGGACGCCAGTGCCGCCGTTGGCAAAGGGCGCGAAGGCCGCCGTCAGCTCGTACAACGTCACTTCGGAGGCACCGAGGGAGGTCGAGAGATCGCGACGCAGCGGCGAGCCGATGCCGAGGCGCTGCGCCACCGCAATGATCCGGTCGATGCCGATCTTCTGCGCGATGCGCACCGCAGTCGTGTTAACCGAGCGCGCAAAGGCATCGCGGACCGTGATCATGCCGTATTGCTGCTCGCGCTCGAAATTGCGCGGGCTCCACTGGCCGATGGTGATGGGCGCGTCGGAGAAACGGTCGTCGGGGCGGATGCCGTACTCCATCGCGGCCAGGTAGTCGAACGCCTTGAACGACGAGCCCGGCTGGCGGTGCGCCTCGGTCACGTGGTTGAACTGGCTCGACGCGTAATCGCGGCCGCCGACCATGGCGCGGACCGCCCCGTCCGGCGACATCACGAGGAAGGCGGCCTGGCTCGCATGGAGGCGCGGACCCTCGCGCTCCAGGGCGTGGGTGACGTCCTCCTCGGCGACCTTCTGCAGCCGCGAATCCAACGTCGTCACCACCGTCAGGTCGCGATCGACGAAGCCGGCGAATCCCGGAACCGAATCCGCAAGCCAGTCGGTGAAGTAGCGGGTGCCGCGCCCGCCCGCCGTGTTCTGAGCGACCCGCAGCGGCTCGCGATCGGCGGCCGCCGCCTGCTGCGGGGTCATGTCGCCCGTCTCGACGAGATTGAGCAGCACGTCGTGGGCGCGGGCGCGCGCGCGGTCGGGATCGGCGAGCGGCGAATAGCGCGACGGCGCCTTGAGGAGGCCCGCGATCACCGCCGCCTCGTGCGGCGACAGGTCGTGCGCCGACTTGCCGAAATAACGCTGCGCCGCCGCCTCCACGCCATAGGTCCCGGCGCCGAGATAGACGCGGTTCAGATAGATCGTGAGGATCTGGGCCTTGGTGAACTTGTGCTCGAGCCACAGCGCCAGCATCACCTCCTGGATCTTGCGGCGGTAGCTGCGCTCGGGCGACAGGAACACGTTCTTCGCCAGCTGCTGGGTGATCGTGCTGCCGCCCTGCACGATGTGCCCGGCGCGCAGGTTGGTGAAGGCGGCGCGCGCAAGCCCGATCACGTCGACGCCGAAATGGCTGTAGAAGCGCCGGTCCTCGGTGTCGATCACGGCCTTCGGCAGCCACGGCGACATCTGGTTGAGCTCGACGGGCCCCGCGTAACTGTCGCCGTAGGTCGCGATCGGCTGGCCGTCGGAAGCGACGAAGGTGATGCTGGGCCGCCGGTTGAAGTTGTTGATGCCCGAGACATCGGGCAGGTCGTAGGCGAACCAGGCGACCACGAGGGCCACCGCGACGGCGGCCCAGATGCCGAGCACCAGCATCCACTTCAGCAGAAACCCGAGGACGCTCCGCTGCGGGCGCGCCCCTCGCGAGCCAGACCCGCGGCGCCGCGGTTCCGGATCGTCATCGTCGTCGTACCGCGACTCGGGGGGGCGTCGTTTTGCCACGGGCGGCTGTCTAGCACCGGATTGGGGCGGGAGCTAGGCGGGCCAAGTCTTTAGATTTGTGACAAAATTTAGCGCCGGGCCCATCCTCAGCCCAGATAGGTCCCGCCGTTGACGTGGATGGTCTGGCCAGTGATGAAGCGGCCTGCGGGTCCGGCAAGATGGCGCACCATGCGCGCGATATCCTCGGGCACGCCGACACCCGGCACCAGGGTCTGGCGGTGGCGGCGGTGCTCGTTCGTGCCGGCCGACGCCGCCCGCGGCGTGTCGATCATGCCGGGCGACACGCAATTGACCGTGACCCCCGAGGCGCCGAGGTCGTGTGCGAGTGCCTTCGTGAAGCCAGCCAACCCCGCCTTGGCCGTGACCACGTGCAGGCGCCGGGTGGCGCCGCTATGGCCGGTGAGCCCGCCGATATTGATGACGCGCCCCGCACCCGAGGCACGCAAATCGTCGAGGCACGCCTGCACGCAGAAGAACGCGCCGTCGAGGATCACATCGAGCACGCGGCGCCATTCGGCGTGGTCGATCTCCTCGGGCGACGCCTCGCCGCGCACGGCCGCGTTGTTCACCAGGATGTCGATCCGGCCGAACCTCGCGCGCGCCGCCGCGACCATCGAGTCCACGGCGCTTTCGTCCGTGATGTCGGCCAGGACGGCGAGTGCCTGCCCGCCCTCCGCCACGATCTCGGCCGCGACCGTGTCGAGTGCCGCCTTGGATGAGCGCGCGTTCACCACCACGGCCGCACCGGCCGCCGCAAGCTCGCGCGCGATCGCGCGACCGATGTTGCGCGCAGCACCGGTGACGAGCGCCACACGGCCTTTGAGCTCGCCGCCGCCTGTCGCTGCGTCGCTCACCGGCGAAACACCGCGAGATCCAGGGGCCCGCGGAACAGCTTGGCGATCACATCGAGTGCGGTCGCACTCTCGGTCGCCGACCATCCGCCGTAGGCGGCGTTCGCCTTGAACTTGGCCTCGAGGTCGGCGCGCGGCAGCGGCTCGTGTGCGCCGCCGCGCAAATACGGCTGGCGCTCCTCGATCACGCGGCCGTCACGCAGCCGGGCGCGCAGATGTCCGGTGAACTCGTTGGGATACGGGTTCTTCGGATCGACCTCGAAGCGGATCTTGGCCGCGAGCCGGCGGATCTCGGGATCGCGCGCCTTCTCGTCCGTGAACGCCCCCAGGCCTGCATCGCCGGTCAGGAACGCGACCGCGATGCAGAAGGGCCCGCTGAACTTCCCGGCGTAGCCGTTGGGCGGGCGCTGCTTGTCGGCGAGCGGCTCCCACAGCCGGTGCACGATCCCGTGCGCGACCTCGCAGGTGATCTCGTCGATCTCCTCGGCGCGTATTCCGCGAGCGGCCAGGCGCCGCGCGCAGTCGATATAGGGATGGTTCATGGTGCCGCACGCATACGGCTTGAAGGCGATCGTTTCCGTGACCCAGCGGCAGCCGAAATCGTCGAGCAGGGCCCCGTAGTCGCCGTCCGTCTTGTGCGCGAAGCCATGGAAGAACCCGTGCACACCCTCGAACACGGTGCGCGGGCCGACAAACCCGGCATGCGCCGCAAGTGCCGCGCGCAATCCCGCCTGCGCCGACCACCCGGGATGGAGACGCTTGGTCCACGCGCCTTCGGCAAGATATTCGATGATGCCGCTGGCCATGCTGCCGGCGATGCCGAGCGCCGAGACGAGCTCGGTCTCGCCAAGCCCGAGCGTGGCCCCGGCCGCGACGGCAGCCCCCATCGTGCCGAGCACGGCCGTCGGATGAAACCCGGCGCGATGGACGAGCTGCGGGGTCACGAGGCTCAGCCGGCATAGGGTCTCCACGCCGACTGCGATGCCGGCCAGCACCGAATCGCCATCGCGGCCGTAACGCTCGGCCGCCGCGAGCACCGTCGGCACGACGACCGCCCCGGCATGCACCGGACCGCCCTCGAACGTATCGTCGAAATCCTCGCCATGCGCCGCGGTGCCGTTGATCAGGGCAGCCTCATTGGCGGGGACGCGGCGCTTGAGGCCGAAGACGGTGCAGGGACCATCGCCGTCGGCGGTGTCGGTCAGCGCCCGCACATAGGGCTCGTGCCGCGCGGCGAGGCACAGCCCGGCGACATCGAGGACGAGATCGCGGCAGTGCTCGCGCACGGTGGACGGCAGGCGTTCGGCTGTCACGCCCGCGATCAAGCCCGCCAGGCGCTCGGCGACGGCTTGTCCGGCGGCCGGCAATTCGCTCATGCCTGCTGGTGTCCCCCGTTGGTTGCGCGGGGACGTTAACACACGGAATCCGTGCTGCCAGCCCCAACCTGCCGTATAGGTCTGACAAGTCCGTGAGGAAACCGGAGGGGCCGATGACCGACCGCGATGAACCCGCCAAAGCGCTGGCCGCAGCGCTCCACGATCGCTTTGGCGAGGAGGTGGCGGTCGATCCTGCTCTGCCCGGCCTCGCAGCACTCGCCCGGCAGGCTCACCACCGCTCCCACCGCCGCTTCGCCAGCCGGCCGGTCGAGGCATCGCTTCTGCGCCTCCTGTGTGCCGTCGCCCTTTCGGCACCGACCAAGAGCGACCTGCAGCAGCGCGACATCATCCTGCTGGACGATGCGGCGCAGAGGCGGCGCGTCCTCGAGCTGATCCCCGACAACGAATGGGCGACCTCCGCACCCGCGCTCCTCGTGTTCTGCGGCAACAACCGCCGGCAGCGGCAGCTGCACGCCTGGCGCGGCCGGCCGTTCGCCAACGACCACCTGGACGCGCTGTTCAACGCCGCGGTCGATGCGGGCATCGCGCTCGCCGCGTTCGTGGTCGCGGCGGAAGCCGTGGGCCTCGGCTGCTGCCCGATCAGCGCCATCCGCAACCACCCGCGGCCGGTCGCCGACACGCTCGCGCTGCCCGATCACGTGTTTCCGGTCGCGGGGCTCGGCGTGGGTTGGCCTGCCGATGGCGGGACGATGAGCCTGCGCCTGCCGCTTTCGGTCACCGTGCACCGCGACCGCTTCGCCGAAGACGACGTCCGCGCGCGCATCGAGGCCTATGACCGCCGCCGCGCCGCGGCCCAGCCCTATGCGCGCCAACGCTACGCGGATGAATACGGCGTGGCCCCCGAGTACGGCTGGTCGGAAGACAAGGCGCGGCAATACTCGAAGCCCGAGCGGGCCGACTTCGGCGCGTTCCTGCGCCTGAAAGGCTTTACGCTGACCTAGGCCTTGGTCGTGATGCGCTTGGCCGCCGCCTCGACCGGGCCCAGATCGGTGTAGGCTTTGGCGTCGATGTCGATCTTCAGGTAGCCCAGCTCCCTCTGGATGCGGAAATTCTCCTGCAGCGCCGCAAGGTTGGGCAGGCCCTTCGGGTTCCGGTAGTAGTCGTCCTTGGTGAACAGCCATTTGTCGAATCGCGCCGGCGGCTGCTTGGTCGCCTCGGCCACGATCTTCACCGCCTCCTCATGGTGCTGCGGATCCATGAGGTAGTGCTGGACCCGCAGCAGGTCCTCGAGCATGTCGACCACGGCTGCGTGGTTCTTCTTGATGAAGTCGGCGCGGGCGTTGTGGATGATCATCTGCGTCTGCCCGATCGCGTCCTTCTGCGTGAACAGCGGCCGCGAGATCTGCTGCAGCTCGGGATCGGCCGAGAACGGCAGCACCGCCGGCATCAGTACCACCTTGTCGTCGTTCAGCATCGATTTCATCACCGGGAACTGGGCCTCGACGATGCTCACGTCGGTTTTGTCGTTGAGCCCGTGCTTGCGCAGCATCACGCGCATGGCGATGTCGACGGCGCTGCCGATCGTGTTGGTGGCGAGGACCTTGCCTTTGAGGTCTTCGACCTTGCGGATCGGGCTGTCCTTGCGCACGAGATAGGTGTTGGTGTGATAGCCCTCCACGCCATCCTCGAACGAATCGGCGATGATCTTGAGGTCTGTCAGGCCGGCGTTCTGGATCGCCAGCGCCATCGATGAAAAGGCCAAAGCGCCCGTGTCGATCTCGCCCGATGCCATGGCGGTGATCATCGGTGTCGTGCCGGCGAAGTGCTGAGCCTCGATGACGTAGGACGTCCCGTGATGCTTCGTGACGTGCGGCATCGTCGGGATCAACGGAAACAGATCGGCCGGAACGACCACCCACCCGACGCGGATGCGAAGCGGTGCCGCCGCGCGGGCCGGGCGGCGGACAACCGTGCCCGCCGCCAGTGCCGCCGCCGTCGATGCCAGGACGAATCGCCTCGAATACGCGTTCGACTGCCCATTCGATTGCATGGGGGTCCTCCCGTTCGCCGCGGCGTTGTTTTTGAGAGCGGCTGTGCGGCAACGATACCAGCCGGCCAGGTCCCGGCCTATTGCACTTGGGTCGAACACCGTCGCTTTTTGGATCACCTGCAGCGTTGCCGGGGCCGCCACCGGGTGGTACATCCCTACCCGTCACTGGGGAGTAGCCGCCCTCCATTCGAGAGGGGTTCGCGTCAACACACTTGGTCCGGTTCATCCGGATCATGGCGCGGGCGGTTCCGGCGGGATGCACTCGCAAGGCGGGGACGTCCCATCGCGACATGGCGAGACCTTTGGCATCGGCAACCGTTCCGAGGGGTCGGACGGGTGTTGCCGAGCCATTGGTCCATGCCGTCCGGCCCCGGTCTTATTGATGGAACCGCTGTTCGTTTCGATCGGTGTCGTGGCGCTCGCCGAGATCGGCGACAAGACGCAGCTCCTGGCGTTGCTGATGGCGACGCGCTTCCGCCAGCCGGTCCCCGTCATCGCGGGCGTCGCCCTCGCCACGCTCCTCAATCACAGCCTCGCCGCGCTGGCCGGAAGCCTGCTGACCTCGGCGTTCAACGGGCCGTGGGTGCACTGGGCGGTCGGCCTGTCGTTCATCGCCATGGCCGGCTGGGCGCTCATCCCCGACACGCTCGCCGAGGGGTCCGCGCAGTTTGCGGAGCGATACGGCCCATTCGTGGCCACCTTCGTCTCCTTTTTCCTGATCGAGATCGGCGACAAGACCCAGATCGCCACCGCCGCCCTTGCCGCGCATTATCAGGCGATCGTTCCGGTGGTGGCCGGGACCACGCTCGGCATGCTGGTGGCGGACGTCCCGGTCGTGCTCCTGGGCGGGGTGGTGGCCAAGCGCCTGCCGCTCAAACCCATCCGCTTCGCGGCCGCTGCGGCCTTTGCCGCTCTCGGAGTTGCCGTGCTGATGTCTTGACGGCACACCGCGATCCGCCCAACTTTTGCCCGATTTTTTGTCTACCGAAGCACGACCTGATAACGCTTGAGACGCGGGGAGAGAACGAATATGCGCCAAGCGACGAGAGCCATCGTTGCACTTGCAATCTTAGCGTTCGCCGGCGCAGCACTGCCGGCGCAGGCGGCCGACGCGCCAAACATGAAGGGGTTGTGGCTGATCACCGACTACCCGTCGCTCACGGTGCGCGCGGGCGAGACCACGACCATCAAGCTCAAGCTGCAGAACGCCAACCTTCCGCCCGAGGAAGTGGCGTTGTCGGCGACCGGCGTGCCCGACGGCTGGAAGGGCGAGTTCCTGGGCGGCGGACAGCCGATCGGTGCCGCCATGGCTGCCCCGAATGCGACGGTCGACATCAGCTACCGGCTCGACGTGCCGGCCGACGCCAAGACCGGCACGCAACCCATTGTCCTGCACGCCAAGGGCGGCACCTTGAGCGCCGACCTCGCGCTGCGCGTGTCCCTGGGCGGAAGCGAATTGCCCGCCAAGCTCACCCTGAAGACGCAGCTGCCCTCGCTGGCCGGCACCCCGAAATCGAGCTTCGACTACACCGTCACGGTCGGCAACGACAGCGGCAAGCCGCTGGTGGTGAGCCTCGGCGCCGACGCGCCGCCGAACTTCCAGACGTCGTTCACCGAGAACTACGGCTCGCAGGAGATCACCTCGATCCCGGTCGATGCCGGCCAGACCAAGGACCTCAAAATCAAGGTCCAGCCGCCGACCGACGTCGCCGCCGGGACCTACAACGTGCGGGTGCGCGTGGCCGCGGAGGGTGCGGCGGCCGAGACGCAGCTCGGCATGAAGATCTCCGGCCAGCCGAAGCTGCGGCTGACCGGCAAGGACGGGCGCCTTTCCGGCCAGGCCGAAGCCGGCAGCACCGCCTCGTTCAACCTCGCGGTGGTGAACGACGGCAGTGCGCCGGCCGAGAACGTCGAGCTCACCTCGACCCCGCCCACCGACTGGAAGGTCGAGTTCAATCCCAAGTCGATCCCGCGCGTGGATCCGAACCAGACAGTTCAGGTGCAGGCGCTGGTGACCCCGGCCGCCAAGGCGATCGCCGGCGACTACATGACCACGCTGACCGCCGGGGCCAGCGGCAATTCGGCCTCGGCCGACTACCGGGTCACGGTTACCACCTCGACGATGTGGGGCATCGTCGGCATCATCGTGATCGCGATCGCCCTCCTGGTCGTGGTCGGCGCCGTCGCCCGGTTCGGGCGCAGGTAAGCCACACATGCCGCAGCCCGGCCCCGGCGTTCCGAACCTGGACCTCGTCATCGAGGCGCACGGCCTCGCCAAGCGCTATCGCGAGACCATTGCGGTCGATTCGATCGACCTCGCCGTGCGCCGGGGCGAAACGTTCGGGCTGCTCGGCCCGAACGGCGCCGGCAAGACCACGACGATCCTGATGCTGCTCGGCCTCACCGACGCGACTTTAGGCACGGTGCGGGTCCTCGGCTTCGATCCGCAGCGCGAGCCGCTGCAGGTCAAGCGGCGGGTCGGCTACATGCCCGATTCGGTCGGCTTCTACGACAATCTCACGGCGCGCGAGAACTTGCGCTACACGGCGCGCCTCGCCGGTGTCCCGCGCGAGGAGGTCGACGGCCGCATCGAGGCGGCGCTGGCCCGCGTCGACCTGGCGTCGGTCGCCGACCGCCGCACCGGAACCTTCTCGCACGGCATGCGCCGCAGGCTCGGCCTGGCCGAGATCGTGCTCAAGAAGGCGGAGATCGCGATCCTCGACGAGCCGACCTCGGGCCTCGACCCGCAGGCGACGCACGAGATCCTCGGCATGATCCACGAGCTCAAGATGAGCGGCGTGGCCGTGATCCTCTCCTCGCACCTGCTCGACCAGGTGCAGCGGATCTGCGACCGCGTGGCCCTGTTCAACCGCGGCAAGATCGCGCTGCTCGGCACGGTTCCGGAGCTGGCCCAGAAGGTCCTGGGCGGCGGCCACACGACCGTGGTCGAGGCCGACGGCGCCAATCTCGCCGCCATCCTGGCCGATATCCCGGGCGCACGGCGGGTCGTGCCTGGCGAAGGGAACGTGTTCCGGGTGCTGGCCGACCGCGACCTGCGCAACGACGTGGCCCAGCGTGTCACCGCCGCCGGCGGCCGCCTGTTGCGCCTCAATGTCGAGGAGCCGAGTCTCGATGCCATCTATCGCAGCTACTTCGAAACCGCCCGCCGCGCGGCGTGAGGGCTCGCCCTGGACGGGGCTGTCGGCGGTCTTCCTCAAGGAGTTCGCCGACCACCTCTCGAGCGCCCGCATGCGCGTGCTCGAATGGCTGGTGCTGCTGTTCGGCATCGCCGCGGTCTACACGGCGATCCAGGACCTGCGCAGCGTGGCGGCCCAGGACCCGTTCCTGTTCCTGCGCCTGTTCACCCTGTCGCGCGACCCGCTGCCGTCCTTCGTCGGCCTGCTGTCGTTCCTGATCCCGCTGGTGTCGATCGGCCTCGGCTTCGATGCGATCAACAGCGAGTTCAACCGCCGCACCATGAGCCGCGTGCTGGCGCAGCCGATCTACCGCGACGCGCTCCTGTTCGGGAAGTTCCTGGCCGCCCTCGCCACCATCGCGGTCAGCCTCGCCGCGCTGTGGCTCCTGATCGTCGGGCTCGGGCTTCTGGTGCTGGGCGTGCCGCCGAGCGGCGAAGAGGTCATCCGCGGCGTCATCTTCCTCCTCGCGGCGATCGCCTATGCGGCGGTGTGGCTGGCGGCTGCGATCTTCTTCTCGGTCGTGTTCCGCTCGGCCGCGACCTCGGCCTTGTGCGCGCTCGGGCTGTGGCTGCTGTTGAGCCTGCTGTGGCCGATGCTGGCGCAGTTCATCCCGCAGGCCGTCCTGCCCAACGACACCATGATCCTGTTCGGCATCCCGAGCGTCGAGCAGCTCGAGCTGCAGTTCACCCTCGCCCGGCTCTCGCCCAACACGTTGTTCGGCGAGATCGTGCAAGCGATGCTGAACCCCAGCACCCGCTCCCTCGGCCTCGTGTTCCCGCAGCAGCTGGTGGGCGCGGTGCGCGGCACGCCTTTGCCCTTCACGCAGAGCCTGCTGCTCGTGTGGCCGCAGCTCACCGCGTTGATCGCAGCCGCGATCCTGATCTTCTCGCTGACCTACGTCGCCTTTCAGCGGCAGGAAGTTCGCGCATGACGTCGTCCCCGCGAAAGCGGGGACCCAGGGCGAGTGCGGCGCTGACGGCCCTGGACTCCCGCTTGCGCGGGAGTGACGGATTGGTTCAATCCAGCGGCTCGATCTTGACGATCGTAGCGCTGTGGTTGCCGCCGACCCAGACCACCGGGCGGGGCCCGCGGTTGTCGACGAAGACGCGGCGGATGTTGGTCTCGCGCGGCAGCTGGTACTCGACCGTCTCGCCGGTCTTGGGGTCGAGGCGGACGATGCGGTCGGTGGTCATGCCGCCGGTCCACATCTCGCCCTTCTTGTCCCAGGCGATGAAATAGGGCCCCGTCCACGGCGTCGGCAGAACGTACTCGGTAAACCTCTCGGTCTTCGTATCGAACATGCCGATCTTGTTGCCGCGATATTCCGCAAACCACAGCCGGTCCCGGCTGTCCATCCGCGCCCGGCGGTTGCGCGAGAGCGGCGTCGGCGCCGGATAGGCCGTCACCTTCCCGGTCTTCGCGTCCACGCGCAGGATGTTGTTGGCCTGGAAGTCGGTCAGATAGAGGTTGTTGTGCGAGTCGGCGGCGTTGTCGTAGATCGAATGGCCCTTCTTGCCGCCGGGCAGGGCCGTCAGCGGGTCGAAGTGCTCGTACTTTCCTGACTTGAGGTCGAGGCGGTATTCGTCCTGCCGCCCCGCGTTGTCGATCCACATCTTGCCGTCGACGTCGAAGCGCATCGTGATCATGTTGAGCTGCGAGACGTTGTCGTTCATCTCCTTGGGCAGCGGAAACACCTCCGCCTTCCCGGTCCTGGGGTCGAGCCTAGCGACCGCCGCCTGGTACATCATCCCGATGTAGAAGGTCCCGTCCTTCGCCTCTTCGATGTCGAGCGAGCCTTGCGGGAAGTCGGGCTTCAAGGTCGGCAGGGCGTATTCGGTATGCTTGCCGGTCCTGGGGTCGAGCTTGCCGATGAACTCCTCGCCGAAATTCGTGTACCAGACCATGCCGTCGCGGCCGACGATCACGTCGTGCGGCTCGATCGTGGCGCGCGGCAGCTCGTATTCGGTGACGACGACATGGGTCGAGCGGCCCTTCAGGCGCGGCAGGGTCTTGAGCGGATAGGTCCAGGTTTCGGAATTGCTGAGGTTGATCGTGCTCGCGTATTCGGCCGCCTTGCGGAACTGCTCCGGGTTGCTCGTGTAGGACGGATCCATGCGCCGCTGGGGCTTGATCGGCTGGCTCACCTGCGCGTAGCCGTTCATGCGCGACATGGTCTGGATGAACTCGTCCGTGTCATGCGTCGAACGCACCACGCGCTCGAGCGTGTGGCAGCCGACGCAGTTCAGAAGCTGCGCCTTCTGGTCGTCCGTGCCTGGCGCGCTGATCATCCACTCGGCGTTGGTCATCTGCGTGCTCAGATTGCGCGTCTTCTTGAGCTTGAGGTCGGCGCTCGCCGCTTTGCCGGCCGCGACGTCCGCCGCGGGCTTGCCGTCCAGGTCGTAGCCCACGGCGCGGATGCGCAAGGTGTAGTGACCAGGGGCGAGGCGGCCGGCCGGGAAGCTGTAATGCCCTTGCGCGTCGGTGACCACCGAGACCGAGATCGGGGAGCCGGTCTTCTGGGCGCTCACCACCACGCCTTCCATGGCGCCTTCGTCGGCCGACGACACCCGGCCGCCGAGGGTCTGTGCGAATGCGCCAGAAGCCGTTTGCAAGGCGACCAGGGCCGCAGCAGCGGCGAGGGTGAGCAACACGCGTGCCCGCATGGTTTCCTCCGACTTTTGTACTTGGTCCTCAGCCTAGGGCCGGCCCGGGGGGAGTCAAGCCAAGCCCGCGACTCCCAGCAATAAAACGATATCGAGCACCAGGACGGCGATGGTACCCACGACGGCGGCGGCATGGGTCGCAAGCCCGGTGCGGAACGGCCCCATGATGTCGGCGCGTCTGCTGAAGACGACCAGGGCCACCATCGGCAGCGGCAGGGCGAGGCTGAGCACGACCTGGCTCAGAACGAGGGCGCGCGTCGCGTTGACGCCGAGCGCCACGACCACGAAGGCCGGCAGCATGGTGACCAGCCGCCGGACCCAGATCGGAATCCGGAAATCCACGAAGCCCTGCATGATCATCTGGCCGGCCATCGTGCCGACCGTCGAGCTCGACACGCCCGAGGCGAGCAGCGAAATGAGGAACACGCCGGCGGCGCCGATACCGAGCAGCGGCGTCAAGGTGTGATAGGCAGCCTCGATTTCCGCCACCTCGCTGTGCCCCTCGTGGAAGGCGCTCGCGGCCATCATCACCATGGCCATGTTGACGAGGCCGGCGACCGTGAGCGCCACGACGACCTCGATATTCGACAGGCGCACCAGGCGCTGCCGCTCGCTGTCGCGGCGCCCGGCCACCCGCTCCTGCGTCAGGCCCGAATGGAGGTAGAGGGCATGCGGCATGACCGTGGCGCCGATGATGCCGACCGCCAGCAGCACCGCACCGGAATCGGCAAGCTGGGGCCGCACGATGCCCAGGGCGGTCGCCTGCCAGTCGATGTGCGCGACGAAGATCTCGACCAGGTAGCAGAGGGCGATCAGCCCCACGAGATTGCCGATGATGAGCTCGACCGGCCGGAATCCGTAGCGCTGGAAGGCGAGGATGCCGCACACGATGATCCCGGTCACCACCATGCCCACCAGCAGCGGCAGCTTGAACAGCAGCGACAGGCCGATGGCCCCGCCCAGGAACTCCGCAAGGTCGGTCGCCATGGCGGCGACCTCGCTGACGATCCACATCGTCCAGACGACTGGCGGCGGGAACTGCAGCCGGCACAGCTCCGCGAGATTGCGGCCGGTCACGATGCCGAGCTTGGCCGACAGGCTCTGGAACAGCATGGCGACCAGATTGGCCAGGATAACGACCCACAACAGGGCATAGCCGTATCTGGCGCCGGCCTGGATGTTGGTCGCGAAATTACCGGGGTCCATGTAGGCGATCGAGGCGACCACCGCCGGCCCCGCAAAGGCGAGGTAGCCGCGCGCGTCGCGACGCTGGCCCGCGAGCACCGCGCGGGCCGTGGCCGCCGTTCGTTCGGACAGGGAAGGCCGGGCGTCCATCGGGAACGCGAGCCGCCTAGCCCGTCTTCAGCACCGGCAGCACCACGTGCGAGGGGTGCTCGGCGTCGTGGAAGATTGTGTCGGTGCCGATCTTGTCGGGCCGGTAGACGTGGAAGAACAGGTTGTCGGTCACCGGCGAGTCGCCGCAGCAGATCTCGACACGGATGCGGCTGCCCTGCCTGAAGATGTGCGCGATCGGCTGCAGGGCGATCTCGACCTTGTAGATCTTCCCCGGGGTCAGCGGCGTCGCCCCCGCATGCGTGTAGTACGGGCTGTCCTCGGTGCTGTGCCGCGGATCGCGCTCCCTGTGCGAGGCGCGCAACCAGCCCTTGGTGACGATCGCATAGCGCGGCTGCACGCCCTTGCCCCGCTCCTCGGCGCCTTGCGGAAACTGCTCCGACAGCTTCACCATGAAGTCCATGTCGGTGCGGGTCGACGACGCGTAGATCACAGCCTTGGGATGCCCGGCGATCTCGAGATCGGCCGGCAGCGGCTCGCTCGTGAACGTCAGCACGCCGCGCGCCGGGTCCGGTCCTTGCGGCCCGATCGGCACCACGCCCAGCACCCATTTCGGGTTGGGATAGGCGTACGAGACGCTGCCACCGGCCGCATCGGGTGCGGCACTGCCGAGCCCGCCGTCGTTCAAGGAGGCGACGGAGCCGCTCGGGCCCTTCTTCAGATAGAACGTCGCGGCCCGCACGCCGGGCGGCGGCCAGGTCTCGAACGAGCGCACGACGTTGGTGTTGCGGATCGTGTATTCGACGTTCGGCCGCGCGGCGTAGCTCGTCGTCTCGCCCTTGAGGTACGTGCCGTAGAACGGCAGCAGGTATTTCTTGTGGAACTCGACGTCGGCGAAGTCGATCGCGGACGAAAACGCGGTCGCCGTCGGGGTGATCGCGAGCTTCTTCGGCGATTTGAGCGCCTGATAGCCGCGGATGTTGCCGTCGAGATGCAGGTCCTGCTTGGCCCATACGCCGATCGAGAACACCGGCACCTTGATCTTGTCGACCTGCTCGATCGCCGCGCGCTCCTTCCAGTACTCGTCGTAGAACGGGTGGCGCTGCATCTCGAGCAGGATGTCGTCGGGGACCTCGCGTGGATGGTGGCCGTTCGCGGGATAGAGGTTGGCGACGCGCAAGGACGCGTTGAACCAGTAGTAGAGGAAATTGCCCTCGATGCCGCCCGGATACGCCATGAACCGGTAGGGATCGTTGAGGCCGTCGTAGAGCCCGAGACAGGCGAGGTGCGGCGGGTTCTGCGCGCCCATGAACCACTGCGACATCGCGAAATAGGACTGGCCGATGCCGCCGACCTTGCCGTTGCACCAGGCCTGCGTTCCGATCCACTCGATGACGTCGTAGAGGTCCTGCTGCTCGGCGCGGTCGAGGAATCCGTATTTGCCCTGGCTGAAGCCGGTGCCGCGCACGTCCGCCTGCACGAACGCGTAGCCCTGGCTCACGTACCAGTCGATCGGCCCGGTCTCGCGCCACAGGAACATCGGCTGCGCCGGCAGCTCGTTGTTGTCGTAGCGATAGGGCGACGCCGCGAACAGCGCCGGATAGGGCCCGCTGCCCTCGGGACGATAAACCCTGACGGCGATCTTGACGCCGTCGCGCGCGGTCACGTGCACGTCTTTTTCGTCGATCATCGCTCCTCCCGGATGTTCCCGAACATGACCACGGGCGGTTTCACCGTGCAATGGTTTGCTGCTAATTTCGGCACAACCATTCGAGCGGAGGAGACCATGGATCGCATCCCGCAGCCCGTCCTCGACAAGCGCGGCGAGCCGCACGTGCAGCGCTGGAGCGAGCAGCGCTGGCTCATCGACAACATCATCCGCGCCAACGGCATCGACTGGGACCAGCCGCGCTCGC
>DATJPD010000005.1:0-2332 GCA_035506575.1 Alphaproteobacteria bacterium
GCATCGGCCTGGTCCATGAGCGTCCGAATCGTTGGCGCAGAGGCTGCCTCGGCTTCCGGGCCGGCGGCGGCCAAGGCTCGCTCCACCTCCTTTTTGGCCAAAGCGGGTGGGTTGAGGCCTTGCAGGAAGGTGTAGACCGGGCTATCGCACGCGGCCTGGGCCCCGACTGCCTTGATGGCGTCCTGGAGTTCTTTCCGCATGCGCTCGACCTCGCCGAAATCGATGCCTTCGCCGAGATGGTGGTACGTGCGGATGGCGATCTGGCCGACATCGAACGGGAATACCAGCTTGTCCTCGGCGATGGTGATCGTGGTGTACGGCTTGAGGGCATGTCGCACGCCGAGCTCATAGAAGGCGTTCGGATTGTAAGTGGAGACATCGGCGATCACAACGTCGGCATTCAGGAGCTGCTGATACATGGGGACGTTGATGTTGCCGGAATGTTGGATCTCGTCGGCCCGGATGCACTGGTATCCGGCTGCCTCGGATGCCGGCTTGATGATGTACTTGTACGATTTGTCGAGATCGAGGACGCGGCCCGTCGGGTAGTCGGTCTTTTTGCCGAAGCCCATGACAACGAAGCAAGTTGGCATAGCGGGAGATTATCACAGCTTGCGTGGGGCAGGGCGGAAAGCGGAGTCGGCCGCGTAACCCTTTCGGGGTATGCGCAGCCGACCATTCAGCGTTATCGAGAAAACACTCCATCTTGTGATGAATCAGATTCCGGAATATCGCACATTCGAATCAACGCTTACCGAAACTCTTGAGGAGGATGCTTTGACCGAACACGCAGAAGTACTCGATACTACTCAAGCGCACACCAGCATCGCGAGAGTCGATATGAAGTTCGAGGTGGTGGTGATTCCCGTCTCGGATGTCGACCGGGCGAAGGAGTTTTTACGAGAGGCTCGGGTGGCGGCTCGGCGCAGGGGCTGTACCTGATCGTCTCCGACATCGGGGCCGCCCGCGCCGAGGTGCTCCATCGCGGCGTCGAGATCAGCGAGGTATTTCACGGCGCCAGCGGCGTGTACACCGGCACGGATGAGCCCTACCTGTTTGGGCGCCTCCGGGTCAGCGGTCCGGACTCGGAGCACGGCAGCTACCGCTCATTCGCCTCGTTCCGCGATCCGGACGGCAACGGCTGGCTGTTCGAGGAGATCACGACGCGGCTGCCCGGCCGCATCGACAGCGCGGCGACGACCTTCGCGTCGGCGAAAGATCTGGAGGGCGCGCTGCGGCGTGCGGCGGCCGCGCACGGGCGGCACGAAACGCGGACCGGGCAGGCAGATCCGAACTGGCCGGCCGTAACCCGGAACGCCTCGCGCACGCCGCACGCGAGCTCGGCGCGCTGAGCAGTGCAGCGTTCGACGCTACCGACTTCGAGCGCCTGGATCATTTTTTTGACGAGCTGCCGACACCGATCGACCATGTCCTGGTCACCGCCGGCGGCCCGTACTACTCGCGGCTGGCCGATATCGACTTCGCACAGGCGCGCCGCAATGCCGAGGAGATCTTCTGGCTGCCGCTCCACATCGCTCGCCGCGTTACCGGCAAGGTGCGTCCGGGCGGAACGCTGCTGTTCATCGGCGGAACGGGCGGCCGCCGGCCGTCGGCGAGCCCACTCGTCGCGGCGTTCACCGCGGCGAAGCCGGCGCTCACCAAGGCGCTGGCGCTCGAACTCGCGCCCGTCCGCGTCAACCTAATCGCGCCCGGCTTCGTCGACACGCCGCTCTCGGCATCGCTGCTCGGCGATGGGCTGGAGGCGCGCCGCCAGCAGCTTCGCACGACCCTGCCGATCGGGCGCGTGGTCGGCCCGGCCGATGTCGCCGCACTGGCGGTCCACCTGATGACCAATACAGCGATCACCGGAGCAACTTACGATATCGACGGCGGCCAACAGTTCGTCGAGGGGTGAGCCAGTAACAGACGCGGCGTCTACCACACGAAAGTTCCGACCGACCCGGCGTTCAGCCGGATCGTGGCCGTCTGCCCGCCATACTGAACCGCAAACGAACTAACCGCGTGGCTGTCGTTGGCCACGATGAGCACGATCTTACCGTCGGGTGTCTTGAAGGCCACGTTGGGTAACACCTGCGTGTTCTCGATTACGGCCATGCGCTTCAAGCCGGGCCGTTCTTCGTCGTCGGTCAGGCCGATCGTCTGATCGCCGCGGTTGGTAGAGCCGATGCGAACGGAGCCGGGGCGGACGAACTTCGAGGCATGGGCGATGGTGTAATACGCCAGGTTCAGCGAAACGGTGTTCCGGTCGATGGTGATGGCGCCCTGGCACATCGAGCAGCCGCCGTTGCCGGTGTGGGGATCGTTGTTCGGG
>DATJPD010000006.1:0-2392 GCA_035506575.1 Alphaproteobacteria bacterium
AGACCACAATGCTTTCGAATAACGACATGAATTTCGATATGCGAAATTCCATCGAAGAGGGGAGCAGGTGAAGATCGGACGGCAGGACCGGCACAGCTCGGCGATCGCGACATCGAATGAGGAAACGATCGTCGTCCGGGGCCGCGATCTGGTGGGCGAACTGATCGGCTCGATCAGCTTCAGCGAACATTTCTGGCTGCTCGTGACCGGAGCGAAGCCCTCGGCGGCGCAGCTGCGGGTGCTCGATGCCACGCTCGTCGCGATCGCCGAGCACGGCCTCGTGCCGAGCGTCGCGGCCGCGCGTATGACCCTCGCCGCCGCACCGGAGGCCCTGCAGGGCGCCGTGGCGGCCGGAATTCTCGGCTGCGGCTCGGTGGTCCTGGGATCGGCCGAGGCCGCGGGGCGTTTCTTCTCCGAAGTCGCCGAGGCCGAGGCGGCCTCCGGCGGCCTCGAGGCGGCCATCGGGGCCACCGTCACTTCCTATCGCAAGGTGAAACGGGCCATCCCGGGCTTTGGACATCCACTGCATCGGGGCGGGGATCCGCGCGCGCTGCGCCTCATCGAGGTGGCGACCGAGGCAGGCCTCGCCGGTCGCTTCACCCGGATTGCGGGCCTGGTGGAGAAACTGCTGCCCGGACTCATCGGGCGGCCGCTGACCCTGAACGTGTCCGGGGCGATACCCGCGGTCCTGCTCGATGCCGGCTATCCGCTGCTGGCGTTGAAGGGCGTCCCGCTGCTCGCGCGCACGGCGAGTCTCGTCGCGCACCTGCTCGAGGAACAACAGCGGGGCATCGGCTTCATCATGGCGCATGCCGCGGCGCAGGCCATCGACTACGACGGCGAGGCACCCGCCGGCTTCGTCGCCAGCAAGGACGCCTGATCATGACGAGCAGCTTCAAGGGCGCTCTGGATGGAGTCCGCGTACTGGAGCAGGGCACGTTCATCACCGGGCCGTGCTGCGGCATGATGCTCGCGGATCTGGGCGCCGACGTGATCAAGGTCGAGAGCCCCGAAGGCGACCCCTACCGCTCCTACCAGGGCGGCCAGTACTCGCCGCATTTCCAGGCGTACAACCGCAACAAGCGCAGTCTCGCCCTGGACATGAAGTCGAAGAGCGACTGCGCCCTGTTCGACCGCCTGGTCGGCGAAGCCGATGTCTACATCCAGAATTTCCGGCCCGGGACCGCCGAGCGTCTCGGCGCGGGCGTCGCGCGCCTGCATTCGCTGAACCCGCGCCTGGTGTGCTGCTCGATCAGCGGCTTCGGATCAAGCGGCCCCTACGTGGACCGGCCGAGCTACGATTCGGTGGCCCAGGCCTTGAGCGGGTTCCTGAGTGTGGTCGTCGACTACCGCCGCCCCCAGTTCCTGGGGCCGGCGCTGGCCGACGCCATCACCGGGCTGTACGCCTCGCAGGGAATCCTGGCGGCGCTGGTGCAGCGCGGCCGTACCGGCCGCGGCCTGCATGTCGAAGTGTCGATGCTCGAGGCCATGATGCACTTCGCCGTCGAGCCTTTCGCGGCCTTCTTCGCACTGCACGAGACGCCCACGTCCGCCGACCGTCCGCGGCTCGCCCAGGCCTACATCCTGCGCACGGCCGATGAGCGCCTCATTGCCATTCACCTCTCGTCACTCGAGAAGTTCTGGCGGGGGCTGATCACCGCACTGGAGGCGCCCGAGCTCGGCCAGGATCCGAGGTTCAATCCGCGCGAGCGCCGCATCGCCGAATACGAAACACTGCGCCTCGAGCTCGATGCGCGCTTCTCGCGCCGGCCACTGGCCTACTGGGTCGAGCGCCTGCAGGCGGCCGATGTCCCCCATGCTCCGGTGAACCGCCTCGATGACGTCGTGAGGGATCCGCAGGTCGCGCATCTGGGCATGATCGTGCCCATCGAGTCGCCCCATGCCGCCACGCAATCGGTGCGCCCCGCCGTGCAGTTCGACGGCAGCCACGCCCGATCGGTGGATGCCGCGCCGCTGCTGAACCAGCACGGTGATACGATCCGCGCGGCGATGAGTCGCGGTGAAAACTGGCCCGCATCGCACAGGAGCCCATGACCATGCTGCTTCCCACCACGCTCGTCGGCAGTTACCCGCAGCCGGAATGGCTGATCGACCGGGCGCGGCTGGCGGGCCGGTTTCCGCCGCGCGTGCGCGCCAGGGAATTGTGGCGGGTGCCCGAGCAGTTCCTGGCCGAGGCCCAGGATGACGCCACCATCGTCGCGATCAAGGCCCAGGAAGATGCCGGTCTCGACATCATCAGCGACGGCGAGATCCGCCGCGAAAGCTATTCGAACCGGTTCGCGCTGGCGTTGGAGGGCATCGACGCCGAGCATCCGGGCGAGGTGCGCTCGCAACAGGGTCGCGTAACGCCGGTGCCGCGTGTTGTGGGCAA
>DATJPD010000007.1:0-14244 GCA_035506575.1 Alphaproteobacteria bacterium
GGGCGCGGGAAAGACGACCACGACCGCCAAGCTCGGCAAGTGGCTCAAGGAGCGGCAGAAGAAGAAGGTTCTGGCGGTCAGTTGCGACGTTTACCGCCCCGCAGCCATCGAGCAGTTGAAGATGGTATCGGCGCAGGCCGGTATCGATTTCTTCCCGTCCGAAGTCGGCCAGAAGCCGCTCGACATCGCGCTCGCAGCCCTCGATTACGCGAAGAAGCACTATCACGATGTGCTGTTCGTCGACACCGCGGGCCGGCTCGCCATCGACGAAGCCATGATGGCCGAAGTGCGCGAACTGCATGCGGCGCTGAAGCCGATCGAGACCTTGTTCGTGGTCGACGCCATGCTCGGCCAGGATGCCGTGAACACCGCGAAGGCGTTCGCCGAGGCGCTGCCGCTCACTGGCGTCGTGCTCACCAAGCTCGACGGCGATGCACGCGGCGGCGCGGCGCTGTCGGTGCGGCATGTCACCGGCAAGCCGCTCAAATTCGCGGGCGTCGGCGAGAAGCTGAATGGCCTCGAGGAGTTCCATCCCGAGCGCATGGCCTCGCGCATCCTCGGCATGGGCGACATCCTCGGCCTCGTCGAGGAAGCGCATCGCAGCGTCGACCAGGAGAAGGCGCAGGATCTTGTCAGGAAGATGAAGTCCGGCAAGGGCTTCGACCTCAACGACTTCAAGGACCAGATCGGCCAGATGCGCAAGATGGGCGGGCTGACGGCCATGCTCGACAAGCTGCCCGCGCAGTTCGGCCAGATGGCACAGCAGGCCGGGGGGGCCGTCGACGACAAGGTCATCCGCCGCACGGAAGGCATCATCAACTCCATGACGCCCGCAGAGCGCGCCAAGCCGGAGCTCATCAAGGCCAGCCGCAAGCGCCGCATTGCCACGGGTGCAGGCGTTCAGGTGCAGGAAGTCAATCGCCTGCTCAACCAGTTCGAGCAGACGCAGAAGGTGATGAAGCAGTTCTCCAAGGGCGGCATGGCGAAGATGATGCGCGGGATGAAAGGCATGCTGCCCGGCATGCGGTGACAGCACGGCGTACCACGGGGACTGACTTTCGCAGGTTGCGTCAGCGCGGTGCTGTAAAGATGCGCTGCCCCCAGTTCCACTGGTTCTCCCAGGCCGCGCGCACCATGTTCGGATAGTCGGGCGCGCCCAGGCTGCCGTTGTAGCGGCCCAGTGCGCGGTAGAGATCGCCGCGCTCAATGTCGAGGTAGTGGCGCAGGATCGTGCACCCGAAGCGGAGGTTCGTGCGCAGGTGGAAGAGATCCTGCGAGCCGTCGCCGATCAGCTTGACCCAGAACGGCATCACCTGCATGTAGCCGCGTGCCCCGGCGCCCGAGACCGCATACTTCTTGAACCCGCTTTCCACCTGGATCAGGCCGAGTACGAGCTGCGGATCGAGACCGGCGCGTTGCGCCTCGTAGTGGACCGTCTTCAGGAAGTCCAGCCGGGCCTGCTTGTCGGGCATGCGCTTTTCGAGTCGGCGGGACATTTCCGCAAGCCAGGAGATCTTGTCTTCAGGGCTGGCGAATTTCGGTTCCGGCGAAGCGCGATCGGCTACCGCAGCGTGGAGCGCCGCCCGCACGCTGGCGGCCAGCGGCTCGTATTCCTGCGCACCGGCGAGCGCCGCACCGGCGCAGCCGAGCAGCAACAAACTGCCGACCAGACGGCCGATCAGGCGCACAGTTTCCCGCGCAGTACCTGCACCATCTCGCCGGATGGCACCATGGCCGCCTCGACATCGCGGCGGCCCTTGTATTCGAACTTTCCTTCCTTCATGCCGCGCTCGCCGATGACGACGCGATGGGGCACGCCGATCAGTTCCCAGTCGGCGAACATGACGCCCGGGCGCTCGTCGCGGTCGTCGAGCATGACATCGACGCCGGCTGCCAGCAGGTCGTCGCGCAGCTTGTCGGCCGCAGCGCGCACGGCCTCGGACTTGTGGTAACCCATGGGCACGATGACGACTTCGAAGGGCGCGATGGCGGCGGGGAAGATGATGCCCTGGTCATCGTTGCCCTGTTCGATGGCCGAGCCGACGATGCGGGTGATGCCGATGCCGTAGCAGCCCATTTCCATGACGCGATCCTTGCCCTGCTCATCGAGGAACTTGCAGGCGAGAGCTTCGGCGTACTTCGTGCGCAGTTGGAAAATGTGGCCGACCTCGATGCCGCGGCAGATGTCGAGGTTACCCTTGCCGTCGGGCGAAGGGTCGCCGGCGACGACGTTGCGGATGTCGGCGACGGCATCCGGCGCGGGCAGGTCGCGCCCCCAATTCGCATTTGTGAGGTGGAAGCCGGCCTCGTTGGCGCCGCAGACGAAGTTGTCCATGACCGCCACGGTGCGGTCAGCGATCACTCGTACCTTCTTGCGGTCGACGCCGACCGGACCGATATAGCCGGGCTTGCAGCCGAGGAAACGCTCGACTTCCTCGTCCGTGGCGAAGCGGA
Source organism: Alphaproteobacteria bacterium (assembly GCA_035506575.1). Classification (GTDB taxonomy): domain Bacteria; phylum Pseudomonadota; class Alphaproteobacteria; order CACIAM-22H2; family CACIAM-22H2; genus DATJPD01. The sequence goes on from DATJPD010000007.1 coordinate 2,455, forward strand.
AGGGATCGAGGCCGGGCAGCTTGCTGGCCTTGATTTCGTTCAGGTTATGGTCGCCACGGATCAACAGCAGGACGAAATTTTCGTCATGCACGACGGCGATGGCCTTGACGGTGTTCGTCAGCTGCGTGTCGAGGAATTCGGCGACGTCCTCGCAACGGGTCTTGCCGGGCGTGGCTTTCTTCTCCATTAGCGGCGTGCCGCCAGCGCTGACTTTGGTGGGCGCCAGGGCTTCGGCCAGTTCGACGTTGGCGGCGTAGTCGGAATCCGCGCAGTAGGCGATGGCATCCTCGCCGGAGTCGGCCAGCACATGGAATTCGTGCGAGCCGGTGCCGCCGATCGAGCCGGTATCGGCCGCCACGGCGCGGAAGCCCAGTCCCAGCCGCGTGAAGATGCGGCTGTAGGTCTCGTACATGTTCTGGTATTCGCGCTGCAGGTCCTCGAACGACGTATGGAAGGAATAGCCGTCCTTCATCGTGAATTCACGGCCGCGCATGACGCCGAAGCGCGGGCGGATCTCGTCGCGGAACTTGGTCTGGATCTGATAGAAGTGCCTCGGCAACTGGCGGTAGCTCCTGATCTCGCGGCGGACGATGTCGGTGATGACTTCCTCGTGCGTGGGTCCGATCACGAAGTCGCGGCTGTGCCGATCCTTGAAGCGCAGCAACTCCGGCCCGTACTTTTCCCAGCGACCGGATTCCTGCCACAGTTCGGCCGGTTGCACTGCGGGCATGAAAAGTTCGATCGCGCCCGCGCGGTTCATCTCCTCGCGCACGATGCGCTCGACCTTGCGTACCACGCGCAGGCCGATCGGCATCCAGGTGTAGATGCCCGCAGCCAGGCGCTTGATCATGCCGGCGCGCAGCATCAGGCGCTGCGAGATCACCTCGGCGTCCGCAGGGGCTTCCTTGAGGGTGGCGATGAAGAACTGGCTGGCGCGCATGGTGAGTCCTGCTTATCTGAAAAACGGGCATTTTACAGTCCCCGACATCCTTTCCTTGGTCGGCCAACTATGGAAGAATTGTTCCCAGACAAACATTGGAAGGTTGCTTCACCATGCTCGACCGGGAAGGTTATCGCCCGAATGTCGGCATAGTTCTGGTCAATCAGCACGACGAGGTCTTCTGGGGCAAACGCATCGGCGAACATTCCTGGCAGTTCCCGCAAGGGGGCATCAAGAAGGGCGAGACGCCCGAACAGGCCATGTTCCGCGAGTTGCAGGAGGAAGTCGGGCTCGAGCCGGAGCATGTCCGCATCATCGGCCGCACGCGCGACTGGCTGCGTTACGACGTGCCGAAACAGTGGGTCCGCCGGGAGTGGCGTGGCACCTACAAGGGGCAGAAGCAGATCTGGTTCCTGTTGCGCCTCATCGGCCGGGATTCCGACGTATCGCTGCGCGCGACCGCGCATCCTGAGTTCGACGCCTGGCGCTGGAACGACTACTGGGTGCCGCTGGATGCCGTGATCGAATTCAAGCGGGATGTCTACACACGCGCCTTGACGGAGCTTTCGCGGCTGCTGCCCGGCAGGCACCATGCCTCTCGCGAGCGCTCGGAGCAGGCGTGATCGACGCCTTCATCGTCGAGTTCGATAAGGCGTTGCGGACCGTGTTTGCGGCAGCCCCGACGCGGCGGCCCATGCCGGGCACGGATCTGCCCGAAGCCGACCTCGATAAAGCCGGGCGCCGGCATGCGGCGGCGTTGCTGCGCGTCGATCATGTCGGCGAAGTGTGCGCGCAGGCGCTGTATCAAGGGCAGGCGCTGACCTGTCGCGATCCCGGTACGAAGCAGGCGCTTCGGCAGGCTGCGTGGGAAGAGACCGAGCACCTCAACTGGACCGAACGGCGCATCGACGAACTCGGCGGCCGCAAGAGCTTCCTCAATCCGCTCTGGTATGCCGGATCCCTGGCGATCGGCGTTGCCGCCGGCAGGCTCGGCGACGCCTGGAACCTGGGCTTCCTGGCCGAGACCGAACGACAGGTCGAGATGCACCTGAACAGCCACCTCGACACCCTGCCGGAGGCGGACCTGCGCTCGCGCGCGGTGGTCGAACAGATGAAGGCCGACGAGATCCGCCATGCGGAAACGGCGACCGGCCTCGGTGCGCGCGAATTGCCTGCGCCGGCCCGGCTGGCAATGAGAGCCTTGTCGAGGGTGATGACCTCGACCTCGTACTACATCTAGACCTCGACGATCTCGAAGTCGTGCGTTATCTCGGCTGTCTTGCCGAGCATGATCGACGCCGAGCAATACTTCTCCGCCGACAGCTTGATCGCACGTTCCACGGATTCCGGCTTCAGCCCGCGTCCCGCCACCGTGAAATGAAAGTGGATGCGCGTAAATACCTTCGGGTCGTTTTCGGCTCGATCCGCGGCGATCTTCACGTCGCAGCCGCGGATGTCCTGGCGCCCGCGCTGCAGGATCATCACGACATCAAAGGAGGTGCAACCGCCCGCTCCGGCCAGCAACATTTCCATCGGTCGGGGAGCCCAGTTGTGTCCTCCGGCCTCAACCGCGCCATCCATGGCCACCAGATGGCCGCTACCTGTCTGGGCGATGAAGCTCATCCCCTCGTGCCACCGGACCGTACATTCCATTGTGCGCCTCCTGTTGCAGATATCCCACATTCTAGGTCGGCCAATCGAAGCCAATTGACACGGCGCACAAAATTCTTGCACCGCACAATAACTTTTGGCATAATGGCCTCAACGAAACGCGGTCATTGGCGTTTCCTCCGGTGTCTCCTCCACCCTCCTCCTTTGGTGTGGATTTGGCGCAACCCCCACCGGGGTTGCGCCTTTTTCTTTTCTGTCGCGCCATCGGTTTGACACAGTGGTGCCGGATCGCCTAAAATGCGCGGCTTTTCCGCAGATGCACCGGCCGGGTCTGGGCAGTGTCATCGGCAGGCATTCCAGCGCAAGGCCACAAAGAGCAAGGAAACACGACTCATGAAAACATTCTCCGCCAAGCCGCACGAAGTCAAGCGCGACTGGTACGTCGTTGACGCCACGGACAAGGTGCTCGGCCGCCTCGCCAGCGAGATCGCTCGCCGCCTGCGCGGCAAGCACAAGACCGAGTACACGCCCCACGTCGATACCGGCGACTACATCGTCGTGGTCAACGTCGACAAGCTGCGTGTCACCGGCGACAAGGCGCAGGACAAGAAGTACTTCCGCCACTCGGGCTATCCGGGCGGCATCTACGAGACCAACTTCACCAAGCTACAGCAGCGCTTTCCCGGCCGCATCCTCGAGAAGGCCGTCAAGGGCATGCTGCCCAAGGGCCCGCTCGGTTACGCGATGGCGAAGAAGATGAAGTGCTATGCCGGCGCGGCGCACCCGCACTCGGCCCAGCAGCCGAAGGCCCTGGAAGTCTAAGGCCGCGATTTACAGACAGGAACAGACATGGCAGCCAATTACTACTACGGTACCGGTCGTCGCAAGACGGCGGTGGCGCGCGTATTCATGAAGACCGGCAGCGGCAAGATCGTGGTCAACGACAAGCCGGTGGACGAATTCTTCTCCCGCGAGACCGGCCGCATGGTCGTCCGGCAGCCGCTGGAACTAACCCAACACGCTGGCACGTTCGACATCATGGTCAATGTGACCGGTGGTGGTGAATCTGGCCAGGCCGGTGCCGTGCGCCACGGCATCACGCGTGCGCTGATCGAGTACGATGCCGCCTTGAAACCCGCGTTGTCGACCGCTGGCTTGGTTACCCGTGACGCGCGCGAAGTCGAGCGCAAGAAGGTCGGCTTCCACAAGGCGCGTCGTCGCAAGCAATTCTCGAAGCGCTGACCGGTCCGAGGTCCCGAAAGAAGCCGCCCCAAGGACGCTTTGGGCGGCTTTTTCGTTTCATCGGTTACCATAGCGTTTGGAATACGGCTCACCAGGAGTCATCTGCATGATCAAGGCTGGCATTGTCGGCGGCACCGGTTACACGGGCGTCGAACTGTTGCGGCTGCTCGCGCATCACCCCGAAGTCGAACTCACCGCGATCACGTCGCGCGGCGAAGCCGGGACGCCGGTCGCGGACATGTTTCCGAGCCTGCGTCGGCATGTGGGGCTGAAGTTCGCCGACCCGAAGGACGCGCCGCTCGATCGCTGCGACGTCGTCTTCTTTGCGACGCCTAACGGCATCGCAATGCAGCAGGCGCGCCAACTGCTTGACGCCGGCGCGCGCGTGATCGACCTTGCGGCCGACTTCCGCATCAAGGACATCGCGGTTTGGGAAAAATGGTACGGCATGACCCACGCTGCGCCCGATCTGGTGGCCGAAGCCGTGTATGGCCTGCCGGAAGTTAACCGCGCGGCAATTCGCAACGCGCGCCTCGTGGCCAACCCGGGCTGCTATCCAACCGCCGCGCAACTGGGTCTCCTGCCGCTCGTCGAGGCGGAGTGTGTCGATGTGGACCATCTGATTGCCGACTGCAAATCGGGCGTATCGGGCGCGGGCCGCAAGGCCGAGATGCACATCCTCTTCTCTGAAGCGTCCGACAACTTCAAGGCCTACGCCGTTGCCGGCCATCGCCATCTGCCCGAAATCCGCCAAGGCTTGAGCATTGCTGCGGGGCGCAACGTCGGGCTCACGTTCGTGCCGCACCTGACACCGATGATTCGCGGTATCCATGCGACGCTCTACGCGCGCGTCACGCGCGACACGGATGTCCAGGCGCTGTTCGAGAAGCGCTACGACCACGAGCCGTTCGTGGACGTGCTGCCGCCGAAATCGCACCCGGAAACCCGCTCGGTGCGCGCCTCCAACAACTGCCGCATCGCACTGCACCGTCCGCAAGGCGGCGACACGCTGGTGGTGCTGTCGGTGATCGACAACCTGACCAAAGGCGCCGCCGGCCAGGCCGTGCAGAATATGAACCTCATGTTCGGATTGGACGAATGCACCGCGCTCTCGGACGTTCCCGTCTTGCCCTGAGGCTGCGCAGGCTGCGCGGCCGCTTCGGCATCGCCGCGCCGCGAGTCGCCGTGCGCACGCACGTGCCCTGGTATTGGCGCGCCTCGGCCGTTGTCGTCGTGCTGGCGCTGGCGCTGGCGCTTGCAGGCTGGATATACGACGCCGGGCGACGCTATGCCGGCTTCGACCGCAGCGAGAGCCAGAATGAGATCAGTTACCTGCGAGAAAAGCAGAGCAGCCTGGAAGGCGAGGTTACCCGCCTGCGCGTCATCGCCAATTCGAGCGAAAGTCAGTTGCAGATCGATCAGTCAACGGTGCAACGCCTTACGCAGCAGGTCAAAGGGCTGGAAGAGGAAAACATCCGCCTGAAGGAAAACCTGGCCGTATTCGAGAACCTGGCTGCTGGCGGCGTCAAGGCCAACGGCGTGAGCCTCGGGCGGCTGCGCATCGAGCCGGACGCCACGCCCGGCAAGTACCGTTACTACCTGCTGGTCTCGCAGCATGGCGCGGAAGCGAAGCAGGAATTCCGGGGAGCGCTGCAGTTTCATGTTACGCTACGCGCCGCGTCGGGCCAGACCAATGTCGTCGTGCTGCCCCGTTCGGACGATCCGGACGCCAGCAAATTCCAGGTCTCGTTCCGAGCCTTTCGCAGTCTGGAAGGAAGCTTCCGGGTACCGGCGGACGCCACGATCATGCGCATTGAGGCGCGCCTGATCCAGAATGGCGCCGTCCTGGCGTCGCAGAGCGCCACTCTGTAGGAGTACTGCCCATGTTCGTGAAAGAAACCAAACCCCAGAACCGCATCGACACGCTGATTGGCGCCGGAACCGTGATTACCGGCGATGTCTCCTTCACGGGCGGCCTGCGCATCGATGGCGAAATCAAGGGCAACGTGCACGCCACCGGCGACCAGTCGGCGACCCTGGTGATCAGCGAGCACGCCCGGATCGAAGGCGAAGTCGTCGTTTCCCACCTGGTCATCAACGGTTCCGTGGTCGGACCGGTCATCTCGGGCGGCTTCCTCGAATTGCAGGCCAAGGCCAGGGTCACGGGCGACGTGCAGTACAACACGATTGAAATGCATCTGGGCGCCGTCGTCGAGGGCCGCATGGTGCATACCGGCCAGCCGGGCAAGACGATCGAACTAAAGATCGCCTCCCCGGTCAAGAGCAAGAGCGGCGGCAATTGACCGCCCCACGGCACACGCCGATAATGATCGAGTGGAAACACCCCCCAACAGACAGACAGGAGTACAAGACATGAGTGCCAACGACATGCCGGCGCCGCTGCTCTTCACGGACAGCGCTGCCAACAAGGTGAAGGAACTGATCCAGGAAGAGGGCAACGCGGAACTGAAACTGCGGGTATTCGTTACCGGCGGGGGCTGCTCCGGATTCCAGTACGGCTTCACGTTCGATGAAGCCGCCAATGCCGACGACGCCGTGATGGAGAAGAATGGCGTCACGTTGCTGATCGACCCGATGAGCTATCAGTATCTGGTGGGTGCCGAGATTGATTACACGGAAGGACTGGAAGGCTCGCAGTTCGTGATCAAGAATCCAAACGCGACCAGCACCTGCGGCTGCGGTTCATCGTTCTCGGTCTGAGATCCGCCTCATTCCAGCGAACAGGGCGCTTCGGCGCCCTTGTCGTTTGCGCGGGCCGCCGGCTATAATCCGCCCCTCTTTCGGGGCCGATAGCTCAGCTGGGAGAGCGCCGCGTTCGCAATGCGGAGGTCGAGGGTTCGATCCCCTTTCGGTCCACCATTTCCCCTTTGCCTGTTTTCCGGGATTACCACGGTCCCGCGTGCGGCCCTTCGTTGCGCCGCAACAGCCCCGGTGCGAGAATTCCGCTGCCGGCCGGTCAGTGTGTCCGGTCCGGTATCTTCCCGGAGGAACACATGAGCAATCCGTATTCGCTGGGGCTCGACAAGAACCCGGCCAACTTCGTGCCCTTGTCACCGCTCAGCTACTTGGAACGCAGCGCGCTGGTCTATCCGGACCGGCCGAGCGTGATCCACGGCGAGCGCCGGTTTACTTGGCGCGAAACGTATGTGCGCTGCCGTCGCCTGGCTTCGGCGCTCGTGCAGCGCGGCATCGTGATCGGCGATACGGTGGCGGCGATGCTGCCCAATGTGCCGGCCATGGCCGAGGCGCATTTCGGCGTGCCCATGTGCGGTGCGGTCCTGAACACGCTCAACACGCGCCTGGACGCCGAGGCGATTGCATTCATGCTGCAGCACGGCGAGGCCAAGGTGCTGCTCACCGACGCGGAGTTCTCGCCGGTGGTCGAGAAGGCCCTCGCGCTGTTGCCAGGCAAGCGTCCCTACGTGATTGACGTGCATGACGATCTTTACGTAGGCGGCAAGCGGCTCGGCGAGATCGAGTACGAGGACTTCCTGGCCCTCGGCGATCCGGACCACGCGTGGTCGCTGCCGTCTGACGAGTGGAACGCGATTTGCCTCAACTACACGTCCGGCACGACGGGCAATCCGAAAGGCGTTGTCTACCATCACCGCGGCGCGTACCTCAACGCGGCCAGCAACATCATCTCGTGGGCGATGCCGCCGCACACGGTGTACCTTTGGACGCTGCCGATGTTCCACTGCAACGGCTGGTGCTTCCCGTGGACGATGGCCGCGAACGCCGGCACCAACGTGTGCCTGCGCCGGGTAGAGCCGGCGACGATCTTCGATCTCGCGCGCAAGCACCACGTCACCCATTTGTGCGGCGCGCCCATCGTGTATGCCACGCTCATCAACACGCCCGACGCCATGCGCGAGGGGCTGACCTGGAAGCTGAACGGTCTCATCGCGGGCGCCGCGCCGCCCGTTGCGATCATCGAAGGCGCCGAACGCATCGGCATCGAACTCACTCACGTCTACGGGCTTACAGAAGTCTATGGTCCGGCGTCGGTGTGCGCCAAGCAGGAGGGGTGGGACAAGTTGCCCATCGAAGAGCGGGCGCGGCTGAACGGCCGCCAGGGCGTGCCCTACCACCTGCAACAGGCGATCGAGGTGATGGATCCGGCCACCATGCTGCGGGTGCCGCGGGATGGCGAGACCATGGGCGAGATCGTCTTCCGCGGGAACATCACCATGAAGGGATACCTGAAGAACCCCCAGGCCACCGCCGAGGCCTTCGCCGGGGGCTGGTTCCACTCGGGGGACCTCGCCGTCCGCCACCCGGACGGCTACGTGAAGATCCGGGACCGCGCCAAGGACGTGATCATCTCGGGAGGGGAGAACATCTCCTCGGTGGAGGTCGAGGAGGTGCTCTACCGCCACCCGGCCGTCCTGGCGGTGGGCGTGGTGGCGCAGCCGGACCGGAAGTGGGGGGAGAGCCCGTGCGCGTACGTGGAGCTCAGGCCCGGCGCCGCCGCCACCGAGGAGGAGCTCATCGGCCACTGCCGCGCGCAGATGGCGCACTACAAGGCGCCGCGCAAGGTGGTCTTCGGCCCGCTTCCGAAGACCTCCACGGGGAAGATCCAGAAGCACGTGCTCCGCCAGCGGGCCAGGTCCGTGGCGGCAATCGAGTGACGGGCCGCGCGGTCGCGGCCGGAGAGGTGGAGACGATGGGCGCGAACGAGCAGGTGGTCGAGGCTCCGCCGATGGTGACGAGGCGCGACGACGGGGGGGTGGCCACGCTCACCCTCAACCGCGGAGACCGGTTCAACCCCCTCTCGAGCGCCATGATCGCGGCGCTGGAGGCCGAGCTCGACCGCCTGGCCGCGGACCGGGGCGCACGCGCCGTGGTCATCGCCGGCGCCGGCCGGGGCTTCTGCGCCGGGCACGACCTGAAGGAGATGCGCGCGCACAGCGCCGACCGGCCTTGGCAGGACCGGCTCTTCGCCGACTGCAGCCGGATGATGGTGAAGCTCACCGAGCTGCCCCAGCCGGTCATCGCCCGCGTGCACGGGATCGCCACCGCGGCCGGCTGCCAGCTCGTCTCCATGTGCGACCTGGCGGTGGCCTCCGAGGACGCCCGCTTCGCGCTCCCGGGCGTGAACATCGGCCTGTTCTGCTCCACGCCGGCCGTGGGCGTGGCGCGGAACGTCGGGCGGAAGCGAGCCATGGAGATGCTCCTCACCGGAGAGCTCTTCGACGCGCCCACCGCGCTCGCCTGGGGGCTCGTGAACCGGGTGGTCCCGCCCGCCGCGCTCGACGCCGAGGTGGCGAGGTTCACGGGCGTGATCCTCGGGCGGAGCGCCGCCGTCATCGCCTCGGGCAAGCGCGCCTTCTACCGCCAGGTCGAGCGTCCGCTCGCCGACGCCTACGCGCTCGCCGGCGAGACCATGGCCTGCGGGATGCTCCAGCCCGACGCTGCCGAGGGGATCGACGCCTTCCTGGCCAAGCGGCCGGCGCGCTGGACCGGGACCTGACCGGTCGCGGCCAAAGCCGGGGCGGCGCCGCGGCCGCCGGGGTAACCTACCGGGCACATGGGAGGGAAGGGCGCCGCCAGGGGAGCGAGGGAGGTGCCGCGGGGCCGGTCCAGGTGGCGCTCCGCGGCCGTCCTCGCCGCCTGCCTCGCGAGCGGGGCGGCGATGGCGCTCTCCACCCCGCCCTGGGACCTGGTCGCGTTCCCCTGGCTCGGCCTCGCCGTGCTCGAGACGCTGCTCGGCGAGGAGGGCCCGCCGGCGTCCCGCTTCCGCGCGGTCCTGGCGGGCGCGCTGCGGGGGCTCCTCTTCGGCGCCGGCACGAACCTCGTCGCGCTCCGGTTCGTCGTGCCGGTGGTGACGCGCTTCACGCCCCTGCCCTGGTCGGCCGGCCTCGCCGCCCTCGTCGCGCTCTCGCTCGAGCAGGGCCTGCGGTTCTCGATGGCGTCGGTGCTCACCGTCCAGCTGTCGCGCCGGGGAGTCCCGCGCTGGGTCGCCTTCGGGCTCTCGGTCTACTGGAGCACCTTCCTCCCCTGCGTCTTCCCGTGGACGGTGGCGACCGGAGCCGTGGCGCACCCCGAGCTCGTCCAGCTCGCCGAGTTCGTCGGCGAGCGGGGGGTGGCGCTGCTCATGGCGCTCACGGCCGGCCTCGCCGCCGACGGCGCCCGGCTCCTCGTCGTCGCGGGCCGCCGCGGCCGGGCCATCGCCATGCTCGGCGCGGCCGGGGCCATCCCGGCCCTCACCTTCGCGGAGGGGGCCCTCGCGATCCGGAGGGTGGAGGCGGACCGCGCCCGCGCCCCGTCCGCCCGCGTGGCCCTCGTCCAGCCGTCCATCGAGGCGACCGAGCGCTGGGACCCCAAGGAGGCGGAGGCGATCCTGGGACGGCTCACCGAGCTCACCCGGGCCGCCGAGAGCGCAGAGCCCCCGCCCGACCTGACGGTGTGGACCGAGGGCGCCTATCCCTACCTCCTGGACGCGCGGTCCCGGCGCGACCTCCCGGGTCCCCGGGCGATCCTGCAGCCCGGCGTCCGCGGCCCGGTGCTCGTGGGCCTCATGATGCGGGGACCCGCCGGCGGCTACAACGCCGCGGCCGTCGCCACCCGCGGGCGGATCGGGGAGCCCTACTTCAAGCGGCACCTCCTCATCTTCGGCGAGTACGTGCCCCTGGGCGACACCTTCCCCTGGCTGAACGAGGTCTTCTACCGGGGCACCGGGCTCGTGCCGGGGAGGGGGCAGGTGCTCCTCGAGGCCGGCCCGGTCCGCGCGGTGGCGCTCAACTGCTACGAGGACACGCTCTCCCAGGCGGTGCGCGAGGCCATGGCCCTCGACCCGAACCTGCTCGTCAACATCACCAACGACGCCTGGTACACCGGGAGCACGGAGAGCGAGCTCCACCTGCGGCTCGCGACGAGCCGCGCCATCGAGGCCCGCCGCGACCTGGTGCGCGCGGTGAACTACGGGGAGACGACCTGGGTGGACTCGGCCGGCCGGGTCCGGGCCCGCTACGGGAGCGCCGAGCCCGGGTTCCTCCTCGCGGAGCCGGCGCTTCTCTCCGAGCGCACCCTCTACGCGCGCGTGGGCGACGCGCCGCTCGTCGCCGCGACGCTCCTCGCCGCCGCCGTCCTCCTCGCGCGCGGGCGCCCGGGGGGCGCCTCCGGGGCGAGGGCGGCGGGGCGCCCGTGACGCCCTCGCCGGCGGCGGCGCTACGCGCCGAGGCGCGCCCACGCCCGCCGGTACCTCTCCAGCCGCTCGCGGGCGTCCTCGTCCACGGAGGCGAGCCGCCGCACGTCCATGTTGTCCTCGAGGTCGGCGCGCTTCACCGTGCGGGCGAGGGGGTTGGCGCGCACCCGCTCGATGAAGGCCTCGTACGGCTCCGCCGCCCGCCGGGTGAGCGCGTCGAGCGCCAGGACCTCCCGCTCGGGGTAGCCGCGCCCGCGGAGGTCGGCGAGCGTCACGTCCGAGTCCTCCACCACGTCGTGCAGGACGGCGACGCGCCGCTCCTCGTCGCTGCCCATGGCGACCATCACCCGCAGGGGGTGGAGCACGTACGGAGCGCCGCCCTTGTCCACGCGCCCGCGATGCTTCTCGAGCGAGAGCTCGATGGCCTGCTCGACCGTCGGGACCGCCATGTTCGTTCCTCGCTTCCTCGGTTCGCGGGGACCGGGCCCGGCCGCCCGCCCGGGGTCATCTTCCGCGCGGGACGGACGCGTCCCGGGAGGCGAACCGCTCGACGAAGCTCACCTGCGACGGGATCTCCACCGCCCCGGGGCGGGCCCGCCGCACGAGGTCCACCGCCTCGGCGGGGTCCTTCCCGCGCGCGACGAGGCAGCAGGCGGCGAGGGTCCCGCTCCGGCCGAGGCCCCCCAGGCAGTGGACCACGACGGTGGCCCCGCGGGAGAGGCGCTCGACCACCGCGCCGACGAGGTCGGCCGTCGCCTCCAGGGACGGGGGCACCGACATGTCCGGGACGGGGAGCCAGAGGCTCTCGAGCCCGGCCCGGCACACCTCC
>DATJPD010000008.1:0-10929 GCA_035506575.1 Alphaproteobacteria bacterium
CCGAGCCGGTCGACCACGAGGCCGAGAATCTCGACCCCGCCGATCAGCACCGCCATCAGCACCGACACCAGGGTGATGGTCATGTTGTAGTAGAGCTTGCGGATCGGCTTCACGAACGCCCAGCCATAGGCGCCGAGCATCAGGATGCCGTCGGTCGTGTCGATCAGCGACATGCCGGCGGTGAACAGCGCCGGGAACACCAGGATCGACCAGATCGACAGCCCATTCGAAGCCTCGGCCGCCGAGATGCCGAGGAGCCCGATCTCGGTCGCGGTGTCGAAGCCGAGGCCGAACAGGAAGCCCAGCGGATACATGTGCCAGCTCTTGCCGATGATGCGGAACAGCGAGCGGAAGAGCCGCCCGAGCAGCCCGCGCTGCGACAAGAGCAGGTCGAGGTCGGCCTCGATCAACGGCCCGCCCTGCCGCACCCGCACGAAGGTCCGGTAGACCGAGATCAGGATCACGACGTTGGCGAGGGCGACCGCGAACAGGAACAGCGCCGACACGGTGGTGCCAACCGCGCTGCCGACGGTCCGGAACCAGGCGAAGCGCCCTTGCAAGCCGGCGGTCGCGACCGCGATCAGCAGCGAGCCGATGACCACCACGGTCGAATGCCCGAGCGAGAAGAAGAAGCCGACCGAGCACGGCCGCCGGCCCTCCTGCATCAGCTTGCGGGTCACGTTGTCGATCGCCGCGATGTGGTCCGCATCCACCGCGTGGCGCAGGCCGAACGTGTAGGCGAGCAGCGCCGTCCCGAGCAGCACCGGATGGTCGCGGAACGCCGCCAGCGCCCACAGCCACGCCAGCGCGTTCGCCGCCAGGAGGATGCCGTAGAGGCCGAAGATCTTGCCCCGCAGGCTCGCGGCCGCGTCGTCGAACAGCGTGAACAGGAGGACGCGCATGGACCTTATCTATCGACCGGGAGGACGGTCCGCAACCTACCAAACCTAGCCATGGACGTGGTGCGCGAGTTCTGCAGGCCGGAACGGCTCGCGGGCGAGCGTCTCCACCTCGGTCTTGAGCCGCGCGACGTCGGCCCAACCCCCTCCCTCGCTCAAGTGCCAGCGCGCCCGCAAGGTTCCGGACCGGTCGATCAGGAATTCGGTGTGCCGCGCCGGCTGCGGCCCATCGGGCCCGATGCGCCAGCCGTAGAGGGCATAGGCGGCCGCGATCTTCGGCGCCGGCCGGGCCAGCATGCCGGCCGGATCGGGGTGGTCGCCTTCCGCATCGCCTGGCTCGAGGGGGACTGCGACGATCCGCAGACCAGGCAGCGTGCTGGCGGCGGCCGCGAGCTGTTCGAGACGCGCATTCGACCCCGGCCGGCTGTAGAGCACGAGCAGCACTGCGGCCTGGCCGCGCTCGTCGGCCAGCGTCTCGAGCCCGCCGCCGTCGATCTGGAACGCGAAATCTGGCGCCGGCACGCCCGCTGTCGGCGAGACGTGCCAGCTCATGGCTTCGATCTGCGTTGCTTGCGCCTGGGCGCGCAGGAACTGGATCAAGGTCCAGCGCTGGTCGGGCGTGGTCTCGGCCTCGAACGCCGGCATCGGTGTGCCCGGGATGCCGTGGCCGATCTGCCAGAAGAGCTCGCCCTGGCTGTGCCCGAGAAGATGCCCCACGACCGTCGCTTCCCCGGGCGGGAACGCCGCGGCCGCCGGCCCGTCGCCGCGACCGGTCGCGCCGTGGCAGACGAGACAGGTCTCCTGATACAGCGCTGCCCCGTGCGCGACGGCGTCCGCCGTGAACGGCACCGGCGAGGTCATGAAGCTCGTCGGATACGCGGGCACCTGCATCGCGTCGATGATGCGGTCGGCGGCGAATAACCCGGCCACGAGGCCCACCCCGGCAATGGCCCATCTGCGGAAGGCGGCGCCGGCGATCGCGGCGACGAGCCCCGCCGCTGCGACCGCCAGCGCAATGGCAAACGGCGGATCGAGCTGGCCCTCGAAGATCACCGGCTCCCACGACAAGGTGAAGCGAAACGGCCACAGCGGCTGCTCGTGAGCGCCCGGGGTCGAAGCGCTGAGCGCGCCCACGATCACGAGCACGCCCATGCCCAACGCGGTCTCGAGGCTGATCGTGGCGGCGAGGGCGCGGACGGCGCGCCGCGGGTGCCTGTCGAGGTCGGGGGTCAGCCACAGCCGGTTGAGCGCCGCCAGACCCAGCATCGCGAGCACGAGGGCGAGCTTGATAAGGAGCAGCCGCCCATAGGCCGTGCCGACAAGGGCGGGGATCGTGCCGACGAGCACCCAGCTGTTGACGATGCCGCTTCCCACCAACACCGCAACCCAAGTCATGCCGAGCGGCGAGAAGCGGCGCGTTGCGGCGGCGGCAAATCCGAGCGCGCCCGGCCGCGTCCGCGCCAGCGCCAGGAGCATCGCGAGCGCCGGCAGGGCACCGAGCCATCCCGCCGTGGCCAGGACATGCGCGATCTGGGCTGCGAGCAGTGCTGCCCCTTCTCGGCCCTCCACGCCCGCCGCATGACCGGCCCAGGCGAGCGTCACCGCAAACCCAAGCGATAGCGTGAGGCCGATGGCATCGCTCGTCGCGGACTTCTGCCGTGCAATCGAGCGAACCACGCAGGCGGCGAGTGCGGCGAGCAAGAGCCCGCGCAGGAGCCACAGCCGCCCGAACAATGTCGTGCCGAGCACCGCACCGACCACGGAGGGGGCGAGCGCTTTGCCAAGCGGCTCGCCGCTCATCGACATGGCCTCGATGCCGAGCCACAAGGCGCCGCTCACGAACGCGACGGCGGCGCACCAGCGCAGGGCCTGGATGCTCCACCGCCGCAGCTCGTCGGCGCCGTCGCCTCCGTCCGGGCTCGCGCGCGCCGCCGGCCGCGCGATCAGCACCGCGAAGAGATACAGGCCGGCCGGCAGCACGGATGCCGCAAGATGCAGCGCCCGGATCAAGTCAGCCGGAGCGATCATCCGGGCCAGCCGACTTACTGGACGCTGATCGTCACCAGCATGGAGCGCGGCGCATCTGGCGGCACGATGTGATCGTCGCCGCCCATGATCAGCTGCAGCGTGTGCTTGCCGGGCGGCAGCTTGAGCGTCGTCTTCGCAGCGCCGCCCATCATATGAATATGCTTCGCGTCCATCGGGATCATGGCGCCGGCCTTCGGCAGCGGCGAATCGACGATCAGGTGCGCATGGCCATGATGGGCGCCCTTTCCGCCGGCCGGCATGTTCGTCATGCCCAGCATTGCGGCCATCGGACCCGTCGAATGGCCAGCGACCTCCGCCCCGTTGAGATCGATCGTCACCGTGACCGGGCTGCGCACCACGGCCTCATCCTTCGGCGACACGATGATTGGATTGTGATCCGGCGCCGCGGCGGCCTTACCCGCGGGTCCGGCGGCCAGGAACAGGACTGCACCAAGAGCTGCCATGATTGACCGCATCACTCCCTCCATCAATGCGACATGCCGGGCCTGTTCATCCCGCCCATCGCTGCGCCGGACATGCTCGCGCGCGGCGGCTGCTTCGGATCCATCATCATGACGTGGTAGCCGGCTGGGCCAGCAGACGGCGCCCCTCCAGCACCTGCCAGGCCAGCAGCGCCGGTACCCCGATCGCGAGGTCGCGGGCCCGCTTCAACAGAGACAGCGCCAGCGCAATCTCCGGGGATAATCCGAACGTGCCGCCGAACAGGACATATGCGCCTTCCTGAACTCCCACTGCATTGGGGATCGCGAAGGCGACGCTGCGAATGGCGTAGAGCAGGCTCTCGATCGCGACGACTGCGGCGATCCCGGGATCGACTCCCATGAGATGGAGCGCGATCCACGCCTCGACGCTGCTCGCGATCCAGGCCGCGAGGTGAAGAATCCCGGCCAGGCCGATGGCCCCGCCGCGGCTGTAGATATCAGTGAGTTCATCGTACACGGGACGCACCGCCGCCATCGCGCCCCGGCTCCAACGTCGAGCCACGAACCACAAGGCGCGCTCGATCAGTTTGGAGCCGCGGCGTTGGACTGTAACGAACCCCACGATCGCGATCAGTCCCCCCGCAAGCCCGAGCGCGCCCCAATCGACCATCGGGGCGTCGGGTCGAAGATGCGCGAGAATGGCGAGCCCGATGGCGGTGTAACCGATTTGGCCAAGCACCTCCACGGTGACATCGACGATCGTCGAAGCGATCG
Source organism: Alphaproteobacteria bacterium (assembly GCA_035506575.1). GTDB lineage: Bacteria > Pseudomonadota > Alphaproteobacteria > CACIAM-22H2 > CACIAM-22H2 > DATJPD01. The sequence goes on from DATJPD010000008.1 coordinate 4,145, forward strand.
CGGCGGCGCCGGAAAGACCCACAAGCATGGCTGCTCGCGCCCCCAGGATGAAGCCGCCGAGCTGCGACAATGGCAGCACTTCCGATGCGGAATCTCGAATCACTCGACCCCACACAAACGCCCGGAACGGAGCGGAGTGCGGGGTCAGCACGTACCAGCAGACTCCGAGCAACACCATGCCGGCGAGGTGGTAGATCACGATTGCGAAGAAGCCGATCCAGCCCACCGCGAACAGCGCCCGCCCGACTTCGCGGAATCCAAAATATCCGACAAGAGCGGTCCCGGCGGCGATGCCGAGAACGGTGGCGGCGATCGTGGCACGCCTCACGACCGCGCCTCCGCGCGCCCGGACCATAGTCGCAAGCTCCGGAGCGCGGCCTTGGCAAGGGCCGGCAGGAAGGAGGGCCGCAACAGGTCTTGGTCCATGGCGTTCATTCGACGCGCGTTCTCCGCATAGCAATCATTGAGAAAACGCTGGAAGGTGAAGCCGTCCAGAAATAGGCTCGCCTGCGTCGCCGAAAAATCCTTGCCGTCGTTGGCTTCGGCGCCCTTGCGGGCGGTGTCGACGAGGCGGCGCAGCGCCCGCCCATAGAAGCGCAGCGAGGCCAAGCCGCGGCGCCAGCGGGCCCCTTCGCCCCGCTGGACCTGGCGATACGCCATCCAGTTGACGAAGAACACGATGTGCCGAGTCTCCTCGTACATCAACGTGTCGAAGATCTGGAACATCGCTTCGGGCAGAAAGCCGCCCTCCCGCGCGATCTTGAACACGCCAAATCCCAAGAAGGAATCCATGCACTCGCCAAAGCCGAAGTCCTTGAAGGCCGTCTCGATGTCGGCCGGAAGAGGGTCGAGCGGCCGTTCCTCCACCTCGATGCCATAGCGCCGGATCATCTCGCGGATGAGTTCCGCGTGGCGGGTCTCCTCGAAGCCCTGCAGGTCAATCGACCGCTTGAGCACGGCGTCGTCGATGGTCCGCGAGAACGCCGCAACGATCGCGCCCGCGCGCAGCTCGGTATGGAGGACCTGTTGCCAGAACGGCACTGCCCGCAGCCGGCTGAGGGCCGCGTCGTCGAGCTCCGGCCAAGGCAGTTCCGCCGGCACATAGTGCTGATAAGACGCTTCGAAGTGCCGGCAGAACAGCTCCTTGTGCGCCTCCGAGCCGATCGAAACAGTCTTGGGACGCCGCATGAACCGCCGCGCGAGGCGCACCAGGCTGGGCACCAGCCTTGGCCGCAGCAGCCGCGGATCGTAGCCGGCGAGGCGTCGATCGTTCTCGGCGAGGCAGATGTCCATCAGCTCCGCCGCGGAGATATCGACGCCGACCGCGCTGCTCCCCGTAACGGTGAAGTTGGCGTCCCCGGTGTCACTGCCGAGGCCGCGCGCAATGCTCATGCGTTCCCAGACCAGGAAGGCCCAGACCCGAATGACCTTGACCTCGAACAAGATCCGTCGCCACCACGACAAATTCCGGCGATGCCAGGCAGCCCAATTGACGAAGAAGGTGATGTGGCGGCCTTCCTCCTGCATCACCGGCTCGAACGTCGCCACCAGCTCCGGAGGAAAGTAGCCGGAGCGGCGCGCCAGTTCGAAGAGGCCGAAGGCGAAGAAGCTGTCGATGCACTCGCTGTAGCCGGTCTGCATGAAGGCCCATTCGGGGTCCTGCGGGGGCGGATAGGCCGGCTCGGGCGCCAGCGCGATGCCGTAGGCTTGTACGAGATTGGCGAGCACAGTCTTGTGCCGGCCTTCCTCGAAACCGTTGAGCTCGATCGCTTGCCGCAGCAGCGGGTCGCCGACCGAGCCCGCATAGGTCATGACGTTGATGCTGGCTTTGCCCTCGGTTTGCACGGCGATATCCCAAATCGGCAGGCTGACCAGCCGAGCGCGTGCCTGATCGTCGAGGTGCGGCCAATCGATCACCGCAGGCTTGTAGGGGTTGAAGGTCTCGAGCAGCATCCGGCTGAACAGGGCCTTGTGCCGATCACTGCCAAGGCCGATTGGTCCGGGCTCTAGATGGTGCCAATGGCGCGCGGCGCTGTCCAAGACATCGATCTCGGAGTTGTTCATCGGATTTTTCGCATCTTTGCTCCGGGCACCGACCTTAATTCACGGCTTCCGCCGTTGGCTACCGTCACGGTCGCAGTTCCTTTTTGTTGTCCCATTTCGATGGAGCCGTCCGGCCGCGCCGGCGCACCAGCATTGAGGCCATAGGGCCGTCGACTGGCCATGGCCTCGGTGCCGTCGAGGTCGATCTTGACCGTAATAGGGCTGCTCACCGGCAGGTCCTTTGACGACACGATGATTGGCTGGAGGTCGGAGATCGCGATGGCGTGAGCCGCCCTATCCCGCGGCCGCGGGACAGGGTTGCGCCGAGAACCGCTAGGATTCCCGCATCTCCATCTTTTTCAATGCGACATGCCGGGCATGTTCATTCCGCCCATGGCGCCGCCCGAGGAGCCGGCCGGCGCCGAATTCTGGACCTTGACCACGGCCGTGACGTTGCCAGCCTTCTTGAACACCAAGGTCACCGGGAACGTCTGGCCGGCCGCGAGCGGCTGCTTCAGGTCCATCAACATGACGTGATAGCCGCCTGGGGCGAGCTTGAGCGACGCGCCCGGCTTCAGGTCGAGCGGACCGGCCGGACGCATCTTCATCACGCCGTTGTCCATGAAGGAGCGGTGCACGTCCGCCATCCCGGCAACCGGGGTTGAGGCCGACATCAGCGTGTCGTTCTCTTTTCCGGCATTGACCACCGTCAGATAGGCGGCCGCGGTCTTGGCGCCAGGCGGCGTCGAGCGCGCCCAGGCCCCCTCGACCTTGATCGATGATTGCGGCGCCTGCGCCGCCGCCGGCAGCGCAACCAGGAACAGCGCCATCGCCAAGAAGAGTTTGGTCGTCTTCATGATCCGTATCCTCACGATTTAGAGTTTCCAACTGTAAATATGTGGCTGCCCTCGGTGACGTGCGTGTCGACCGAGACGGCCCGCCAGGCCACCTTGTAGACGCCGGGCCCGAGCGGCTTGAGCGACACGTGCATCACGGCGGCATCCGCCGTATCCACCCGACTGTCGTCCTGGTCGACGCGGCGGCCCTCGGCGTCGAAGACCTGGACGTGGCTGAACGCCGGCTCGAGCTTCTGCGTGAACCACAGCGTCACTTCGCCGGGTGCGGTCTGCACCACCGCGTCGATCGGCGGCTCGGCCTTTTGCAGATGCGCGTGCGCAAAACCAGCCACGGAGATCGCGACGGACATGAGCGAGCCGAGAATCACACACGCGATGGCGCGCCCGCTTGCGCTCCGCGCTGTCGACCAGATATTCATCGCGACACCTTTTGTTCGTCCAACCAAGTGCGGATTTCACCGGGCTCGCTCACGCCCGTGATGGCGGTCACCTTGCCGTCGCCGGCGATCAGCATCGTGCGCGGCAATTCGCCGTGCCAGCGCGGATCGATTTCATACTGCAGCTTGTCGACGAAATTGTCGGCGAACGCCCAGCTCTCCGGCGCCGCGAGCCCCATCTTGTCGAGAAACTTCGACAGATCGCCGGGCTCCTCGGGAACCGGATCCGCGGCGATCAGCACCAGATTGAGGTCAGGCCGCTCGCGCAGCAGCTGCGCCCAGTGCGGCAGCTCGGCCAGGCACGGCCCGCAGGTGAGACCCCAGAAATGGACCACCGTCGGCTTTCCCGCGTGGACCGCGCGCAGCTTCGCCCAACTGCCGCGCACGAAGGGATGCATATCGGCGGCAGGCGCCGAGGCGGTGAGCATCAACAACGCCACGACGGCCAGAAGTGCCTTTCTCATGGGGCCTCCTCCAACGGCAGCAGACGGTAGCCTTCCTTCTCCGTTTGCCAGGACAGATAGGCGCGACGTCCGTCGCTCACCAGGAGCGGGTGGTCGGAAGCATCGGTCGTCCGCGCCGCCACCTCGGGCGCCGACCACGTCGCGCCGTCGTCGCGCGAGACCTCGACGGGAATGCTGGTGCGCTCGCCATCGAACTCCTTCCACGCCACCCACAGGGCGCCCGGCACGGCCAGGACCTGCGGCCGCGAGAGCTGGTGCTGGGAATCGCCCATGGCAATTGGCGCCGAGAAGTGCCGCCCGCCGTCCGTCGACCGCGCGTAGAACAGTCCCTGGCGCACGCGCCCGTCGGTGAACCAGGCCGCGTGATACGTCCCGCGGGCCGAGATCGCGAGGCTCGGCCCATGATGCGGGCAGGCATCGATCCGCCAGTCGTCGACGCTGACGCGGTAGACGGGCCCCGGCGTCGACGGGTTGTCGAAGGTCATGACCGCGTGGTCGCGCACCGTGCCGCCGAACACGTTGCGGAACAGCACCACGGGCCGGCCGGGGCCGGCGAAGGCAAGCCCGAGACGGCAGCACTCGCAGGTGTTGTCCTGCGCGATCCGTGCCGCCGCGAACGTGGCGCCGCCATCGCTCGACCAGGCGAACGCCAACCCGGCACCGACGTAACCCTTGCCGGCGAGCTTGGCGGCCACGACGTCGCGCTTGTCGAGCCATGCCGCGAACAGGCGTCCGTCGGCATCGAGCGCCAGCGCGTCGAAGCGCTGGCTCGACGTATCGTCGGTCAGCGATTTCGGCGCGCTGAACGAAGCGCCGCCGTCGGTCGAGCGGGCGACCAGGATCTGGCCGTTATAAGCCTTGTCCTTGAAGATCGCGTACGCGACGACCACGCGGCCGGACCGGTCGACGACGAGCTGCGGGCGCGAATCCGGTCCCGTGTCGAGCGTGGTCGGCGCGGGCGTGACCGCCGCAGCTGGCGCGAAGCTGTGCCCGAGATCGCTCGACCGCGCGACCATCACCTGGCCTGCGGCCTCCCACGCCACCCAGAGGCTGCCGTCCGGCGCGAAGGTTGGCGTAGCGACCATGGCGCAGCGCAGAGTGGCGTCGGAGCAGTTCGCCGGCGCATGATGCATCTGCATCTGCCCCATCTGCGCGGCGGCGAAGGGGCACGCGACCGGGGCCGCGAAAAGAACCAGCGAGAGCAAGAGTCGTCGCATGCCGATCACCTCATTTGCTGCGCCCATCGGCGCTCTGGGACGTGGTGCGGCGCGCTTCGATCAACCACAGGCGGCCGAGCTCCCGGGCCGGATCGCCCGCCGGCAAGCCATCGAGCGCGGCCTCGGCCCGCGCCGTCTGTCCGGCCCGCGCGTAGGCCATCACGAGATGGAGCCGCGCATCCTGACCAGATTCCAGCCCGCCTTTTTTCAAGGCCACCTCGAGTTCTGCGATGGCGGGTGTATAGCGGCCGTAGCTCGCGTAAGCCTCCCCCAGCTTTTGCGCGGCGAGTCCGTTTGCGGCGGCGTCCGCCTCCCGCGCCTGCCGGTCGAGCGTGCCAGAGTCCGCGGTCGATTGCCGCTTCGCGGTGTCGAGCAGCCGGCGCTGGCGGTCGGACTCCGGTCCCGTGCCCAGCACACCGCGCTCATAGCCCTGCTGAAGAAACGTGACCGCATCGCCGGGAAAGCCCGCATCGAGCGCCCGCTCGGCGGCTTCGGTGTATTGGCGGGCGTCCGTCATGGCCCCTGTCGCCGCCGCCAGGCGGTCGAGATCGAGCACGAGCCGGCGGGGAAAGTCGGGCATCGCGCGGACGGCGCCGAGCAGCATCAGCCAGTAGCGCGGCTGCGGATATAAGTCGACGAGCCGCTCGAGCGCGGCGCGGCGGCCCGCCGCGTCGTGCAGCTTGTCGTCGGCATCGGCGAGGGCAAGAAGCAGATTCTCGTCGGGCGGCCGCGCTGCAGGCGTGTCGACGATCTCGCGCATCAGGCTCGCGGCCGCTGTCCAATCACCCGCGGTGTAGGCGGCCTGCGCCATGAGCGTGCGCGGCATCGGATCGCGCCCGCCGTCTTTGTAGTACTGCCGGCCGTCGGCAAGCGCGTCGCCGTATGCCTTTGCCTGGTAGTCGAGCTGCACCAGGGTCTGCAGGCGGGCGAGCCGCTCCTCGCCGGCCAGGATACCGGTCGCGAGCGCCGTCCGGAGGGAGGTGGCCGCCGCAGCGAAATTTCCGGTATCGATCTCGGCTGCGGCACGGGTCTCGGCGACCACGTAGGTCTCGTAGGGCGACTTGTCGTGGACCGCATCCGCCTCGCGCAGCTTGGTCAGCGCCTCCGCCGCACGGTGCTGCTTCAGCAGCGCCTGTGCCGCCTGCACCGCACGGCCGACCTCGGGGCGCGCCGCGGGAGGCTCGGCGCCGCGCGCGCCGCCGGCGAGCGACAGGACGCACAACAGGGCCGTCACGAGAGAGGCAACGCGGCCGTTCATGGCGAGTCCCGCATATATTGCTCGGCGCCGACGATGCCGAGGCGCTGCAGCCCCAGCCGCTGGGCCTCGGCCAGGACCATCGCGACCGCATCGTACCGGGCCAGTCGGTTCGGCGCGAGATGGATTTCCGGCTGCGGCGTCTCGGCTGCCGCGGCACGGAGCCGCTCTTCCAGGCCCGCGCGATCCGGCACCATCGTGCCGTTCCACAGGATGGTGCCGTCGAAATCGACGTCGATCTTGACCACCGGTGGGGGCACGGGCGCGGGGGCGCTGGTCCGCGGCATCTCGAGGCGGACGGAATGGGTCTGCGGCGGAATCGTGATGATCAGCATGATCAACAGGACGAGCATGACGTCGATCAGCGGCGTCGTGTTGATGTCCGAGAGAAGGCCGTTCTCCTGATCCGAATTGCTGGTCGTGATGGCCATCGTGCGGTCCTCTGCGTCGATGCGTCAGGGTGCGGCCAGACGCGCGGCGTCGGGCTCGGTGATGAACGCCACCTTCTCGAT
>DATJPD010000009.1:0-2866 GCA_035506575.1 Alphaproteobacteria bacterium
GAGGCGGGCGAGAACGTCGGCGAGCCAGGCGTGCGGATCAACGCCGTTGAGGCGGCACGTTTGGACCAAGGTGTAGATCGCTGCGGCCCGTCGCCCTCCTTCATCGGATCCCGCGAAAGTCCAGTTGCGCCGCCCGACCGCAGTCGAACGGTCATTCTGCCCATCTCGGGCAGGACGTCGAAGTTTGTTACCGATGGCACCCGCTTCAGGGGCGGCGTGTTCGTCGCCACCACACGGAGCGGCGCGCCGGGGGCGAGTTCGTTCACGTCGAGGTGGAGCCGGGCGTGGTCATGGTGGTGGCGGCGTGGATGCTGGATCCGGCGGCGTGCGCCGGAATGACGTTCGGTGCGCCGCGCCTATCGCTATCGGCGCTGGCTGACCTTCATCACCTGCTAATCGAACGTGGTTTCAGACGAAACTCCTCTGGCGATTCCACCATCGTCCAGGAGGAGCAAGATGAGACGCCAGCCGGCGCCGGCGCCGCCCGCCACAGACCCACGCCAGCTCAACATTCCGCTCGATTCCGAAAGGCTCCGGGGGATCAGCCCGTCGGACCGACGGACGGCGCTCGCCCGGCTGGCCAGACTGCTGTCGGAGGCGGCCGGCGTGGCGGAGGAGGAGCGCGGCGATGACGAGCGCTGATCTCCTTCCCGCCTCCGTGCTGAAGCGCAAGGCAGTTGTCTATGTTCGCCAGTCGACCCAGGCCCAGGTTCAGACCAATCTCGAGAGCCAGCGCCGCCAGTACGAGCTCGTCGACGTCGCTCGGCGCCGGGGCTTCAGTGACGTCGAGGTGATCGACGACGACCTCGGCCGCTCCGCCAGCGGGATGGTGGCCCGGCCCGGGTTCGATCGGCTCGTGGCGTGGCTGTGCGCTGGGCAAGTGGGGGCGGTGCTGTGCTTCGACGCCTCCCGTCTCGCCCGGAATGGCCGCGACTGGCATCATCTGCTCGAACTCTGCGGCCTGGTCGAGGCGCGCGTGATCGACCTCGACGGAGTCTACGATCCCTGCCGACCGAACGATCGGCTCCTGCTCGGCATGAAGGGCAGCATCAGCGAGTTCGAGCTTGGCGTGCTGCGCGCCCGCATGCTCGACGCCGCCCGAGCGAAAGCGCGGCGCGGCGAACTGCGCATCAGCGTGCCTATCGGCTACATCTGGCATCGCGAGATCGGTCTCGGCTTCGATCCCGACCTGCGGGTTCAGGAAGCGGTCCGGCTAATCTTCGCCCGGTTCCGCGAGTTGGGCAGCGCGCGACAGGTCCTGTTTTCGCTGCGCGCCGAGCAGATCCATTTTCCGCGGCCGTCCGACAGCAAGAAGCTGGTCGCCTTCGAGTGGACGCCGATCCGCTACCGCAGCATCATCTCCGTGCTCAAGAACCCGTTCTATGCGGGCGTCTACGCCTACGGCAAACGCGAGAAGCGCACCGAGATCGTCGAGGGGCGCGCCCGGAAGAGCTACGGTCACCGAAAGCGGTTCGAGGACTGGGAGGTTCTGCTCAAGGATCACCACGAAGGGTATATCAATTGGATCGAGTTCGAACGGAACCAGAAGCAGCTCGCGGTCAACGCCTACGGCAAGCCGGGCGGAGTGAAGTCTGGGCGAGGCGGAAGGGCGCTGCTCGCCGGGCTTCTATCCTGTGGCCGTTGCGGTCGCCGCTTGGTGGTGAGTTACTCCGGCCGGGGGCCGGGTCAACCTGTCTATCGGTGCGAGCGTCCCAACCAGATGCTCGGGCTGCCTCGGTGCTTCACCTTCGGCGGCCTCCGCGTCGACGCGGCGATCGCCCGAGAGCTTCTGCGCGCGGTTGAGCCGATGGCCATCGAGGCGGCGCTGGAAGCCGAACGGAGGCACATGGAGAGCCAAGCCGAACAAAGACGCATCCTGGAGCTCGAGCTGCAACAGGCCCGGTACGAAGCCTCGCTGGCGGAGCGGCGCTACGCCGCTTGCGATCCCGACAATCGCCTGATTGCCGCGCAGCTCGAGAAGAGCTGGGAGGCGGCGCTACGCCGCGTCGAGGCGTGCGTGGCGCGAGTGGAGGCGCGGATGTCCGACCCCGCCCCCGTGTCGCCCGACTTCGCGGGGCTCGCAGACGACCTCGAAGCGGCATGGAACGCGCCGAAGGTGACCATGCGTGCACGCCAACGCCTGCTCCGCGCCCTTGTCGCCGACATCATCGCCGACGTCGACGAGGCGGCGCGCGAGGTCATCCTGACGATCCATTGGCGAGGTGGTCAGCATTCGCAATTGCGGCTGCGCAAGCCGAAGTCCGGCGAGCACGGCTGCCGCACGCCCGAAGAGGCCCTCGCCGTGATGCGGAGCATGGCGACCCGATGGTCCGACGAGGACATTGCCGCGTCGCTGAACCGAATGGGTATGCCCACGGGCCAGGGAAAGACCTGGACGGCCCACCGTGTCGGCTCGCTGCGGCGGGTGCACGGCATCCACGCCTACCGATCCGCCGAGAAGGACGGCGAGTGGCTCACGATGTCCGAAGCCGCTGCGGCCCTCGGCGTCTCTCACCATCGCATACGCCGGCTCATCAAGGATGGCGTCCTCAGCTCCGACCAGGTCGTGCCCGACGCTCCGCACCAAATCCGAGCTACCGACCTGCGGAACGAAAGGGTAATCGCCGCGATCGCGCGAACAGGTCGCCCGTGTCGCGTCGATCACGAAAACCAACTTCCAATGTTTCCAGACACTTGAAAATGAGGTGCACAATGAGAGCCCCGTCGCCACGCAGCGCAGGGCGCGTTCGGCAGAATTGTTCGACAGGCAGATTCTCCCATCGTCAAGGAAGCGGGTGAAGGACGGCCACCGGGTCAACATGTAGTGGATCGCCTTGGCGAGGTCGTTCTTCGGCGACAGTCGTTC
>DATJPD010000010.1:0-20441 GCA_035506575.1 Alphaproteobacteria bacterium
ATTCAGCAGGTCCTTGTAGTCGGCCTCGACGACCCCGGCGTTGCGCGACTTCACCGAGCGCTGGTTGCCGCAATACTCGCACTTCACCGACTGCGAGACGTAGACGCGGCACAGCTCCTTGATGCTGTGCTCGAGCACGCCTTTGTGGAACACTTCGCGCCAGGAATTGGCGAACGACCAGAACGTCGCCGGCACGTGCGCGCGGATCGCCTGGCTCTCCGGCCGCGGCGTGCCCTCGCGACGGCAGCGGTCGAGCTCGGCCAGCATGGCTGGATCCTTGATGGTCGCTGGATCGACATAGCTGATGCGCTGCTTTGCCATCGTCTTCTCCCTCGTTTCCCTTCCTGCGATCACAGCCGCTGCCGCAGGGTGTGCAATCGATTGCACTCATTGTGCCGCAGCCCCGACGGCCGATCAATCTCTATACGCCGCCTACGCCTTCCGTCAAAACGCGTTTTGGGCTGCGCGCCCGGCTAAAGTACTGTGAGGCCCGTGGAGTTCCGCCAGATCCGTTATGCGCTTTCGGTCGCGAAGGAGCGCAGTTTCACCAAGGCTGCGGCGCGCCTGAACATCTCGCAATCGGCGGTCAGCGAGCAGGTGAAGCTGCTTGAGGCGGAGATCGGCTTCCCCCTCTTCCGCCGCACCGGCCGCGGCATCGAGCTCAGCGAGCGCGGCCGCACCTTCCTTTACGAAGCCGAGCGGGTGGTGGGCGACGTGCTGAGCCTCACCGACGTGGCCCGCCGCCTGCGCGGGGCGCCGTCCGACACGCTGACCCTCGGCATGGGCTCGGGCATGGCGCAGATCTTCATGCCGCGCCTGTTCCGTCACATCGCACAGAGCCTGCCCGGCGTGCGCCTGGAGATCCTGACCGCCCCCACCAGGAGCATCTTCAACGACCTGCACGAAGAGCGCATCGATCTCGGCATCGCCATCGAATCCGATCCCGAGCGGGTGCCGGCCGGCCTCATCTCCGAACGGCTGGCCGAGGCCGAGATGGTGCTGATCGCGCACCCCAGGCACGCGCTCGCCGGTACGCGCCGGGCGGTCGAGGCGGGGCGGCTGGTGGCCGAGCCGATCATCATGAGCGAGCTCACGGTCGGCTACGGACAGGTCGTGACGCAGATGTTCACCGATCTCGGCGCGCGGCCGAACATCCTCGCCGTCGCCGACAACGTCGAGACCATGAAGGTGATCGTCCAGTCGGGCCGCGGCATCGCCATCGTGCCGCGCCCCTGCGTCGAGAACGAAGTGGCGCACGGCGTGCTCAAGGCGATCCCGTTGGCGCCGAAACGGCAGGTCGCGTTCAGCGTGTTCCGCCGCCGTCAGCCGATGTCGCGGCGCAAGGAGGACACGATGACCCGGCTGCGCGCCGCCCTCGCCGGCTAGCTACTTCGCCGACTCTTTCCGCAGGATGCCGCTGCAGACGCTGCCGTCGCTCTGGATGCGCATCACGTCCATGACCGGCAGCCCTGCCCGGACGTCGTCGAACGCGCGAAGGCGGAACTTGTAGAGGACGTCGGCACCCTGGGAGCGGAATTCGTCGCCGACCAGCTTGAGCGGCCACGTCGCCGTGCCGCGCGCCGCGTCCGTTTCCGCCCAGGCCACAGTGGCCGTGGCGGCCTTCGGCCCGACATTGATGAACGCCACCTTCAGGTCGGTGCTGCGGTGCGCGCAGATCCAGCCGTTCCAGATGCCCGAATATTCCTTCACCGTCTTCGAGGCGCCTGTCGCTGGCGGCGCGACCTTCACCTTCGCGGGCAAGACCGCGTGCGCATCGGCCCAGGAATCGAAGCCATCGGCGTCGAGCCCGAGCCCCTCTTGCGATGCCGGCCACGGCTGGTCGCGCACGCTGGCGGCATAGCCGGTGTCGCCGGCTACGAGGGCCAGCACCGCCGCAGCGATGATTGCTGCCCGCGTCATCTAGACCGCCAGCCCGCGCATCAGCGCCACCGCCGCGATCGCGCCGACGATCCCGACGAAATCCCAACCGGTCAGCCACGTGAGGCCGATCGCCGCCGCGAGGCCAGCCCACTCGGGCGGTCCGCCGTTCCACGCGATCGGGCCGAGGATGGCGCCCACGATCGAGATCGGGATTGCCTGCAGCCACCCTTGCACCGGCGGGGTCAGCGAGACATAACGCATCAGGAAATAGCCGCCGGCCCGGCATGCGTACGACACGCAACCCAGCAGCACCACCGCGGCCAGAATGTCAGGCCGCGCGAGCATGACCGATCGCACCGGTGAGGCTGCCGATGAGCGCCCCGATCAGGATGTACCACGGACCTGGGATCAGCTTTTGCGCGGCGATCGCGACGACGAGTGCCACGATGAGCGGCGTCACCCGCCGCGAATGCCGCCAGAAGCTCACCGCGGCAGTCCCGAAGAACGCGGCCAGCATGAAATCGAGGCCATAGGCGCGCGGATCGCCGAGCAGTTGTCCGAACTCGTGGCCCGCCATGGTTGCCGCGATCCACATCAGCCACATCACGAAGCCGCCGCCCAGGAGGTAGCCCGCCCAGTCGTAGTTCGTGTCGCGGTCGCGCATGGCGAGGATCCAGGTCGCATCGACCAGGAAGAACAAGGTCGTGTAGACCAGGGGGGCCGGCCGGTGCGCGAGGAACGAGCGCATCGTCGCCCCCATCAGCACATAGCGCGAATTGAGCGCCGCCGTGGTCAGGCCCACGAACAGCAGCGGCACCGGATCCGCCCAGCCCTGCAGCGAGGCCATCTGCGCCCCGCCGGCATAGACGCTGCCGCTGAACGCGGCCGCCTCCATCAGGGTGAGGCCGACCGTGCTGGCCATCACGCCGAACACCATCCCGACCAGCACGATGGACGGCATCATCACCCAGATCAGCACGGCACCAGCGCAAAAGCTGGACGCAAAGCTGCGGCTGGCGGCTGCGGCGGCGATGGTCATGGCCCCGGAAACTGCGAGAGCGGCGAGAAGCCCTGTCTCGCACAGCCCGGCGCATCAGAACAAGAGGCGATCGCCCGGCTCAGGCCAGCTTCGTCTGGATCGAAATCTCCGAGGTCAGGGTGCGGTGGACCGGGCAGCGGTCGGCGATCTCGAGCAGGCGCTGGCGCTGCGGGCCATCCAGCGGCCCGGCGAGATCGAGCGAAAGCTGGATGCGGTCGATCTTGCCCTCCTTGGTCTCGCACTCGGCACAGTCGACCGCGTGGATCTTGGCGTGGGTCAGCCGCACCGTGACCTTCTCGAGCGGCCATTTCTTCTGCCGCGCATACATCCGCAACGTCATCGCCGTGCAAGCGCCGAGGGCGGCCAGCAGATACTGGTAGGGGCCCGGTCCGGTATCGGTGCCACCCACCGCCGCCGGCTCGTCGGCCAACAGCATGTGCTGGCCCGAGCGCACGATCTCGGCAAAATCGCCGCGCCCCGCATCCTCGACGATCACCACCCCTTCGGGCGGCAAGCCTGTGTCGCTCATGGTCCCTCCATCGCTTCGGCGCCCGAAGCATACGCTGCCCCGAAGACCGCGCTCGGACAATCGGAATTTCCGATATCTGCATCGCCAACGGCGTTTTGACTTGGGCTTGGCGCCCGGCCCATAGTCGCTGATCGAAGCAAGGCCAGAGGCCGCCCGACGATGAGCCAGACCGCCCCGGCACCCCGTCTCCGCATCGGCATCGACACCGGCGGGACCTTCACCGATATCGTTTCTATCGATGGCGCGTCGGGAACGATGCGGGTGACCAAGGTGGCGAGCACGCCTGCGAACCCGGGCATCGCGCTGGCCCGCGGCGTCAAGGCGATCCTCGACGAGGCCGGAGCCGTCATCGACGACGTGGCGGGCCTGGCGCACGGCACCACGGTCGCCACCAACGCGCTTCTGCAGGGCGAGATCTCGTCGCTCGGCCTGATCGTCACTGCGGGCTTCCGCCATATCCTCGAGATCGCGCGCCAGTCGGTGCCCGACGGCTACGGCAACTCCTATTTCTGGGTGAAGCCCGAGCGTATCGTGCCGCTCCACCTCGTGCGCGAGGTCGGCGGCCGCCTCAACTTCAAGGGCGAAGAACTGCGCCGCCTCGATGAGAAGAGCGTGCGCGCCGCCGCCAGGTTCTACAAGGCGCACCGGATCCGCGCGATCGGCGTGTGCCTGATGCACGCCTATGCCAATCCGGCGCATGAGCGGCGCGTGGCCGCCCTCCTGAAGCAGGAATACCCGGACTGCACCGTGTCGCTCTCGTGCGATGTGCTGCCGGAATATCGCGAATACGAGCGCGCGGTCACGACCCTCGTCGATGCGTTCGTGAAGCCGCACATGGACCGCTATCTGCGCCGCGTGAAGGACGAGCTCGGCCCGGGCTTGCGCGAAAAGCCCTTCCTCGTCATGCAGTCGAGCGGCGGCGTGATGAGTGCCGAGCAGGTGGTGAAGAAGCCGATCACGACCGCCCTGTCGGGCCCGGCCGCGGGCGCGCTGGGCAGTGCTGTCGTCGCCGCGATCGCGGGCTTCGACAGCGTCGTGACCCTGGACGCGGGCGGCACGTCGACAGATTTATGTCTGATCGAAAACGGGCAGCCGCACATCACCAATGGCGGCACGGTGGGCCCGTTCCCGGTGCGCATCCCGATGATCAACATCGAGACCATCGGCACCGGCGGCGGTTCGATCGCCTGGATCAGCCGCGAGGGCCACCTGAAGGTGGGCCCGCGCAGCGCCGGCGCCGATCCCGGCCCGATGTGCTACCCGAAGGGCGGCACCGAGCCCACCATCACCGACGCCAATCTCGTTCTCGGCCGGCTGCCGCCGGCGCTGATCGGCGGCGGCATCGCGCTCGATGTGGGCCGCGCGCGCGCCGGCCTCGACGCCCTCGCCCGCCGGCTGGGCCGCGCCATGACGGCCGAACAGCTCGCCGAGGGCATCGTCGAGATCGCCAACTGGAACCAGACCAACCGCATCCGCCAGATGACCATCCAGCGCGGCCTCGATCCGCGCGACTTCGCACTCCTGTCGTTCGGCGGGGCCGGGCCGGCACAGTCGGCCGCGGTCATGGACCTCCTCGGCATGACCGCCTGTATCGTGCCGCCCAATCCCGGCAATCTCTCCGCCTTCGGCCTGCTCGCGGTCGACTGGCGCACCGACCGCATCGTCACCAAGGTGATGCATGAGGATGCGATCGACCTCGCCGCCGTGCGGCGTCTCTATGCGCAGCTCGAGCGCGACGCGGTCGACACGCTGAAGCGCGACGGCATCCCCGAGAGCCGCATCCGCGTGCTGCGCGAAGCCGACATCCGCTATGCCGGCCAGTCGATGGAGGTCCGCGTGGCCGTCCCCGCCGGAGAGATCGATGCGAAGTTCAAGGCGGCCCTGCTCGATGCATTCCACGCCGCCCATCGCCGCACCTTCGGCTACGACTACAAGGGCGAGCAGAAGATCGAGCTGGTGAACTTGTGCGTGTCCGGCTTCGGCATGATCGACCGGCCGACCATGCCGAAGCTCGAGCCCAGGCCCGGCGTGGTCCCGGCACGGCGCGCCGTGCGCCCGGTCTATTTCAACGGGGCCTTCCGCGACACGCCGGTCTACGACCGTGCCACGCTGCCGCCCGAGTTCCGGCTCGAGGGCCCGGCCATCGTCGAGGAGTTCGGCTCGACCACGGTCGTTTTCCCAGGGCAGACCCTTACCGTCGATCCGCACGGCATCCTGATCGTCAGGCGGGCGGGTGCGGCGCGACTGGAGGTGGTGCGATGAGCGCCTCGGCAAAACCCTGGCCGGTGCCGCCCAAGACGCAGGCCCGGAAGCCGGTCGACCCGATCGTGCTGCAGATCGTCGAAGGCACGCTCAATTCGATCGAGCGGGAGATCGAGTACGCGATCGAGCGCACCGCGCGCAGCCCGATGATCCGCGAGGCGCACGACTACCGGGTCGGGCTGTTCGACCGCTATTGCCGCAAGCTCACGGGGCGCTCCTATTCGGCGATGCCGAACGCGGTGGTACGCGACTTCCCGCCCGAGACCATGCGGCCAGGCGACGTATTCCTGATGAACGACACCTACCTCACCGAGGGCAGCATCGGGCATTTGCCCGACATCTGCTCGACCGTGCCGGTGTTCCACGACGGCGAGGTGGTGGCGTACATCCAGGCCTTCGGCCATCACGACGACATCGGCGGCCGCGTGCCGGGCTCGATGCCGGGCACGGCGGTAACCGTATTCGAGGAAGGCCTCGCGATCCCGCCGATCAAGCTCTACAGCGAGGGCGTGCGCAACGACGACGCCTTCAAGATCGTCAAGCGCAACACGCGCGTGCCCGAGATGCTGGCCGCCGACCTCGACAGCGAGGTGCAGGCCTGCCTCATGGGGGCGCGGCGCCTGGCCGAGCTGTTCGCCCGCTTCGGCACGGAGACGGTCGAGGCGTGCTTCCAGGCCGTGCTCGACAAGTGCCGCGACATCTTCCGCCGCGAGCTCCTGCCGAAGATCGCCGACGGCGAGTATGCGTGGGAGGATTATGTCGAGCACGACGGTGTCACCGACCCGAAGCTGCACAAGCTCGCCCTCAGGATGATCAAGAAGGGCGAGCGGATCACGCTCGACTTCAACGGCACCGATCCGCAGTCGACCGGTCCGATCAACTGGCCGGCGGACTACGCCGACGGCGCCTTCCTCATCAAGTGGATCGCACCGGTCCTGCGCAACCTCGCGGACTCGCCAGAGCGCGCGGCCGAGATCTTCGTGAACGAGGGCGTGTGCGAGGTGTTCGACGTCGTCTTCCCGCCCAAAGGCACGTTGATCACGCCCGAATGGCCGGCGGCCACCAACGCGCGGTCGTTCGTGCTGCTGCGCTCCTTGGGCCTGCTCGCGGGCGTGGTGGCGCAGGCCGTCGACGGCCGCATGCCGGCCGATCAGGAGACGATCCGCTACACCGGCTTCTACGGCAAGGATCAGGCCGGCAAGCCGTTCCTGTCGCGCGAGGTCCTGGGTGGCGGCAGCGGCGGGCGCTACTACGCCGACGGCAACGACGTGATCCACATCGTGCCCGATTCCCGCAACCAGCCGGCCGAGTTCACCGAGACGCGCTTTCCGCTGCTGGTCGAACGCCTGGGCCTGCGCACCGATTCCGGCGGTGCGGGCCAGCGCCGCGGCGGCCTCGGCTACGAGAAGCACTACCGGGCCCTCGTCGACTGCCACACCATCGTGACCGCCGACCGCGTGCGCCTGGGGTGCTACGGGCTCAATGGCGGTCGTGCCGGCCTGCCGTTCTGCGTCACGGTCGACCTGGCCGGAAAAGCAAAACGCCTCGGCGGCCTCGTCGACGGCGAGCCGGTCAAGGCCGGGCAGATCGTGCAGGTACACACGACAGGCGGCGGCGGCTGGGGCGATCCGCTCACCCGCGAGACCGGGCTCGTGCTTGCCGATGTGATACAAGGCAAGGTCTCATCAGCCGCGGCGCGGCGGGACTATGGCGTCGTGCTGCGGCGTGGCAAGCTCGCCGACGAGTGGCGCGTGGATGAGGCCGCGACCGCCCGGCTGCGGGTCAAGTTGCGCAAGGCCCGCCGCGGCAAGCCTGAAATGATCGACCGCGGGCCTGGCTATGCCATCCTGGCCGCGGCCCAACGCAAGGATCGGCGTAAGGAGAAGGCAAAGCATGGCCGTCGAAGTCGCAAAGGTTGAGCTCAAGACCGTCCAGGACGCCTCGGGCCTCGAGGAGCGGATCAAAGCCGGCCAGTTCACCGCCGATCAGGTGATCGCGGTCATCGGCAAGACCGAGGGCAACGGCGGCGTCAACGACTTCACGCGCATCCTGGCCGACCAGGCCTTCCGCCGCGTGCTGCAGAAGCTCGGCAAGCGCGGCAGCGAGGACATCGCGAAAATCCCGATGGTCTGGTCGGGCGGCTGCGACGGCGTCATTACTCCGCATGCTACTGTGTTCGCCCAAAACGGCAAAACCGGGCCTGCCGACAAGTCGCGCCTCACCATCGGCACCGCGATGAGCACCGAGCTACTGCCCGAGGACATCGGCCGGCCGGCGATGGTCGAGAAGGTGGCGGATGGCGTGCGCGCCGCGATGAAGGCGGCGGGTATCTCGGACCCGAAGGACGTGCACTACGTCCAGACCAAGACGCCGCTCCTGACCATCGAGGACGTGCAGAAGGCCGAGCACCGCGGCCAGACCGTGGCCTGCGAGGTGCATGAATCGATGGGCGTGTCGAACGGCACGACAGCGCTCGGCATCGCGGTGGCGCTCGGCGAGATCAAAATGCCCAAGGCCGAGCAGATCTGCAAAGACCTCGACCTCTACTCGTCGGTCGCCTCGTGCTCCTCGGGCGTGGAGCTCACGCAGGCCCAGATCGTGCTGCTCGGCAACAAAGCCGGGGCCGGCGGGCGCTACCGTATCGGCCACAGCGTGATGAAGGATGCGCTCGACATCGACGGCATCTACGAGGCGATCCGCAATGCGGGCCTGGCTCTGCCGGCCCGCCCGCGCGCCGAGGATCTCGGCGGCAAGCTGGTCAACTGCTTCATCAAATGCGAGGCCGACCGCCGCGGCAAGCTGCGCGGCCGCCGCCAGATCATGCTCGACGATTCCGACGTCCACCACCACCGGCACTCCAAGGCCGCGGTCGGCGGCGTGGCCGCGGCCGCGATCGGCGACCCGGCGGTGTTCGTGTCCGTCGATGCCATGCACCAGGGGCCGCATGGCGGCGGCCCGGTCATCGCGATCGTCGATCTCGGCGAATAAAATAAGACAGGAGAGGAAACGACCATGAAGATGAAGTTGCTCGCCGCCACCGTTGCGGCGCTGATGTCCGTCCCGGCTTTCGCGGCCGACAAGGTCACGGTCGGCGTGTTCCCGGTGAGCTCCACCCTTCCCTATTTCGTGGCGCTCGAGCGCGGCTTCTTCAAGGAACAGAACATCGAGCCCACGATGATCAAGCTCATCGGCGGCCCGCCCAACGTGGCCGCCATGATCACCAACCAGATCGACGCCGCCGCCGTTCTGGTCACGATCGAGGGCATGAACGCCGATCTCAAGAAGCCCGGCGTCGCGATGTACATCTCGCTCAACAGCCAGAATCAGAAATATCAGATGGAGCAGTTCGTCGTCCGCACGGGCGCGACCGTCTCCTCGCTCAAGGACCTCAAGGGCAAGAAGATCGTCTCGGCACCGGGTCCCGCCAACGTGACCATGGCCGAGGCCGCCCTCGCGGCGGCGGGCCTGAAGAAGGGCGATTACACGCTCGACCAGCTCGACCTCGGCGACCAGATCGGGGCGCTCAAGGCCGGCACCTACGATGCGGCCTACACGCTCGAGCCGCAGGCCTCGACCATGAGGAAGCTCGGCGTGGCCCGCACCCTCGAAGCCGGCGTCATCGCGCGCACGGTGTTCGGCGATCCCAACGCCAACGCGTTCGTCGGCGGCTGCGCGCTCACCAGCGACTTCATCAAGAACCGTCCGGACGTCGCCAAACGCTTCGCGGCCGCCTGGGCCAAGGCCGTGGAGCTCATCAACACCAAGCCTGCGGAGGCCCGGCCGTACCTCGCCAAGAACACCTTCACGCCCGAGGACGTGGTCGATACGGTGCCGATGATCCGCTACTTCATGGCCGGCCAGCTTACCGACAAGGACAAGGACGATTTCCAGAAGTTCATCGACTATTCCGTCAAGCTGGGAACCTTGCCCGAGCACGTCGACGTGCGGAAATACCTGCAGGCGTTCTGAGCGGGGGCGCCCTTTTCTTTGACTCCCCCCACCCGACCCTCCCCCACAAGGGGCGAGGGTAAAGACGCCAAGAGCAAAATCTCTACCCCCTCCCCCTTGACGGGGGAGGGTCGGGGTGGGGGTGACTCGCGGAGCGGGCCCGCGAGCGCGCCGCATATCACCATCCGCGGGCTGACCAAGCGCTTCCAGGGCGCTGCGGTCTACGAGAAGTTCGATCTCGACATCCCGCGCGGCCGGTTCGTGTCGATCTTCGGCCCGAACGGCTGCGGCAAGAGCACCCTGATCAACATGATCGCGGGGCTCATCCCGGTCGATTCCGGCCAGATCCTGTTCTCGGGCAAGCGCATCGGCGAGATCAAGTTCGGCTACGTCTTCCAGAACTACCGGGAGGCCCTGTTTCCCTGGCTGCGGGCGCTCGACAACATCGAATACCCGCTCAAGGTCATGGGCCTGTCGCGCGCCGAGCGGGAGGCGTGCGTCGAGCGCTTGGTGGCGCATCTCGGCGTCAAGCTCGACCTCGCCCGCTACCCCTACGAGCTCTCGGGCGGACAGCAGCAGCTGATCTCGATTTTGCGCGCGCTCGTGGTCGAGCCCGAGGTGCTGTTCCTCGACGAGCCCTTCTCAGCCCTGGACTATGAGATGACGCTCTTCATGCGCGACCAGCTGCAGCGCGTCTTCATCGAGACCGGAACGACGATGGTGCTGGTGTCGCACGATCTCGAAGAGGCGGTCTACCTGGCCGACCACATCCTGCTGCTGACCCGCCGCCCGGCGCGCGTCGCCGACTTCGTCGCCTATGCGGCGGCGCGCCCGCGCAAACCGGAGACCTTGTCCGACCCGGACTACGTGCGGGTCAAAGGGCATTGCCTCGAGATATTCCAGCGGGAGGTTCGCCAGGGATGAAGCGCTCGAACCTCGATATCTTTCTGCCGCTCGTGGGCGTCGCCGGACTGATCGTCGTCTGGTATCTCGCCGTGTGGGCGCAGATCATCGATCCGGTGCTGCTGCCCTCGCCGCTCCAGACCTTCCGCGCTTTGTGGACCGGCATGGCCGGCGGCCAGCTCGCCCACGACTTCGCGCGCACGGTCGAGCGCACCATCCTCTCGACCGTGATCGCAGCGGCGATCGCCATTCCGCTCGGCGTATTCCTCGGCGCCTCCGAGCGGCTCTACCGCTCGGTCGAGTTCGTCATCGACTTCTTCCGCTCGACCCCCGCCTCGGCCGTCTTCCCGCTGTTCCTGGTGATCTCGGGCGTGGGCGAGCGCACCAAGATCTCGGTCGCGGCATTCGGCGCCGTCCTCGTCATCCTGTTCAACGTCGCCTACGGCGTGATGAACGCGCGCAAGACCCGCATCCTCGCCGCCAAGGTGATGGGCGCCTCGCGCCTGCGCGTGCTGACCGACGTGGTCCTGCTCGAATCCCTGCCGCAGACCTTCGTGGGCTTGCGCAACGGCGTGTCGCTGGCGTTGGTCATCGTGGTCGTGGCCGAGATGTTCATCGGCTCGGCCGACGGCCTCGGCCACCGCGTGTTCGACGCCCAGCAGCTCTTCGAGATGCCCGACATGTACGCCGCGATCTTCGCCGCAGGCGCCCTCGGCTACGGGCTCAATCTTCTCTTCCTGCTGGTCGAGCGGCGCTTCGTCCACTGGTCGGGAAAGTAGTCAGGGCGCCTCAAGCTCGTCGTAGCGCTTCAGCTTGTAGATGGCCATCGAGACGAGCCAGCTCACCGCGAACAGCGCCACGATGAGATAGCCGAGGCTGCCGAAATTGCCGTTCAGCGTCGCGACCGCCGTCCAGAACGGGCCGGTCAGGTTGAACCGGTCGCCGATCAGCCCGAACGCCTCGATCCCGCCGATCAGCAGCGCCACCATGACCGACACGGCGGTGATCGTGATGTTGTAGTAGAGCTTGCGGATCGGCTTGACGAACGCCCAGCCATAGGCGCCGAGCATCAGCACGCCGTCGGTGGTGTCGATCAAGGTCATCCCGGCCGTGAACAGCGCCGGAAAGACCAGGATCGAGGCCAGGGGCAGCCCCGACGACGCCTGCTCCGCGGCGAGCCCGAGCAGCGCCACCTCGGTCGCGGTCTCGAACCCGAGGCCGAACAGAAACCCGAGCGGATACATCTGCCAGGTGCCCGTCATGAGCCGGAACAGCGGGCGGAACATTCGCGTCATGATCCCGCCCTGGGCGAGAAACAGGTCGAGGTCGGCCTCGGCCATGCGGCCGCCCTCCCGGACGCGCCGAAACGCGGCCCAGACGCTCTTAAGGATGAAGAGGTTCATGACAGCGATCACGAACAGGAACAGCGCCGACACCGAGGTGCCGACGGCACCACCGATCGCTTTCGCCGACCCGAGCTTTTCGTCGAGTGCCGCGGCGGCGACAGCCACGCCGACCGAGCCCAGTATGACCATCGTCGAATGCCCGAGCGCAAAGAAGAAGCCGACCGTCACCGGCCGCTTGCCGCTCTGCATCAACGTGCGGGTCACGTTGTCGATCGCCGCGATGTGATCCGGGTCCACCGCGTGCCGCAGCCCGAACCCGTAGGCGAGCAGAGCCGTGCCCAACAGGACCGGCATGCCGTGGAGAACGACAAGCGCCCAGACCCATACGGCGAGGTTGAATGCCAGCAGCAGCGCATAGATGCCGATGATCCGGCCGCGCAGAGTTCCGGGAACGGCCCGCTCAAAATTCCGCATGGACCCGCCCTCCGAGGACCGACACGGGGCCGCGCTGCGCGTTGTACGCCGGATCGACGATGAACTGGTAGTCAGCACTCACCTTCAGCCTCTGCGTAACCGCATAGCTGTAGTACGTCTCGATGATTTTTTCAGGCTTGTATTTGGGGAGCTGCCCGTCGCCGATCAGAATCCCGAGGCCACCGGCGGCCAGATAATCCTGGTGTATCTTGGTGATGGCATTGAGAACACCGGCGATGCCGATCGTGTCGTCCGGCCGACCCCACGACTTGCCGTTCAGCGACAAGCCGCCGGACAGGGTGCGGTCGATGTCGGCAAAATCCCACGGCTCGACGTTGCCGTCGGCCCAGCCGGCGCGAGCGAAGACCCCGACGATGTCGGAAACCTGCTGCTGCAGATTGAGGCTGACACCTGGCCTGCTTTGATAATGCCGGACCGCGGCCAGCGCGTCGGTCACGTTCATCCCGGTCGATCGCGAACGGCTGATCGCGTCCCCGAAGCGGCCCGCATTTCCTCGGGACAGAAAGCCGGTCAGCTTGACCGACCCGGGTTGCCCCCAGAGCGAGTGCCCCCGCTCGATCTCGCTCACGATCTGGAATTGACGGAAGGTCGGGTCATTCCCATAACCATTCGCGCTGTTGCCGCCGCCGGTGGGCGTTGGCGACAGGTCGAAGAGGCCGCCGCGCAGCGCCCAGTTTCCCTGGTACCACTCGGTGGCGGCCCCGTAGGTATAACCCCACGCATCGGCCGCATAGTCGAACGTGCCCGTGTTGATGAGCGACCAGTTCAGGAAATCGGTTTTGGGGCTGTTGGCGTATCGATTGGTGTCGAAGAGATCGGCAACGGAAAACTTGCCAGCGGTGAGGACCATGCGGTCTTCCGTCGTCGAACCGGCAAACTGAAGCATGCCGGCGTCGATATCCTGGGCGGCACCGCCAACGTCGAAGGTTTGCCGGATAAAGGTGCGGTCGATCCGCGCGTAAGGATACGTGGCGCCAAGTTTGTAGGATTCGCCGCTCGCAAAACCGGCCAGACCCTTTGTGGAGCCGATACCAAAACCTTGGTCGATGCCAGGAACGAACCACAGTTCCGCGCCTTCCCACAGTCGCAGGCCGACCGCCAGATTCGCATCTGCGATCTCGCGGCCCTGGTTCCCGCTTTCCAGACTGTTGGGGCCCTGATAGGGCGAGCGACCGAGATGGTAGCCCTGCCACGTGACCGTGGTCTGGCCGTGGAACTGGATCTTGTCGTTGCCGAGAGCGGACTCCCCCGGTGGTTCGACCGGCTCCGCGTCGGCGCCGAACCGGTAGTTCACGCCGAGGCGGAGCGCGTGGAGCTGCCAATCCGACGTGACCGGCTGGGCTCCGTTGAAGAACTGCGTCGTGGTCTTGCCGTAATCGGTGTAGAGGTACTCCGCCCGCGCGGTCCAGCGCGGGGCGATCGGCGTTTCGACACCCGCCCCGGCAGCCCAGCCCACTCGCAACACATAGGGCGTATCGCTGGCGCCGGTGCTGACCCGGGTCAAGGATTGCTGGTCGTAGCTCCAGGCGAACCCGCCCGTGGCGTACACCAGCCAGTCGCCGGGCGCGTAGCCGACCCGTGCCCTTGCCGTGCCGGACATCTCCACCGTTTCGGCGAAGCTGACCGCCCCCAATGCCGGTGACGTGAACTGCGAACCGCCGCCGATCGACAGGCCGAACGGATTCGGGTCGTTGGCCGTTTTCGGCCAGGACGGAGCCGACAGATCGACTTCGGCACCGAGGAGAAATCGGTTCGGAAGCACGAAGTTGTAGCCGCTTTGCAGGCCGGCAAACCAGCTTCCGCCCTCATTGGATGGGTTGATCGGGCGGTAGAGCGAATTCGAACCACCGGTCCCCGGACCTCCCATCCATGACGACTGTCCCCAGGCGCCGCCCAAATGGGCACCCAGATAGAGGCCCGTCCAATCGTACGGGCCGGATAAAGCGGGCGAAACCTCGTCGGCCGATGCCGCGGCCGGCAGGGCACTCGCCCACAGAGTCGCTGCGAACAGAATCGCGTTGAGAAGAATACGGATCGGCATGATGGACTCGCGGCAGACAGACTGTCACCGCGAACGACAACCGACCGACCCGGATAAGGGCGACCGATACCGCCGAGGCACCCCGCCCGACGCGCCCGCGTTGATCGCGCTTGATGGCAGGTCTCCTGGCTCGCGGGTCTCCGCCTTGGGGCCGCCTTCCCGGTTTCCCAGTGGCTGCTGGCCTCAGGCTCGCCGCTTACAGTTGCGGGGGCAGCCGCGGCTTCAGGTAAATCACCCCCACCGCGTTCCCTTTTCATCCCCGTTTCCGGGGAACCATCGGCGGCAAAGCTAGGCGGACGGCGATACCAAGGTCAAGTTGTAGTTACGTGATTCACCTCACCGTCGCGGGTCTTTCCGTCACGAAGCGAAGACCAGGAGCACGCCCACGAGCTGGACCGACGCGGTCAATCGACGCGGCTTGACTCTCACCGAATGTTATATTGTAACACTCCTGGCTGACCCTTTTGGTCACCAGGCGGGGGCTATACGAGACGATGATGCGGTCGCGGTCATTGCGGGAGCGCGGGGCGTGGGCGGCACTGTTCGCCCTCGGGCTTCAGCTTGTCCTCTCGTTCGGCCACATGCATCCGCTGCCCCTGGCTTCGGCACCCGTCGCGGCCGTGTCGGGCGGCCCGCTGCATTCGGGCGGCGGGGATCCTCGGGATGCGGCCGCGGACATTTGCGCGATCTGCGTTTCCATCCATCTGGCGGGCACGACGATCTTGCCGCCGCCGGTTCCGCTTGCGGTGCCGGTCCGTGCATATACGACGGTCGAACCCAGCCTCGGCCATTTCGTCCGGCCACGGCTCCCCTCTCCTCCCTTTCAAACGCGAGCTCCGCCCAGCGCTGACGAAATTTGATCTGACCTGAGGCCGCTGCCGGACGCGGTGGCTTCTCTCTATCGAATTCGTTTGGCGGGGGCGGAAATGGCACTTCTAAATTCGTTGAGTTATTCGGGCGTGCCCGATCGGGCACGCGTCCGTTATGGACGCAATCTGGCATGGGCGGCGGGTGTTGCACTCGCGGCGGTCGCGGGATCGGTTGGGGGAGGCGCCACGGCCTTCGCGCAGATTCAGGTTCAGACGGCACAGGCGCCGGGCCGGGTCACCGGCCAGGTGCTCGATGCGCTGCAGCGCCCGATCGCCGGCGCGCGCGTCCATCTCGAGAACGTCGAGGGAAAGGTGGTGGCGCAAGGCATCACAGGGGACGACGGGCGCTTTGCGCTGCGCGACGTCCCGCCCGGCACCTACTCGCTGGTCGCCGAGCGCACGAACTTCCAGACCGGTACGGCGGTCGTGAACGTGCGCAGCGGCGCCGAGACGCCGTCCAATCTATCGCTCGCGTCGACCTCGCAACTTAATTTGAATCTTGCGGCCCAGCAGCTCGACCAGGCGCGCAACGGTTTGTCGCCCTCGATCGGCGCCGACGTCTATCACTTCAACCAAGAGACCATCCAGCAGCTGCCGCAGGGCAGCAACACGCCGCTCAACCAGGTGCTGTTGCAGGCCCCCGGCGTGGCACAGGATTCCGTCGCGTCAGGCTTCTTTCATATCCGCGGCGAGCACGCCAATGCGCAGTACCGGCTCAACGGGATCCTGTTGCCCGAAGGCATCGGCGGCTTCACGCAGCTCATCGACCCGCGCGTCATCGGCTCGATGGAGCTGATCACTGGAGCATTGCCCGCGCAGTATGGGTTCCGCACCGCCGGCATCATCGACATCCAGACCAAAGCCGGCGCCTTCGACAAGAACGCCGGCGCCTTCGACATCTACGGCGGTAGCCACGACACCTGGCGGCCGAGCATCGACTACTCCGGCTCGCTGGGGTCACTCAGCTATTTCGCGAGTGGCAGCTATCGCGATACCGGCGAAGGCATCGAAAACCCGACCTCCTCGTCCGAGCCGATCCACGACCGGACGCGCGAGCTGAAGGGCTTCGGATACTTAAACTACCTGTTTCCGAACCTGACCAGCCGCGCCAGCATGATTGTCGGTGCCTCCGACAACACGTTCCAGATTCCGAACAATCCCAATCAGGACGCGACCAACAGCTTGCCGAGCGGCGCGTTCGTCGATTCGGCCAACCTCAAGCAGAACCAGGTCGAGCACAATAGCTTCGCTATCGCGGCCTTCCAGGATTCGACCGGTAGCGTCGATTACCAGGTCGCCTATTCGATCCGCGATTCGTCCTTGAAGTACCAACCCGACCCGATCGGCGACCTGCTCTATAACGGCATTGAGCCCAACCTCGTCCGCACCTCGCTCAACAACGCGCTCCAGGCGGATGCGAGCTATCCCGTCGGCGACACGCACACGCTGCGAGGCGGCTTTCTCGTCAGCAACGAGCACACGTCGTCCGACAACCAGGCGTTCGTGTTCGCGGGTGACGCCGGCGCGCAGACCACCCCGGGGGATTCCCCGTTCCAGATCCAGGACAACAACTCGATCACCGGCTGGCTCTACGGCCTGTACCTGCAGGACGAGTGGAAGATCACGCCGCGATGGACCCTCAACTATGGCGCGCGCGCGGACGCGGACTACGTCTTCCGTGCCGAATCCCAGCTCAGCCCGCGTATCAACACGGTCTACGATCTGACGCCGACGACCGCGCTGCACGGCGGCTATGCCCGCACGTTCACCCCGCCGCCGCTCGAAATCGTGTCGGGGTCGACGCTCGCCGCCTTTACCGGCACCAGCGGCGGCAATACGGGCAACGGCCAGACCAATACCAATCCGTTTGCCGAGCGCTCGACCGTGTACGACATCGGGATCACGCAGAAAGTTACGGACGAGATCCAGGTCGGCCTCGACGCCTATTACAAACACGTCCGCCACCTGCTCGATGAGGGGCAGTTCGGTACGCCCGTGGTGCTCACGCCATTCAACTACGAACTAGGCCGGATACGGGGCGTTGAGTTCACCAGTTCCTACACGACGCCTCGTCTGTCGGGCTACCTGAACTTCGCGGTGAGCGAGGCGCTCGGCAAGGACATCATCTCCGGCGAGTCGACGTTCTCACAGGACGACCTGAACACCATCCAGACAAACTGGATCCATCTCGATCATGACCAGATGCTCTCGGGATCGGCCGGCATTTCGTACGCCGTGACCGACACGCTGCGGGCGACCGCCGACATGATCTACGGCTCGGGCCTGCGCAAGGACGGCGATACCCCGAACGGGCGCAAGCTCACGCCCTACACGCAGATCGATCTGGGTGCCGTGCAGCACATCTCCGCCCCCGCCATCGGCGACCTCGACCTGCGCGTGGCGGTGATCAATGTGCTCGACAACTCGTATCAGATCCGCGACGGCACTGGGGTTGGCGTCGGCGCGCCGCAATTCGGGCCGCGGCGGGCGTTCTACGCGGGCGTCACGAAATACTTCTGAGCGCCACGCCCCCGAGCCGGCGCCGCAGGTCCCGGCGGCGCCGGCCGTGAATTGGCTGGGTTCCACCCGGTCGAGAATTAGGCTAAGCATTCCCTTTCACCCTGAAAGAATGGGACGATGACAACGATTTCCGGCGTCGTTGAGGCGCTGCGCTTTGGCGGGGCGATGGTGTGGCCGCTTCTGGCGTTGGCGGTGATCGCCTTCGCCATCGTGGCCGACAAGCTGTATGTCTATCGCACCCGCACCCGCCTGCCGCGCGCGCTGGTCGAGCTGATCGAGACCTACGGCTTCCGCTGGGAGGACGTCGAGAAGCGCATCGCTCTGCTCGGTCCCCGGAGCTATGTGGGGACGTTCCTGCACGTGATCGTCTCGAACCGCACCCACCCGGCGTGGTGGGTCGAATCGCGCGCGTCCGATGAGGCCAGCCTGCTCGAGAAGTCGCTCGGCCGCTGGCTGTGGGTGCTCGACACCGTGGTGACCGCCGCCCCGCTGCTCGGCCTGCTCGGCACGATCATCGGCATGGTGCAGTCGTTCAAGCTGTTCGGTGCCAGCGGCCTCGTCGATCCGGGCGGGGTCACGGGCGGCGTCGCAGAGGCGCTGATCGCAACCGCGCTCGGCCTGTGCGTCGCGGTCGTGGCGCTGTTCGCCTACAACTTCTTCTCCGACCGCCAGGCGAAGCTGATGGACGAAATGGAGCGCCTCGGCACGCGTCTCATCGACCGCATACGTCTCGATACGAACGAGGGCCGGTCGTGAAGCTCCGACGCGCGCGCAAGCCCCGCCGCGGGCGGATCGAGATCATCCCGATGATCGACGTGATGTTCTTCCTGCTGGCGACGTTCATGCTGGCCTCGCTCGCCATGCAGAACCTGCATTCGCTGCGGGTGAACCTCCCGCGCGGCGAGGCGACCCCGCTGCAGAACGCCTCGCCCGTCACCTTGACCGTGACCAAGGCGGGCGACATCGCGCTCAATCAGACGCCGGTGACGCTCGACACGCTCACGGCGACGCTCAAGGCGATGCTGCCCGATCCGTCGGTGGGGGTCGTCGTCTCGGCCGACACCGACGCGCCGCACGGCGTGGTCGTGCAGGCGATGTTGCGCGCGCGCCAAGCCGGCGTGGAGCGCTTCTCCATCGCGGTGGCGCGGGAATAGGCCCGTGGCCGCGCCTTCGCTAAAGCTTCGGCGGGCGAGCCTGTCCGCCGTAGCTCCGACAGGAGCGTAGGCGGATGGCCGCGGTCGCGTGGCGCGACGACAATCCCTGGCGGCGACTGCCGTGGACCTTGCCGCTGGCACTGGTGCTGGCCGCGCTGTGGCTGGGCTTGTTCGCGAGCCTCCTGTCGATGGGCCGCCCGCCCGAACAGCCGCCGCAACAGACCATCGAGGCGCAACTCGTCACACTGCCGCCGCCGCCGGCACCGCCAGCACCGCCAGCTCCCCCTGAGGTCAAGCCGCCGCCCCCGCCCCCTCCTCCGCCACCGGTCCCCGAGCCGGCGCCAGTGCCGAAGCCGCCGCCGGTGGTCAAGCGGCCGCCTCCCCCGCCACCGCGTCCCGAGCCGCGGCGACAGGCCGAACCGCCAAAGGTCGAGACCCCGCCGCCCGCCGTCGCGCCGGCACCTCCGGCACCTGTCCGGCCGCTCACCGGCGGCCAGATGGGTGCCCGCGCCATCTACAAGCCGCTGCCGACGATCCCCGACGACATCCGCCGACAGGCGTTCAACGACGTCGCGGTCGCGCGCTTCGAGGTGGCGCCCGACGGCAGCGCCAAGGTCGAGCTGGTGCAGCCGACGCACAACCCCGGCCTGAACCGCCTCCTGCTGGACACCTTGAAGACCTGGCGGTTCTTTCCGGCGATGGCAAACGGCCAGCCGGTCGCCTCGACGCTCGAGATCAGGATCCCGATTACGGTCCAGTAACCGCTGGGATCAGCGAGCAACGGGCTTCGCGCCGAAGACCTCGCCGTCCTTGGTCACAGTGACCGAGCAGCCGCAGATCGGGCACGCGGCGGTAAGCGAGGCCGGGCCGGTGCCATCGGCCCGCGTCTCGCTGACCAGTTCCGCCTTCAGTTCGCTCACCAGCGCGGCGTGCTCCTGCGGCCCGCCACAGCGATTGGCAAGGGCCAGCCCTTCGCGGCTCGTGGGATTGACCTCTTCGATGTTGAGCGCGCGAGCGCGGCGCGCCGAGCCTACGAGCATGGCGATCGCGCTTGCCGTCGCCAACAGGACCGCGCGACGATTGAGTGTGGTGTCCGTCATGGCCGGCCTCCATTTTGGTACATTGTACCACTTTGACGGCGGCACACCAGACCGGCCTAGGCCGTCCGCACCTCGATGCGGTCGTAGCCCTTGATCCGGTAGATCGCCGCCGACACCACCCAGGCAATCACGAAAAGCCCGATGATCAGGTAGCCGATCGCGCCAAAATTCTCGTTGAGGATGCCGATCAGCGACCACACCCCGCCTTCGAGCCCGAGCCGGTCGACCACGAGGCCGAGAATCTCGACCCCGCCGATCAGCACCGCCATCAGCACCGACACCAGGGTGATGGTCATGTTGTAGTAGAGCTTGCGGATCGGCTTCACGAACGCCCAGCCATAGGCGCCGAGCATC
>DATJPD010000011.1:0-94556 GCA_035506575.1 Alphaproteobacteria bacterium
GACTTCGCGACCGAGTTCGTGAATACCCTCAATCGCAAGTATCGGCCGAAGATGAAGGCGCTCACCATCAAGGTTTCGTTCATCCCCGTGACCAGGGACAAGCTGATTCCGGCACTGGAAGCTGGCCTCGGCGACATCGCCGCCGGGGATATCACCATCACGCCCGAGCGGGCGAAGCACGTGGATTTCAGTGAACCCACGGCATCCAACATCCGCGAAGTGGTGGTGACGGGGCCGGCCGGGCCAAAGCTGTCGTCGATCGAAGACCTTTCTGGAAAAGCCATCCCGGTCCGCAAGTCGAGCAGCTTTTATGAGCACCTCGTCGCGCTGAACACTACGTTCGACAGTCGCAAGTTGCCCGAAATATCGCTGCCGTTGCTGGCCGAAGACCTCGAGGACGAAGACGTCCTCCAAATGGTCAATGCAGGCCTCCTGCCGATGACGGTCGTCGACGAGCCGATCGCCAAGGTGTGGTCTCGCCTGTTCAAGAAGCTGACCGTCAGGGGCGATCTGGTCGTCAACGAAGGCGGTAATTTGGCATGGTTGGTCCGGAAGAACAGCCCGCAGCTCCGGGCCGAGATTAATGCGTTCGCAAAGAAGCACCGCCTCGGCACGCTCTTCGCAAACATGGTCATTCACCGCTACGTCGCCGAGGAGGCGCTAAAGGACTCGTTCGCACAGGTGGATCGGGACCGCTTCGACCGGCTGAGCGGCCTTTTCAAGAAGCACGGCGGCCAGTACGACTTCGACTACCTGATGGTCGCAGCACAAGGATACCAGGAATCGCAGCTTGACCAGGATCGGAAGAGTCCGCGCGGCGCCGTCGGCATCATGCAGCTGTTGCCGACGACGGCGGCCGATCCGGCCATCGGCATCACGGGCATCGACCGAAGCGCGGACAAGAACATCGAGGCCGGGGTGAAGTATCTGCGCTTCCTGGTCAACACGTACCTCAACGATCCCAAGATCGACGAGAAGAACCGCACGCTGATGGCGTTTGCGGCGTACAACGCCGGTCCCGGCAACCTGCAGAAATTCCGCCGTATCACCGAGAAGTCCGGGCTCGATCCGAATGTCTGGTTCAGCAACGTCGAGATCGCGGCCGCGCGCACGGTCGGCCGCGAGACGGTCGAGTACGTCAGCAACATCTACAAGTACTACGTGGCGTACAAGCTGGCGGAGCAGCGGGAGGAAAACCGAATGCACAGCCGCGAGCAGCGGCAGTCCGCGTCGCCGCGCGCACCGTGAGTCCGTCCGATCGCGCGAGACATGCGCAAATCCGATAGGCCGGGCGTGGGCCTCATAATACTCAGTGCACGACTGGCGATACCTCACCAACTGGGGGGCGCCACCCCACAGGACGCATCACATGCGGCCCTGCCCAAGGGCGGAATAGACAGACGCAATAGAAAGAAAGGATGCCAAGATGACAACTCGTCGCATGGTGATTGGAACGATGCTGTCGGTGGCGAGCCTCGCGGTCGCTGCGTGCGCCGACAATGAGAGCAAGGGGCAGCCGACCGGGCTGCAATCCTCGGCGAAGCTCACGCCGAATCCCTCGATCAGCGGCGCCTGGATCTACAAATCACCGACGGCAAAGTTCTCTCAGTATCGCCAAGTGATGATCGATCCCGTGGTGGTTTATGGCGGGCCGGAGGCGAATTTCGGAGATATCTCCCCGGCCGATCGGCAGAACTACGCGCAGATCGTCACCGCCGAATTCGTCCGCGTGATCGGCGAGAAGTACCCGATCGCCCGCGTTCCGGGACCGAACGTGCTTCGCGTCCATACGACCCTGATCGGCGTGCGCACGACGGTCGGCGGCGTGGCGACGATCACCCGGGTCATGCCCATCGGCATCGCCATCAACGCGGTGCGGGGCGCAGCGGGCGAGGGTGGCTCGATGACCGGCGGGATCGAGCTTGCCGTCGAGGTCCATGATTCCCAAACCAACGAGCTCCTGGCGGGTGCGGTGCGACAGGTTTCGCCGGCCGCCTTCGACATTGAAGCGACGCTATCCACCGGCGACACTGTGAAGGTCTCCGCCGCCGACGCAGCAAAGCTGCTGCGGGACGCGCTCGACCGGAATTTGAAGTCCTAGCCGCGATCGGAAAAGTGCCAGCCGCTCATGCCCGGGTCATCGCTGCCGGTGGCCCGGGCTGATTTGAAATAGCTCCAGCTGACGTGAAGGGCGCGCGGCCGCCCGGTTGCAGGCGCCGGTGTCGTATGATGGCGTGGCCGTCGATGTTTCGCGCCGCTGCGGTCGTAACACTCATCTGTCTTGCGGCCGCCGTTCCGCGGAGTGGGGCGTTCGCCGAGGCTCCCCCCCCGGCGGACACCACGCTCGAGCGTATTCTCGATGCCAGGGTCAAAGCGGTCCGCGCACACAGCGCGGAGATGGTTCTGGCATTGCCAGGCGTGCCGGCCGAGATCGTGCGGAGCGCACTCTCGTTATCGCGCGAGGCCGAGGAGTTCGGCTGGAGCCGGTCGCTTTTGCTGCTCGCTCTGGCGTTGGTCGTGGGCCTCGGCGCGGAGCGCAGCCTGCGCCGCGTCGTCACCGGCTCGTGGCGGTCGGGGAGCGGAGACCAGAACGTCGACACGTTGCACCGGTTCCGCACGATCGCAGCGCGCCTTGCGTTTGTGGTGGCAGAATGGGCGCTCTTCAGCGCCGGCACGGTCGGTACCTTCCTGGCGCTTGAGTGGCCGCCGCTGCTCGACGGAACGCTCCTGTCGTTTCTGCTTGCCTTGTGCGGGTTCCGGGGCGCGCTGGCCTTGAGCCGGCTCGTCCTGGTGCCCGATCTTGAGCCGCAGGTCGCAGCGCAATTGCGGCCTTTCGCGCTGAGTCACGCGGCGGCGCGCCGCACCCACCTTTTTATCGCGGTCCTTGCGGGCTGGTTCGCGTTCGGCAAGGCCGTCGTTGAGAATGCGACCATTCTGGGTTCGTCGTTCCCGATCCGCGAGCTGACCGCTTACACCTTCGGGATCGGGCTGCTGGCGATCTCGTTGTATGCCGTTTGGCGGGGCCCGGGCTCGACTGGGGCCGCGGCGACAGCCGGGCAGCAATTCGCGAGGCGCACGACGGCCACGCTGTTGTCGCCATATTTGGTCCTGCTGTGGGCCTTGTGGGTCATCGGCGCCACGGTGACCCTGTGGGTCTTCGGTACGCTGGGCGCGCTGTGGGCAGCCCTTTACCTGACGCACTGGGCGGTGGCCCATCTGACGCGCCCGGACGACGCGGCCGCACCGGAGGCTGCACCCGCGCAGTCGATCAAGGCCATCTGTGTGGAACGGGCGCTCCGGGCCGTCCTGATCATCGGCGCGATGGCCCTGCTGGCGAACGTGTGGCAGGCCCATTTGTCGGACCTTGCCGGCGCCGATACCCCGCTGGTGCGGGTCATCCGTATCGGCTTCGAGGTCCTGGTCATCGCCCTGGTCGCGGATCTGGCGTGGAACCTGGTGAAGGCCCTGATCGAGAGCCAGCTCGGGGCTCTGCAGAAAGACCAGGACCCGATGAGCGAGGCAAGCCGCCGTCAGGCGCGGTTGCGCACGTTGCTTCCGATCTCGAAAAAGATCGCCGCCGTGATGATTTCATTCGTCGCCATTCTGCTGATGCTCTCCGAGGCGGGCGTCCAGATCGGGCCGCTCATCGCCGGTGCCGGCGTGATCGGGCTCGCCGTCAGCTTCGGCGCGCAGACCCTGGTCCGGGACATTTTCAGCGGATTCTTCTACCTGCTCGATGACGCATTCCGCGTCGGCGAATACATCCAGGCCGGAAACTACAAAGGCACGGTCGAGTCCTTCAGCATCCGTTCGGTCCGGCTCCGGCATCACCGCGGGCCTCTCTACACGGTGCCGTTCGGCGCGCTCGGTGCGATCCAGAACATGAGCCGCGACTGGGTGATCGACATCCTGACCGTCGGCGTCACCTACGACACGGATCTCGCCGCGGTGAAGAAGATCGTCAAGAGAATCGGCCAGCAGCTCAAGGAGGACCCGGAGCTCGGTCCCCTGATCATCGAGACGCTCAAGATGCAGGGCGTCCAGCAGTTCGGCGACTTTGCGATACAGATCCGGCTGAAGATGATGACGCGGCCGGGCGAGCAGTTCGTCGTGCGGCGGCGAGCCTATGCGCTCATCAAGACGGAGTTCGACGCCGCCGGCATCAAATTCGCGTTCCCCACCGTGCAACTGGCCGGGGGCGCGGAGGCCACGCCGGCGGTCGCGGCCGCGGCCAGTCGCGTCGTGCAGTTGAGCGGGACCGATCCTGCGGACTGAACGGCGCACGGCTGGAAAGCGCGAGGTTTGCATCGTTCCGACAGGCATGACGGCCTGGTCCAGTAAATATGCGGACGATGGAGCTCGCCGGAGGCCTATGTGACTGCTGAGGTACGGTTCGAGCTGCCCAAGGCCGCTGTGACTCTCGAGCGGATCAAGCCCGATGGTCTGATGGTACGGCTGGCCGGCAACTGGCGAATCTCCGGTCATCCGCCGGGGGCTGCCGCCGTCGAAACACAGCTGCGCGGCATGGCCGACGTCCACCGCCTCGGCTACGATGCCGCCGCCGTCACCGACTGGGACAGCGGCCTCCTCGCTTTTCTCGTCCGCACCAGCACGGCTGCCACCGCCGCCAAGATCGCGGTCGATTTCGGCGGCCTGCCCAGTGGCGTGCAACAGCTCCTCAAGCTTGCGGCGGCGGTGCCGGAGCGCGCGGGCGCCCGGCGCGGGACGACCGTGCAGCCCATCCTCGACCAGATCGGCAAGGCGACACAGGCCCTGGGACGGCAAAGCGGCGAGATGGTCGCGTTCATCGGCGAGACCGTCGTCGGCTTCGGCCATTTGATCCGCGGCAAAGCCCGGTTCCGCATGGTCGACGCGCTGATCCTGGCCCAGGAATGCGGCGCCCAGGCGCTCGGTATCGTGTCGCTGATCAGCGTGCTCGTGGGTCTGATCCTCGCCTTCGTCGGCTCGGTGCAATTGAAGCAGTTCGGTGCGCAGATCTTCGTCGCCAATCTGGTCGGCGTCGGCACCGCGCGCGAGATGGGCGCCCTGATGACGGCGATCATCATGGCCGGCCGGACGGGCGCCGCCTTCGCCGCGCAGCTCGGCACGATGGAGGTCAACGAGGAGATCGACGCCCTCAAGACGTTCGGCTTCTCGCCGATCGACTTCCTGGTCATGCCGCGGATGATGGCACTGATCATCATGATGCCGTTCCTGTGCGTCTACTCCGACCTGCTCGGCATCTTCGGCGGCGGCATCGTGGGCGTGACCATGCTCGACATCAGCCTGGTCCAGTACGTCAACCAGACCCTCGGTGCGCTGACCCTCACCGACTTCCTGATCGGCATCGTGAAGAGCGCCGTCTTCGGGATTCTCATCGCGCTCTCCGGCTGCCTGCGCGGCATGCAGTGCGGCCGCAGCGCATCCGCCGTGGGTGCTGCCGCGACGTCGGCCGTGGTCACGTCGATCGTCCTGATCGTCGTGGCCGACGGTTTGTTCTCCGTCCTGCTCGACATTCTGGGGATCTGACGATGGCGGCCCCGCACGAGACCCCGGAGCCGGCGATCGTGATCCGCGATCTGGACATGGCCTATGGCAGCTTCGTCATTCAGCGCGACCTGACGTTCACGATCCAGCGTGGCGACATTTTCATCATCATGGGCGGCAGCGGCTGCGGCAAAAGTACGCTGCTCCGGCATCTGATCGGACTGAAGGAACCGGCGCGCGGCGAAGTCATCTATTCCGGCGGGCGGAGCCTGTGGGAGGCCGACGAGACCGGGCGCCAGGCCATCCTGCGCGGCGTCGGCGTCCTGTATCAGAAAGGCGCGCTGTGGAGCTCGATGACCCTGGCGGAGAACATCGCCCTGCCGATCGAGGCGTACACCGATCTTCCCAAGGACGAGGTCAAGCAGTTGTGCTCGCTCAAGCTGGCTCTCGTCGGGCTCGCCGGCTTCGAGGATTACTACCCGTCCGAGATCAGCGGCGGCATGCAGAAGCGCGCTGCCCTCGCGCGGGCCATGGCGCTCGATCCCGAGATCCTGTTCTTCGATGAGCCGTCGGCCGGACTCGATCCCATCAGCTCTCGGCTTCTCGACGAGTTGATCCTGCAGCTGCGCGACAGCCTGGGGGCCACGGTCGTCATCGTCACCCACGAGTTGGCGAGCATCTTCGCGATCGGGACCAACTCGGTGTTCCTCGACCCGGATACCAAGACGATGATCGCCCAAGGCGATCCGAAGAAGCTGCTTGCCGAATCCAAGGATCCGAAAGTGCGGAAGTTCCTGACGCGCGGCGAAGACCAGTCAACCTCGGCCAAGGGGGCCCAGCTCCGATGAACAAGGCAAGCCCCAAGACGATCGGTGCATTCGTCCTCGGCGGACTGGTGCTGTTTCTGGGCGGCATCGTGACCCTCGGAAGCTTCACGTTCTTCAAGAAGCAGCTGCCGGTCGTCATGTATTTCGAGGGCGACATGACGGGTCTCGACGTGGGTGCGCCGCTCGTCTTCCGCGGCGTGCGCATCGGCACGATCACGGATGTGAGCCTGCATTTCGATGCGAATTCGCTCAAGACCGAAATCCCGGTACGTGCCGTCGTCGAGCCCGACCGCTTCATCATCGAAGGACCGGATACGGGCGGCGGAAAAAACATCCCGCTCCTGATCAAGGAGGGCCTGCGCGCCCAGCTTGCCTCGCAAAGCCTGTTGACCGGCAAGCTTCTGGTCCGTCTCGACATGTTCCCGGAGGAGCCGGCGGAATTTCATGCTCCCAAAGGCGTGAAGGTGGCCGAAATTCCGACCGTGCCTTCGACGATGGCGGAGCTCACGGAGGGCATCACCGGCGTGATGAAGAAGATTCAGGAGATGCCGTTGCCGGAGATCGCCCGGGATCTGCGGAAACTGCTCGGCGACATCGACAATGCCGTCCTGGGCCTGGATACGAGGAGCTTCGGCGCGGTCGGCAAGGAGGCGCAGGACCTTCTGGCGAACATCAACCGCCGGGTCGACGCGCTGGGACCGGTCACCGAGTCCACGATCAAGGACGCCGACCAGACGCTCCTGGATTTCCGCAAGTTCCTGGTCGACACGCGGCCACTGATCGCCAACGCCCAGCGCGCGGCCGAGAACGCCGCCCGGCTGATGTCGACCGCCAACGAGGCCATCGATCCCAACTCGCCGGCCTACCGCGAGCTTGTTGCGACCCTGCGCGAGTTTTCGAACTCGGCGCGTTCCATTCGCGCGCTGACAGACGACCTAGAGCGCAATCCAGATTCCATCCTGTTCGGCAAGGCATCAGCCCGGGGGGCACGATGAACCGCACGATCATTAGCCTGAGCCTGTTTCTGGGGCTTGCCAGCGGATTGGGGGGATGCACGCCCGGACCGTCGGCCCCGACTCACTACTACGTCCTCACCGCCACGGCCCCGGCCGACCCCGCGGCTCCGCGCGGCTCCGTGGGAACAGGACCTTCAGTCGAGCTCGCCCGTGTCGCGCTGGCCGAATACCTGAATCAGCCGAACATCGTTACGCGCGTGCAGACCAACGAGGTGCAGCGCGCCGAGAATGATCTGTGGGCAGGGCCGCTGGCGGACGACATCACGCGGACGGTGGGCGAGAACCTCTCCCTCATGCTGCCGACCGATCACCTGTCCGTGTCGGGAAGCGGCCAGGCGTCATCTGCCTCTTATACGGTCGAAGTCGAAATCGTGCGTTTCGACCGGGATGCGCAAAACGTGGTGCACCTGATCGCGCGCTGGGCGGTCACCCGCAACGACGGACGAAAACTCGTGGCGATGCGCCGGTCCAGTTTCGAGCAGAGCTCCAGCGGCGACTACGCGGGCACGGTGGCCGCCATGAGCCGCGCGCTGAGCGACCTGTGCGCCGAGATTGCGAATGCGATCAAGAGAGGATGACGCGCGCCGTTCGACCGACGGAATACAGAACAGGAGATCGAACATGCTCACAATATCAAAGCGACCGCGGCTGCCTCGAGGCGGGTGGACACTGCCATCCTGGCTCAGGCTCCTAGTGGCGGTCGGTCTCGTGCTGGGCCTGGGGCTGCACCCGAGCCGGGCCGCCGACGAGGATCTGGTGCCGTCCGGGACGCTCTCGATCGATCAGATGCAGGTGGCATTCATCGGTAGCGGCAATCTCGGCGGCGGCACTCTCTTCTACAAGGGAAAGAGATACCCGTTCAGCGTGGGCGGGCTGGGCATCGGCGGCTTTGGCATCTCCCGGATCAATGCAGGCGGTGATGTCTTCAACCTCACCGATCCGCGCTATTTCCCGGGCGCCTACGTCCAGTTCCGCTACGGCGCCGTGGTGGGCGATCTGAGCACGGGCGTCCTGTGGCTGAAAAACGGCAATGGCGTCGTGCTGAAGATCGACGCGAAGCGCGAAGGCCTCGCGCTCTCGCTCGGCGGGGACGCTGTCTATATCGACTTTGATTGAGGTGACACCATGAACGGATCGAAGATTGCGCTCTGGCTCGCCGGTGCGGCTCTGACCCTGCTTGCGGCCGGACGGTGGATGCCCGCGCAGGCGGGTGAGGACGCGACCATCACTCGCGCGTTGTCCGTGTGGGTGGCGCAAGGCAGCACATTCAAGACGGGAGCCCAGGAGGCGACCTTCGTCGGCTCGTTGGCCGGACCGATCTTCGTCGATACGGAGAAAGGGCTTGTCGAGTCCGGCAGGATGATCTGCCCGACCATCGTCGAAATCGGCTTGGACGACGGCAAGCAGCAGGCCCGCGGCCGCTGCACGATCACCGCGCGCGACGGCGCGTTGCTCTTTGCGGAGATCAGCTGCGCCGGCGTGTTCATGGTCGGGTGCAAAGGTGACATCAAGTTCACCGGCGGCACCGAACGTTTCGACAAGATCACCGGCGGCGGAAAGGCGCTTATTCGAAGCGACGTCGTGCGGTTCGTTCCGGCGGGCGAGCACGTGGCGGCGGGCGACGGCACCGGTATCCTGGTGCTGACCGGGATCCACTACAAAATGCCCTAACCGCCCGATGACGCATCCCGCGTGACGGATTCAAGACTGCGCCGTCGCGCGGCCCATCGAACGGGAAGAACTGAATGACGGCAGCAGGTTGGGGTGTAGCGCGCCAGTCCTGATTCTTGCGCCGGTCCGATAGCCGGGGCGCATCCGGCGACGGAAGCTTGCATGCGCTCGCGGCGAAGATCGCCGAGGGACGGTCGGATTCAACCCATTTTATCCCGGGAGTTTTGCGTATGGCCGACAAGAAGGCAGTGGTGGCGGGGGCGGCCAAACCGGTGGCGCTGGGCTCAACCGCGGCTGATCTTCTGACGGGCTGGCAGCAGGACATGCCGGCATGGCCGGGGATCTACTGGTGGAACGCCGCCATGGAGTACGCGGTCGATTGTGCCCAGCGCACGACGCTCTACTGCGACGTCATGCGCCAGCGGGGAAACCAATACTTCGCGCAACAGGGGGAGATCGTTCCCAACGTCCTGAGCTTCAAGTTCGAAACGATCATGAGCGGGCCGCAGCTTCCGCGGCCGGTAAATTACGGGCTGGTCAAGATCATTCCGAAAAGCGGCGTGCAGATCGACGAAACGAAGCGACCCTTCGTCATCCTCGATCCACGCGCCGGCCACGGGCCCGGCATCGGCGGCTTCAAGCCCGACAGCGAGATCGGCGTCGCCATGCGGGCCGGGCATCCTTGCTATTTCGTCGGCTTCGCGCCGCAGCCGATGCCCGGCCAGACGCTGCTGGACGTTCTCCATGGCATCGCCACGTTCATGGAGAAGGTGAACGAGCTCCATCCCAAGGCGGACGGCAAGCCGACCGTGGTCGGTAATTGCCAGGCGGGCTGGGCGATCATGATGGTGGCGGCGATGCGGCCGGAATTGTTCGGCCCGGTCATCGTCGCCGGCTCGCCGATGTCGTATTGGGCCGGCGTGCATGGTGCCAACCCGATGCGCTACACCGGCGGCATGGTCGGCGGCAGCTGGATGGCCCAGCTCATGAGCGATCTCGGCAACGGCATCTTCGACGGCTCATGGCTCGTCCAGAACTTCGAGAATCTCAATCCCGCGAACACGCTGTGGTCCAAGCAATACAACCTCTACTCCAAGATCGACACCGAAGGGCCGCGCTATCTCGAGTTCGAGAAGTGGTGGGGCGCCAAGACCTTGCTCAACGGCGAGGAGATCCGGTTCATCGTCGATGAGCTGTTCGTCGGCAACAAGCTGTCGACCGCGCAGATCAGCAGCGACGACGGCAGGCGGATCGATTTGCGCGCGATCCACGGGCCGATCATCATCTTCTGCTCCCAGGGCGACAACATCACGCCGCCCCAGCAGGCGCTCGGCTGGATTCCCGATCTGTACAAGGACGTCGACGACATAAAGTCGCACGGACAGACGATCGTCTACACCATCCACCCGACCATCGGGCATCTCGGGATCTTCGTGTCCGGCGGCGTCGCCAAGAAAGAGCACAGCGAGTTCGCGAGCAATATCGACCTGATCGACGTCCTGCCGCCCGGGCTTTACGAGGCCCAGTTCACCGAGAAGGCCGCGGCAGGAGCCGACGAGCACGACGGCGAATACGTCGCGACATTCCTGCCGCGCACGCTCGAGGACATCCGCGCCCTCGGCGGCAACAGCCTCGAAGATGAACGGCGCTTTGCCACGGTCGCCCGCCTGTCGGAGATGAACGGCGCCGCTTACCGCCGCCTCGTCTCTCCCATCGTGCGGGCGTGCACGAACGACGTGGTTGCCGAGGCCACCCGCAAGCTCCATCCGCTGCGGCTGCAGTATGAGCTGTTCTCCGACCATAACCCGATTATGGCGCCGATCATCACGCAGGCAGCGGAACTGGTGCGCACGCACCGGCGGCCGGCGGCGAAAGACAATCCATTCCTGGCGCTCGAGAAGGTGATGTCGGGCCACATCGAACGGGCGCTCGATACGTACCGCGACGTGCGCGATCGCCTCACCGAAAATGCCTTTCTGGCGGTCTACAGCGCGCCGTGGCTGCAGACCTTCGCGGGCCTCGACGCCTCGGACCGGCCGCCGCGGCCGCGGCCCGGAGATTCGGCGGATCACGTGGCCTTTGTCCAGCGGCGGATCACCGAGCTTAAGGACGGAGTCACCGCCGGCGGCCCGCGCGAGGGCGCCATCCGGGCTTTGGTCTACTGCGGCGTGGCCGATGCGACCTACGATGAGCGCGGCTTCGCGGTGCTCCAGAAGATTCGCGACGAGCAGGGCGGAAACATCTCGCTGGCGGAGTTCAAGGAGATCGTGAGGGAGCAGTACTACATGCTGCTCATCGACGAAGACCGCGCGGTGGCGGCGATTCCCGGCCTGATCGGGCGTCAGTCCGATATGGCCGGCAAGCTGGTGCCGCTGCTGCGCCGGGTTTTGAGCGCCCGCGGGCCCATGACTCCCGAGCGCGAGGCGCGGGTGTCGCGGATCGCGGCTCTGATGAATGGCGAGGCGTCGCCGGCGCCCCAGAGAAAGCCCCGCTCGGTCGCATGAATTCGGCGGCACAGGCTCGCCGCCAGGCACAGAAAGGAAGGTGACTATGTCGGTCCAGGAAAAGGCTGCCTCGACGCCATCCGGCGCGGTTATCAGGCCGGACGATCTGCTGAAGATCACCAAGGAGGCGGAAGCCGCGGCCCTGAAGGAGACGTTCGACGCCGATCGCAAGGCCGAGGAAGAGAAGAAGTCTCTCAAGGACGCCTTCATGTCGCGCGAAATCCGGACCGACGCCGTCGAGCGGGTGAACGCGGCCGTGCGGCGTGCCGCCGAATCGCGCAAGCACGAATTGGAGCTGTTCCGCTTCCCGGCGAGCTTCTGCAACGACGGCGGCCGCAGGATCAACAGCAACGCTCCCGACTGGCCGGACAGCCTCGAAGGCTTCGCCAAGCGCGCCTATGAAGCGTATGTCGAGCACTACAAGCCGGCCGGTTACCGGATGAAGGCGCAGGTGATGGACTTTCCGCGCGGCATGCTGGGCGACATTGCGCTGATCCTGTCCTGGTGACGGCCGACGGGGTTGCGCCGCCCGCTTCCGCGTCCGCGGGCGTCGATAACTGCGCAGTTCCGATAGGTCAACCTTACACGGTCGCGTACGAGTTTCGAGAGATGTGATGACGACGGGGGCACGCTGAGCGTTTGCCCAAGCCGGCCTTAGCACGGAGGGTGAGATGACCGAGCAAGGCGGGGCCCGCGTATCGGGTGGAAACCCGGACACACGCACCCGGACCCACGACAAATACGAGCGCCTCATCGCGGCGGCGCGCGCGGTTCGGCCCGTGACCACGGTCGTGGCCCATCCGTGCGACGAGACGTCGTTGCGCGGCGTGATAGAGGCCGCCGAAGCGGGAATGATCACGCCGATCCTGGTCGGACCGGAAAGCCGGATCCGGGCAATTGCAGATCAGTTCAAGCTCGACATCGGCCAATACGACGTGATCGACGCGGCCCACAGCCACGCCGCGGCCTCCAAGGCCGTGGAGATGATTCGCGCCGGCCAGGCCGAGGTCCTGATGAAGGGCAGCTTGCACAGCGACGAGCTTTTGCGTGCCGTGACAGCGAAGGAGACCGGGCTCAGAACCGATCGCCGGATCAGTCACGTCTTCATCATGGACGTTCCGACCTACAGCGAGGTCCTGTTCATCACCGACGCGGCGGTCAATATCTTTCCCGACCTCGAGACCAAGCGCGACATCGTCCAGAACGCGATCGACCTGTTCCTCGCCCTCAAGCTCGGCACGCCGCGCGTGGCGATCCTGTCGGCGGTCGAGACCGTTACGTCCAAGATTCCGGGCACGATCGATGCCGCGGCGCTTTGCAAAATGGCCGACCGCGGCCAGATCGTCGGTGGGCTGCTCGACGGGCCGCTGGCGCTCGACAACGCCATCAGCCCCGACGCGGCGCGCATCAAGGGCATCAAATCGGAGGTCGCCGGGCGCGCGCAGATCCTCCTCGTCCCCGATCTCGAGGCGGGCAACATGTTGGCCAAGAACCTGACGTTCCTCGCGAACGCGGACGCGGCCGGGATCGTCCTTGGCGCTCGTGTTCCCATCGTGCTCACGTCGCGCGCCGATTCGGTGCGGACCCGGATGGCGTCGTGCGCGGTGGCGACGCTCTATGCCGACGCCCGCCGGCAGAAGACCGCGATCGCCGCGGAGTAGGCACACGATGGATCACATCCTCGTCGTGAACGCCGGAAGCTCGAGCCTCAAGTTCGAGGTCTTCGAGCTCGGCTCGGGCGAGGAGCTCAAGCGGCGCCTCAAGGGAAAGGTCGACGGCATCGGCACACGCCCGCGCTTCACGGCCAGCAACGGCGCCGGCGTCATGGCCATCGACGAGACATTCGATGCCAAGAAGGTGAAGACGCTGCCGGAGGCGCTGACCGTCACGCGCGACCGGCTGCGCGCCTA
This sequence comes from Alphaproteobacteria bacterium, assembly GCA_035506575.1. GTDB lineage: Bacteria > Pseudomonadota > Alphaproteobacteria > CACIAM-22H2 > CACIAM-22H2 > DATJPD01. Next base: position 13,416 of record DATJPD010000011.1, read on the forward strand.
CTTTGCGGGCGTTTCACCCTCGGCCGTCGGACATCGGGTGGTGCATGGCGGGCCCGCCTACAGCAGCCCGGTGATGGTGGACAAGACGATCATCGCGCAGCTCGAGAAATACATTCCCCTCGCGCCGCTGCACCAGCCGAGCAATCTTGCCGTGATCCGCGCGATCCGCGAGCGTTCACCGGAGATCCCGCAGGTTGCCTGCTTCGACACGGCGTTCCATCGCGGCCATCCGGAAGTCGCCGACCGTTACGCGATCCCCGACGAGCTCTACGCGGAGGGGGTACGCCGTTACGGATTTCACGGCCTCTCGTACGAATACATCGCCCAGTGCCTCCCCGAGATCGCGCCGGACATCGCCGCCGGTCGGGTTGTCGTGGCGCATCTCGGAAGCGGCGCGTCGCTGTGCGCGATGGTCAAAGGCCGCAGCGTCGAAAGCACGATGGGCTTCAGCGCTCTCGACGGGCTGCCCATGGGGACGCGATGCGGCCAGATCGATCCCGGCGTGGTGCTCTATCTCATCGGCGAGAAGGGCATGAAGCCGAAGGAGGTCGAGCAGTTTTTATATCACGATTGCGGGCTGAAGGGCTTGTCCGGGCTCAGCAGCGACGTGCGGGACCTGCAGGGAAGCTGTACGCCGCGCGGCAAGTTCGCGCTCGACTATTTCGTTTATCGCATTGCCCTGCTGGCGGGCTCGCTCGTCGCCGCGATGGGCGGGATCGACGGCTTCGTCTTCACCGCCGGCATCGGGGAGAACGCGCCGGATATTCGCCAGGCCGTGGCGACGCGTCTGTCGTGGTTCGGTCTCGAGCTCGACGCGACGGCCAACGACAAGGGCGAGCGGCTGATCTCGAGCCGCAGCGCACGTATCCCTTGTTATGTCATCCCCACGGATGAAGAGCTGATGATCGCCCGGCATACCCTCGCAACGTTACGCCAGACGAGGACGTTACAATGACGACAGAGACCATCACGACCGGCGCCATCCCGCTGCCTCTCGCCAACCGGCGCGGGCTCGTCACCGGGATCGCCAACGACCAGTCGATCGCCTGGGGTTGCGCCAAGGCGTTCCGCCGGCTCGGCGCCGACCTGGCGGTCACCTACATGAACGAGAAGGCCAGGTCCTATGTGGAACCTCTGGCCAAGCAGGCGGAAGCCGCCTTGTTCGAGCCTCTGGACCTGCGCATCGAGGGGCAGCTCGAAGCGCTCTTCGAAAAGATGGAGAAGAAGTGGGGCCGGCTCGATTTCCTGCTCCACTCCATTGCCTTTGCACCGCGGGAAGATCTGCACGGGCGCGTCGTCGATTGCTCCAAGATCGGATTTTGTCAGGCCATGGAGCTGTCGTGCTGGTCGTTCATCCGCATGGCGAAGCTGGCCGAGCCGCTGATGAACGACGGCGGCGCCCTGTTCACCATGACCTATTACGGATCGCAGATGGTGGTCGCCAATTACAACATGATGGGCCCCGTCAAGGCGGCGCTTGAATCGGCAACCCGCTACATGGCGGCCGAGCTCGGGCCGAAAGGCATCCGCGTTCACGCCATATCGCCCGGGCCGCTTAAGACCCGCGCCGCGTCGGGGATCTCACATTTCGACGAGATGCTGGAGCGGGCGCAGGAAAAAGCCCCGGCCCGAAGCCTCGTCTCGATCGACGATGTCGGCGTCGCGGTCGCGTATCTCGCGACCGACGCCGCGAAACTGATCACTGGAGAAACGATGTACATCGATGGCGGATACCACATTATCGACTGAGCGCGCCGCCACGGCGGCGCCGAAGGCTGGCCCGTCCCCAGCAATCCTTCGTGCGCGGGTCGGGTCCCGCGACTGGAAGAAGCTCGCGATTGCCGGCGCGGCGGCCGTGCTGGTCGCTGTTGGCGCGTACGCCTTTTTCGGGCGCGGCGGCGGAAAGCCGCCGCAAGCCCCTGCCGGTGCCGCGGCCGGGCCTGCGCCCGCGGTCACGGTCGTCCGCGTCGAGAGCGCCGACATCAGGTCATCAACGACCTTCACCGGCCGCGTGCAAGCCATCGATAAGGTCGATCTGCGGGCGCGCGTGCCCGGCTATCTCGAGAAGCAGCTCTTCCAGGATGGCGCGCAGGTCGAATCCGGACAGCTCATGTTCGTGATCGAGCAGCCGCCGTATCAGGCGGAAGTTGCAAAGATCCAGGCCGACCTCCAAGGCGCCCAGGCCGACCTGCTCAATGCGAAGGCCGAGCTCAGCCGTCAGGAGCAGCTGGTCAGCAAAGGCTATTCGACGCCGGCCAAGCTCGATGAGGCGAAATCGAAGTTCGGCCTGGCGCAAGGCACGGTCGACAAGGACCAGGCGGCCCTCGAACAAGCGAAACTCAACCTCAGCTACACCGAAGTCCGCTCACCGGTCGCAGGTCGGGTCGGCCAGCGGGCGTACTCGGTCGGCAACTATGTCCAGCCGTCGAGCGGCACCTTGGCGACCGTCGTCAGCCGCGATCCGATGTACGTGATGTTTCCGGTCACCCAGCGCGAGCTGATCGACATACGGCGCAAGGCCGAGGCGGAGGGTGTGGATGGCCGGGCGGTCACGGTGCGTCTGCAGCTCGCCGACGGCCAGATGTACGACCAGACGGGCGCCGTGGACTTCGTCGACGTGACGGTCAACCAGGCCACGGATTCGGTTAACGTCCGCGCCAAGTTCCCCAATCCCAAGGGCTGGCTGATCGACGGCCAGCTGGTGACGGCCGTGGTCGAGTCCACCGCGCCGCGTAAAGCCCTGCTGATCCCCCAGCAGGCGCTGCAGTTCGATCAGACCGGCTATTTCGTGCTCGTCGTCGACGCCGACAACAAGGTGAAGGTCCAGCCGATCGGGATCGGCTCCGGCCATGACACCGACCTCGAAGTCATTAGCGGCCTCAACGAGGGCGACCGGGTCATCACCGAAGGCGTGCAGAAAGTGCGGCCCGAGCAGGTCGTGAACCCGACCGAAAAGCCCAAAGCCGCCGCCCAGGCCCAATGATCTCCGACATCTTCATCAAGCGGCCGCGGCTGGCGATCGTCGTCTCGGTCGTCATGACGGTGGCTGGGCTGATCGCGCTGACCGCGATCCCGATCGCGCAGTTTCCCGAGATCGTCCCGCCCCAGGTTCAGGTGACCACGACATATCCCGGCGCGGGGGCCGCGGTCGTCGAGGCGACGGTGGCGCAGCCGGTCGAGGTCCAGGTCAACGGTGTCGACAACATGCTCTACATGAAGTCGACGAGCGGCAACGATGGCTCCTACACGCTCACCGTGACGTTCTCGGTCGGCACCAATCCCGACATCAACACCGTCAACGTGCAGAACCGCGTCAATCTGGCGATGGCGCAGCTGCCCGACGAGGTCAAGCGCGCCGGCGTCAACGTGAAGAAGAAGTCGTCGGCGCTGCTGAAGATGATCGCCCTCTACGCGCCCGACGGGCGCTATGATTCGCTGTTTCTCAGCAATTTCGCGACCATCAACGTCCTCGACAACATCCGGCGCGTCAACGGCGTCGGCGACGCCTTCCTGTTCGGTCCGCTCGACTACAGCATGCGGGTGTGGCTGAACAATGACCGCCTTCTCGCCCTGGGCATGACGCCCAAAGACATCATCAACGCGATTCAGTCGCAGAACATCCAGGCGGCGGTCGGCCGCATCGGCGCCCGGCCGATCGGCGACGACCAGCAGTTCCAGCTCAACATCCAGACGCAGGGACGGCTGGTGACGAACGACGAGTTCAACAATATCGTCGTCCGCGCCAATCCCGACGGATCGTTTGTCCGCATTCGCGATGTGGCGCGAGTCGATCTTGGCGCCAAGAGCGCCGATTCGTTCGGCCGCCTGGACGAGAAGCCCGCCGCCTTGATGGGCATCTATCAGGCACCCGGCGCGAACGGCCTGCGGGTTGGCGATGGCGTTGAAGCGGTCATGCAGCGGCTGGCGAAGTCCTTCCCCGAGGGCCTGGCCTACAAGACGACCTACGACACCACGCGGTTCGTCCGCGACAGCATCAGTGAGGTCATTCACACCCTCATCGAGGCGTTCGTCCTGGTCATCATCGTGGTTTACCTCTTCCTGGGAAGCCTCCGCGCCACGATCATCCCCACGGTCGCGGTGCCGGTGTCATTGATCGGCACGTTCGCCGTGATGCTGGCCATGGGATACTCGGCCAACACGGTCTCCTTGTTGGCCCTGGTGGTGGCCATTGGCATCGTCGTCGACGATGCGATCGTGGTCGTCGAAGCCGTCGAGGCCAAGATGCACGAGCATCCTGAGCTGTCGCCCGCCGAGGCGACCAGCCAGGCGATGAAGGAGATCACCGCACCGATCATCGCCATCACCCTGGTCCTCTTGTCGGTGTTCGTCCCGGTGGCGTTCCTGCCGGGGATTTCGGGGCAGCTCTACCGCCAGTTCGCCGTCGCGGTGTCTGTATCGATGGTGATCTCGGCGATCAACGCCTTGTCCCTCAGCCCGGCCCTGTGCGCCGTGTTCCTGCGCCATTCGGGCGGCCACAAAGGCCTGATGCTGCGCTGGATGAATGTGATCGACTGGTTCCGCGACCGCTACGGCAATATCGTCGCCGTTCTGGTCAAAAAGGCGGCCCTCGGTATTCCGGTTCTGGCTGGCGTGTTCGTGGTGATCTTCGTCTTCTTCAAGGCAACACCGACGGGCTTCCTTCCGGCGGAGGATCAGGGCGGGTTCTTCATCGAATTGCAGCTGCCGGAGGGCGCCTCGGTCAATCGCACCCAAAAGGTCACCCAGCTGGTTGAAGACATCGTTGGTAAAACCCCAGGCGTCGAGGACCGCAGCGCCGTGGTCGGGTACAGCTTCATCGACGGGTTGGCCAAGTCCAACAGTGCCTACCTCGTCGTCCTGCTGAAGCCGTTCGAAGAGCGTAAGGATCCGGCGTTGTCGGCCGGCGCGCTGATCACGCGGCTGCGCAGGGAGTTCGCCGCGATTCCGACGGCGTCTGTCATTCCATTCAACGTGCCGCCGATCATCGGCTTGGGCACTGGAAGCGGGTTCGAGTATCAGTTGCAGGATCTGCGCGGCGGTGAGTCGCGGGACTTGGCCGCGGTCGCGCGTAGCATGATGTTCGCGGCGAACCAGGACGCGGATCTGCGGGCGGTCTTCACGACCTATAACGCCAACACGCCGCAGGTCTATCTCGACCTCGACCGCAACAAGGTGCAGACCCTGGGCATCCCCGTGTCCGACGTTTTCAACGCGCTGCAGTCGATGCTGGGCGGTTACTACGTCAACGACTTCAACCAGTTTGGCCGCACCTGGCAGGTGAACATCCAGGGCGAGCCCGAGGATCGCAACCGGGTCACCGACATCTACAAGGTCAATGTGCGCAACGGCCAGGGCGACATGGTGCCGATCCGGGCCTTTGCCAATGTCCGCACCTTCCAGGGCCCGCAGTCGATCGTCCGCTACAACAACTATCGCAGCCTCACCCTGAACGGCGAGCCGGCGGCGGGCAAGAGCTCCGGCCAGGCCTTGCTGGCGATGGAGGGCCTGTCCTCCAAACTGCTGCCGCTCGGCTACAGCTACGAGTGGACGGGAACCGCACTCCAGGAGAAAGAGGCGGGTGGCCAGACCGTGATCATCCTGGCGCTGGCCATCCTGTTCGCCTACCTGTTCCTGGTCGGCCTGTACGAGAGCTGGACGATCCCGGTGGCCGTGCTGCTGTCGGTCTCGGTCGGCATCATGGGTGCTATGGGCACGCTATGGCTGATGGGCCTGGACAACAATCTCTACGCCCAGATCGGCATCGTGGTCCTGATCGCGCTCGCCGCCAAAAACGGCATCTTGATCATCGAGTTTGCCAAGGAAAGGCGGGAGCACGGCCTATCGATCACCGACGCAGCCGTCGCCGGCTCCCAGGCGCGGTTCCGCGCCGTGATGATGACCAGCTTCGCGTTCATCGTCGGGCTTTACCCGCTGGTGATCGCGACCGGGGCGGCGATGTTGAGCCGCCGCGGGGTTGGGACGGCCGTGTTCGGCGGCATGATTGCAGCGTCGTTCCTCGGCATCTTCATGATCCCGGTGCTCTACGTCGTGCTTCAGTGGATCCGGGAGAAGATCAAGGGGGCGGCGACTTGACCGTGGCCAGGGCGGCGTTCTCCCCCACGTGCCACTCGACCACGCCGGCCTCGTAAAGCCCGCTCATCAAGGCATCGACGATCTCGGGCGCCCATTCGCGGTCGAGCAGAATGGCGCGCGGCGCTGCCACCGCTTTCGGCAGGTCCTGGCGCAAGGCTTTCCAGACCCGTTCGGCATCCTGGCGCCGGCCCAGCTTTCCGTAGACGGCGGCCACGATCATTCGCGCCAGCGGCCGCCGCTCGAGATCGCCCTTGATGGCCTCATCGAGCGCCGCTGTGTAATCGCCGTGAAGATAGGCGTTGAGCGTCGTGATATCGCGATAGCGCTCCGGGCGGCCCGTGCCATGCAACAACACGCCCTGCACGAGTGCCAGGCCGCGATCGTAGTCGCCATGCAGGAACAGCCGTGTCCCCATCTCCCCGGCCACGAGCGGATCATTCGGATTGAGCGTCAACGCCCGCTCGGCCTCGACGGAGAAGGAGGTCAGATCGTGATTGAACCAACCTATCAAGGCCAACGCGACGTGCGCCCACGCGTCGGTCGGATCCGATGCGACGGCGCGACGGGCCGCCTCCTCGGCGCGCTGCAATGGCGGTGCCGCACCGATGAGCGGGTTGTAGCCGTACTTGAACTCGTCGAGGTAGAGAAACGAGAGATGTGCCCACGCTTCGCTTTCGTTCGGCAGGCCACGGACCACCGCCTCGTGGCAGTCACGGAGCCGGCGATGCAGATCGGGCGCCCAGGTCTCGACATAGGCGTAGAACGCCAACATGCAGGTGCGGACGGTCGGTGAGTTACGCACCACACGGTCTGCCGTTTTGGCTTCGAGGGAGAAGAGAGGTCCGTACGGATCCCCCAAGACGGCGGCAATCCGTCGCGCGATCTCGGCTCCCGCGGACGGGCCGCCTGGCGGTGCTGCATAGTCCCGCGCCCACAGAACCGTGCGACTCGCCGCGTCGACCAGTTGCGCCGTTACGCGGATTTCGTTGCTGAGACGGTTGACCGACCCCTGCAGCCGATAGTCGATGCGATCCCGGTCAGGGGGCGTCCCGCCGGAGACGTAGATATGTAGCGATTTGAACGGCACAAGCGCCGACGTGGACTCAGACGTCACGACATGCGCGAACCCATCGAGCGCCGGATCGGTGCTCGCATTCGCAAATCCGTCGATCCGAATGCTGGGCCTGAAGGTCAAATCGCCTGTCGTGAGGCGGTCGTCATACGCCGGTCGAATCAGCGCAAGTGACATAGCCGCGAGGAGCAGCGCGCCAAGCCCGGCCATGACCGGTATCCCATACCGACGCACGCGGCTTCGTTGTACGGCAGGACCGGCCTGCGGGCGCAGGTCGGCGGGAGGCGACGCAGGCTCAAGGCGCGGCGCGTAGGACCCTCTGGGGATGACGATCCTGTGCTGTTCCGCTTGGCCCTCGATCAGATAGTAACGCTCCAGGCACCGCCGCAACTGGCTGACCTCGATGCGTACGACCGGATCGATCTGCGGATCGAAACGCTCGTTGCGCCCGAGGATGGTGGTGGCGATGTTGTAGGCTTTCAGGCGGTTGCTGCGTCCGGCCAAGGTCTCTTCGACGAGATAGATCAGGAGCCGCTTTTGACGCTCGGACGCATGCAATCCCGGCCAACGCAGCACCCGGCCGAGCGCCGCCGCCATAGAGTCGCCGTCCGGCACTGGTCCGGGGATATTCGCAAGAACGCCATTCTGCATGAGCAAAGGAACCATGATGCCCCCTTCCTTTGCCGGCATTGATTTGAATCAACGTTCTCTGCGTACCTCGGTACGTCGAATGACTCTGTATCCTATCACGTGAGCTGTCCTAGTTGCGAGCCGCTACCGTTCGCAACTGCGCCAGCTCTTCTTCGATGTCATGGGTGATACCTGCATCCGCCAGCTCGGAGCCGGTGATCTGAGGCAGAACATACGTGTGCATCCACAACACCTTTCCGGCGCTCGTCGCAATGAGAAACTGGGCGCGGATGCCGGCCGCGTCCTCCTGGAGCGATCCCGTCAGCTCGAAATCGGCCGGGCTGCTCGGCGGCACCACTTGGAATTTCTCCGCGCAGCAGAACGACAGCTTGAACTCCTGGGTCATGAGGTCGGCGGCCCTCTCCAGGCTCGAATTGGCGCTGATGTTGCGGATCGTGGTCACGACGATGCGCTGCCTGTGCTCTCCGCCGGTACCGCGTTCGCGGCCCATCCATCGCGACGTCTCCACGCAGGTAATGACGCTGACCAACAGCACCAATGCAGCCGTGTAAATCAAAGGGTGCAGCAGCGGGCTGCCGAGACGGCCCCGTGGCTTGTCGGTCGTAGATCCATCGGGCGTAGCCGCGCGATGGGGCAGCGTCTCGGCTCTCCACGCGACGTCGAACACGGGACGATAGTGACCTTTCGGGATGTCGATCTTCAGCGGATCGTCCCGTCCGGTCGTCAGGTAATATTGATCGAGGGCGGCCCGCACGCGGCGCGCCGTGATGCGTACCAGCGGATCGTAGCGGGGGTCGAACCGCTCGTCGCGGTTGAACACGCCGATCGCGACGTCATAGGCGGTGAGGTGATCGCCGCGTCCGGCCAAGCTCTGCTCGACGATGTAGGTCAGGAACTTGGACTTCCGGCCGGACGATTTGAAACCAGCGCTCTGGAGGATGCGACTTAGTTGCAGCCGCACGGCAGATGCCGAAGGCTTTTTATCCAAACTGGGCAAATCGCCGTGCGCGGGGCGAGTCATTTTCGACAGGCTGGCTTTGACCACCCATGAACGCGATCTAGTTACTGTTACCAAGATTTCGCAAAAATCGATATCGCGCAAACATAAACGTTGATTTGTCTAGTATTTGTCTAACACCGCTCTTCTTTTGCAAGGAAATGACGGAGATCGAATCTCCTTAGGATCAGTGCGTCTACTTTATGACGGACTTCACGAGTCAGGACCCAGCGGACACGCTTACGAATATGCTAGCCACGTCAGAGGCATAACGTCTTGTTACGTTAAAGCCTGACCGCAATCCGAGAGTCCTCCTGTTTCTTACTTACGGGAGTCCGCGCGAGGCCCTGTGATCGCCCCTGTCGCCGGGGGGTGGCACGGATGGAGGAGGGCTCGCGATGCATCATCTATTTCCAGTAAGACTTTCGTCGGAGACGTTGGCTACCCGGGCCACGGTCAGGGCCGGTGACGAGACGAAACGGCCAATGGCCGCAGGGGCCGTCGCTGACCCGGCCGAACATACATCCCATCGTCGCGCCGCAATCGCCGGTTGGGGACGCTCGCCGGCGTCGCTTGCCGGTTCGACTGACATGAGTCCGAGCGGACGGCGGATCATCCTCCGTCGTGTCACCGTGTTCGACCCCGACCAGCTGAGCGATATCGTGCCCGGCGCCAACCTCGAGCACCGGCTTCTGCAGTCCGGCAGGTTCGAAGCGCGCGCGCTGCATGTCAAAACGGCGATGTTCACGTTGGACTACCTCCGTTATTCCTCGGCGGTGATGCTGAAGGGCGAACTGCCCGCGAGCGGCACGGCCCTCGCATTCGGCCTGCGCCGGCCGGAGGAGGCCGTGGCGTTCGGGGTTCCGCAGCGCGCCTGCGCGTTGATGCAGTTCGATCCCGCGGCGGGCCTGCATCTTCGCCTGCCGGCGGGTGCCGAGTGGGTGATGATCCGGCTCAGCCCGGCGCTGCTGGAAGCCGAGGCATTGCGGCGGGCCGGCGGCGCATCGGCCGCGCCGCCGATGGAGCCCCGCCTGCTGCGTGTTCCCGGTCCGCAGTGGCGGCGCGTGACGCGCCTGATGTCGATGATCGAGTGCGCGACCGAAGCGACGGGTGTCCGTCACGATCCTGCCGAAAGCGAGAGCCTCGAGGCTCTGCTCTTCGAGGCGGTCATAGAGGCTTATGCCGCGGCACGCGCGCCGCAATCGAACGATCACGGGGCGCTGGCACGGCGCCGCCGTCTCGTGTCGCGCGCCGAGGAGTACGTCTACGCGCATATCGATGACTCGGTCCGCATGAAACGGCTGTGCCGTGATATCGGCGCCAGTGCACGCACGCTCGAATACGCATTCAAGGGCATCTATGGCTTCGGCGTGATGGAATCGATGCGGACTCTCCGCTTGAACGAGGTCCGCAAAAAGCTGCTGCGCGCCGGACCCGAGCAGGTCACCGTCACCACGGCGGCCATGGATTGGGGCTTCTGGCATCTCGGCGAGTTTGCCGCCGAGTACAAGCGTCTGTTCGGGGAGCTGCCGTCCCATACGCTGCGCATCCGCAGCGCGGGACCGGGGTCTCGCACCGGCGTGCGCGACGCCGTGATCGCATCGCATGCGGACGGCCGGGACGCGTCGGCGGCCGCAACTTCGAAGGACGCCGTCGCGGTGGCGGGGATGTAAGTCTTAGCTGCTGTCGGGTGAGGCCGCGTCCTCCGGGGAGTCAGACGCGTGGACCAATGGCAATCTCGCGGCCCGCTCATCGGCGCAGCGAAGCGCGGCGCCTCGGGTAGCGAGTCCGCCTATGTCGAGAGGGTGGTGGGGCTGGCCGTGCTGCTGCTCCTGGCGCTCGGCAGTCTCCTGGTCCTGCGTCCGTTCCTTCCCGCCCTCCTGTGGGCGGCGATCCTGGCGGTTTCGACCTGGCCTCTTTACGTGCGGCTCGAGCGATTGCTCGGAGGGCGCAGGTCGCTCTCGGCACTCGTGATGACGGGCGGCGTGGCGCTTGTCCTGCTCGTGCCCATGCTGGTGCTGGGGTTCCACCTCACCGAAGCGGCGGGCGAGGCGGCGGGGCTTGTGCGCGAGGTGCTTGCCGAGGGCATTCCGCCGCTGCCGGGCTGGGTGTCGAACATCCCGATCGCGGGCCCGCGGCTGCAGGATTTCTGGGTGAGAACGATGCACGACAGCGGAACGCTCTCCGCCGCCCTGCAGCCCCATATCGGCGAAGCGCGAAGCTGGCTGATTGCGCTGGGCGGCGATCTTCTTCAAGGAATGTTCCAGGTCATCGTCAGCCTGTTTGTCGCGTTCTTCTTCTATCGCGACGGGCGCGTGACGGTGGCGATCCTGTCACGCATCGCGGCCCGACTGGCGGGCCACCGGTCGGGGCGGCTGCTGAACGTGGCCGGCGACACCATCAACGGCGTGGTTCTCGGCGTGATCGGGACCTCGCTCGCGCAGGCGATCTTGATGGGCGTGGCCTTTGCCCTCGCGGGCATTCCTGCCGTCCTTCTTCTCGGGTTCTTGTCGTTCGTCTTTTCGCTGATTCCGGCGGCCCTGATCCTGGTGTGGCTGCCGGCAGCACTGTGGCTGGCGCACCAGGGCCACACAGCCTGGGCGGTGTTCATGGGAATCTGGGGCGGACTGTTCGTCGGCACGCTCGACAATTGGCTGCGTCCCATCCTGATCGGGCAGCGCAGCGATCTGCCCCTGGCGCTCGTCCTCCTCGGCGTCCTCGGAGGCGCGTTGGTGTTCGGGTTCCTCGGAATCTTCCTCGGGCCCGTGCTCCTTGCCGTCGCATACAGCCTGGTTCGCGATTGGGGCAGCGAGCATGCCGCCGCCGCGGACCGTCAGAGCGCGCAGATCGACGCGGTATGACGTGCCCGCGCCGGCAACAACTTGCATGGATTTGATAGTGCCCGCGGGACGGCCGGGCCAAGGTGCTGCGATCGCGTGTGGCCTGCGTTCATCCATTCGATGACTCGGGCACGATTCGAATGGGACGTCGTGCGCGGGTCGGTGGGTCGGAGCAGTCAGCGCCGCCGCGCGGAGTTGCCGATGTCATGCCGCGAGAAAATTCGCGAAAGACGCGCGGTCAAGCTGGATGGTTGGGATGCTTATATCCGGGCCATCGGCGCGCAGCTGGAATTCGATGGGTCTCCGCTCGACCGGGTGCAGGCCGGCAAGCGCGGGCTGCGCGACCGGTTGGACCGTCTCGAGAGCGAGGCGAACCAGTCGGAATCGCTGGCGAACCGGGCGCGGGCCAATCTCCTTCGCGCGAGCAACAGCCTGCGCGTCGAACTCAGTTCCCCGCGGCCGAACGGTGCCGCAGCCTATGTCGCCCAAAAACGCGCCATCGGTTCGGCGATCGCCGAGGCGGAACACGAGCTCAACGCGATCGCGGCAAGCGTCTCGCACAACGAAGCCGGTCGTCTCGGCCGGGCGATCGAATACACGATGCGCGCGATGGTGGCGCTCGAAGCGGAATTGGAGGTGGCCGACTGGGTCCTCGGCCGGCAGGGGGGCAGGCATGGGGATTTGTCCGTGCGGGTCGGCCGCGACTTTCCCGACCGGCTTCGCTCCCTCTCGGCGGCCGTCGCAACGGCGCGGAAACTGTCGGACGGCAGCGCCAAGCCGGTAGAGGCGGAGATCGCATCCAGCATCGGGTGGCTTCGTGATCTGTTTGCAACGCGTTAGCCGGCCAATGATCGGGAGGGCCCGCCGCGGGCTCTCGGCCGCGCTCGGCGGCCTCGCGTTCATGTGCGCGGTGGCGCATGGAGTCGCCGCGCAGACGATCGACGATGCGATGGCGGAGGCCTACCGGACCAACCCGCAGCTGCTGTCGGCGCGCGCGCAGTTGCGCGCGCTGGATGAAGGCGTGCCGGCGGCGCTGTCCGGCTGGCGCCCGACGGTGACGGTGGGCGGGTCGATCGGAAAATCCTCGGACACGCTGCGCGCGCGCAACGACACCGGCGCCACGGCGCGACAGGACCTGTGGCGGACGCCGGATTCCGCCAGCCTGTCCATCACTCAGCCGCTCTATCGCGGCGGCCAGACGCTGGCCTCGACCAGCCAGGCCGAGAACAACGTGCAGGCGGGCCGGTCGGCGCTTCTCAGCACCGAGCAGCAGGTGCTGCTGCAGGCCGCCACGGCGTTTGCGAACTTGGCGCGCGACCAGGCGACGCTCGACCTCTCGATATCCAACGTCAGGGTGCTGCAGGCGCGGCTCGATGAGACGCAGGCGCAGTTCAAGGTCGGCGAGGTCACGACCACGGATGTCGCGCAATCCCGGGCGCGCTTGGCGCAGGGGCAGGCGTCGCAAACCCAGGCCGAGGGCAATCTCGCCTCGTCGCGCGCCACCTACGAGCAGGTGGTGGGCCTTCCCGCGCCGGCGCATCCCGTGGCCGCGCACTTGCCGCCAAACCTGCCGGGGAGCCTGCAGACAGTTGAGTCCGGCCTGAAGAGTAATCCCGACATCGTGACTGCACGATACAACGAGAAAGCGGCTGCGGACGCGGTGGATGTCGTGCTCGGCCAGAAGATGCCGCAGGTCAACCTCACGGGAATCCTGCAGCGCAACACCGAGACCGGCGGGGGCATCAGCCGCGGCCAGCAGATCGACGATGCGACGATTGCCCTGACGGTGACGTTGCCGCTTTACCAGGCGGGCCTGACCGACGCCCAGGCCCGCCAGGCGAAACAGACGGCGAGCCAGCGCAAGATCGACATCGAGACCACCAGCCGCCAGACGATACAAACGGCGCAGCAGAACTGGAGCTCGTTCGATGCGGCGCAGGCCCAGGTGAAGTCCTTCGAGGTCCAGGTCGAATCCACCAAAGTTGCGTTCGACGGCATCGAGCACGAGCAGCGGGTGGGCTTGCGCACCGTGACCGAGGTCCTGGATGCGCAGCAGAATCTGTTCACGGCGCAGGTCAACCTGGTCAGCGCGCAGCGCGACACCGTGGTGTTTGCCTATCAGCTCGTGCAGTCGGTCGGCCATCTCACCGCGGCCGAACTCGCCTTGCCTGTCGAGCTTTACGATCCGGTCAAGTACTACAACGCGGCGCGTGAGAAATGGTACGGCACGTCTATCGGCGCTGGCGACGCCGCGGTGCCGCCTGCCGTATCGGGAGGACGACGATGACCACCGCGATCGGGCTGCAGGACGCAGTCGCCATGATCCCCGCCGGTGCCACGATCATGATCGGAGGGTTTCTGGCCGTCGGCACGCCGGCCCGCCTGGTCGACGAACTCGTGCGGCAGGGAAAGAAGGACCTGACGATCATCGGCAACGACACGGCACGGCCAGGGCAGGGGATCGGAAAACTGATCGTGCACAAATCGGTGCGCAAGGCGATCGTGAGTCACATCGGCACGAATCCCGAGACCCAGCGCCAGATGCTGGCCAAGGAAATCGAGGTCGAGCTGGTGCCGCAGGGAACGCTCGCCGAGCGTATCCGCGCCGCTGGGTTCGGGCTGGGCGGCGTGCTGACGATGACCGGCCTTGGCACGACCGTGGCGGAGGGAAAGCGCACCGTCGAGGTGGACGGGCGGACGTTCCTTCTCGAGCCTCCGCTGTCCGCCGATTACGCCCTGATCGGCGCCAAGCGTGCGGATTACGGCGGCAATCTCGAATATTCGCTGACCGCGCGGAATTTCAATCCGCTCATGGCGATGGCCGCCAAGACGGTGATCGCGGAGGCCGAGGACATCGTGCCGGTCGGGGTCATACCGCCGGATGCGGTGGTCACGCCGGGCGCTGTGGTGAGCTACCTGCTGGCACGGGAGCGCCGTCATGGATGAGAAGACGCTGATCGCCAAACGCGTCGCCCTCGAGCTCAAGGACGGAGATCTCGTCAATCTCGGCATCGGGCTGCCGACACTGGTGGCACACTTTCTTCCCTCGGGCGTGTCGGTGCTGTTTCAGTCCGAGAACGGCCTCATCGGGATGCAGCCGCTGCCTGAGGAGGGCCTCGGCGACGAGGACCTGACGGATGCCGGCGGCAGCGCGATCGGCGCCGTTCCGGGCGCTTGCGCGTTCGACAGTGCCATGTCCTTTGGGCTGATCCGCGGCGGGCATCTCGACGTCACGGTGCTGGGCGGCCTGCAAGTCGACGAACGGGGGCTGCTCGCGAACTGGATGGTCCCCGGCCGCATGGTGGCGGGGATGGGCGGCGCCATGGACCTTGTGACGGGAGCCCGGCGGGTCATCGTGGCCATGATCCACACCGCGAAGGGAAAACCCAAGATCGTGAAGCAATGCTCGCTTCCCCTGACGTCGATCCGTCCGATCGACCTGATCGTAACCGAGCTGGCGGTGATCGAGCGGGTCGATGACGAGCTTGTGCTCAGGGAACTCGCGCCGGGCGTCCAGGTCGAGGACGTTCTGCGCACCACCGAGGCGCGGCTCGTCCTGCCCGAAGACATCGTCACCATGCCTATCAAGGAGGATCGCGAAGCCGTGGGTTTCGAGCCGTAGCACCGCTGGTCTGGAACTGTTGGCGCGTCGCGCGAAGCGGCGCCGGGGAGCTGGAGCCATGCAACGGAAGTCCTGTGTCGGGGCCGCTGTGCTGCTTGCTGCGACCATCGCTGGATGGTTGGCACTGGGCGGCGTGGCGCGGGCCGAGAATTACGTCGGCCGGCTGATCGCCGAGGACCTGTTCGACAGGTTGAAATTTTCCGGCCGCATCGCGGTCTGGCCGCTCGATGCGGCGCAAGCCGGCGAGGCCGGGCTTACGCCATCGGCGGCGGCGGCATTCGCCGACCGGATCCGCACCGAAATCCAGCTGATCGGCGCTGCCAAGGGGTTCAGCTTCGTGGAGCGCGAGGCGATCAGCAAGGTCTTCCAGGAGCAGCAATTCGCTCACGGCGCAAAGGACTCCGACTTCGAGAGCTTTGCACGCCAGGCGAATGCGGACGCGCTCGTGTTGCTCAGCCTTCACCGTAAGGACCGGACCGAGCTCGTCGTCTCGGCACGCCTGGTGCGATCGAAGGGATCGGCGGCAGGCCTGGTTGTCGCGACGTCCAAGACGTACGAGGTTCCGATCGCCGAGACGCAACCGGCACCGGGGGGTGCGGCCGCGGCGGTCAAGCCGGACACGGTGACGCCCAGCCGTGGGACCGCATCCGCGTACGGGACCTATTACGGCTACGTGCCGGCTTATACCTATGGTTATACGTATGCGCCGGCCTATTACGTTCAGGCGCCCTATGCCACGTGGGGCTGGCGCCGCTGATCGCCGTGGGCTCGTCACCGCATGCTGATCTCGACCATGAATTTCTGCCGGATCGCGCGGCCGAAATCGGCAAATCCGTTCGCCGTCACGAGAAAGGCCGAGTTGCCGCCGATGACATGGCTCCGATACCAGTCTTCGAGCGTGGCGGCTTCCCGCCCCGCCAGGATCGGCAGCCCGTTGATCGTCACACCTTCCGCCACGAGGCGGTCGCGCATGGCGTCCACGGGAGGACTTAAATTGCAATTGTCGTGGCCGTCGCCCGAGACGTCGATGATGATCCGCTCGGCGGGCACGGGCGCGAAGGGGATCACCTTTCCGTCCACGAGCTGAAGCGCCCGCGACATGCAGGTGAATGCGTTATCGCCGCGCGGCGCGTGCCGGACCTTTGCTGCAAAGGCTTGCGCATCGGCCGGACTGGCGATCAGGGTCCAGGGGACGGCGAGCGAGGCGGTGTTCGACCATTCCACCAGCGCCACGGTCATCGACCGGTTGGGTCCGGAGAGAATCGTGCGCTGCACGGCCGGATCCTCGAACGCCTGGGCGATGCCTTCCATCTGCAGCGCGTAGCGCTGCGCATCGACCGAGCCCGAGACATCCACGGCCAGCACCAGTGCCGTGTCGACTTTTTCGGGGCGGCCTTCGATAGCATCACCTTCTGCGGCCGCGGGGCCCAGCTGCAGCCCCATGCCGGCGATGGCGGCCGCGCAAGCGAGGCGCCGGACGGCGTCAATAAACCGCTTTGTCGCGATGGCGCGCATGATCGAGCCCTTTCGCTTCACCGAGACCCTTGACCCCGCGCAAGACGGTGCCGTTGAGGTCGGCGCCGGTCAGGTCCGTGCCGCTGAGGTTAGCGCTTGTCAGGTCGGCACCTGCCAGATCGGTCCCGGCCAGATTGGCCCCCGACAAATCCGCGCCGATCAGCCTGGCGAAGGCGAGGCTCATGTCATGGAGGTCCACCCCGGTCAGGTCGGCCGCGGAGAGGTTGCAGCCGGAGAAATCGTTGGCAAACGGCGTCAACAGGCGATGGCGAGCGTCACCCAGGCGGGCGTGGGTGAGGTTCGCGCCGTGCAGGTCGACGCCTGTCAGCCGGGCGACCAGATACGCACCCGAGAGATCGGCGCCGGCGAAATTGGGCGCCTCGGCGAGGGACGGGTCCAAGGTCGAATAGGCCGCGATGTCGAAGAGGCTCGCGTTGGCGAGAGTGGCGTTGGAGAAATTCGTGCGCGTGATCGTCGCGTGGTCGAGGGTGGCGCGGGAGAGATCGGCCCCTGAGAGGTCCGCGCGCGACAGGTTCGTTCCGTACAGATTCGCGCCGACGAGCTTTGCCTGCTTGAAATCGAGGTCGCTGAGGTCGAGGTCCTTCAGGTCCTGGTACGAAAAATCCGGCGTCTGACCGCGCGGCGTCTTCGCGAGTGCGGCACTCACCTCGCGCAGGGTCAACGGGTTCGCCGCGGCCTCGCCGGCCACGGCAAAGGCTGCACCGCACGACAACAGGACCCGGCGGGTGAGCCGCATGGCGAAACTCCCGAAACGGCCGCCTGGGGACGTCCCACGGCCGTACCGCCTTGAGTGGGCAAGTCTCGCATATCCCGGGCCATTGTTCATCAGTACCGCGGCACGTTATGATCGACCCGCAGACGTGATTGGCCCCGCCATAAGGGCCGAGAAATTCGGATCCAACACGTTGGGAGGAACGACCATGATCAGATCGGTGGTTATCGCCGGCTTATTGGGCGCGGCCGTGTCGGGGGCTGCGTTCGCGCAGACGGCGGACGACCTGAAGAACGCCGGCAAGCACACGAACAGCGTGCTCATGTACGGCATGAGCTACAACGCCCAGCGCTTCAGCACCCTCAAGCAGATCAACCGTGACACGGTGAAGCGCCTGGTCCCGGCATGGGCGTACAGCCTTGCCGACAACCGCGGCGACGAGGCGCAGGCGGTGGTGCGCGATGGGGTGATCTACATCACCGACCACACCAAGACGGTCGCGGTGGATGCGATCACCGGGAAGGAGATCTGGAAGAGCGAGTTCGACTATCCCCCGGAGACGACGCGGGTCGTCTGCTGCGGCATCGTCAATCGCGGCGCTGCCCTCTATGACGGAAAGCTCTATCGCACGACGCTCGATGCGAACATCGTCGCCCTCGACCAGAAGACAGGGAAAGAGGTCTGGCGCACCAAGGTGGCCGATCCCAAGGATGGCTATTCTCTGACCGTCGCTCCCATGGTCGCGCACGGCGTGGTCATCTTCGGCGTGTCAGGGGCTGAATTCGGGGTGCGGGGCTTCCTCGACGGCTACGACGCCGAGAGCGGCAAGCACCTGTGGCGCACGTACACGATCCCGAACCCCGGCGAGAAGGGTTCCGAAACGTGGGAGAACAACTCCTCGCATTTCGGCGGCGGCAGCGGGTGGATCACCGGCTCCTACGACCCGCAGCTCGACCTGGTGTTCTGGGGGATCGGCAATCCGTCGCCGTGGAGCCCCTCGGACCGCAAGGGCGACAACCTCTACACCAACTCGATGCTCGCGATCCGGCCGCAGACCGGCGAGATGGTCTGGTACTACCAGATGACGCCCAACGATCCGTTCGACTACGACGGCGTGAACGAGCTGGTCCTGGCGGACCTGAAGATCGACGGCAAGACGCGCAAGGTTGCCATGCAGGCGAACCGCAACGGGTTCCTCTACGTGGTCGACCGCACCAACGGCAAGCTCATCACCGCGCACAAATTCGTCAAGGTGACGTGGGCCAGCGGCATCGACATGAAGACCGGCCGGCCGATCTGGACCGACGACACCAAGGCGGTGCTCGAGCGGGGCGAGAAGCGCACCATCTTCCCGGCGGCGAACGGCGGGAAGAACTGGATGCCGATGTCGTTCAGCCCGCTGACCGGTCTGCTCTACATCAACACGATCAATATCGGCTGGGAGTACGAGCCGAACCCGCCCGGAGCGCTCGCCAACCTCAAGCCGGGCGATCCGTCCGGTCCGGGTTCGCTCAAGTCGCGTACGTTCGTGTATGAGGATCCGAACGTGCGCGGGGCGCTGAAGGCGATCGATCCGATCACCGGCAAGGTCAAGTGGCAGATCCCGGGACGCAGCCCGAACATCTCCGGCACCCTGGTGACTGCCGGTGGCCTTGTATTCACCGGCAAGCTCACCGGTGAGTTCATCGCGGCCGACGCCGAGACCGGCAAGCAGTTGTGGCAGTTCCAGACCCCGTCGGGCATCGTCGGCCAGCCGGTCACCTGGGAGCAGGGCGGCAAGCAGTATGTCACCGTGACCAGCGGCAGCGGCGGCGTCTATGTCGCCCGTTTCGGCGACCCGAACATCGCCCACGTGCCGGCCGGCGGCAGCCTGTGGACGTTCAAGCTGTTCGAAGAACCGATGCAGACTTCGCAGCGGTGATCCATCGCTAACACGGGGCCGCTCGCATCAGGGCGGCCCCTTTTCTTTTCCAGGCTCAACCGGTTCGAGGTTTACCAACATGCGGTGGCGTGACGGCACAGCACTGGGTGCCCTGGCGATTGGCTTGCTCATGGGGCGGCCGGCGCTGGCGGCCGATGCGGCGAAGGCGGAGGAGGGTGAGCAGGTCTACGAGAACTACTGCGTGAATTGCCACGGTGAAGGGCTGCACAACACCAGCGGCGGGGTGACCTTCGACCTGCGAAAGCTGCGCCCCGACGAGCACGACCGCTTCATCAATTCGGTCACCAACGGCAAGGGCCAGATGCCGCCGTGGAAGGGCGTTCTGGATCCCGGCAAGATGGAAGCGGTCTGGGCCTATATCCGCGCGACGGTCGACGGCAAATAGGCGCGGGGGGGGGCGGGGCGCGCGCCGGCGATGGATCTCAGCCGCGCGCGCGGGTCGGCGCGCAGACGACTTTGACGCGCTCGTCATCGGCCAGATTACGGCCCATGGCCGTCTCGGCGATATAGGCTTGGCCGTGCATCAGGCACATGACCGGACTACCCGTGGGCTCCTGAACCGAGGTCACGCTGACCGCGTTGTCCTTGGTGCAGGATGAGAGATCGGGCGTGATCGCAAGCGAGCAGATAAGGACCAAGGCTGTCAGCATCAACGACTCCGTGATCGCAAACCATTGATGTGTTTCGGTCTTTGGAGATCCGAACACGTTCAGTAACAGAGCAATCTTTATGCCATACGCATAAAGAAGTACGGCGCGTCGGGAACGCGCTCAGGATGGCGGTTCGGACTTAAACAACGGTTACGATCGCCGGACGGTCCGGGCCGCCGATCTGCTCACCGAATGGTCATGCCAAAATGTGCGCGGTACTCCCGCGCAGGGGGAGCCGGGGATAGGGCGGCTCCGGTCCGAAGGCCGTCGATCAGCCCTGGTCGGGCTTCTTGTCCATGTGATCGGGCCGGCCGCGGCCCAGCGCGCCATCGGAACGCGCCTTCAGATACGCGTAGATGTCGTCGATGTAGAGCATCACGTCCTCGGTCGTGCCGAAGGAGGGCATGACGTTCTCAGCCGCTGTGTTGACGTTCTGCCGCCCGTTGACCACGACCTCCTTGAACTGGTCCTCGCTCATGGACTTGAGCGACAAGGTCAGGTCGGGCGCATACGAGCTTCCGGACCCGTCGGGCCCGTGACAGCGCAGGCAGGATTCCGTGTAGCGCCGGTAGCCGTTGTAGGTGTTGAAGTCCACCTTGCCGTTCTCGAATTTGTACGGCTTTTCGTCCTCGGCCCTGGTGGCGATCGGCGCCGCGGCCATGCTCGCAAGGATAAGCAGGGCAAGAGCAAGTTGTGTTCTCAGGCCACGCGGCATCCGTCGTCCTCCCAACTCGAGTGCGGTCGCTTTAAGCTGAATAGAACATGTGAGGCGGAAGAAAAAGGCCGGCACCTTGTCGCCAAGATGCCGGCCAGAGCCGTAGAGAGCTGCTACAGCATTAGTCCAAGCCGAACACCGTCAGAACGCCGCCCAGCTGCGTGTACTGGGACAGCGCCTTGTAGGCGCCGACGGCACCCAGGCCGTCGGTGTCTTTGGTCAGGCCGGCTGCCATGCCGATGCCCGCCCAGCCGCCGACTCCCGACAGCACTGCGACGTACTGCTTGCCGCCGTGCGTGTAGGTCATCACGTTGCCGATGATGCCCGACGGCGTCTTGAAGCGGTACAGTTCCTTGCCCGTCTTTATGTCGACCGCCTTCAGGTATCCCTCGAGCGTGCCGTAGAAAACGATGTCGCCGGCGGTGGCCAGAGCACCCGACCACACCGAGAACGGCTCCGGATCCGACCATACGATCTTGCCCGTGCCGGCATCCCAGGCGATGAAATTGCCCAGGTGGTTGTCGCCCTTCGGCGGGAACATCGACAGGGTCGCCCCGACATAGGGCTGGCCTGCGGTGTACGACACCTTGAAGGGTTCGTAGTCCATGCAGACGTGGTTGGTCGGCACGTAGAAGAGGTGAGTCTGCGGCGAATACGCCGCCGGCTGCTCATCCTTCGACCCCAGTGCCGCCGGGCAGATGCCCTGCGAGTTGTGGTCTTCGCCGCCCGCCTGCGTGCTGTACTGCTTCACGACTTCGGGTCGGCCGGTCTGCATGTCGACATGGGTCGCCCAGTTGACCTTCGGGTCGTACTTCTGGGCCACCAACAGCGCGCCGTTCTCGCGGTTCAGCGTGTAGCCGAAGCCGTTGCGGTCGAAATGAACCAGCGCCTTCGTCTCTTTCCCGTTGACCGGGATATCGGCGAGGATCATCTCGTTGATGCCGTCATAGTCCCACTCGTCATGCGGCGTCATCTGATAGACCCACTTCGCGACACCCGTGTCCGGGTTGCGCGCGAAGACCGTCATCGACCACTTGTTGTCGCCGGGCCGCTGCACCGGGTTCCAGGTGCTCGGGTTGCCGGAGCCGTAGTAGACGAGGTTCAGCTGCGGATCGTAGGAGATCCATCCCCACGTGGCGCCGCCGCCGATCTTCCACTGGTCTCCTTGCCACGTCTTGAGCGAGGAGTCCTTGCCCACCGGCTTGCCCATGTCCGTGGTCTTGTCATCGAACAGGATCTGGTCATCCGGCCCTTCAGAGTAAGCCTTCCACACCAGCTTCCCGTCCTTCAGGTTGTACGCCGCAAGGAAGCCCTGGACTCCGAACTCGCCGCCGCTGACGCCGATGAGCACCTTGTCCTTGACGATTTGCGGCGCGCTGGTCCCGGTGGCACCGACCTTGGCGTCGGCGACCATCACCTTCCACACTTCCTGACCGGTCTTGGCGTCCAGTGCCACCAGCGCGTTGTCCGCCTGGTGCAGGAAGATCTTTCCGTCGGCGTAAGCGACGCCGCGGTTCACCGTGTCGCAGCACATCACCGGGATCACGTTCGGATCCTGGCGCGGCTCGTACTTCCACGCGATGCGACCGTTGTGATCCAGGTCCAGCGCGTAGACGTTATTCGGGAACGGTGATGAGAGATACATCATGTTGCCGATAACGAGCGGCGCGCCTTCGTGGCCGCGCAGCACGCCGGTCGAGAATGTCCAGACCGGATGCAGGTTCTTGACGTTCTGCGCGTTGATCTGCTTCAGCGTGCTGTACCGATGGTTGGCATAATCCCCCGTCGGCATCACCCACTGATTCGCATCCTTCTCGAGCTTCATCAGCTCATCATTGGCGAATGCGACCGGGCCCGTAAGCGAGGTCGAAAGGCCGATGACAGAAGCTGCAAGTAGGTACGCTCGTACCCTCATGTTGCGCCTCCCGATTGGCTACCCCGACCCGGGTTGCTTGTGAAACGGTGCGCGGGTCGGCCGCACGGCGCTCCACCCGGTGCCCGATCTTTGCAGCGGGTCACCCTGGCGCGATAGTAGGTCGATCGTGCGCGCGCGGCTGTAATACCAAAGTTTTAGGACGCCCATATTCAATTGAGCATCCGCAAGCGGAGGCGTAATCGTGTGCGCTCTTCGCTGGTGATTTCAGTCGTGCGCTGGCGCCGTCCCGCGCACGAGACATCCGCAACGACCGGAGTGGGAGGCATTGATGGCAAAGATCTCGAAAGTGCTGGTGGGTGAGTCGCTGGTCGGCGAGGGCAACGAGGTTGCGCATATCGACCTCATCCTTGGCCCGCGCAACAGCGCGGCCGAAACAGCGTTTTGCACGACGCTGACCAGCCAGCGCGAGGGCGTGAACGGGCTGTTGGCGGTGATCGGCCCGAACCTGATGTGCAAGCCGAACACGGTGATGTTCAACAAAGTGACCATCAAGAACGCGAAGCAGGCGGTACAGATGTTCGGCCCGGCGCAGCGCGGCGTGGCGACCGCGGTCGCGGACTGCGTGAAGGACGGTACGATCCCGGCCGAGGAGGCGGACGACCTGTTCATCAGCGTCGGCGTGTTCATCCACTGGGAAGCGGCCGACGACAGGAAGATCCAGGACTTCAACTACGAAGCCACGAAGCAGGCGATCAAGCGCGCCGTGTCGGGTGAGCCGAGCGCCAAGAACATGCTGGCGCAGCGCGACAAGGTGAGCCACCCGTTCGCCGCGCACAATTGACGGCGTGAGGGGAGCGGCCCGGAGGGCCGCTCCTCCGTCCCGGGGTGCCGGGGCATGGGACACGGTGCGCTGGCCGCTCGACGCGGTGCGGCTGGAAACAGCGCGACCGCCTTGATAGACTTTGCGACAGCCGGTGCCGGATACGAGGCGGGAACAACCGCCCACGAGGCGGCTGTTGTTCGCCCGTCGAGGGCGTGTGGGAGGCCCATGCCGAAAGCGCCACTACTGCGCGGCGGCTCGCAGGCGTCGGATCCGCGGGAAGCCGTCGCGCAGCTCCACAGCGCGATTGGCGGCCCTCGAACCGCATTTGCCGTCATCTTTTTTTCGCCGCAGTACAACGTGAATGCGATCGCGGCGGCGGTGCGCGAGCGTTTCGGCGACACGCCGGTGTTCGGCTGCACGACCGCTGGCGAGATCACGCCGTTCGGGTACATCAGCGGCGGTCTGTGCGGCATCGGATTTCCCGCCGACGAATTCGCGGTCACGTCGGTCCTGTTCGAAGATCTGACGAACTTCGAGGTCGCGACCACGCTCGAGAAGACGCGGCTGGCGGTCGCGGATCAGGCCCGCACGGCTGCGGCGGCGTTCCCGGACATTGCCGGCGCCAAATGCTTCGCTCTTCTCCTGGTCGATGGCCTGTCGGTCCGTGAGGAGCAGCTCGTCAGCGCGATCGCCAACGCGCTCGGCGATATCCCGCTCGTCGGCGGGTCGGCGGGCGACGACATGAACTTTCGCCGCACCTGGATTCTGCATGGGGGCCGTTGCGTGCCCAACGCGGCCTCCCTGCTTCTGGTGACGGCGCGCCGCCGCTTCCTGGCCTTCAAGACGGAACACTTCCTCAACACCGACAAGAAGATGGTCGTGACGGGCGCCAAGCCCGCGGAGCGCACGGTCACGGAGCTCAACGCGGAACCCGCCGCACGCGAGTATGCCCGGGTGATCGGGGTGGCGGGCGAACGTCTGACCCCCATGACGTTCGCGGCACACCCGGTCCTGGTCCGCGTCGGCGGGCAATATCACGTCCGCGCCATACAGAAGGTGAACCCGGACGACAGCCTGACGTTCTTCTGCGCGATCGAGGAGGGCCTCGTGCTCACGGTCGCCAAGAGCGTGGACGTCGTGCACGACCTCGAAGACCTGTTCCAGAGGATCCAGCGCGAGCTGGGCAGCCCGGATCTCATCATCGGCTGCGATTGCGTGCTGCGGAATGTCGAGATCGAGCGGCGGCAGCTCAAGCGGACCGTATCCGAGCTGTTCGTCCGCAACCGGGTGATCGGCTTCTGCACCTATGGTGAGCAGTTCAACTCGATGCACGTGAGTCAGACCTTCACCGGCATTGCGATCGGCGCCACATGAGTGCGGTGCCCAACGCGCGCGCGAAATCGCCGTCGGCGGCGCGGATCGCCGCGCTCGAACTTCAGATCACGAAGCTCGAGAAGATCAACAAGGCGCTCGCCGACCGGGTCGAGCGCAGCATGGACGCGCAGGGGTCGGCATTTTCGCTGTTCCAGACTGCGATCATGCTGGAAACCAAGGTTCGCGAGCGCACGGTGGAGCTCGAGCGGACTTTGGCGGTCCTCGAGCGCTCGTACCGCGAGATCGCCGAGGCCAAGGAGCAGGCAGAGACGGCGCAGACGCGGTTGATGGCCGCGATCGACGCGATCAGCGAAGGCTTCTCTCTGTTCGACGCGCAGGATCGGCTGGTGCTGTTCAACCGCCGCTATCTCAGCTTCTGGCCCGGCATGTCGGACAAGATCCGGACCGGGATGCTGTTCCGCGAGATCGCGGAGCTGGCTGTCGAGCGCAAGGCGGTGATCGACGCCTATCGTGACCCGCAAGGGTGGGTCGAGCGACGCCTGGCGCAGCACGCCGATCCGCAAGGGCCGTCCGTCCACGCCCTGAGCGACGGCCGCTGGATGCAGATCAACGAGAAGCACACCGTCGACGGCGGCGTGGCCTGCATCTACACGGATATCACGGAGCTGAAGCAGCGCGAGGCCCTGCAGCGCGAAACCGAGCTCGCCGAGAAGAGCAATCTGCTGCAGGCCACGCTCGACAACATTTTCGAAAGCGTGGCCGTCTACGACCGCAACCTGATCCTGGTGGCGTGGAACAACGAATTCATCCGGTTGTTTGACTTGCCCGGCCAGGTCGTGCGCCGGAGCGCCGTGTTCCGGGATTTCACCACGTATATCTGCGGGCGTGGCGTGCACGGCATCGACCTGTCTGGCCGGCTGGAGCCGCGCAACAACGCGCCGCTGAAATTCGAAGTGCAATGGCTCGGCCAACGCATCCTCGAGGTACAGCGCAATCCGATGCCGAACGGCGGCTTTGTGCTGACCTTCGACGACATTACGCAGCGCAAGCGGATCGAGGAGGCGCTGCGCGACGGCGAACGCCGTATCCGTTTGATCACGGACGCGATGCCGGCGCTCATCTCCTATGTCGATGCCGACGAGCGATATCAATTCGTCAACGAGCCCTACAGAAGCTGGGTCGGCCTGCCCGAGCAGAAGATCGTGGGCCATCGCATGAGCGAGGTCCTCACGCCCGAGTTCTACGATCGACGACGCTCCTACGTCCAACAGGCGCTCTCGGGTGAGACCGTCACGTTCGAGGTCGAGCTCACCCCGTCCGGAGCGCCGCAACCGAGCTATGGCCTTGCCACCCTGGTGCCGCATGTCGGCGATGACCGGAAGATTTTGGGCTTTTTCACGCTGCTCCAGGACATCACCGAGCGGCGCCAGATCGAGGGCGCCTTGAAGGACGCGAAAGAGACATTGGAGCGGCGCGTCGAGGAGCGCACGGCGGCACTGACGCTCCTGAACGAGACCCTCCAGCGCGAGATTGCCGAGCGCCGCGAGATCGAGGCGGCTTTGCAGACGGCGAAAAGCGAGGCCGAAGGGGCCAACCTTGGGAAAACCAAATTCCTGGCTGCCGCGAGCCATGATCTGTTGCAGCCGCTCAATGCCGCGAGATTGTTCGTCTCGGCGCTGAGCGATCGCCCGCAGGATCAGCAGAACCGTGTCCTGGTCGACAACGTCGATGAGTCCCTGGGCGCGGTGGAAGACCTTCTGGACACCTTGCTCGACATCTCGAAGCTCGACGCCGGCGCCGTCTCTCCCGAGATCTCGGATTTCGACGTGAGCGCGCTGCTCGCACCGCTGACCACGGAGTACACGGTCCTGGCGCGCGAGCGGGGCCTCGAGTTTCGTTCGGTCCCGTCGAGCTGCATCCTGCGGAGCGACGTCAAGCTGCTGCGCCGGATCATCCAGAACTTCCTCAGCAACGCGATCCGCTACACCGCGGCGGGCAGGGTCGTGTTGGGCTCGCGCCGTACCGCCAGCGGCCTGCGGATCGAGGTGTGGGATACCGGACCGGGCATCCCGGCCGGGAAGCTCGACGAGATCTTCGAGGAATTCCGGCAGCTGCACAACGCGCGTTCGGGCCGGGATCGCGGCATCGGGCTTGGCCTGGCGATCGTGAAGCGCATCGCCAAGATGCTCGGCACGTCGGTCGCGGTGCGCTCGCAAGTCGGCCGCGGCTCGGTATTTTCGGTCACCGTGCCCTTTGGGCAGGCGCCCTTGGCACTGGCGCGCGGCGCGGCACGGCCGGCTCCGGACCTCGGCCTGTCGCAATCGGTGGTGCTGGTCATCGACAACGAGCAGAGCATCCTCACGGGCATGAATGCGCTGCTGAGCGGCTGGAACTGCCGCGTCTACTCGGCCACCTCGGGGGACGAGGCCCTACAGGTGCTGCCCGGCCTGCCGGCGCCGCCGGACATCGTCATTGCGGACTATCATCTGGATGATGGCGTGTCCGGGGTTACGGAGCTGCAGCGCATCTCGCGCGCCTGCGGGCGCGTCCTGCCCGGCATCATCATCACCGCCAATCGCACGCAGGAGGCGCAGGAGATCGCCCGGCGCCACGGCTATCGGCTGCTCAACAAGCCGGTCAAGCCGGCTCAGCTGCGGTCGCTCATGATCCAGCTCATCGGCTGAACCGGAACCGGTCGACGCGGTACCTGGGCTAGATCGCGTGGCCCTGGCCCTGCGACAGCGGATCGGGCGCCCGGCTCGCCATTGGATCGCGGGCGAGAAGACGGCTCGCCAGCACCACGGCCTGGGTCCGGCTGTACACGTTGAGCTTTTGCAGGATCGCCGAGACGTGCACCTTCACGGTGGTTTCGGCGATGTCCAGCTCGTAGGCGATCTGCTTGTTGAGCTTGCCCGTGCCCATCAATTGGAGAACCCGCAGTTGCTGCGCCGTCAGCGTCGCCAGCCGCTGGGCGGCCTCGGTATCGGCCGCAACGTATTTGCCGGGGTCCGTATCCAGCCGGTGGGAATCGGAGGGAACATAGACTTCGCCGGCCGCGATCTTGTGCAGGGCGGCCGCGATCTGCGGCCGTGGCGTCGATTTGGGAATGAAACCGGCGGCACCCAGGGCGATCGCTTCATCGACGAACCGCTGGTCTTCCAGGGACGAAATGATCGCAACCGGAGTTTCCGGAAAATTCGCGCGCAGGGTCAGCAGTCCCGAAAAGCTGTTGGCGCCCGGCATGCACAAATCCAGCAAGACGAGATCCGCGACCCCCAGGCGCTCCAATTGCGTCAGCAGTTCCTCGAGAGTGGCGCTCTCCTGGATGTCGACCCGCCCGAACGCGGCTTCGACCGCAAGCACCAGGGCGCCGCGGACCATCGGGTGGTCGTCCGCGATCAGCACTCTCTCGATGCCGGAGCTCTGGGTTGTCATCATTCCTCCTCCTGACGGGGGCAGGCCAGTCTTGCGCTGCGCCGTCATCGTGCGGTCACCGGACGTGCCGCCGCACCGCGGCGGCGGGTCTTAGCGTGTGTGCGGTGGACGTCGGGCGCGCCACGGCGCGTCCCCGGGCCAAACACGCGCTCCACATGCGCCTGCATGAAGCCGCCGTCCTTCGTCGCGCTCAAGCCGTGCACCCAATCGACGAAATCCAGGCCGTCCTGGAGCGCCGCCGATGGGTGGGGCGGCTGGGCGGCAGCGGTTACGGCGGCGCCTCTATCGGTCGAAGCCGGCGCGGCGAGCCGGCGCCGCCACCGCAATGCCGTGGACGGATCGATCCCGCATCGCTCCGCGGCTTTGCGGATGCTGAGTTGTTCGACGATCGCGGCCCGATAATCGATCCACAGCTCGGCGCGTCGCAATCCGGCGCACGACGTCCCGGTCAGGGCGTTGAACGTCCGGCCGCAGTTGCGGCATCTGTAGCGTTGCGAGCCGCCCGGCTTTCCCCAGCGCTGAATGTGAGTGTCGGCGCAATGTGGACAGCGCCGCTCATCACGCCCGGACGCTTCGCCGGCTGACTTGAAATCCATCGTCTCCTCCCGTGCCGGTGCCTCTTGCGGAACCTGGCTGACGAAGCTGATGGCTTATTATTGTTCAGTCCAACGGCCCAACATGTAACGCAAGCAATGTTGGGGCAATATGTCCAAAGTACTACCGGCACGTGCGGCGGTGCAAGATCAGGACACTCCCAAGACGATCCCACTCTCAGCCAGCCCGCAAATTCTCACATTATGCGACCTCGGTATTGTTTGAGTAAGATTTGATCAAACATGCCTTAACGCGCGTGCACTACGTTTGAAGTCGCTGCAGAAGGACCGGGAGGATTCATGCGCGGCTTGTTTTCGGCCCGCCGGCGTCTTGCCAAGCTTGAACAGAAGCATGCTGAGCTCGGGTCGTGGTTTGAGTCGGCCATGATGATGATCGACGCAGCCCCTGTCGCGCTCCTGTGGTGTGATACAGAAAGAGAATTCGAGATCACCTTCGCCAACAGGGCCACCAAGCCCATCCTGGCATCGATCGCGAAATATCTGCCGTGCCCGCCGGACCAGGTGAGCGGCCGCAAGGTATTCGACGTTTTCGAGAAGATCAGGTCCGATCTGAAGGAGCGGCTTGCTCATCCGGACAAGCTGCCGTGGCATAGCCAGCTGACATTCGGCGAGGAGGTTCTCGACGTCGGCTTCGTTGCGATCTTCGACAAAAAGGGCCTGTATTGCGGCTGCATGGCGGCCCTGGTGCCGCTTACGGAACGTATGCGGACGGCAGGGCGCTTCGAAACCGACGTCAAGACGTCGGTCGATCGCCTGCTGGGAGCGCTGGACACGACGCAACGGCGCCTTCAGGAGATGAGCGGTGCCGCCAAGGAGGCTCAATCGAAAAGCCTGCTCGTCGCCGGCGCCGCGGAGAAGGCCGCATCGAACGTGCAGAGTGCCGCATCGTCCACCGAGCAGCTCACGCGCATCACGCAGCAGATCGGCGACCAGATGGCCCGCTGTGGCGAACTGGCCGGCGGCGCGGTTATGCGAACCGGCATGACCTCGGAAAAAGCGGCGACCCTCAGCGAGGCGAGCCGGCGGATCGGCGAAGTGGTCAATGTCATCGCCAGCATAGCCGGGCAGACCAACCTGCTTGCCCTCAACGCGACGATCGAAGCGGCTCGCGCGGGTGCTGCCGGCAAAGGCTTCGCCGTGGTCGCGTCGGAGGTCAAAGCGCTCGCCCAGCAGACAGCGAAAGCGACCGACGACGTGGCGAGCGAAATCAACCAGATCCAGCGGGCTGTCGACGATGTGGTTGGTGCCATTCGAGCGGTGGCCGAAACCATCGGCTCCATGAACGAGATCTTCTCGTCGGTAACGGGAGGGGTTCGCGACCAGGAGGCTTCCGCGGCCGAGATTACCCGCAGCGTTCAGCAGGCCTCGAGCGGGACGCGCGAAGTCTCATCGAACATTACCGGGGTGACGAATACGGGCAACCAGGTGGGGGCGGTGGCCGAGGCGGTCATGGCGGCAATGGCGGAGCTCTCCGCGACCAGCCGCGGGCTTGGCGAGAAGACGGAGGCATTCCTTGAACATGTCCGGGCCGTGTAGGCGCGCGGCCTAGTCCCACTCGAGCTCGTGAAACGCGGCCGTGACGTTGCGCGCGTTGTAGTCGTCGAACAGCTTCCAGCGCGGCCGCTCACCCTGACCGACCGATGCGATGGCCTGTTCCATGGTGCCGCCCTGGCGTTGCAGGTGCCGGATCTCGTCGCGAAGCAGCGTGAGATATCGCTCCTGCGCATCCAGGGCGCCGGGCCAGTCGGCGATACGCGGGCCATGACCGGGAACCACGCGGGCGGCCTTGATCCGCCGCAGTTCGTCCATGACCGCAAGCCAACCCAGAAGACTGCCGTCGAGGGCCGGCACGCGCTCCATGAACAGGAGGTCGCCCGCCCATAACGTCCTGGTCTGAGTATCGAAAAGGCTGAGATCGTTGTCGGTATGGGCGGCGTTGTGCGCCGTGACGCGGACCACGCGCCGGCCGAGATCGATCTCGGTTTCGCCTGATACCACCTGCGTCGGCTGAACGGCGACCGATCCCTCCGCGAGGTCGCCCAGTTCCTGCGCGAGGCGCCGTCGATAGTACTCTTGGCGTACCGAGAGGGCGGCCGGGAGGTTCCGGTGACCCAGAACGACCGGCTGATCCGGCAGGAACGCCGCGGCCCCGAAGATATGGTCCGGGTGCATGTGCGTCTGAACAAGATGGGTAACGGGCAGGCGGGTCAGGCGGTGGATCGCTTCGCGCAGCCTTCGGCCCCACAGGAAACAGCCTCCGGAGTCCACCACGCACACGCCACGGGTGCCGATGATCACGCCGATATTGGCGATGGCGCCGGCATTGGACCGCGCCACCAGCTCGTGCACGCCCTGCGATACGAACAGTCCGGGCGCCACCTGGACCAGCGGCAGCGGCCGGTCGCGCAAGGCTTCCGCATGCGCCCGGACCACGTGAAGGCTGCAACACAGCGCGGCGATACCGCCGCACAGCCCCCGTCGAGTCACATGTTGGTTTGCGTTCACGGCTCAGCTACCGCAATTGACACCTACGGACGACGAGCTTACGTATTTGTCGGCAAGCAGACGACCGATTTTCGCCGTCGACGCGTGGTTGCGGGGAATTGCGGTCGGGAGGACACGATGACGCGCATCTCGGCGATCGTCTCGTTGTTATGGATCGGCGCGGCGGTTGCCGCCGCGACACCTGCGACAGCGCAACAAGTGGATGAAGCGGCGCGTCAGGCGCGCTGGGCGGATCTGCGCCATGCGATCTTCGGCGATCGCGCGGTGAAGGACGGGACCGCCTGGGTCCACATCGAAGCAGCGGACCGGGCCGAAGACGCCGCCATTGTCCCGATCACCATCTCGATCGACCCCTCGATGCGCAAAGAGGTGAGGGCGCTCTACTTCGTGATCGACGACAACCCATCACCGCTGGCGGCAACCTTCCATTTCGCGGCACTTGCCGAGCCGAGCGCGATCGCCACGCGTGTGCGCATCGACGACTACACCTATATGCACGCGGTGGCCGAGCTTGCCGACGGCACGCTCTTCGCGACGCAGCGCTTCATCAAGGCGGCGGGCGGATGCTCGGCGCCCGCCGGGAGCAATCTCGAAGCGGCCTTGCAGCGACTCGGCAAGATGAAGATGTCGTTCCAGGGCACGCCGCATCTCGGCCAGCCTGCGACCGCCCAGCTGCTCATCAGCCATCCCAACAATTCCGGCCTGCAGATGGATCAGCTGACGCGCAACTACGTGCCGGCCGATTTCGTGCAGAAGATCGCGGTCAGCTACGGCAACGAGCCTGTCCTGACCGTCGATTCCGATATCGCGCTGAGCGAAGATCCGAGCATCCGGTTCGCATTCGTGCCCGAGAAGCCGGGCGACCTTCGGGTCGAGGTCGAGGACAGCCATCAGCGGCATTTCAGCGGCCGTTGGCCGCTGCCGTTCGCGACCGAGTAATCGCCCGGCCTATTTGAAGCACTGGATATTGGCTTCCGCCTGCGCCTGATGCAGGTTCTGGATCAAGGCCTGCATCTGCGGCGTGTGCGCGAATATGCTCATGCGCGGACCGCCCTCGACCTGCAGATTGAGCGCGGTCTTGGCCTCTTCGTAATCGTTGTACGGCATCGCCCCGGCGATCGTGTCGATCGCGCAGGAGCATTTCATCAGCGCTTCCTGCGTGTTGCCGTTGGCGGCCATGCAGCCGATCACGTAATCGGCCCGGTCGGCTGTCGGGTAGTCGTTGGTGGCGGCCGCGGGCTTGGCCGGTGCGCGGTTCGTCGTCGGATCGTTGGTGGTGGTGGCCGGTTCCGCCCGCGCCGCCAGCAGGACGACGACGATGGCGCCGATTGCCGCCACGAGCTGTTTAGAGCGCTTGTTCGCCTTCATAGGTCATCGCCTCCTCGTACACGCCGCCGGCGCCGTTGCTGACGGCAGGCACCGTTGTGGCGATGCGATAGATCGTCCCGGGCACGCCGTCGCACAGCGTGAAGCGATAGGATTTCTCCCGGAACGCGGACTGCGCGAAGTGGGGATCGTCGCGGAACGGCGCGATGACGATCTCGCGGCCGGCGCAGGTTTTCCCGTCGACCGTGATGGCGATCGAATGCATCTCGGCATTAAGGAAGGCGTTGCGGATGCGGTTCCGGAAATAGCCGGATGCGCCGCCCGTCGCCTGCTGCATCTCGGTCGCATCGTGTTCTAGGAAATACATCAGCAGCGGGTTGCCGTTGAAGCCGATGGCCGGCGGAAATTTCATCTGGTGCGTGCCGCTGAGAAACTGGACCCAAACATCCTTTCGCCCATCGGGATGCACGTCGCGGATGTCTTCCGTGACCTTGTCCGTGAAGTCGCCGGCACCGCCTTGATGGGTGAAGACGTATTCGAGCCGGACTGGCCGGGTGATGTCTTTCAGGTGGTTGCTCTCGAACAGCACCACCTGCGCTTGGGTGAGGGACGGCGCATCGTCCGCTGCCATCGCGTGCGCAAGCGGCGCCAACATCCACGCTACGCCTAAAGTAGTACCGATCAGTGCGTGTCGCATCATGATCGCGATCCTCCCTTGACCCATCAGCATATGACATCTGGCGCCGGGTTGCATCGCTCGAAGGTGTTAGATCACCGAGCGCGAAACCGGCGCAGCTCTCGTTGCAA
The DNA here is from genome assembly GCA_035506575.1 of Alphaproteobacteria bacterium. Classification (GTDB taxonomy): domain Bacteria; phylum Pseudomonadota; class Alphaproteobacteria; order CACIAM-22H2; family CACIAM-22H2; genus DATJPD01. The sequence goes on from DATJPD010000011.1 coordinate 46,967, forward strand.
TCGATTCTGCCATCGGGCATCGTTTCGCCATGAGCACCGCGGAGTGGATGCTGGCCGACGCGCTCGGCATGGAGCGTCGAGTGGCAGAGGCGAAGCCATCGCTGTACCGCATCTGTGTCCGCGATCTGGTGCTGCAGTGCCCCATCGGCGTCCACGACTACGAGAAGCAGGCGCCGCAGCGCGTACGGATCAATGCCGAGCTGCTGGTGGAAGGGCGTGTCGGGCGGGACGAGTTTCGCCAGGTCCTGAATTACGAAACGATCGTCGATGGTATTCGTGCACTGGCGCAGGGCCGGCATACGAACCTGGTGGAGACGCTGGCCGATCGCATTCTCGATCTTTGTTTCGCCGATCCCCGTGTCCGGGAAACCGAAGTGAGGGTGGAAAAGCTCGACGTTTATCCCGAAGCCGAGAGCATCGGCATCGTGATGAAACGGCGCCGGAATTCGGCGGCGGCATCCGGCGAGGAATGACGATCGTCGTCAAGCTGGGCGGCAGCCTGGCGAAAGCCGGAGCGCTGCGCTCCTGGCTCAGGGTGGTTCAGGAATACGGTGCCGGACGGTGCGTGGTCGTACCGGGAGGCGGCGTATTTGCCGATGCGGTGCGGTCCGCACAGCAGCGCGTGGGGTTCTCAGATCGTGCGGCGCACGTCATGGCGCTCCTGGCCATGGAGCAATATGCCGCACTCCTCGCGGATTTCGAGCCGGCGCTGCGATCCTGCGCAACGGTCGAGGAGATCGGCAGGGCGTTGGCCGGCGGGCAGGCCGCCCTTTGGCTGCCGCACGGGATGGTCGCATCGGAGCCGGGCATTGCGGCGAGCTGGACAGTGACCTCGGACAGCCTTGCGGCCTGGCTCGCGGGACGGATCCGCGCACGCCATCTTGTCCTCGTCAAATCGGCCGCGGCGCCGCCGCCTCTGTCGCCCACGGCCCTGGCAAACAGCGGGCTGGTGGATGCGGCGTTTCCCGGTCATGTCGCGGCTGCCGGCTGCACGCTCGGCTATTGCGGTCCGGGCGAGCAGGGGCGGCTCGCTGAGGCCCTTCGCCTGGGGTAGCATCGGCGCATGGCAAAGCGGAGATCATCCGGGCTTGCGCCGCGCCTCGCTTGGGCCCTGACCGGGTCCGGCCATTTCTTCACCGAATGTCTCGAGTTCATGTCGAAGCTCGAGGACTTCGACCTCTTCGTCAGCCGCGCCGCCGCCGAGGTCGTGCGGATGTACAAATCCGAGATGAAGTCGCTGCCCGCGAGCGTGCGCATCTTCAAGGACACGACCGCCTCGTCGGCACCCGTGGGCCTGTTCTACGAGGGCGTCTATCACACCCTCGTCGTGGCGCCGGCCACATCCAACACGGTCGCCAAATGCGTGGCCGGCATCTCCGACACGCTCGCCACCAACGTGTTCGCGCAGGCCGGCAAGTGCCGCGTCCCGAGCATCGTGTTCGCGTGCGACACCGCGCCCGAGCTCGAGACCATGGCGCCGGGCGGCATCGTCAAGGTCTTCCCGCGGCGGATCGACCTGGAGAACGTGGCGCGGCTGAAAACCTTCGATGACACCGAGGTCGTCGAATCGATGGCGGACCTCCGGACGAGTGTGGAGCGGCGGCTCTCATGCCTGGTCACACCCTCTTCCTGACCGGCCATCTCGCCGAGCCGCGGCTGCGCGTGGTGCTCGGCGCGCTCGAGGGGATGGATTTCACCTGGAGCGTGCACGACATTGGCGTGCAGGTCGCCGCGTTGATGACGGCCGATATCATCCGCAGCCGTCTCCCCACGGATGCGATGGGCGCCGACCGCGTCGTCGTCCCCGGCTATTGCCAAGGAGACCTCGACGCGCTCAGACAGACCTTCGGAATCGCGTTCGAGCGCGGTCCGGCCGACCTGCACGATCTGCCGGGCTATTTCGGGCGCGCGGGCAAGTCGATCGATCTCGCGCAGCATGACGTGCGGATCTTCGCCGAGATCGTCGACGCGCCGAAGCTGGGCGTTGAGAGCATTCTGGACCGCGCGCGTCGCTTCGCCGCCGACGGCGCCGATGTCATCGACCTCGGCTGTCTGCCGGCGACGCCATTCCCGCATCTCGAAGACGCGGTCGCGGCACTGAAGGGGAGCGGCCTCGCGGTCAGCGTCGATTCCGCTGATACCGAGGAATTGCGGCGCGGCGGAAGGGCGGGGGCCGATTTCATACTGAGCCTGAACGAATCGAGCACCGGGCTTGCCGAGGAGATAGGGGCGGTCCCGATCCTGGTTCCGACGCCGGCCGGCGATCTCGACTCGCTGATTCGCGCCGCCGAACGGCTGGAGCGCCTCGGCAGGCCCTTCATCGTGGACTCGATCCTCGACCCCATTCCCTTCGGCTTTACCGGATCGATCCTGCGCTACGCCGAGCTGCGGCGCCGGATGCCGGGGGTGCGCATCATGATGGGGATTGGCAATCTGACCGAGCTTACGGATGCGGACACGACCGGGGTGAACGCGGTCCTGTTCGGCATGATCGCAGAGCTGGGGATCACGGACGTGCTCGCCGTGCAGGTCAGTCCGCATTGCCGCACCGCTATCCGCGAAGCCGACCGGGCGCGCCGGATCATGCATGCGGCGAAGACGCTCCAGCGTCTGCCGGTCGGTATCGACGAGAGCCTCATGGCCCTGCGCGCGCGGCGCCCGTTCGCAGCTGGCGCCGGCGAGATCGCCGACACGGCGGCGCGCATCCGTGACGGCAATTTTCGCATCGAGATCGCGGCCGACGGCATTCACGTCTACAATCGCGACCTCCACCGGGTTGCCCGGACGGCGATGGAGATTTACCCGGCGCTGGGAGTCGAAAGCAACGGTGCCCACGCCTTCTACCTGGGTGTCGAGCTGGCGCGCGCCGAGATCGCCTGGCAGCTGGGCAAGCGGTACGTGCAGGATGAGTCCCTGGCCTGGGGATGTGTGGCCGATGCCCCGCCGGAGCCGTCGTCGCATCGCACGCCGGGTCCGACTCTCGAGGCCCGGCGTAAGCGGCGCCGGGTGCGGTCCTGATGCCGATGATCATCGAAAGCATCATCACCACCACGGACCCCGGAGGCGCGCCGCACATCGCGCCCATGGGCGTGATCATGGAGAACGGAAGCCCCGTTCTGGCGCCGTTCCGGCCCTCGCACACGCTCGACAACCTCGCGCGCAGCGGCTGCGCCGTGATCAATCACACCGATGACGTCCGCATCTTCGCGGGCTGTCTCACCGGACGATCCGACTGGCCGGTACGTCCCGCCGAGAAGATCCCCGGCGTCGTGCTCGAAGCAGCACTCAGCCACCAGGAGCTCACGGTCGATCGCGTCACCGACGATGCCGTGCGGCCGCGATTCGACGGCCGGATCGTGCACACGGCGGCGTACCGGCCGTTCCTCGGCTTCAATCGCGCCCAGGCGGCGGTCATCGAGGCGGCCATCCTGGTGAGCCGGCTGCACATGCTGCCGTGGGACAAGATCGAACGCGACATGGCCTATCTCGAGATCGCAGTCGGCAAGACCGCCGGGCCGCGCGAACAGGAGGCCTGGAGCTGGCTCACCGCCCATATCGCCGAATATCAGCGGCGCGCCGCATCGGGGAAGGGGGCCGGATGACGAAGCTCTTGGCGAGCGTCCGGTCGGCGATCGAGGCGCGCCAGGCCATTGCGGGTGGGGCCGATATCATCGACCTCAAGGAGCCGGCGATGGGTGCGCTGGGCCGGCTGCCCGACGCCACGATCGGCGAGATCCTGCAAGCGGTCGGCGGCCGGCGGCCGTGCAGCGCCACGATCGGCGACATGGAGCTGTTGCCGCAACAGGTGTTCGACGCGGTGCGCCACATGGCTGCCGCGGGGGTCGACATCGTGAAGTTCGGCATGTTCGACGGTGACGCGCATGGCACGCTCGCCGCTCTCGGCGCGGCGGCTCGTTCGGGCTTGCGCCTTGTCGCGGTCCTGTTCGCCGATCGGGCGCCCGATTTCGATCTGATCGACCACTGCGCCTATGCCGGTCTTTACGGAATCATGCTCGATACGGCCGACAAGCGAGGTGGGCCGTTGACGACGCACCTGTCGTGGGCGGCGCTCGCGGGGTTTGTGCGACGCGGCCGCGAGCGAGGCTTGCTGACCGGGCTGGCCGGCTCCCTGTCGGTCCGCGACGTGCCGGACCTTCTGACCCTGGTTCCGGACTATCTCGGCTTCCGCTCGGCACTCGCCGCGGGCGGCCGCACCGGAGAGCTCGATCCGGCAGCGGTGGCGCGCCTGCGGGCACTGTTGGACCCTGCGTCGAGCAGCAGAGCCACTGCCGCCGCGGGCGCGCAATCGGCCGCTGCGGTAGCCACCGTGTCGTCCGCGGCCGCGACGACGGTTTCGAATCCTTGATACGTGCGGCACAGCCGCCGTGCGAGCGCCACCGCCAGGAACCGTCCTACGCCCGCGCCGATGACGGGAGCTTCTGGCGGCAACCCCGCCGCCGAGACGACGCGCGTCGCACCTTTGGCAATATCGTCGAGCTGCCGGTTGGAGATCTGCCTTGCGAGCTCGTCCCAGGTTGAATCCGGCGCCGATCCTGCGTCGCGTCCGATCATGCGCGCGAGCCGGGCGCGGCTGTCCGCCGGCGATTTGCCGCGCCCGTCGGCGGACGGATGCTGGTCGGCATGCGGCGGGAGCTCGCCCGTCAGCCGATAGATATCGGCCATGGTCGAAAAATATTCCGCCATCACACCGGTGCGCACGCCGTCGATCAGGACGTGCTGGGCGACCGCCATCACGGGTGTGCGCACGACACCCCGGTAGATGAGCTCTTCGGTGGCCAGGCGCGCTGCGTCGTCCATGCCGCGCACGGCGACGGCCCCGCCGCGGAGCGGCGCCAGGTCCGTGGTCGTGCTGCCGATGTCCACGAACAAGCCGTCGCGGATGTGCGCCGACGCCAGCCGGGCGCTCGCGTGCCAGTTCGCCGAAGCCACGCGCCCCGGATCGGCCTTCGCATCCGGCGCGTCGATAAACACCCCGTCACTGGCGTAGACGGCGATCTTTGCCATGCCGGCGCGCTCCTCGACGGCGTCGATCAGGGCCCGCACGCCGTGGGCGCGATCAGGAAAGAGGTCCGTCAGCTCGCCGGTCATGGTCACCGCATGCGCCGTCGCCGCCGGCCAGTCCGCGAGCCCCGTTTCGATGGACGCATGCAGCCGGTCGAGCCCCAGCCACAGCGGGCACGGGATCTGCCGCACGTCGAGGACACGTCCGCGGTCGACCCTGGCCAGCTTGAGGTGTGCGCCGCCGATGTCCCAACCGATCGTGCTCATGGGGCGGATGGTACCTCGATCTCGACCGGCTGCGGTTTTAGCGGACGGATGAGGTCGGATAGTCTCGCCGCGTGCAACGCCAACACCAAAGAAGCCGGATTGATGTCGAGGCTTTCGGCAAGTCCGGCATAGGAGGTGGTCAGGCGCGGATTGATCTCGAGAACGATCGGCCCCTCAGGGCTGCCGATCAGGTCGACGCCGATATAGCCCCAGAGGCCAGGCAGGGCCGCCGCCACCCCGGCGGCGATCGGTTCGAGAGCCGGACGCAGCGCCTCGGCGCCGCCGACTATGCCACCGGCATAAGTGAAGGCGCTGTTGTCGCGGCGCATCGTTTGGGTGTTGCAGGCGAGGAGCCACGCCTGTCCGTCTTGCGCCAGCATCGACAGGCTCAGGGGCGGGCCGGGAAGAAACGGCTGGACCACGAAATCCCGGCCCGCCAGCCGCTGCCGCCAGCCCATCAACGTCTCCCGATCGGCAGCAAAGTACGTGTCTGTGGAGCCGGCGCCGTCGTCGGGCTTGACGACCCAGCCATGCGCCGACGGGGGGGCGGGTCCGTCGAGCGGCTCGCATGCGACGGCCGGCACGCGGCGCTCGGCCAGACGGTGCGCGGTTGCTCGCTTGCTGCGCGCCGTGGCCAGCGTGGCGATGTCGCTGGCGAGCACCGGCCGGCCGGCGTCCCGCCCGAGGATCGCGGCGCGTTCCAGGAGCCCCTTGGTTTCCGGCGCAATCGGCCACACGACGTCGACATCCCGCGCAATGCGCCGCCAGCTCTGCCACACATCGCCGGCGTCGACGGTCTCCTGCATGGCGGGCAGGTCGCCGAGCGCCACCTCCGGATCGCGCGCAACGATCGTCTCGACGTCAGGGAGCAGGGCCAGGTCGCGCACGAGGGCACGCAGTATCGCGGAGCCCTCGGCGATCAGCGACGCGCCGCATTCTCGCCATCCGCCCGCCGTGACATACTCCCACGCAAATAGCCGCATTGGTCCTTCCGCCATGGCCTCGTTCGATATCGTTCCGGTCCTGGACCTCAAAGCCGGTCAGGTGGTGCATGCACGCGCCGGCGAGCGCGATCGCTATCTTCCCATACGCTCGGCGCTCGCCGCAGGCAGCGAGCCAGCTGCGATCCTCGGGGGCCTTCTGGCATTGGCGCCGTTCCGGTGCGTGTATATCGCTGATCTCGATGCGATTGAAGGGCGCGGCGATCACCGCGACTTGATAGAGGATCTGCTCGACCGAAACCGCGGCCTCGACATTTGGGTCGACGCGGGCTTCGCCGATGCGGACGCCGCCGCGGAGATCGCCGATCTTGGCGCGACACCGGTTCTGGGAAGCGAGAGCTGGCGCGACGGCGATCGGCTTGTTTCGGCCCTGGCGCGGCTTGGCAGCTGGCGCTGCGTGCTATCGCTCGACTATCGCGGCGACAAATTTGTCGGACCGGCCGGTTTCGACGCGCACACAGCTTTATGGCCCGAGCGCGTTATTGTCATGACTCTCGGCCGCGTGGGCACCGGCTCAGGGCCGGATCTGGCGCGTCTCGACGCGGTGAGCCGCACCGCCGAAGCCCGGCGGGTGTTCGCAGCGGGTGGGGTTCGTGGCGTCCAGGACATTCGTGCGTTGGCCGAACGCCGGCTCGCCGGCGTTCTCGTGGCGACGGCCCTTCACGATGGGCGTCTGTCGCGTGAGGCGCTGGCCGAATTTGCGTTCTAGGTGCTGAGCGTAAACGCGAGCGCGCTGGCGACCGTCAGGTCCGCCGATGTGCCGGGGTTAAGGCCGCGCGCCTTGAGCTGCCCGTCGAACGCCAGGAGCGCCTCGATCGCCCGTCGATCGTCCGGGCCGCGGCTGACCTTGGGGTGCAGCGCAACCGCTTCTGCGCGGACCTGCTCGGCGACCGCCTGCCCATGCTTGCGTTGGATGTGGCTGTCCGGGAATGCGGCGAGAAACGCCATGAACGCGCGGGTGGCACCCCATTCGGGGGGCTGCTGCGCGTGCTGTGCCGCGGCCAGTTCCGGAATGCCGGTCAGGTATACATCGTCGTAGCCGGTTGCGTATTGGCGTGCGACCCGGTCGCGGTCCGCGGCGAGACTCATGACGGCGCGCAGATCGGCCGTGGGCGGTGCCGCGACATCCTGCTCGGGCGCGGCGCCCAGGCCAGCGGGCGAGGCGAGGCGGATCGCCGCGTAGGCGGCTGCGGCATCTTCGACGGTGAGGCGCGCCAGGACCTGATGCAGGCCCTCGCGCAGATCGCCGGCCGCGATTTCCGCCGCGACGAGCAAGGGTGCCGCGAGCAACACGATGCCGAGATTGGTGTTGCTTCCCACGGCGGCGTCCGTTGCGGACACGGCGTCGAGGATCCGGCGGCCGACGGGCGCTCCCGGCTGGGTCAGCGGTCCGGCCGATACGCGCGCACTCGTCTCCATCTCGCCGACCGCGATCCGATGCCCCGCGGCGTGGACATGCGCGTTGCCGGGTTTCAAGGCTCGCAATTCGAGCAGGCACGCGTCGACATAGCATCGCGCGAGCCCGGCCGCGATGCCGGCCATCCTGTCCATTACTCCTTTGTCGTAGGGCGGGGTTGGTTGCGCCGCATCGGCTTTACGTTAGACTGAAACACTTGGCGAACAAAGCGTGTCAGGCGGGCGGAGATTCCGCTGGCGCGCCCAGGGAGGTCTGCGATGACGGAGCGCGCAGGCGACCGCGTCTACAGTGAAGCCGAGATCAAGACGCGGCTCGGCAAGGAACTGCCGCACTGGTACTTCGAAGGCGGCTGGATCCGGCGCAAGTATCGCACGCACGGGTGGAAGAGCACCCTCATGGTCATCAACACGGTCGGCCATCTCGCCGAGGCGGCCTGGCATCATCCGGATATCACCGCCTCCTATGCGTGGGTCGAAGTACGGCTGATGAACCACGCGGCCAAAGGCGTCACCGACAAGGATTTCGAACTCGCCAGGAAAATCGAGGACGTCGTGCAGTGGCGGCCGGGCGCCGACAGCGCGCTCGAAGGGACGCCGGCTGATCCGCGGTTTGCCCATGTGAAGTACGACAAGCCCGGGGAGCCTGCAGAGAGGGGCGATTGAGCGAGGTGCCGGCCCGCGGCATCGCGTGTCCGTTCTGTGGACTCGCGTGTGATGATCTTTCGGTCGGGCCGATCGGCGTCGACACGCGTGGCTGCGGCAAAGCGGCCGCGGGATTCGCGGCACAAAGCCTGTCGCACGAGCATCGCGTCGGCGGCGAGCGGGCTACGCTTGAGCAGGCGATCGAGGTCGCCGCCGGCATTCTCCGCGGCGCCCGGCTGCCGCTGATCACGGGGCTGAGCGTCGATTTGGCTGGCGCGCAGGGCTTGGTGGCCCTGGCCGACCGCTGCGGCGCCGTGATCGACCGCTGGCAGGCGGCCGCTCAGGCCGACACGCAGGGCGTCGTCCAGCGGGCCGGCGCCTTGACCGCGACCTTCGGCGAGGTCGCCAATCGCGCCGACGTCGTCCTGATCGTGGGCGCGGATCCGGGGCGCGATTACCCGCGGCTGTACGAGCGGCTTGTGACCAACAAGACGCCGCTGTACCGCGAGCGACCGCCGTCCGTCGTCCATCTCGGCCCGTCCGCAGCGCCGCCATCTGGCCTGCCGCTGGTGGCGCAGGTTCCGGTCGAAGCGCCGCGCCTGCTCGATGCGTTACGCGCGCTGAGCGCGTTGCTCGACGGACGGCGCGCCGGCGGCGGCACGGCGCCGGATCTGCCGCTGGCCCAGATCGGCGATCTGGCCGGGCGGCTCAACGACGCGCGCTACGGTGCGATCATCTGGGACGCAGCGACGTTCCCCGCTGGCGAGGGGGATCTGTGTACGGCCATGGTGCTGCGCATCCTGCGCTCCCTCAACCGCAAGACCCGATGCGTCGGCTTGCCGCTCGGCGGCAACGGCAACAGTCAGGGCGTGGCCCAGGTCATGCTCTGGCAGGCCGGCTGGCCGTCGCGCCTCTGCTTTGCCGGAGGCGCGCCCGAGCACGATCCGTGGCGCTTCCGGTCGGAGCGGCTGCTGGCGTCGGGCGAGGTCGATGCGCTGCTGTGGGTCTCGACCTTTGCGGCTGTGGCACCGCCGGTCGCCACGGTGCCCACCATAGCCATCGTGGCGCCGAACACGGCATTGCGCGCGGCCCCGGCGGCGGAGATCCGCGTCGGCATGGCGGGCCTTGACCACGGCGGAACGATCCTGCGCGCCGACACGGTGATCGCCGTCCCGCTGGCGGCTGCGCGCCCGAGCGGACTTCCGAGCGTCGCATCGGTCGCTGCGCTTCTCCTGCCGCGACTGCAGGCCGCGGCATGATCACGCGCCTCTCTGGCGGCCGCATCTTCGACCCCGCCAACGGCGTCAACGGGGACATCCGCGACCTGTATGTGGAGGACGGTCGCATCATCGCGGCTCCGGCCAGCGGCACGGCCGATCAGACCTATGAGTTGCGTGGCCGGGCGGTCATGGCCGGCGGAATCGACATCCACAGCCACGTCGCCGGCGGCAAGGTCAATCTGGCCCGGCTCCTGATGGCCGACGATCACCGCGATGTGCGCGCCTTGCATGGCTCGTTGACGCGCTCCGGCAGCGGGGTCGCCACGCCGTCGAGCTTCGTGACCGGCTATCGTTACGCCGGAATGGGCTACACCGCCGCGTTCGAGCCGGCCATGGTGCCGTCCAACGCGCGGTCGACGCATCTCGAAATGGCCGATCTGCCGATCGTCGACAAGGGCACTTACGTGATGCTGGGCAACGACGAGTTCCTGCTCGACCTGCTGGCGCACGGCGCCGATCAGGAGCGGATCAACGACTATGTCGCGTGGATGATGCGGGCGACGGCCGCACTCGGCGTCAAAACCGTCAACCCGGGCGGCATCAGCGCCTTCAAGTTCAACGAACGCAAGCTCGACATCGACGGCGCGATACCGCATCACCGGGTGGCACCCCGCCGCGTGATCCAGGCGTTGACGCGTGCCCTCTCCGAGCTCGGCGTGCCGCACCCGCTGCACGTGCACTGCAACAATCTCGGCATCCCGGGAAACATCGACACCACGCTCGGCACGATCGCGGCGGCCGAAGGCTTTCCGATCCACCTCACTCATGTCCAGTTCCACAGCTACGGCACCGAAGGCGACCGCCATTTCTCGTCGGCGGCAGCGCGCCTCGCCGAAGCGGTCAACGGCAACCCCCACGTTACCATCGACGTGGGTCAGATCATGTTCGGCCAGACCGTCACCGCATCCGGCGACACGATGGCGCAGTATCGCAATCGGACCTTCGCTTCGCCGGACAAGTGGATCGTGATGGACATCGAGTGCGACGGCGGCTGCGGGCTGGTGCCGTTCCGCTATCGCGACAAGAATTTCGTGAATGCGCTGCAATGGACGATCGGGCTGGAGCTGTTCCTGCTCATCAAGGACCCGTGGCGGGTCTTTCTGACGACCGACCATCCGAACGGAGCGCCGTTCACGGCTTATCCGACCTTGATCCGCCTGCTGATGGACCGCGACTTCCGCAACGCGTGCCTGAAGGAAATCCATCCGGCGGCCCAGACTGTGACCACGCTCGGCTCGATCGCCCGCGAATATACGCTGGATGAGATCGCGATCATGACCCGCGCCGCACCGGCTCGTATTCTGGGCCTCGCCGACCGCGGCCACCTGGGGATCGGCGCCGCCGCGGATATCGCGGTCTACGCGGAGGATGCCGATCGCGCAAAGATGTTCACCGCCCCGGAGCATCTGTTCAAGGACGGCGTCGAGGTGGCACGCCGCGGCGAGGTCGTGGCAGCATCCCTCGGCCGCACCCATGTCGTGCAGCCCGAATACGACCGGGCGATCGAAAAGCCGCTCAAGACGTTCTTCGACGATCACATGAGCTTGCGATTCGAGAACTTTCCGCTGTCCGAGCCGGAGCTTGCCGACACAGGCATCGGCCTCGCCGTGCATCCCTGCAAGCCGCGGAGCCGTGCGTGACCCTGAACGGCGTCATGATCGACGATACGTTTGCCGAGGCCTTCGGCATGCGCGCCACGCGCCTTCTTATCACCGCGGACACGCTGCACTGGGCGCGGATCGCGGCCGAGAGCTTTTCCGGTTTTGCGACCTCGGTGATCGGCTGCGGCGTGGAAGCCGGCATCGAGCGCGACTTGTCCGAGGCCGAGACGCCGGACGGGCGGCCCGGCATCGCCCTGCTGGCGTTCGCGGTGTCGCGCGACGCGCTCGGCAAGGCGTTGCGCGACCGGGTCGGTCAGTGCGTTCTGACTTGCCCGGGTACGGCCTGCTTCAGCGGTCTGGTCGCCGATGCGCAGGTTCCGCTGGGGCGGGCGCTGCGCTACTTCGGCGACGGCCAGCAGACCGCGAAGCGGATCGGCGGCCGGCGCTATTGGCGCATTCCGGTCATGGACGGCGAGTTCGTCTGTGACGACCAGGTGGGCGCCCAGCACGCGGTCGGCGGCGGCAACTTCCTCATTCTCGGCCGCTCGCGGGTTGCGGTCCTCGCGGCGGCCGAACGCGCGATCGCGGCGATGCGCCGGGTGCCGGAGGTGGTGATGCCCTTCCCGGGCGGCGTCGTCCGTTCGGGATCGAAGGTCGGCTCGCGGTACAAGTTCCTGCCGGCGTCGACGAACGACGCGTTTTGTCCGACGCTCAAAGGAGCGGTCGACACCGCTCTCGACCCGGATGTCGCGAGTGTGCTCGAGATCGTCATCGACGGGCTGACGGAAACGGCCGTCGCCAAGGCGACCCGCGTGGGCATTCAGGCGGCGTGCGCCGGAGCAGCCGACGGCGGGGTCACACGGATCACCGCCGGGAATTACGGTGGCAAGCTCGGGAAATACAAATTTCACCTGCGCGAGCTGTTGCAATGACGCGCCTCTCGCTCAAAGACGAGCTGCCGGTGCGGCTTTCGGCGGAAGGGCTCGTCCCCGAGCGCCTCTCGGGGGTGCCGGTCGCCGAAATCGAGCGCCTGCCGCTGGCGGTCGGCAACCGGCGCGAACATGTGGGCGACTGGTTTCGCGTGCGCGCCGATGACGATGCGGCGTCCGTGACGTTCGAAGGCCCGTGCGCCCGTCTCGACTGCATCGGCGCCGGCATGACGGCTGGACGGATCGTGGTCCAGGACGATGCCGGCGCGTATCTGGGGCGCGGCATGCGAGGTGGGGAGCTATCGGTGAGCGGGAGCGCCGGGTACGGAGCGGCCACCGACATGCGGGGCGGGACGATCCGCGTTCGCGGCAACGTAGGTGATGCCGTGGCGGGAAGCCTGCCGGGGTCCGCCGCGGGGATGCGCGGCGGCGCCGTCGTGATCGATGGCAATGCCGGCGCCCAGGCAGGGCAGCGCCTGAAGCGCGGCCTCGTCGTGGTTGGCGGCGACGCCGGACCCATCTGCGGCGCCGAGATGATCGCCGGAACAGTCGTGGTCGGCGGAAGCATCGGCGGCAATCCGGGCGTGGCGATGCGGCGCGGCACGATCATCGGCCTCGGCGGTGCCGCCATGATCGGGCCGACCTTCGCCGACTGCGGTGTACACGACCTCGTGATCTTCCGGCTCCTGGCGCGCCATCTTGTTGCACTCGGCCTCGCCGCGCTGGCGTCGCGGCTTGCGCCATTCCGGCGCTGGGCGGGAGACGCTGCCGTGGGCGGCAAGGGCGAAATTCTGGTGCCCCCGTGAAGTGGATGATCGCCATGGTCATGGAACATGCGAGGCTCATTGGCAGTGGAGCGGTCCTCCTGGCGCTGGCCATGGGCGGACCGGCCGCGGCTCAGGCGCCAACGGGGGAACTCGTCGCCCGGACCCAGTTGCGCGTCTGCGCCGATCCGGCCGACCTGCCGTTCTCGGACCAGAAGCTGGAAGGCTTCGAGAACAAGATCGCGGCACTGATGGGGCAGGAGCTGGCGGTGCCGGTCACGTACGCCTGGTTTCCGCAGGTCGTGGGCTTTGTGCGCAACACCCTGGGCGCCGGCCGCTGCGATCTGATCATGGGAACGGTCGCGGGCGACGATCTCGTGCAGACCACCTCGCCGTACTACTTCACGAGTTATACGATCGTGTTCCGCAAGGACAGCGGGCTGACATTCAACGGCTTCGACGATCCGAGGCTGCGCGACCTGCATATTGGCGTGGTCAGCGGAACCCCGCCATCCGATCTCCTGGTGCGTCACGGCCTCATGGCCAATGCGCGGCCCTATCAACTCCAGATCGACACGCGTCTCGGAACCGAGACGCATCAGATGATCCTCGACATCGTCGACAAGAAGATCGATGCGGGCCTGCTGTGGGGGCCGATCGCGGGCTATTACATCCGTCACGACAATCTGCCGCTCACGCTCGTGATGCTGCGCAGCGAGCCGCAATCACCGCGCCTGGAATATCACATCGCGATGGGCGTCCGGCACAACGAGCCCGACTGGCGGCGGCGGGTGAATGCGATCCTGCAGAAGCGCCGGGGCGATATCACGGCGATTCTGCGCGACTACGGCGTTCCGCTGCTCGACGAGCAGGGGAACCCGATCAATCCGTAAGGTGCGCCGATGCGGGCGCTCGTTGCCTGCGGTGTGGCTGTCCTGCTGATCGTCTGCGGCGCTGCGCGGGCCGATGACGGTCCGGTGCCGGAGCCGCCGAGCTACCGGCTCGACAACTATCGGGCCCCCGTGCCGCTGACCGTGTCCGGCGGCACGGCGATCGGGACCGAGGACGCGAAAGCGCTGTGGACGAACCGCCGCGCCGCGTTCATCGATGTGCTTCCCGCACCCCGGCGCCCGGACGGTCTCGCCCCAGGTGCCGTATGGAAGCCGCTGCCGCGACTGCACGTCCCGGGCAGCCTTTGGCTGCCCGATGTCGGCCGCGGCGAGATCAACGAGAGGCTGGACAGCTATTTCCGCGACAACCTCGAGCGCATCACGGGAGGCAGCAAGGCGGCACCGGTCGTGTTCTACTGCCTCGCCGATTGCTGGATGAGCTGGAACGCCGCCCGGCGCGCCGTCTCGTACGGCTATACGCAGGTCTATTGGTACCGCGATGGCACGGACGGCTGGACCAAAGCGCGGCTGCCGACCGAGGCGGGCACGCCGGCGCCCGGCTGGCCCTAGGCGCTCACGACAGTCCCGCGGCCAGGGCGCGCGCGTACGCACCGAGCCGGGAATCGATCTGCCCCGGGATCTCGCACGCATAACGCATGGTCTGCTGCATCTGGGTGTAGGCCTGGGTCGTGAAGGTCCAGCGCTCGATAAGGTCCTTGTGCTCGGGCGCCGGGTTGGTCTGTTCGCCCGGCGGCAGCTCGCCCACCTCGACGCTGAGCTTGTTGACCAGCTCCGACAGATTGCGCTGACGCTCGGCCAAGTCCTTGATGCGGTCGATCACTCCGGTGCGCTGGCCGTTGGTCTCGTCAAGCAAGCCCGCAAAGGCGAGCGTGATGAGCCGTGTCCGGTCGCCCTTCAGGTCGTGCAGGAACGCCTCGATGGCTGCCTGGCCGTCCTTGGTCGAGACGTTGCGAGGGGCGATGCGCTCGACCAGGGCCTCGACCGCCGGCTCGCTGTGCCAGTCGCCGGCATTGTCGAGGCTCGGGCCGCTCCAGATCATCGCCGCGGTCACGTTCTGCACCAGCGGCTGCTGGCACGGCCAGTTCGGATCGGGGCCCGCCGCTGCCGCATCCCCGCATAACGCCACCAATCCCACTAGCCCGAGAAACGCTGATTTCATTCGGCCCCACCCCGGCGGACGATCAGCCCGCGCCCCGGATCGTATCCATAGATCGCCAGCGACATGAAGACGACGAGGGCGGCGACCACCATCGCGGCCGATTCCAGATCGAACTTCTCATAGAGCGCGAAACGCACCAACTCGACCGCATGCGTGAAAGGGTTCGCCCAGCAGAGATAGAAGAGCGTGAGGCTCGCTTCCTTCACGTGCCACAGCGGATAAAGCGCCGAGGAGGCGAAGAACATCGGGAAGATCACGAAGTTCATGACCCCGGCGAAATTCTCGAGCTGGCGGATGGCCGACGAGAGGAACAGGCCGAGGGCGGACAACATCATTCCCGAGAGGATGAGCGCCGGAAACACCGTGAGATATCCTGCCGGCGGCGGCTCGATCCCCCAGACATACGCGATCGCGAGGAACACGTAGGCCTGCAGCACCGAGACGATGACCGCGGCCACCATCTTGGCGGTCAACAGGAACCAGCGGGGCAAGGGACTCACCAGCAAGGTGCGCATGCTGCCCATCTCGCGGTCCCAGACCATCGACAGCGAGCTCTGCATGCCCTGGAACAGCTGGATCATGCCGATCAGGCCGGGTGCTATGTATTCCTCGTACGGGACATAGGTCTCGTACGGGGGAATGATCGACACGCCGAGGACGAAGCGGAACCCGGCGGCGAAGATCAAGAGCCACACCAGCGGGCGGACGAGCGCTGCGATGAACCGCCCGCGCTGATTGAGAAATCGCAGGGCCTCGCGCCAGACGATTCCGGCCAGGCAGCGGTAGTAAGCGGCAGGGCTCATGGGCGCCGGTCCCCCGTCAATGCGTCGAAGGCCTCGCGCATCGATGACGCATTCGCTTTGCGGATCACCTCGGGCACTGGTCCCTCGGCCAGCACCTGCCCGCGATGCAGCACGATCACGCGCGCCGCCGCGTCGACCTCGTCGATCAGGTGCGTCGCCCACAGCACGGCCAGCCCTTCTTCACGGCAGAGCATGCGTACGTGGTCGAGCAGGAACTGGCGGCTCGCGATGTCGAGCCCCACGGTGGGTTCATCGAGGAGCAACAATTTCGGCTCGTGCACCAGGGCGCGGGCGATTTCGACCCGCCGGCGCTGTCCGCCGCTCAAGGTGCGCGCCTTCTCATGCATCCGGTCGGCGAGACCCACGCGCTCGATCTCGCGGGCGATGCGCGTTGCGGCCAGATGCCGCGGCAGGCCGTGCAGGGCGGCGTGATAGAAAAGGTTCTGTGCCACGGTCAGGTCGAGATCGAGGGTCGGCAGCTGGAATACCACTCCGATCCGGCGCAGCGCCTCCGACGGCTTTTCCTTGATCTCCCAGCCGAAGACGCGGACTTGGCCGCTTTTGTGGTCGTAGAGGCGCGTGATCAGCGAGAACAGGGTCGTCTTGCCGGCGCCGTTCAGGCCCAAAAGCACGGTCCGCTCCCCGCGCCGCAGCTCGAACGAGACCTCGCGCAGCGCCTGGCGTTCGCCGAATGCATGACTGAGGCCGGCGACCGCAAGCGGCGCCTCGCGATCCTCCGCCGGAGTTTTCGCGTCAGGCCCTGCTGTCGTGACCTCCAGCATCATGGTTTGACGACGACCCCCCACGGCTGGTCGCCGACGGTCACCGACCGCAGGACGCGCAGGTTCGGCACGTCGATCTCCGAGATGTCGTTGCTGAGACCGTTGGTCGTGAACACGCGTGTCTGGTCGTGATTGAAGGCGAGGTTCCACACCCGCTGCCCGACCAGCAGATATTTCTCAACCTCATAGGTCTTGGCGTCGACGACGGCGACGCGGTTCGCCGGCCCCAGGGCCACGAAGCCGTATTTGCCGTCCCTGGTCAGGACGATCCCGACCGCCTGGATCGCCTCCTTTGGCACGCCGGGGACCGCAAAGGTGATCTTGTGCACGATCTGGTGCGATGAGGCATCGATGATGTTCACCGTACCGCCGATCTCGGAAGAGACCCAGACGAGCTTGCCGTCGGACGTCCACTCGGCATGGCGCGGCCGGCTGTCGACGAGCACGTTCGCCACCACTTTGTGCGTCTCATTGTCGATGAAGTGCGCCATGTTGGTGGTTTCGGACGTATTGACGATCCACTTCCCGTCGGGGCTGATGCCCATGCCCTCCGGCTCCACCCCGACCGGGATCTCGTCCACGACCTGCCGCTGTGCGATGTCGACGATCGACACGAGGCTGTTGTCCTCGTTCGACACGTAAAGGTGCTTGCCGTCCGGGTGGAGGGCGAAGGTCTCGGGATCGGCGCCGCTGGGCAGGGGGGCTTTGAGGGCATACGTGTCGAGGTCGAGCACGTCGATCTGGTCGTCGTCGCTGGCGCAGATATAGAGCTCCGAGTTGTCTTTCGACAGGACGATGCCGCGCGGGCGCTGGCCGACCGGGATCGTCTTCAGGATTTTGAGCGAGTCTGCATCCAAGACGGTGACAGAATTGCCCTTCTCGTTCGAGACGAAGATCGTCTCCGATGCCGCAGGGACGGTCCACAGGACCGCGCACACGAGTCCGGCCGCGGTCGTGGCGATCCGTGCGCTGTTCATTTCATATGGCATTTGCTCTCCGGACGGTCGACGCCGAGCGTGTCGAGCTGCGAGAACTGATGCAGGAAGGCGGCCTGCGGCGACACGGAGATCAGCGCTCGTGAATCGGCGAGCAGGATGGCCTGGCGCATCTGGCCGTCCCAGGGGCGGAAGCTGAGTGGCGTGCCCTTGTAGCCGCCGAGCTCGAATGTGTCGCCGCGCAGGAACGCCGCGATCTTGCCGGCATCGGCCGATTGGGTCCGCGTGGCCGCTTCGCCGACCGCGCGCACCGCGAGCCATGCGGCATAGTCGCGATCGAGCATCCACCGCTTGGCGGCACCCAGGAAGCGGTTCTGCAGCTGGGTCGCACCCCATCCCTGATGCGGCCGCGCCCAGGCCGACGGGATCAGCCCGTGCGTGCCTGCGATCGGCCGCGGCGCATAGGTCGCGTAGCTGAGATAGTCGCCGAACTCGTCGTCGAGATCCGCGACCACCAGGACGTCGTAGTCGATGCCTTGCGTGAAGTTGGCGGCCTGCTGGGTCATCGCGTATTGCCCGGTATCCGCGCGCTTGGCGCCCGGCTTGTACTCCCAGGCCTTCTCCTGCACGAGCTTGGCGTGGAACTTGGCGATCGAGGTCTTGATCGCGCCGGCATAGGCGCGGTCGGCGTCGGTCGGTCCGACCACGAGCAAGACGTTCGGCCAGCGCTTGACCAGCAGATATTGCACCAGCGCATCCGCCAGCATCGCGCGGCTCGGGACGGTGTGCAGGACGTTGGCGCGGCATTTGTCGGCGCGCAGATCGTCGTCGGGTGCCGCCGCATTGAACAAGGTCACGTCGTGCGCTTCGGGGAGGTCGGCAATCGCGAGCAGCTCCGCGTCCGGCAGGTTGACGGCGATGAGCCGGACCCCGGCCCCGGTGAGCTTCTTGAACGCAGCCACGACGTCGCCGCCTTCGGGGACCTCGGACTCTTCGAGGACGAATGTCTGGCCGGTGAAGCGGCCGGTCGTGTTGTCGTCGGCAACCCCCAGGCGGGCACCCGCCACGCCGAGGTCGGCCGGCAGCGGATCGAGGTAAGGCTCGGGCGGCGGGCGCTTCACCACCTCGCCGAGATAGCCGATATGCACCTCGGCCGCCGCATGGTCCTGGGCGTGCAGCGGCGATGCCCCGAGCAGCAGGCACAGGCCCGTGAGAAGCGCTTTGATGGAGATGAGGGCCGCCCGGGCACTCACGTCTTGTCCTCCCGAATCGCCGCGTGGCCGCGACGGTGTTTGATCGCGGACTCATTTGACGACAAATTTGCCATTCCGCCAATGGCCAACCCTGCCAGTCGTCGCGATCCACCCTGTCCCAGGGGCCGCCCGGCAGGCCATAATACCAAGGGCTGACTCTGCAGAGCTTGTAAGGAGCCGGCGGTCCAATGCACGATCGCTGGGCAAAAGAAAGCGATACGGGAGGAAATCGGTCGTGCCGACGATCAGGCTATCTGTCCTCGCGTGTTTGCTGGCGATGCTGGCCGGGCCGGCGGCCGCGGATGCGCCGCTGCGCATCGGTGTGCTGAAGTTCGGCACCGTGAGCTGGGTGATGGATGTCATCGCCCATCATCGCCTGGACGCCGCCGAGGGACTGAGCATCGAGCCGACCGAGTACGCCAGCAACCCCGCAATGCTCGTGGCACTGCAGGCCGGGCGGGTCGACTGCGTGGTGTCGGACTGGCTGTGGGTCTCGCGCCAGCGGGCCGCAGGTGCCGACTGGACGTTCTTTCCGTTCTCGGCCGCGGTCGGCGCATTGATGGCGCCCCGGTCGGGGGCCGTTCACGGTCTTGCGGATCTTCGCCATCGGCGGCTCGGCGTCGCCGGCAGCCCGCTGGACAAGAGCTGGATCATCCTGCGCGCCCTCGCGCAGCAGCAGAATGGGTTCGATCTCGAACGCGAGACCCAGCCGTCGTTTGGCGCCCCACCATTGCTGGAGCAGGAATTCCTGGCTGGGCGGCTCGACGCCGTTCTGACGTTCTGGCAGTTCGCGGCCCGGCTGGAGAGCCGCGGCGCCAGGCCGGTCGTCTCGGTGAGCGACGCCTTGCAGGCCCTAGGCTTCAGCCGCACGATCCCGCTTGTGGGCTACGTGGTCTCCGAGCGCTGGGCGGCAGCTCGCGCGGCTCAGCTTGCCGCGTTCGTCCGGGCGACCCGGGCCGCGAATTCCATGCTCGCGACGTCAGACGGCGAGTGGGAATGGCTTGGGCCGCGAACCGGGGCGCGCGATGCCGCGGACCTTGCAGCCCTGCGGGATGCATTTCGCGCCGGAATCCCGCTCCATTGGGGCGATGCGGAGCGGAAGGGTGCGGAGAAGCTCTACGCCGTGTTCGCCCAGACCGGCGGCGAAACGCTCGTCGGCCAGAGCCCGGACTTGCAGCCCGGCACGTTTCTCGACACGGTGCGGTACTGAATGATTGCGGCACAACGGGCACCGTCCTGGCTCAGTAGCTCTGCGCTCGTGCAGCGCCTCGGCTCGGTCGTCCTGTTCGTCGCGATCTGGCAGGTCGCGGCAAGCGCGATCGACAATCGTCTGCTGCCCACCGCGGCCGCGGTGTTCGCAGCACTGGTGCACGAGTGCGTGGATGGGCCGCTCCTGTTTCATCTTGGCGTGACCCTGGCCCGGGTGGCCGCGGCGTTCGTCGTCGCCATGACGATCGGGTCCCTGATCGGCATCGTGATGGGCCGGTCGCGCACGATCGACATTCTCTTCGACAGCTGGCTCGTGCTGCTGCTCAACCTGCCCGCGCTCGTCATCATCGTGCTGGCGTATGTGTGGTTCGGCCTGACCGAGGTGGCGGCGATCGGCGCCGTCGCGGTCAACAAGATCCCGGCGGTCGCCGTCACTTTGCGCGAGGGGGCGCGTGCGCTCGATCGCCGCTACGCCGAAATGGCCGGCAGCTTCCGCATCGGCCGCTGGCGCACCTTGCGGCACGTGGTGATGCCGCAGCTCTACCCCTATCTATTCGCGGCCGCGCGCTCCGGCCTGGCGCTCGTGTGGAAGATCGTGCTGATCGTCGAACTGCTCGGCCGCAGCGACGGGGTCGGCTTCCAGATACAGGTCTTCTTTCAGCTCTTCGACGTCACCCGAATCCTTGCCTATGCCCTCGCGTTCGCCGCGGTGATCCAGGTCATCGAATGGGTGATGTTCCAGCCGCTGGAGCGGCGCGCCGGACGGTGGCGGGATTGATGCCGGCCCTCTTCGCCGACATTACCGAGAAGCGCTACACGGGGGCGGGGGGCGCACCGGCGCGCGTGGCGCTGTCCGGCCTGTCGCTGAGCGTGGCCGCTGGCGAATTCGTCGCCCTGGTCGGCCCTTCGGGGTGCGGCAAGACCACGTTTCTCAACATCGTGGCTGGGCTCGACCGAAACTTCTCCGGCGCGGTTCAGGTGGCGGCGCATGCCGACGGCACTCCGGCGCGCATCGGCTATGTCTTTCAGGAACCGCGGCTCCTGCCGTGGCGGACCGTCGCGGAGAACATTGCCTTGGTGCTGGAGCCGCAGCAGGGCGCGGTCGTGAACGAGGTCCTCGATGCGGTGGGGCTGGGCGATGCGCACGACCTATATCCGCCCCAGCTGTCCCTCGGCATGAGCCGGCGGGTGGCCATCGCGCGCGCGTTCGCGATACAGCCCGATCTGCTGCTCATGGACGAGCCGTTCGTCTCGCTCGACCACGACACGGTGGAGCAGCTGCGGCACCTCCTGTTGAAGCTCTGGCGGGCGCGGCCGACCACCATACTTTTCGTCACCCACGACCTGCGCGAGGCGCTGGTCCTCGCCGATCGCCTGCTGCTGCTCTCTGCATCGCCCGGCCACGTCGTGGCGGAGGTGCCGGTGCGGCTCCCCCGGGCGCAGCGCGGTAACAGCGCCGAGATCGAGAGCCTGCGCGACGAGATTCTGCGCCATCACCGCGAGCTGATCGGGACCGCCCCGGCGGCGCCGGTCGGTTGAGCGGCAGCTATTTCAGCGTTTCCAGATAGGCGATGACGTTCTGGCGGTCGTCTTCTTTCTTCAGGCCCGGGAAGATCATCTTGGTCCCGGTGACCAGCTTGCGGGGATCTTGCAGGTAGGTGTCGAGCTCCTCGGGCGTCCAGGTTTTGCCGAAGTTCTTCATGGATTCCGAGTAGCTGAACCCCGGCTCCGTGCCGGCCTTGCGCCCGATCACGCCGAACAAGCTGGGCCCGATTTTGTTCTTGCCGGCTTCGTTCGTGTGGCACAGCGCACATTGCTTGAAGACCTGCTGGCCCTTCGTGGCATCCCCCGCCGCAAGCGCCGGCGTCGCCAGCATGGCGGCCATCAATGTCGATATCAGCAGCTCTTTTTTCACCCGTCACTCTCCCGATGAATTCGCGAAGAACTTCTGCCTAGTGTAGTGCCGGTACGCGGCCCGATATATCCCTACCGACGGCCCGCGGGGCCAATAATGCTTTCGTCTTACGCCGCATGTCGTCCTTCGTCGATGCGGGCCAGCACATGGTCGATGATCGAGCCTGCGATGTCACACGGCGCCACGCTCTGCAATCCCTTCCACGCCGGCATGGAGTTGACCTCCAGAACGAACAACGCGCCGTTCGGATCCTCGATGAGGTCGACCCCGGCATAGTCCGCCTCGACGGCCGCCGCGGCCGCCAGGCTCGGCGCCACGAGACGTTCGATGAGCGGCACCGCCTCGCAGCGGGCGCCGCGGCGGACATTCGTGATCCAGCTCCGTCCGTGCCGCAGCATGGCCGAGACCGGTCGGCCGCCCGCGACCATGACCCGAAAGTCTCGCCATCCTTTATTGCGTCCCACGAAGCGCTGGAGATAGCGCACGCCGGCATAGCCGTCGTCGGGCGGGAGCGGGTCGGCCGGTCCGAACCGGCGCAGCCCGCGGCCCTGTGAGCCGAACAGCGGCTTCTGTACGCGGTCGCCCGGCTGCGTCGCGTGCCAACATTTCGCGAGCGCCAGGTCTTCGCTCGCAAAGGTCGGTGGGGTCGGGATCCCGGCGCGATGGAGCAGGAAGCTCGTCATGGCCTTGTCGACGCAGCGCTCGATCGCGCGCGCGTTATTGATCACAGGTATGCCCAGCGCCTCCAGCGCGTGCAGGATCCCGAGCCGCAACGTGACCTGCTCGAACGTGCCGGCGGCGATCGTGCGCACCAGGGCCGCATCGGGGAGCCGGTCGGCGAAGCCGGGGATCTCGAGGCCCGACCCGCTGCCGCCGACATTGACGGCGCACCGGCGCAGCGAGACGATCTCGGCCGCGATGCCGCGCGCGCGGCACGCCGCAATGAGGCGGCGTGAATGCCAGTCCGGCTGATCGGTGAAAATGGCGATCCGCATCGCGCTCAATCGCCGGACAGCGCGAACGACCGCGCGAGCAGCTCGGGGTCGTGGCGTCCGTGCCGGAAGCTGCGGCCGCTGTCGATCGCCGTCACCGTGACCAGGCCCGGACTGAACAGCAGCGGGTCGATCTGGTAGAAATCACCCTTGTACGCGGCAAACGTCTCGGCAAACGGTTTTCCGTAGTCGCGGCTGGTGTTGCTCGGAAGAGTCTCGGCCAATCGGCGCGCTTCCTCGTTCGGCCCGGTGACGAAGAGCTGCACCGTGCCGCCGTAAAGTATCGCATCGTTGGTGCGCCCCATCGCGGCGACGAAATCCGGCGACGGCGGCGGCAGGGCCGCCGTTCCGAGCCCGTCGACGATCCGGTCCAGCGGGAACTTCAGGCTATGGGCCTTGTGCAACGCCACCTCCAGCGAGCGCGCGGCGATCTGCACCGCACCCGCGAGACTCTGCGTTGGCGTCATGATCACGGTCAAATGATCCGGCGCCACGCCGCAATCGCCGGCGATCCGGCGGAGCAGTGCTGCGGGCGGCGATTTGTCGACCTCGAGCACGAAGACCGCGTCCGCGCATCGGTCGCGGTAGTCCAACTCGGCGAACAGCTCCTCTTTCACCGCGAGGCTTCGGCCGGGACCCGAGCCGAGGGCGAAGAATTTCGGATCGTCGTGCTTGAGGCTCCAGCCGGCATACTGGCTCCCGAGGCAGGCGAGGACCGGATTCGACGTGTGCACCGTGACCTGCCACGGCCACGCACCCGCGCCGGCCGCCAAGCTGACCTGGCCGAGACCGCCCAGGCAGATCTCGGCGATGCGCCGGCCGGCCTCGATCCCGCCTTCGACATCGATGCCTGCGTCGACGAGCGTCGCCCCGGATTCGTCGCGCCGTACCGAGAGGCGCAAGGGCTCGGCGTCGCGTACGAGCGCTGCCACGAGCGGTGCCACCAGACCGTTGATGCTAGGCCAGGGCAGCTTCTTGCGCATGCGGCGCTCCTGTCGTCGAAGGGGAAAGGCGCGCGAGAAGCCGCGCGGCCAGGATCTCGACGCGGTGCCGCGCATGCGCGGCCGTGGTGCCGCCCGCCATGACCGTGCAGATCGGTTCGCCGCGGCCGATGACCGTACCCGGCCTGCCGCGGTCGGTACTCCAGGCTGGCCACGCGAAGCCATCCGGAATCACACAGCGCCGCGGTGCGTAGACGACCTGGGCGGCGCGCGCCGCTGCCGATCCGCCGCGCGGCCTGGGCAACGTGCCGTCGAGTGCTTCGCGATGCAGCCTCCACAGGCTCCATCCATGAATGCCATCGAGCACGTCAAGGCTCGCCCCCGGGCGCGGATTGACCTCCAGGATGTGGAAGCCGCTGCCGTCGATCAGCATGTCGAGGCTGTTGAGGCCGACCAGCCGTGCCGCTCCCGCCACAGCACGGCAGGCCGCAACAACCGCGGACGCCAGTCGCGGCGGCAATCGCACGGGGCCGGCGCAGCCGCCGTAGCGAAAGGGGATGGCTGCCGTTCCCGAGGTCCATTGTTCGGTGAACCCGACGAGGCATGCCGTGCGTCCGTCGGCCACGAACGCTGCCGACACGCTGCGGCCTGTGACGGCCTTCTGATAGTAGGTGCCGGATGGCGGCGGGCGTTTTGGCGTGGCCCGGAGGACGTGTGTGCCGCCCGATCCGCCGGCGCTTTTGCGCAGCCAGCCTGGGCCCGTTGCTGCGTCACGCCGGACTGGCGGATGCGGCAAATCCAGGCGCGCGAGGAGGTCGGCGAAGCGGAACGGATCTTTGACCGCGGCGACGATTTCGGGCGGGTTGCCGAGGATCGGGACGATGCTTGCGGCGTCGGCCAGCAGCGTCGGGTCGTGCTCGAACCCGGCGCCGTAGACGAGCCCCTCGACCTGGTTTCGCAGGCCGCGAAGTGCCGCGAGGAACGGGCCGCGGGAAAATCCGCGGCGGCCGTGGAGCAGGGTGATGCACGTGGTGGCAAGCCGCGCCGTATCGATGTCGGCGAAGCGATCGAGGACGATCGTCCGCATGCCGGCGCGACGGGCCGCCGCCGCGAGCGCACGCCCGGATAATGCCGCGACCAGGACCGGGCGTCCCTTGCGTTCAGGGGTCACTGTGCCAGCTCGAGGGCCATCCGATAGGCATCGCGGAAGTCGAAGCTCAGGGCCTTCTTGGCCTCATGGATACGCTGCAGCATCAGATGCTGCAGCTTGAATTTGACGTTGCCGACCGCGAGTGCTCCGATGCCCACGCCGTTGGTCCCGGGAACAGGTGCTCCGTCCGCCTTGACATCGACACCTTCGAGGCCCAGGGGCGGCACCGCGTTCACGTCGGCGGCGACCTCGAGCGCTCGCGCATGGCGAAGCTCGGCCGCCGACAGGACCTGCACGCCGGCACGGCCGCAGGCCAGCACGACCTCGCAGCGCTCGAGGACGGCGCGCCGCCCAGCCTCGCTGCTGCCGTCAGCGGCGGTCAGCGGATGGCCGAAGCGCTTTCCGAAATCGGCGGCCTTGGCTTCCACGATGCCGCTCTTGTCGTGCGCGACCAGGAGAACCTTGGCCCCCGCATCGGCGGCGATCACGCCGCAAATGCCGCCGACGATGCCCTTGGCGCCAAACACCGCCACGGTGGCGCCGTTCAGGGATGCACCCATGGATTTGAGCCGGCGCTCGACGCAGGCGACCATCGCGGCCGCCGTCGTGAACGCACCGGAGGGATCGGCGAACACGGAGACCTGGAACGGCGGGAACATGGCGCCTTTCGCCGCCGCCAGCATGTCGAAGGCCAGAAGGGCGTCGCGGCCGCCGATGAACAGGCAGGTCTTGGGTGCGTCGCCCGGTGCGCGCGAGAACATGGCGTCCTGGGTCAGCGCGCTGACGTCCTTGAGCGTGATGTTGGTGTAGGTCGCGATGACGAACCCGGCGTCGGCGGCCATGTTGACGTCGAACGGGCTCACATTCGCAAGCGGCGTCAGGAAATGAAGGATACGCGGCTTATCCATGTGTCGCCTCTTTCAGCCAGGTCGCGCGCTGATATCCGCTCCGCGGTTGCGCGCCCCCACAACGCGGAACTCGAGCCCGCTGTGAGCGCCGCGCCGCGTCAGATCGGACACCAGCGCTGCCGCGCGCTCGGGAGAGTCGACGAGCGCGAACCCGGTTGGTCCCCATGACGACTGACCGAGCCCGGTGAGTCCGGCCCGCGACAGGTCTTCCATGGCCGCGGCCACGGCCGGGCTGCTGTACGGGCCGTTCTGCGTCGGGCTGAAATACTCGCCGAGCCGGCGCTGGATCTCTCCAATCCCCCCCGACACGGCGGCGAAGTCCCGTTCGATGATGCCGGGCAGGAGCTGCAGCATCAGGCGGCGGCACAGCTCGCCCGCGAGCGCGTCATTGAACTTCGGCAGGGCGGAGAACGCGACGGTCTCCGCCGGACCATGAAGACCCTGCCGTGCCGGATCGAGAACCAGAAGGAACCGCCAGTCCTGGGGAAATTCGAGCCGGCTGATGACCGTGGCCGGCTCCGTCGCCGTCTTGCGTCCGCCGTCGACCACGAAGCCGCCGCATTCGAACGCCCCGATACCGATGCCCGACCGGGCCCGGCGCTCGATGGCCATCGCCAGGGCGCGGCCCCCGCACGGCAGGCCGTGCAAACGCGCCAGTGCCGCCGCGACGGCGAGGCCAAGCTGGGTTCCCGAGCCCAGCCCGACATGCTCGGGGCAGGTCTGGCTGATCGCGATCTTGGCGGCGTTCGGCACGCCGAATGCCGTGGCGGCCCGGCCGAGATACTCCAGCGCTCGCGCCGCGCTGGGCCCGTTCGCGGCGGCTGTCGCAGCAGGAGAGACGGTGAGCCGGGTTCCGAGATCCTCGATCGCGACCCCGAGGCCGCCGAACCGCCGTCCCAGCCCGCCATTGAGATCGAGGAATCCGAGATGCAGACGGGCCGGCGCGAACACCTCGACCGAGGCCGGCCGTTCGTCCGTTTCCATCGGGTCCTGTCCTGCGGTCAAGCTTCGGCGCGACACGGTTCTTGCGGTGGCTGAAATTGGCCGAATCAAGAAACGCGCGGCAGCGCCTGGCGCTGCTGCGATGCGACAGAACCATATCAGAGGCCCACGATGTTTCCGGCTAACGCCTTGGTATTAGGCGCAAGCCGGGGTGGCGGGTGGTAGACAGGATGAGGTGCAGGTCGGGAAATTTTCCCGCCCGGATCGGGAACCGCAGCCCTGGGGCTGTCGGCCAAGCCGTACTACGATCGGGATGAATCGGTCGACGGCATGGGAGGAAGGCGGGTCTCACCGCGCATGGCCACTTCGGTGTTCGCAACCTGGCAGGGAGGCGCGGTCCGGGACGAGCGTGCGGCTCGAGGCGCGTATGCCGGCCTCTCCGCTGCCAATTCCAACCAAATGGTCGGGCGCTCGATTGTGGCGCGTCCGGTCGAGGGGCAGACCCAATACCGGGCCGCCGGCCTCTACGAGAACCGCTGGCTGTCCTGGCCGGCGTGGGTCGCGGCCTTGGCGCTGCACGGCGCGGTGGCGCTGATTGCGGTCGGTCTCGGCTGGACAAGTGTCCCGCCATCGCCGCTTCCCGACACGGTCACGGTCGTCTTCGAGCCCGCGCCGGCGCTCGTGCTGCAGCCGGCGCCGCCCGCCGCGCAACCGCCGGTCAGCACCGCACGTCCGGAGTTGGAGCCGCTGCCCGCAGCTGTTTCGCCAGCCCCGACAGCCGCTCCCGCTGAAGCGGTCGCCGTGCTGCCCATGCCGATGCCGCCACCTCCACGGCCGCGCCCTGAGCCAGTGGCGCGAGCGTCGTCGCAACCGGCGAGCCCGTCGGCGCCCGTTGAGCCGGTTGCGCCCGTCGCGATTACGGCGTCGCCGCAGGTTGCTGCTGCTCCGGCGGCGGTCCCGGTGGTTCCGCCGCGGCCGGCCAGCGGCATGGCGGGGAACCGCAAGCCCGTCTATCCGCTGGCCGCGCGCAGCCGCCATCTCGAGGGCCGTGTCATGCTGCAGGTCGAGGTTGCCGCGTCCGGCAATCCGCTCGCGGTTCGCGTTGTGTCGAGCAGCGGGCATTCGCTGCTCGATGAATCGGCCCTGGAGGCGGTGCGGACCTGGCGGTTCGTCCCCGCGAGCCAGGCTGGCCAGGCCGTCGCGGGCTCGGTCGACGTGCCGGTTGACTTCCGGATGGCCGATTGAACGGCGCTACGGCGCCGCCGTGGTCGGGCTGGCGCCCTTGGTGCTGATGCCGTGCAGGATCGCGAGGCGGATCAGGTCGGCGGTGCGCGGAACGCCGAGCTTGGCTTTGATCTGCGCGCAGTTGTTGGCCACCGTCTTGTAGCTGACGCCGATGGCATCCGCGATCGCCTGGAGGCTGCTGCCGTCGCCCAGGAGGCGGAGAATGTCGAGCTCGCGCGAGGAGAGATCGTCGAGCGAATGCGGGGTGGGGCGGGCATTCAGAAGAGCCAGTTCCTGCGCCAGCTCCTGCTGCACGTAGCGTTGCCCGGCCGCGATCCGGTTGATCGCCACCAGGATCTCGGCGGGCGGCGCGTCCTTGCTGAGGTAGCCGGCAGCACCTGCTTCGAGGGCGCGGACGACGTGGATGGCGTCGTCATGCATGCTGAGCACGAGGATGCGCGCGGTCTCGTCGTCGTGGCGCAGGCGCCGGATCATCTCGAGGCCGCTGACCCCCGGAAGGTTGAGGTCGAGGATGACCAGGTCGGGGCGGGTGCCGCGGAACATCGTGAGCGCATCGCGGCCGGTCGCCGCCTCGCTGACCGTGAAACGGCCGTCGCCCGCCAGGAGCCTCACGAGCCCAGCGCGCACGATCGGATGGTCGTCGACGACGAGGATTTTCATTACTCGGCGGCCTCGGCGTGTGTCGTGCTTCGCGCGCGCGGCAGGGTGACGCTGACGGACACGCCCCGGCCCGGCGCGCTGGCGATATCCAGCCGCCCGCCCAGCGCTTCGACCCGCTCGCGCATGCCGACCAGTCCAAACCCGAGGTTGCGCGGCTCGGCCATGCCTCGGCCGTCGTCGGTGACCTCGATGGCCACGTCGTCGGCGCGGTTTCGGCGGATCGATACCCTGACGGTGCGCGGCCGCCCATGGCGGACGGCGTTGCTCAGGCACTCCTGCACGATGTGATAGATCGTCCGGTCGAGCGGCTCGCCGAAGCTCTCGCAGCCGGCATCGAGGGTCACCTCGAAATCAATGCCGGGATGGCGGCGCCGCCAGAATTGGGTGAGGTGGCCGACCGCTTCGCCGAGCCCGGCCTCTTCGACCTCGACCGAGCGCAGCCGGCTCAGCATCTGGCGCACGCGCTTCTGCATGCGCGTCACGGCGTCGACGATCGAGTGCACACGATCCGGGATGCGTTGCGGCTGGCCTTCATCGACATGGCGGCTGATGTTCGCCGCATCGATGTTGATCGCGAACAGGAACGGTCCGACTTCGTCATGGAGGTCCCGCGCCAGCTCCGCGCGCTCCTGGTCGCGCAAGTTCACCAGACGCTGCCCGAGGCGCCGGTTCTCCGCATTCATCTCCGACAGCCGCTGTGCCATGGCGTTGAAGCTATCCCTCAGTTTCGAGAGCTCCGGTGGCAATGGCGTGGCGATCCGCGCGCCGTAATTGCCCCGGCCAATGTCCTCCAGCCCGGCGGCCAGCCGGTCGAGCGGCCGCAGTGCCCGCCCGATCACGACATAGACCAGGGCGATGATGGCGACGAAGGACAGGCCCAGCACCAGGAGATCGCCACCGAACTCATTCCAGGTCTCGACGATCTCGTTGTGCGCGTCGGTCTCGATCAGGATCGAGCCGTAGTGGCGGCCGCCGACCGCGACCGGAATTTGTTCGGTTTGCGGGCGGCCCCCGATGAGACGCACGAGCCACGTCGGCACGGAATCGAGCACCGGCTGCTCGACCGCCGGTTCGGCGCGGGCGGCAGGGTCGGCGGTCATGGAGACGCGGAGATGCCGGTTGCCTTTGAACGACAGGACGATCTGTTCGAGATCGCGCGGCACGTGCTCGGACGGCTCGAGGCTGCCGATTGCGGCTTCGACGGTCTGGCGGCCGACCGCGAGTGCCGACCGCATCTCGGTCTGCACGGAGTGCGAGGCACTGACGCACGCGACCGTGCCGCCGAGCACCAGACTCAGGAGGAGGATCAGCGCGATCAGGCCGATCAACCGGATCTGCAGCGACATGCGTTTCCGCCCGTTGCGACCAGCAAACAGTAAATCGCGCCCGCCGTCGACTCATCTCAGATCAAAGTCGTAGGGCGGTAACCCGGCACATATTCCTAGACGTGGTGCCGGGTCAGGGCGTGCAATCCGTGAGGTCCTTCTCGCCGATCGAGAAGGCGTAGGGGCGGCCCGACAGGAGCTCGACGTCACGCACGACGCACGAGCGGCCCTTCTTGTCGACCAGCTTCACGTCGTAGCGACCGGGGACCACACCGGTGACCGTCAGCCGCTCGTCGTGATCGACGGATTTGTCCGGATCGTTGAGGCACTGGTTCGGCCCCCATTGACCGGTTCCCGGCGTCGACAGGTACAGGCCGGTGACCGTGCCCGCCGTCAGGTTCCAGAAGCGGAGCGGACGTTCGGCGGCCTGGGCCGTGGACGTGGCAGCAAACACCAGAAGGGCGACGATCGCGGCAAGACGCATCGCCGCCAGCATAGCAAAGGAACGATGCGATCGGACCCTGTCTCCTCCATTTCGGGAACTCTTCCCGGCCAAATCGGGAAAGGCCGCTCTACGTGGCGCCGGTGCCTTATGCCCTAATGGCCGCTCAATAAGGAGCAGGGGGAAACGTGCACGGGCGGGTGTGCGCCACAGCGCTGACGATGCTTGTGCTGTCGAGCGCATCCGTTCTCGCGCAGGCGGCGGACCAGGCGCCGCCCAGCGCGACATTGCCCACGGTCGAGGTCATCGGCACGAGCCCCGTCCCCGGCACCGGGATCGATCGCGACAAGGTGCCGTCGAACGTGCAGACCCTGAGCGCGCCTGACGTTGCGAAGCAGGGACCGGCGGGGCTTGGCACGTCGCTCGACCAGCGGCTCGGCAGCGTCAACATCAACACGAACCAGGACAATCCATACCAGCCGGACCTCCAGTACCGGGGCTTCGAGGCCTCGCCGATATTGGGCACGCCGATTGGCGTCGCGGTGTATCAGAACGGCATCCGCCTGAATGAGCCGTTCGGCGACAACGTCAGTTTCGACCTGATCCCGGATTTCGCGGTCAACCGCACCAGCATCATCCCGTCGAACCCGGTCTATGGGCTCAACGCGCTGGGCGGCGCCCTCGTGCTCGACATGAAGAACGGGTTCAACTTCCAGGGCAGCGAAGCCTCCCTGTCGGGTGGCTCCTTCGGCCGCCGCCAGCTCACCTTGCAGAACGGCGCCGACCTCGGCGGGAATGTCGCCACCTATGTCGGCGGCAACTACTACCAGGATGACGGGTTCCGCCTTCGCTCCCCTTCGCTGGTCCGGCAGCTCTATTCGGATATCGGCGCTGAGCGCGACCGGACCAGCGTTCATCTGAGTTTCACCGCGGCGAACAACTATCTGATCGGGGTCGGGCCCACGCCGGTCCAGCTCGTCGACGTCCAGCGCAACGCCGTTTTCACCGCGCCGCAGCAGTTCCACGACACGGTCCTGATGCCGGCGCTGACCGCCAATTACGCCGCCACCGATACGTTGTCCTTCCAAAGCAATGTCTATGTCCGCAGCGCCGGTCGCAAAGTGCTCAACGGCAACACCAGCGACGCGCAGGCCTGCGACGACGCGACCTTGCTCTGCCTCGGCAATTCCTCGACCGCGCTGATCGACACCAGCGGCAACCAGATCGCCTCGAGCCTGCTCAATGGCGGGACCGCCGGGGAGAACGACAACAGCCTGATCACCTCGTTCGGCGCCGGCGGGTCATTGCAGGGCACCGAGACCGCGCAGCTCCTCGGCCACACCAACAACTTCGTCATGGGGGCGAGCATCGACCACGGCGAGGTCAACTTCAGCTCGACCAGCGAGCTTGGCGTGATCGACCCCACCACGCTGGTGGTGCAGGGCCTCGGCATCTTCATCAACCAGCCCGACGGCTCGCTCGGCCCGATCAACGTCAAGACTTTCAACGACTACTATGGCTTCTACATGAGCGACACGCTCGACGTGACGGATCGCCTGTCGCTGACCGCCGGCGGGCGGTACAACATCGCGCAGATAGATCTCCACGATCAGCTCGGCGGGGCGATCAACGGCAACAACCGGTTTTCGCGTTTCAATCCGGCAGGCGGCCTCGCCTACAAGATCCTGCCGAACCTGACGGCCTACGCGGGCTATGCCGAGGCGAACCGCGCACCGACCGCGGGCGAGATCGCGTGCTCCGATCCCGCCCGGCCGTGCAGCCTCGACAATTTCCTCACCTCCGACCCGCCCGGGCTCAAGCAGGTGGTCGCGCGCACGTATGAAGTGGGCCTGCGCGGAAGGTTCGGCGCCGGAGCAAACGGCCGCATGGACTGGAACGCCGGCCTGTTCCGCACCGATCTCTCCGACGACATCCTCAACGTGCCGAGCTCGATCATCAACAGCGGCTTCTTCCAGAACGTCGGGGATACGCGCCGGCAGGGGATCGAGGCGGGCCTCGGCTATCGCGACGACAAGTGGCGGATGAACGTGAGCTACAGCTACATCGACGCCACGTTCGAAAGCCCGATCAGCTTGAGCTCGCCCAACAACCCGGCGGCCGACGCGAACGGCAACATCCAGGTCCAGCCGGGCAACCGTCTGCCCGGCATCCCCAAGAACCGCCTGAAGCTCGACACCGATTACGCCGTGACCGACAGGTGGAGCATCGGGGGCAATCTCATCTTCGAGACGTCCCAGTTCTTCTTCGGCGATTCGTCGAATCAGAACGCGCCTCTCGCCGGTTTTTTCCTCGTGAACCTGCGCTCGTCGTACCAGGTCACCGACAATGTCGAGGCGTTCGTCCTGGTCGAGAATC
Organism: Alphaproteobacteria bacterium; assembly: GCA_035506575.1. GTDB lineage: Bacteria > Pseudomonadota > Alphaproteobacteria > CACIAM-22H2 > CACIAM-22H2 > DATJPD01. Next base: position 79,837 of record DATJPD010000011.1, read on the forward strand.
TGTTCGACCGGAAGTACTCGACCTTCGGCATCTACGGCGACGTGACGAAAACCCCGCTTCCCGGCGTCGACAATCCGTCCGATCCGCGCTTCATCAGCGTGGGTCCGCCGCTCGCGGCCTTTGGCGGCGTGCGAATCAGATTTTGACCGCAGCACGGGTGCAACGGCCGCCGCCCACGCCCTAGTACTTTTTGGGGAGAGACCGACCCGTCGGGCGCCGCTCATACTCGATGGTGGAGCGCAGGCTCCCCATTCGGACTGCCGGGAAGGACATTGCCATGTGGAAAAAGCCAAAGGTCGTCGAGATCGCGGTCGGCATGGAGATCAACTCCTACGCCTGCGCCGAGATCGCCTGATACATGACGCCACCGGCGCCGGAGCCCTGCCGCAGGATGTGCTTCCGTGAACATCCTGGTCCTGGGCTCCGCCGCCGGCGGCGGCTTCCCGCAGTGGAACTGTAACTGCGGTAACTGCCAACGCGCGCGGTCGGGCGACCCGGCGGCACCGGCGCGTACCCAGTCGTCGCTTGCGGTCAGTGCCGATGGTGAGCGGTGGGTGCTGTTCAACGCCTCGCCGGACCTCGGGCAGCAGATTCGCGACAACGCGGCACTCCATCCGCGCGGCAAAGGCCGGCGAAGCCCCATCACCGCGGTCGTCCTGACCAACGGCGACGTCGACCATGTGGCGGGCCTCCTGACGTTGCGCGAAGGCCAGCCGCTGGCCGTGTATGCGACGCCGCGGGTGCAGCAGGTGCTGGCCGGCAACAGCATCTTCGACGTCCTCAATCCCGACGCGGTCGCGCGGCGCGCGTTGCGCCTGGGCGAGCGGTACGGGCTCGAAGACCGGGACGGCCGCTCGCTCGGGGTGCGGGTGACCCCGTTCGCGGTGCCGGGAAAGGTGGCTCTCTACCTCGAGAATGCGGCGGCGGGACCGGATTTCGGGACGCAGGCGGAGGACACGATCGGGCTCGAGATTTCGTCGGGCGACCGGCGGTGCTTCTACATCCCCGGGTGCGCGTCGATGCCCAAGGATCTTGCAGCCCGGCTTCGCGGCGCCGAGCTGGTGCTCTTTGACGGAACGCTGTGGCGCGACGACGAGATGATCGCCGCCGGCCTCGGCACGAAAGCCGGCCGGCGCATGGGCCACATGAGCATCGACGGGCCCGAGGGCACGATCGTTGCGTTCGACGCGCTCGACGTGCGGCGCAAGGTCTTCGTCCACATGAACAACACCAACCCCGTCCTGCTCGCGGATTCAGCGGAGCGCGCGCGTGCCCGCGAGGCCGGGTGGGAGATCGCGGAGGACGGCATGGAGATACGCCTATGACGCCGCTGTTGAGCCCGAGCGAACTCGAACAGCGGCTGCGCCGGATCGGCGCCGAGCGCTACCACAACCTGCACCCCTTTCATAAGCTCCTGCACGGCGGCAGGTTGACGCGCGGCCAGGTCCAGGCATGGGCGCTCAACCGCTACTACTACCAGAGCTGCATTCCGCTGAAGGATGCGGCACTCATGTCGCGCGTCGAGGATCCGGCGATCCGTCGCGAGTGGCGCCGCCGCCTCGTCGACCACGATGGCGAAGCGGAGGGCGAGGGTGGTATTGCCCGCTGGCTGGCGCTGACCGACGGTCTCGGTCTCGATCGCGCCTATGTGGTCTCGACGCGTGGCATCCTGCCGGGCACGCGCTTTGCCGTCGAAGCCTATGTCCGCTTCGTGCGCGAGCGCAGCCTCCTGGAGGCGATCGCCTCGTCGCTGACCGAACTGTTCTCGCCCGCGATCATCTCCGAGCGCGTCTCGGGGATGCTGGCCGGCTATGACTTCGTCAGCGAGAACACTCTCGCTTATTTCAACGCGCGGCTGACGCAGGCGCCGCGCGATTCCGATTTCGCCCTCGCTTATGTCAAGCGGGAGGCGCGCACGCCGGAGCGGCAGCAGGCGGCCCTCGATGCGCTGACCTTCAAGTGCGATGTCCTGTGGTCGCAGCTCGACGCGCTGCACTACGCCTATGTGAGCCCCGGCCATGTTCCGCCCGGCGCCTTCGTGCCGGCGGAGGCAGGGCGCTCGTGACATCGCCGCCCGCCATCGGCGAGGCAAGCGTTCCGCGCCTGCCGCCGCACATCAAGCTGCGCTTCGATGAGGCCCGCCAGCGCTGGGTGCTGCTGGCCCCGGAGCGCGTGCTGATGCCCGACGAGATCGCGGTCGAAATCCTGCAGCGCTGCGACGGCATGGCCACGGTCGGATCCATCGTCGGGTCGCTGGCCGAGAAATACGCCGCCGCGCGCGACGAGGTTGCGCGCGACGTCATCGATATGCTGCAGGACCTCATGGACAAGGGCGTGGTCGCCGCATGACCCCATCGGCGCCCGAGCCGCCTCTGGCCCTGCTGGCGGAGCTCACGCATCGTTGCCCGCTGCAATGTCCGTACTGCTCCAACCCCCTGGCGCTCGAGCGGGCCGCGTCCGAGCTCGACACGGCAACCTGGTGCCGGGTCTTCGACGAGGCGGCGGCACTCGGCATCCTGCAGGTGCATTTTTCGGGCGGCGAGCCCGCGGCGCGCAAGGACCTTGAGGCGCTCGTGGCCCATGCGGCGGAGCGGGGGCTTTACACGAACCTGATCACCTCGGCGGTCCTGCTGGATGCGGGGCGCATCGAGAGACTGGTCAAGGCGGGGCTCAACCACGTGCAGATCAGCGTGCAGGACCACGAGCCGCGCGGCGCCGACCGCATCGGCGGCTATGCCGGGGCGCACGCGAAGAAGCTCGCTGTCGCCCGCCTGGTGCGCGCGGCGGGACTGCCGCTCACCCTCAATGCCGTCATGCACCGCCAGAACCTCGACCACCTGGAGGCGATGATCGAGCTGGCCGTGTCGCTCGGGGCGGCGCGCCTCGAGGTCGCACATACCCAATACTACGGGTGGGGACTGCGCAACCGCGCCGCCCTGATTCCGACCCGCGCCCAGCTCGAGCGCGCGACCGAGATCATCACCGCGGCGCGGCAACGCCTCAAGGGACGGCTGGTCATCGACTACGTGGTGCCGGACTATTACGCGCGCCGGCCGAAATCCTGCATGGGCGGCTGGGCGCGGCGGTTCCTCAACATAACCCCGGCCGGCAAGGTGCTGCCGTGCCACGCCGCGGAGACGATCGCCGAGCTGTCGTTCGAGTCCGTGACCGAGCGGCCGCTGGCCGCGATCTGGCGCGAATCACCGGCATTCGAGCGCTTCCGCGGCACGTCCTGGATGCCCGAGCCGTGCCGGTCGTGCGACCGGCGGGAAATCGACTGGGGCGGCTGCCGCTGCCAGGCGCTGGCGATCGCCGGACATGCGGACGCGGTCGACCCGGCCTGCGAGATGTCGCCGCTGCACGAGCGCCTGGCCGCGATCGCGGCGGAGGAAAGTGCTGGCGCGCCGCCGGAGTTCGTCTACCGGCGGATCGGCGCCATCGTGTGAATACGGAACGGGGGCAGAAGTCGCGACACGCGCCATTGACGCGAACATGCCGGTGAACATCGGAGAAGATGGCGGAGCGGGTCCGGAAGAGGGAGGGGTGGTGCCCAGGGGCGGATTTGAACCACCGACACGCGGATTTTCAGTCCGCTGCTCTACCAACTGAGCTACCTGGGCCCACGATTTTGGGGAGTCCGATCTGGACCCGCCGCGTTATAGAGAATCCGCCCCCATCTGTCTAGAAGGGGCTGACCGGACGCGCTGACGCAGGATTTGGACCCGCCGGCCGTGCAGTGCCATGATGCCCCGGGCCAGATCAGCGCGGGCCAAATTCAGCGCGGGAATGAACGCAGTCTTCTTACATAGCGGCTGGCGCACCGGCAGCACGTATGTCTGGAACAAGTTCCGGCGGGTCCCGTCGTGTATGGCGTTCTACGAGCCGTTCAACGACCTGCTGGCGAGCCTGAATGCGGTCGGCGTGCTGATGACCAGCCGGCACGATGCGGCGTTGCGCCATTCCGGCCTCGATCTTCCGTATTTCCACGAATATCTGCCGCTCCTCGGCACCAAGGGCCATCCCCTGTTCCGCGACGAGTTCGTGTGCCGGGATTATTTTGTCGCCGGCGAAAAGCTGCCCGAGCAGCGGCTTTACCTCGACAGCCTGCTGGCGCTGGCAGAGAAGGCGAAGAAGACCCCGGTGCTCGGCTTCGTGCGCAGCCTGGGGCGCGTGGCCTGGTTCAAGCGCGAGCTCGAGGGCGCCAACATCATCCTCATCCGCAGTCCGTTCAGCCAGTGGGTGTCGGGCCAGAAGGTGGCGGCCGACGGCGGCTATAAGTTCTTCGATCCCGTGCATTTCCTGATCCTGAGCCAGGCGCGCGGCAGCGCGCAGGCGGTCGAGCATGCGCTGGCGCACCGCATTCCGCGCTATGAGAACCTCACCACCAATGCCGGGCGGCTGATGCTGGCCGATACCGTCAACTGCGCGCCGCCCGCCGTCCGCTTCGCCGTCTTCGCGTCGGTCTATTTCCTGTCAATGATGGCAGCCCTGCCGCACGCCGATCTCGTGATCGACGTCGATCTCCTCACGACGGACACCGGCTATCGCGCCCGGCGCCGCGCGGAACTCCTGCGCCTTACCGGCTGCGACATCGACTTTTCGGACGCGCGCACGCCGCGCTATGGCGCCGATGCGGCGCCCGCGGAGGTGGTCGACGCCCTGCGGACGATCGCCGGCGCCATTGCCACCGGGCAGGACCGGCTGTGGGACGACCGCAGCTGCAGCGTCCCGGCGGCGGCCGCCGCCGCGCGCGCCACCATCGCCGCCAAGTTCGTCGAGGACAGCAAGCTCCTGAACGGTTTGCTCTAGGCGGCCAGGTTTCCGAACTTCTTCAGGTTCGCTTTCTGCTTGTCGTTGCGCGGCGGCAGGTTGAACAGCCGTGCCGCGTTGCCGCCCAGGATGTTGTGCCTGGCCTTCTCGGACAGGAAGGGCAGGTCGTAGATCGTGCTCGGCAGGTCGAAGTCCCAGTGCGGATAGTCCGAGGAGTAGAGGAGCTGCGTCTCCGCGTTGATCATGCGGAACGTCGTCTTCAGCGCGTCCATGTCCTGGATCTCCATCGGCTGCGAGGAGTAGTACATGTCGCGCATGTAATCGCTCGGCTTCTTCTTGAGCAGCGGGCACTCCGAGGAGCGCAGCATGTACTCGTGGTCGAGCCGCTGCATGAGGAACGGCACCCAGGCGAGCCCCGCCTCGATCCAGATCACCGGCAGCTTGGGAAAGCGCTCGCCCATCCCGTTCACCACCCAGTTGGTCAGGTGCAGGATGTTGTACCAGGTGAAGCCGAGCGCGTGCGCCGACAGGAAGCGGTTGCAGGACTTGAAGGTGTGGTCGCCCCAGTTCGGCCCCGAGTGGAAGGAGAGGGCAAGGCCGCGCTCCTCCATCGCCCGGTACGTCTTCATGTACGCGTTGTCGTAGACCGGCAGGTGGCGGACGGTCGTCACCATGAAGCCGGTGACCCCCTTGCGGTCGCCGAACGTCTCGACCTGGCGCAGCGATTCATCGGGGTCGGAGAAGGGCAGGCACAGCGCCGAATAGATGCGGCCGTCGGATTCCGGCAGCACCTTCTCGGTGAGCCAGCGGTTGTAGGCCCAGCACAGCTCGACCTCCATCTCCTTCTGCGGATGCAGGCCGATGTTCAGCATGCCGGTCGGGAACAGGCAGGCGTAATCGACACCCATCGCGTCCATCCAGCGCAGGCCGAGCTGCACGTCCCGGTGCTTGCCCTCTTGGGTCTTCTCGCTGCTGCGCATCGGATAGCGCGTCACGCGCCCGCCCATGTCCTGGTAGCCGACATTCGTCGGCAAGAGGCCGCCGCGCCCCTTCGCCCCCGACGAGATCGCGAGCTGCTTGAAGACGTCGTTCTCCATGAAGGGCAGGATGTCCTTCATGTGCTCGCTCTCGTAGTGGTGCGAGTCCACGTCGACGATCAGGAAGTCGTCGTAGTTGCGCTTGCGCGCCTGCTCGGCGGCGTGCGCCAGGAGCTTCGTGGTGTTGAGCTCCTCGATCGATATCCGGCGGCCGCGGTCGGCGATGAGGTCCATATGCGTGTCTCCTGATGAGGCTCGTATCGGTGGGGGTCAGCGGCCGGTCCAGCTCTGCCACATGCCGAGCTCGAACACCTGCAGATTGCCCGCGCGCAGCAGCTTGCTGGCCGTGACCATGATCTCTGTGGGGGTGACGCCGCTGCGCTGGCCGAGCGGCATGAAATCCTGTCCTTGCTCGAGATGGGCCGCGTAGCTCTTGCACACCGCCGCCATCAGCGCCTGCACCGCCACGGGCGACAGCAGGTCGGGCTTGCCGCTTTTCAAGCCGCGCTCGATCGCGGCGGCAAGCTGTGTGGCGGTGGCTGACGCGCCGGTTCCATGGGCGGCTTTTGCCGCCGCGGGCTTGCGCGGCTTGGTGCGCGCCTTTGCGGCCGGCCGCCGCTTAGGCGACGACATACACGTCGTCTCCCTTCTGGACGATTTCGTACTTGCGCAGCCGGAGCCGGCGGTCGGACACGCACTCGCCAGTCTTGATGTCGTATTCGTAGCCGTGCCAGGGGCACACGAAATGCAATTCGGTGTCGGAGAAGTAGAGCCCGCGCGAGGTCTTGTCGGGCATCAGCCGCTCCTCGACCTTGGCGATCGTCATGCCCTCGCAGGCGGGGCCGCCCTGGTGCAGGCAGTAATTGCTGTAGGCGTAGAACTCTCCGCCCGTGCGGAACACGCCGATCTCGTGGTTCTTGACGATCACGATGCGGCTCACGCCGTCCTTGAACTCGGAGAGCTTGCCGACGAATTGCTCGGCCATCGTTCCTCCTGGCAGAACCCTTTTGTTGTGAGCTCGTATTGTGCGGGCGGCTTCGCCGTCTTCCGTATGACCCCTACGGTAGCTTACGATCCGCAACCCGTACAGCGGCAACGGGCGAGGAGCGGCTCATGGCGGATACGGCGGGCAGCGGCAACCGGCTGATTTTTCCAGGTCTCGCGGGGCTCTACGACGCGCTGTCGCCCTACAGCTACGCCTTCATGCGCTTCTGCACCGGGGCGGTGCTGTTTCCGCATGGCTGGGACAAGGTCTTCCACGGCGACATGGCGAAGCAGGCCGCCGGCATCGCAGCACACGGCGCACCTGTGCCGATGCTCCTCGCGTATGCGGTCACCGGGACGGAATTCTTCGCCGCCGCGTGTCTGGCGATCGGCCTGTTCACCCGCGTCGCCGCGGCCGCGATCTGGATCGAAATGGCCGTGATCATCTCGGTGTGGCTGTGGCCCAACGGCTATTTCTGGACGGGCCGCGGCTATGAGTACGCGCTGCTGTGGCTCCTCTTGTGCACGGCCATCTTCTTCCGCGGCGGCGGGCGCTATTCGGTCGACCGGCTGATCGGCCGGGAGTTCTAGACCCGCATGCGGCTCATCGCGGCACTCGCGCTCGCGTGTCTGCTCGTCGTCCCGGCACGCGCCGAAGTCGTTTCCGTCCCGCTGCCGGGGGCCTCGGAGCCGACCCAGACATTCCTGTGGGAGGCGAAAGCCGGCAAGAAAGTCCTGATCATGATCCCGGGCGGAGAGGGACATCTCGGCCTCGCCCCGGGACGGACGAGCCTGGGCGGCTTTTACGGGAGCGTGCTCGGGCCGCTCGCCGAGTCCGCCCTGACCTCGGGCACCACGCACGTGGTCGTGTTCGACAGCCCGCATGCGCTTCCCGTCGGAACCACGTATCCGGTGTCGCGGGCGGGTGCCGACCATCTGGCTCGCATCGAAAGCGTGGTCAGGTTCTACAAGGCACGGTTCGGCAAGCCGGTATGGCTGATGGGCCACAGCAACGGGGCCGTGAGCGTGGCCGAATTCATCCGCAGGAATCCGGACCTCGTCGACGGCGCGATCTTCAGCTCGTCCCGGTCGGGCGTGCAGGTGGCACCGTCCGTGTCGTTTCCGGTCCTGTTCCTGCATCATCAGCTCGACGGGTGTGCGGGCGCCGATCCGCGAAGCGATCTCAGGCTGATCGATCAGCTGCGCGCGGCCGGGAAGAGGAATGTCTCGTTCGTCTGGCTGCGCGGCGGAAGCCCGGAACAGAAGAGCCCGTGCGCCTCGGGATATCACATGTTCTTCGGCGCCGAAGCGGATGCGTTCAAGGCCATCGACGCCTTCATCACGGCCTACGACTGAGCCCTGATCACGCGAGGAGGCCTTCGAACGGTCTCACGCCTGTGCTGTCCGGGAACACCGTGGAGGCGAGGCCTTTCTCGCGCACCCGAAGATGATCGCGCAGGACTCCCTTGAGGATCGAGCGGAGATCGGTCGTCGCCTTCAGGTCTCGGTCTTCGTAGAGGTCGGCCGGTTTCAGGCCCGGCCAGTCGGCGATCACCCGACCGCCTTTCAAGGCGCCTCCCGCCAGCAAGGCCACCGTGCCGGTCCCGTGGTCGGTGCCGTTGTCGCCGTTGAGGCGCGCCGTCCGTCCGAACTCGGTGATCGCGACCACGACTGTCTCGCGCCACGCCTCGCCCATGTTGCTTTCGATCGCGGCGAACGCGCCATCCAGGGCGTCCAGCCACGTCGCCAGCTGGCCCGCCAGGATGCCCTCGCGGACATGCGTGTCCCATCCGTCGAACGCCAACGCGCCCACGCGTGGCCCGTCCGTCCGCGCCAGATATTTGGCGGCGTTTCCGGCCGCTTCGCTGAAATAGGGGCGGAGCTGCGCGATGCCCGGGACCGTCGGCGGCGGGTTCGCCATCGCCGCCGCGGCCGAAACGTCGTTCGGGCTCATGTTGCCCAGCGCCACGCGCCCTTCCAGCACGCGCGCCAGCTTCGTGTCGGTGTGGCGATAGAGATTGAGCAGGCGCATGGTCGTGTCCTCGCTCGCCGGCAGGACACGCTGGGGGACCCAGAGGACGATCGGTGCCGGCCCGCGCACCACCAGCGGCGCCACCGGTCCGACAGCGACCGCTTGGCCGCCGCCGGGATTGGCGCCCTGACCTTCCAGCGCGGCCAGGGCCCGGTTGAGCCACCCGGTCTCGCTGTGCCCGGGTCCGGCGAGGCCGCTCTCGAGCACGTCCTGGCCGTCGAAATGCGAGCGGTCGCGATAGGGCGTGGCCGCCGCGTGCACGATGAGGGCGTGACCGGCTTGATAAAGCCGATGGAAGTTCGGCAGGGCCGGATTGAGGGCGAAGAATGAATCCAGCGGCAGGGCAGCAGGCTTGCTGGCGAGCCCGAACGCGGCGTTGCCGCGCAGGGCGGCCCAGTCGGGATCGCCCACCGGTGCGGCCACGGCCAGGCCGTCCAGGGCGCCGCGCAGCACGATCACCAAGAGGCGCGGATCGCGGCCTTCGGCGCGCGCAAGTTTCGGCACCTGCGCCCAGGCGTACAAGGCGCCCGATGACAGAAGCAGATTGCGCCGGGAGAGGGCGGGGATGGTCATCGTTCACCTCCGCAGAAATTCGGGGGCCATGAGGACCAGGGCGATCCCTTGTCCGCGGCTGGCGGCCTGCGCGACCGTCTCACGCGTCTCGGCCGAGGCGAGAGGCCCGAGGGCTGTGTCGACGAGCGCCACCGGATCGATCCGCGCCGCATTCCGCTCGCCGGTCAGGTTCGCGATATCGAGCCGCTGCGGCAGGCCATCGATCCACACGGCCGAATCGTCGGAAAATCCGTTGGGCGCCGGCGGACGCCAGAGCGGTTCGCCCATCAGGGCCAGGCCGCCGGTCACGCGCTGTATGTCCGGCTTCTGAATGTCGACGGCGCGCAGCAGGGCGGCCATCCATTCGCCGGGCCGCTTGAGCTTGGAGCGCGGCTGCGTCCACGCCTCCGGTGCCGTGACCAGCGCCGTCGTCACCTCTTTCAGGTCCCCGTCCGTCTCGCGGAATTTCGCCGCGAGCCGCTCGACGAGGGCCGGCGAGGGCTGGTCGGTCACGAAGTGGCGGGCGAGCTTCGTGGCGACGTGCCGCGCGGTCGCGGGATGGCGCGCCAGATCCATCAGCATGGCGCGAGCCTGCCCGGCGCCGGTGTCCGGATAGATCTTGCCCATGATCGTCTGCGGGCCCGGCTCGTGCAGGCGGCGGTTGAACACGAATTCCCCGCCGTGATCCGGATTGTCGACGGTCGGCAGAATGGTCCAGCCGGTGAGCGCCTTGGCGAAGCTGGTGACGTCGCCCTGCGTGTATCCGGTCCGCACGCCCAGCGTATGCAGCTCCAGGACCTCCCGCGCGAAGTTCTCGTTGAGGCCGCGATTGCGGTTGATGCCGGCGACCGAGTTGGGCCCGATGGAGGTGGCGTTGTCGAGATAGGCCAGCATCGCCGGGTGCCCCTCGGCGGCGAGCAGCATGTCGGCGAAGCGCCCGAGGATGTGCGGCCGGATGGCTTCGCGCTCGTACCCGCCGGCCACGGCCGCCAGGTTCACCGACGAGATGCAGAAATGGTTCGACCAGAACCATACCAGCCGCTCGGCAAAGCCGATGTCGGCGCTGATCGCCGCGTCGTAGCGGGCCTTGGCCTCGCGGAGCAGGACCTGCTGGGCCACCGGCGGCTCGCCTTGTGAGGCGTCGGCAGGCGCGCCCGTGCTCAGGCTGACAGTCATCGCCGACGCCGTTGCCGCGGCTTTCTTCGCGCGCTCATCGACGATCCGCCGCGCGTTTCGCGCGGCTGCGTCCTCGAAGGCGTTGCGCGCGGCCTGGGCGGCGGAGAGCAGGTCCGGGCTGACGATCTGTCCGGCCGCCGGGCGGCCGATCTCCGCCAGCAGGGCGCCGCGTGGGTCGCTGGCGATCGCGGCGATGGCGCCCTCGCGCGGACCCAGGCCAAACCGGTGGAGGGCTAAGGCGGCTTCGGCTCTCGCGTCGGTGGACATGCGCGAACCCTTTCAGCCAATTTTCAACCAAGGATAGCATACACCCGCTTGTTTGCGAAGCGATGACGGTCGCCAAGCCCGGCGCTTCGGCTATACTTCAGGTCCAAGAAGAACAGTTACGGAGGGGACGATGGCGAACGAAGCCATTCCACGGCGCCGGTTCCTGGCGGGCGCCGGCGCGGCCGGCACGGCGGTGGCCGCCGCACTGACCGGCGAATTGGCCGCACCCGAGGCCGCCGAAGCGGCCAAAAAGGCCAAGACAGCCGCACCCGCGAAAGCTCCGGCGCCCGAGCCGCTCCTCACCCTGACCGCGACCGAGGCCGCCTTCATCTCGGCGGCGGTCGACACCTTCATCCCGGCCGACGACCTCAGCCCCTCGGGTACCGAGTGCGGCGTCGCGGTCTTCATCGACCGCCAGCTCGCCGGCGCCTGGGGCAGCGGCGCCCGGCTTTATCGCGACGGGCCGTATCTCAAGGGCAAGCCCGAGCACGGCTATCAGCTGCCGCTCACCCCGCGCGAGTTCTTCCGCGCCGGCATCGCCGCCGCCAACGAGTGGACCTTGAAGCTGCACGGCAAGGAGTTCGACCGCCTGTCGCCGGCCGACCGCGAGGCGGTGCTCAAGGAGTTCGAGCAGGGCAAGGTCCAGTTCGAAGGCTTCAGCAGCAAGCAGTTCTTCGAAGCGCTGCTCGAGATCACCATGGAGGGCTTCTTCTCCGATCCGATCTACGGCGGCAACCGCCACATGGCCGCGTGGAAGATGATCGGCTACCCGGGCCTGCCCGCGACGCACGCCGAGGACATGAAGACCTATTTCGGCAAGCGCTACGACAAGCCGCCGCAGTCCATCGCGGACTTCTCCTGAGGAGCGTCGACATGGCGACCAAACTTCCCGAAGTCGATGCGGTGGTGATCGGCGTGGGCTGGACGGGCAGCATCCTCGCCCGCGAGCTCACCAAGGCCGGGCTCAACGTCGTGGGCCTCGAGCGCGGGGCCAAGCGGATCCCCGGCGAGGACTTCACCATCCCCAGCGTGCGCGACGACCTGAAATACGCCGTGCGCCAGGAGCTGTTCCAGGACACGGCGATCGAGACCGTGAGCCTGCGGCATTCTCCGTCGGAGACGGCACTGCCGGTCCGCCGCCTGGGCGCGTTCCTGCCCGGCATCGGGCTGGGCGGGGCAGGGGCGCACTGGAACGGCATGACCTGGCGGCTCCTGCCGTCGGACCACAATCTGCGCACGCACCTGACCGAACGCTACGGCGCCAAGGCGATCCCCGAGGACATGACGATCGCCGATTTCGGCGTGACCTACGACGACCTCGAGCCGCACTACGACCGCTTCGAGAAGCTGTGCGGCGTCTCCGGCAAGGCCGGCAATCTGCGCGGGACCAAGATCGAGGGCGGAAACGTCTTCGAAGGGCCGCGCCAGAACGAGTACCCGAACAAGCCGCTCATCCAGTCGATGGCGGGATCGCTGTTCGAGGGGGCTGCCAAAAGCCTGGGCTATCACCCGTTCCCGGGGCCGGCGAGCAACGCCAGCGCGCCCTACACCAACCCCGAAGGCGCCAGCATGGGCGCCTGCGTCTATTGCGGGCATTGCGAGCGCTTCGGCTGCGAGTCCAACGCCAAGGCGAGCCCGAACGTCTCGGTCCTGCCGGTCCTGATGGCCGACCCGCGCTTCAGCCTGCGCACGCACGCCTATGTGAGGGAGCTCGTTTACGATAAGGCGGCGCGCAAGGTGACCGCCGTGCGCTATCTCGACACGCGCAGCGGCGAGGAGTTCGAGCAGCCGGCCGGCCTCGTCATCCTCGGCGCTTACACCTTCAACAACACGCTTCTGATGCTCGTCTCCGGCATCGGCGAGCCCTACGACCCCGCGACCGGCAAGGGTACGGTCGGCCGCAACTACTGCTACCAGGTGACGAGCGGCGTCTCGGTCTTCCTCCAGGACAAGGTCATCAACCCGTTCATGGCCACCGGCTCGCACGGGATGCTGATCGACGACTTCAACGGCGACAATTTCGACCACGGGGGCCTGGGCTTCTTCGGCGGCGCGTGGATCCAGGGCGGCACCACCAACGGCCGCCCGATCCTCACCCGGCCGGTGCCGCCGGGCACGCCGCGCTGGGGCCGCGCGTGGAAGGAGGCGACGGCCAAGTGGTACAACCACGCCTTCTTCATCAACTGCTCGGGCGCCAACTACGCCCACCGCGAGAACTATCTCAGCCTCGACCCGACCTATCGCGACGCGATCGGCCGGCCGCTCCTGCGCATGACCTTCAACTTCCACGACTGGGACTACAAGCTCTCGGCCTACGTCACCGACGTGGCGGTGAAGATCGCCAAGGCGATGAACCCGACCATCGTCGGCACGCCGCTGCCGCGCCGCGGCAATTTCAGTGTCATCCCGTACCAGTCGACGCACAACACCGGCGGCACGATCATGGGCACCGACCCCAAGGCGAGCGTGGTCAACCGCTATCTCCAGTCCTGGGACGCCGACAACCTGTTCGTCATGGGCGCTTCCACCTTCCCGCAGAACGCGAGCTACAACCCGACCGGCATGGTGGGGGCACTCGCCTACTGGTCGGCCGACGCCATCACCAAGCGCTACCTGAAATCCCCCGGGCCCCTGATGCCGGCGTGATCCGTCGCTCTTAAGCCCCTCTCCGCCCATTCTGATGGGGGGAGAGGGTGGCGAGCTTCAGCGAGCCGGGTGAGGTGGGTCTGAGATCGCGCGACGGCGCCACACCTCACCCTCCCACGCTAACGCGTGGGCCCCTCCCTCTCCCCACTTCGTGCGGAGAGGGGCCTTGGTGGTGGTCGCGCAATCTGCTCTAAAATATGCGCATGAAGGCTTGGCTTCGGTTCTCGGTGCTCGCGTTCGCTCTGTCGCTCGCAACCGCGGCCCAGGCCGCATGGCCCGAGCGGCCGATCCGCTTCGTGCTCGGCACCGGGGCCGGCAACACGACCGACATCCTGTGCCGGCTCCTGGCCGACCGGGTCTCTCACACCCTGGGCCAGCAGGTCGTGGTCGAGAACCGGGTCAGCGCCGGGGCCATCATCGCCGCGCAGACGGTCGCGACGGCGGCGCCCGACGGCTACACCTGGCTCTTCGCGAGCCAGACCTCGGTGGTCACCAACATCTACACCTACAAGGCGCTGGCCTACGATCCGGTGCGCGACTTCACCGGCGTCGCCTTCGTCGGCATCACCTATTTCTTGCTCAACGCCTATCCCGGCCTGCCGGCGAAGACTCTTGCGGAGCTGATCGCTCTCGACAAGGCCCAGCCGGGATCCTTGAACTTCGTCAGCGACGGTCCGCAGAACTTCTCCGGCATGCTCGGCGAGTGGATCAACAAGCGCACCGGGATGCACCTGGTGCAGGTGCCCTACGCCGTGCAGTCCAAGGGCGTGCAGGACACCATGGCGGGGAGAACGCAGCTCGTCATCAACGCGGCCGGCGCCTCCCTGCCGTACATCCAGAGCGGCACTCTGCGGCCGATCGCGATCTCGGCCCCGGCGCGCATCAAGCCGAGCTTCGCCGACGTTCCGACCCTCGCCGAGACCATCCCCGGCATGGAATTCGGCGGCTGGTACGCGGTGTTCGCCCCCAAGGCCACTCCGGCCGACATCGTCGCCAAGATGAACCGCGCGCTGAACGCGGCCTTGCAGGAGCCGGCGATCGTCGGGCGCCTCACCCAGCTCGGCATCGTCCCGGTCCCCGGCACCGAGACGGTCGCGGGCCTCGACACATATTGGCGCCAGGAGATCGAGCGCTGGCGGATCGTCGTCTCCGACATCGGCGTCCAGCCGCAGTGACGTTCATGTGTCATTGCGAGGAGCCCCCTTCCGCGCAGGGGGCGAAGCCCCCTGCAACCCCGGGACGAAGCAATCCAGTGA
>DATJPD010000012.1:0-5933 GCA_035506575.1 Alphaproteobacteria bacterium
CAGCCGGACGACTTTGAACTCGCTGATCGTGAGGCCAAGCGGCTTGCCGCCCCAGAAGGCGCGCGCGCTCGCATCGTCGATCCGCAGTCCTGTCACCGATTGGGGCTGCATCTCCGCCGGTCCCTTGGCACCGGCGAGCGCCAGCTTCAGGCGCTGCAACACGATCGAAAAGCTGCGCGACTTGTCGACGAAATCGACGGCACCGTTGGCCAGCGCCGTCTCTTCGAACATCGGCTGGGTGTGTCCGGTGAGGAACAGGACGGGCGCCGAGGCGTTGATCCGCCTCAGCCGCCGCAGCACCTCCGGGCCGTCCATCTGCGGCATCGACCAGTCGAGCAGGATCGCAGACGCGGGCCCGCCCTCCTCCAGATAGGCCAGTGCGGCGGGCCCGTCCGTGAACCAGGCCGCCCTGAAGCCGGCATCTTCCATGTTCGCGGCCAAGGTCTCGGCCACCAGGTCATCGTCATCCACGATGACGATCGTCTCGATGGCTCCGTGACTCGCTGGCGCGCCGGCCTGGGCTGCCGGCGCCGGCTGTGTCGTGACGCCAAACACCATGGTGTCCCCCGTTGTTGTGCCGGGCGCACCATGATCCACGACCGCCTATCGCGAAATCCGGGGAAATGCCCAATCCGCCGCCGGAGAGTCTGTACGGGTGCGGTACGGGGCTCAACGCCAAGCTGCTGCTCTTCGGCTCCCGTAAATCGCAAAACCGGCGGGAAATCATGGCTCTGCCTATTATTTTTGCACCCAGGGCCTCGGTAATGTTCCTGACGCAACTCAGTGTTTGTCCGGAGTGACACCGCACGGGCGATGCAGCACGTATTACCGCAAGGTCGCCATGCGGCCTCATCTTCTGGCGAACGGAGCGGGGGCTGTCATGGAGAACGCACCGAAGACCGATACAGAGAGCAGCGATCGCGGCGAAACCGCCGATCAGCTCCGCGAGATGATCGACGCCGCCCGCGAACGCGTGCAGCGCTCGCGCGATCTGGTCCACCGGATCGAACGCCAGCAGATCGGCGGAGAATAGGCTCGCTCCGCAGTCGCCGGCGCAAGCGCGCGTACCAGTTTCACAGCCGATCACAAAGGGGAGGGGCAGACGTGAACGACGAGACGACCTCTATGAAGGCAAGCCCTGCGGCGCGGCGTGGCGCCGGGGCGTCGTTTCATCGGCGCAAACACAGCCGGACGCGCGAGGAAGCGCTCGAAAAGCTGAGGCGGGCCGTGGCCGAGGAGCGGCGATTGGGGCTGCGGGGGGCGAGACCCCCCGTGGTCGACAACGGCTAGCGAATCCCCCCGCGGCTGCCGCCTGGGACTAGTTAACGGAACAAAAAAAGAACACGCATCGCCGGTCCCGGCCCAGGGGTCGCTTTTCGGGGGTGCGGAAGGCCCTGGCCGGCCAGGGGAAACCCGGCTGGCGTAAAATCCACACCTAACTCTTTCGGGGGCGCAGTTTTTCTTGACGGGCCCCGGCCCGATTCATATATTCCGCGCACCTTTGAGGGGCCGGTCGTCGGGCGGACCACCGAAACGCGGCCTCGGGTAAAACGCACAACGTTGGCGTCGAACGTATCGGCGCGAGGTCAGCCCGCGGGACGTCCCCCGGTTCACGCGCATATGGGGGCGCATCCAGCGCGGGCGTTTTGTTTGGCTACGGCACAGGCCCGTGGCCGTCGCTCGACGGCCGGCGCCTGCGCGCAAGCTTAGACGCGGTTGGGATCGAGACGGGACGAGAGAGTCGAACGAGAAGGAATGACATGCCGACGGTCAATCAGCTGATCCGCCACGCGCGGCACGACAAGCCGGGCCGCAACAAGGTGCCGGCGCTGCAAGGCAGCCCGCAGAAGCGCGGCGTGTGCACGCGCGTCTACACGACGACGCCGAAGAAGCCGAACTCGGCGCTGCGCAAGGTCGCCCGCGTGCGCCTGACCAACGGCTACGAAGTGACGAGCTACATCCCCGGCGAGGGGCACAACCTGCAGGAGCACTCGGTGGTGATGATCCGCGGCGGCCGCGTCAAGGACCTGCCCGGCGTCCGCTATCACATCATCCGCGGCAGCCTCGACACGCAGGGTGTGAAAGACCGCAAACAGCGCCGCTCGAAATACGGCGCCAAGCGTCCGAAGTAAGGAGCCCCAGAATGTCGCGCCGCCGCGCCGCCCAACGCCGCGAAGTCCTGCCGGACCCGAAGTTCGGAGATACCGTGGTCACCCGCTTCATGAACTGCCTGATGTTCTCGGGCAAGAAGTCGGTCGCCGAGACGATCGTCTACGGCGCGCTCGACACCATCCACAAGAAGACGGGCCAGGACGCGCTCAAGATCTTCCACGGCGCACTCGACAACGTGCGCCCCGCCCTCGAGGTCCGCTCGCGCCGCGTCGGCGGCGCCACCTACCAGGTCCCGGTCGAGGTGCGGACGGAGCGCGGCCAGGCGCTGGCCATCCGCTGGCTCATCATGTCGGCGCGCGGCCGCACCGAGCACACGATGACGGACCGCCTGTCGGCGGAAATCCTCGACGCCTCGAACAACCGGGGATCCGCGGTCAAGAAGCGGGAGGACACGCACCGGATGGCAGAAGCGAACCGCGCCTTCTCCCATTATCGCTGGTAGCGGACCCTCACTGGATTACGAGACATGGCACGCACGACTCCCCTCGATCGCTACCGCAACATCGGCATCATGGCGCATATCGATGCCGGCAAGACGACGACGACCGAGCGCATCCTTTTCTATACCGGCAAGTCCTACAAGATCGGCGAGGTGCACGAAGGCACCGCGACGATGGACTGGATGGAGCAGGAGCAGGAGCGCGGCATCACCATCACCTCGGCGGCGACGACGGCGTTCTGGCGCGACCATCGAATCAACATCATCGACACGCCCGGCCACGTGGACTTCACGATCGAGGTCGAGCGGTCCTTGCGCGTGCTCGACGGTGCCGTCGCGGTGTTCGACGGCGTGAACGGGGTCGAGCCGCAATCCGAGACCGTGTGGCGCCAGGCCGACAAGTACGACGTGCCGCGCGTCTGCTACATCAACAAGATGGACCGCATCGGCGCCGACTTCTACATGTCGGTCGACACGATCATCGACCGCCTGGGTGCCAAGCCCGTGGTCCTGCAGCTGCCGATCGGCGCCGAGAGCGCCTTTGCCGGCGTGGTCGACCTCGTCCGCATGAAGTCGGTCACCTGGAAGGACGAGACCCTGGGTGCCGAGTACATCCTGGGCGACATCCCGGCCGACATGAAAGAGAAGGCCGACGAATACCGCGCCAAGCTCCTCGAGGCCGCGGTCGAGATGGACGACAAGGCCCTCGAGGCCTATCTCGACGGCAAGGAGCCCGACGAGGCGACGCTCAAGGCCTGCATCCGCAAGGGCACGGTCGAGAGCAAGTTCTATCCCGTCATCTGCGGCTCGTCCTTCAAGAACAAGGGCGTGCAGCCGCTGCTCGACGCCGTGGTCGACTTCCTGCCCTCGCCGGCCGACGTGGCCGCGGTCAAGGGCACCAGCGTCGACGGCAAGACCGAGCTCGAGCGCAAGTGCGACGACAGCGAGCCGTTCTCGGGCCTCGCGTTCAAGATCATGACCGACCCGTTCGTGGGCTCGCTCACCTTCGTGCGCGTCTATTCGGGCGTGCTCAGCACGAGCACCGGCGTGCTCAACTCGATCAAGGACAAGACCGAGCGCATCGGCCGCATGCTGCTGATGCATGCAAACCATCGCGAAGACATCAAGGAAGCGCGCGCCGGCGACATCGTGGCGCTCGCGGGCCTCAAGCTCACGACGACCGGCGACACGCTCTGCGACGAGAACAAGCCGATCGTGCTCGAGCGCATGGAGTTCCCGGACCCCGTCATCGAGGTCGCGGTCGAGCCCAAGACCAAGGGCGACCAGGAGAAGATGGGCATGGCGCTGGCGCGCCTGGCGACGGAGGACCCGTCCTTCCGCGTCTCGAGCGACGCCGAATCCGGCCAGACGATCATCAAGGGGATGGGCGAGCTCCATCTCGAGATCATCGTCGACCGCATGAAGCGCGAGTTCAAAGTCGAGGCCAACGTGGGCGCCCCGCAGGTCGCCTATCGCGAGACGATCAGCCGCGTCTACGAGCACGACTACACGCACAAGAAGCAGTCCGGCGGCTCGGGCCAGTATGCGCGCGTGAAGATCAAGTACGAGCCGCTCCCCCCGGGCGGCGGCTACGAGTTCGAGAACGACGTGGTCGGCGGCTCGGTGCCGAAGGAATACGTGCCGGGCGTGGTCAAGGGGCTCGATTCGGCGCGCGGCAACGGCCCGCTCGCCGGATTCCCGGTGATCGACTTCAAGGCGACCCTGGTCGACGGCGCGTACCACGACGTGGACTCCTCGGCCCTCGCCTTCGAGATCGCGGCGCGGGCCAATTTCCGCGAGGCGATCGCCAAGGCCGGCCCGAAGCTGCTCGAGCCGATGATGCGGGTCGAGGTGGTGACGCCCGAAGACTACATGGGCGACGTCATCGGCGACCTGAACAGCCGCCGCGGCCAGGTGCAGAACATGGACAGCCGCGGCAACGCGCGCGTGATCCAGGCGATGGTGCCGCTCGCCAACATGTTCGGCTACGTGAACAACCTGCGCTCGATGAGCCAGGGCCGCGCCACGTACACGATGCACTTCGATCACTATGAGCAGGTGCCGCAGGCGGTGGCGGACGAAGTCCGCGCCAAGATGGCCTGAGACCCCTGACGAAGACGACGGAGACGAAAAATGTCGAAAGCGAAATTTGAGCGGAACAAGCCGCACTGCAACGTGGGGACGATCGGGCACGTGGACCATGGGAAGACGTCGCTGACGGCGGCGATCACGAAGGTCCTGGCGGAGACTGGCGGGGCCACGTTCATGGCGTACGACCAGATCGACAAGGCGCCGGAAGAGAAGGCGCGCGGGATCACGATCAACACGGCGCACGTGGAGTATGAGACCAAGAACCGCCACTACGCGCACGTGGACTGCCCGGGCCATGCGGACTACGTGAAGAACATGATCACGGGGGCCGCCCAGATGGACGGCGCCATCCTGGTGGTGAGTGCCGCCGACGGCCCGATGCCGCAGACCCGGGAACATATCCTCCTGGCCCGCCAGGTGGGTGTCCCCGCGCTGGTGGTGTTCCTCAACAAGTGCGACATGGTCGAGGACGCGGAGCTCTTGGACCTGGTCGAGCTCGAGGTTCGCGAGCTGTTGTCGAAGTACGAGTTCCCGGGGGACAAGATCCCGATCATCCGCGGCTCGGCGTTGATGGCGCTGGAGGGCAAGGAGCCCAAGCTCGGGCACGATGCGATCCTGGCGCTGATGAAGGCGGTGGACGAGACGATCCCGCAGCCGACGCGCCCGAAGGACAAGCCGTTCCTGATGCCGATCGAGGACGTGTTCACGATCTCGGGCCGCGGGACGGTGGTGACCGGCCGCGTGGAGCGCGGGATCATCAAGGTGAACGACGAGGTCGAGATCGTGGGCATCAAGCCGACGACCAAGACGGTGGTGACGGGTGTCGAGATGTTCCGCAAGCTGCTCGATTCGGGCGAGGCGGGGGACAACATCGGGGCCCTCCTCCGCGGGACGAAGCGCGAAGAGGTGGAGCGCGGGCAGGTGCTGGCGGCACCGGGGTCGATCACGCCGCACACGAAGTTCAAGGCCGAGGCGTACATCCTGACGAAGGAAGAGGGTGGGCGTCACACGCCGTTCTTCTCGAACTACCGGCCGCAGTTCTACTTCCGGACGACGGACGTGACGGGGCAGGTGGTCCTGCCGGCGGGCACCGAGATGGTGATGCCCGGCGACAACATCGCGATGGAGGTGCACCTGATCGCGCCGATCGCGATGGACGAGGGCCTGCGCTTCGCCATCCGCGAGGGCGGCCGCACCGTCGGCGCCGGCGTCGTCGCCAAGATCATCGAGT
>DATJPD010000013.1:0-32599 GCA_035506575.1 Alphaproteobacteria bacterium
TCAGCCTGGTCCATCGCCGCGCTAGGAGGATCTGATGTCAACCCCGACGAACCACACGAGCCCGGACGAGATTGTGGTCCCGCCTGCCCCCGGCCGGGAGCGTCGTCTCCTGGCCGCCGCGGCGGCAGTGGTCGCGGCCGGAGCACTCCTTGGCCACGGCATGATGAGTCGGGCCCGCGCGCGGCAGGAGCTCACGCACTGGACGGACGAACAGGCCGTGCCGACGGTGGCCCTCGCCCAGCTCGCGCCCGGCCGTGCCGATCAGCGCCTGGTCCTGCCCGGCAACATCCAGCCGTACCAGAAGGCGGCGATCTATGCGCGGGTCAGTGGCTATCTCAAATCGTGGCAGGCCGACATCGGCGCCCACGTGACCGCGGGGCAGACGCTCGCTCTGATCGACACGCCCGATCTCGACCAGCAGCTCGCCCAAGCGCAGGCCAACCTCGCGACGGCCGCGACCAACGCGCAGCTCGCACAGGTGACGGCGCGGCGATACAACGCGCTCGCGAAGCCGGAATACGTCTCGCGGCAGACCCTGGACCAGCAGAACAGCGCGGCTACGACCGCGAAGACGGCCGCCGACGCCGCGCAAGCGACCGTTCGCCAGCTGGAGGCCATGGAATCGTTCAAGACGCTGACGGCGCCGTTCGACGGCGTGGT
This sequence comes from Alphaproteobacteria bacterium, assembly GCA_035506575.1. Classification (GTDB taxonomy): domain Bacteria; phylum Pseudomonadota; class Alphaproteobacteria; order CACIAM-22H2; family CACIAM-22H2; genus DATJPD01. The sequence goes on from DATJPD010000013.1 coordinate 661, forward strand.
GACCGCGCGCCACACCGACGTCGGCGCCCTGATCAACGCCGGCAGTGCGGGCACGGGGACCGGGAGCGAGCTTTTCGAAGTGTCGGACCTGCACCGCGTCCGCATCTACGTTCAGGTGCCGCAGGTGTATTCGGCGGCCGTGCGGCCGGGCCTCAAAGCGACGTTCGTGCTGCCGCAATATCCGGGCCGAACGTTTGCGGCGGAGGTCGTCTCCACGTCCCAGGCGATCCAAGCCGGATCGCTCAGCCTGCTTGTCGAGCTGCAAGCCGACAACCCGGACGGGGCACTGTTCGCCAATGCCTATTGCAGCGTCGCGTTCGAGATTCCCGCCGACGCGAACGCCGTTCAAGTCCCCGCCACGGCGCTCATCCCGGCCGCGCACGGCGTCGAGGTCGCGGTGCTCGGCCCGGACGACAAGGCAGCGCTCAAGCCGGTCCGGATCGGCCGCGACTTCGGGGACAGCGTCGAGGTCGTGGCCGGCGTGACGATGCAGGACCGGGTGATCGACAACCCGCCGGAGACATTGCAGACCGGCGACACGGTGCGCCTCGCGAACACAGCACCGCCACCGAAGGTCGCGCAAGCTCGCGATCAGTAGATCAACTTCCGCGCCCGCCGGGACTTGACCCGCAGGAGGCAGGCCGACATCGTGAGCGTCAGATCTGAGGAGCGCCACCCATGTTCGCCCGCATCAACCACGTGGCGATCGCCACCGACTATTACGCCCAGAACGGCAAGTTCTACGAGGCGCTGTTCGGCATGCGTCCGTCGAGCAAGCCGCGGCCGGCGCGCTCGGTCGTGGTCGGCGACGGCTATGTCGGCCTCAACTGCATCCCCAGGCGCGAGGGGCGCACGAGCGGGCTCGACCATTTCGGCATCGAGGTGGCGGACCTGGAACTGACACTCTCGCGGATCAAGACATTCGACCCGTCGCTCGAAGCCATCAAGCGGCCGCCGATCCGCCCCTTTGCCGCGTACAGCGCGCACGACCCCGACGTGAACGTGTTCGACCTGTCCGAGCGCGGCTCGGGCGCGCAGAAGGACGTGTATGCCGAGACCACCGGCGAGAACGGGACGCGGCCGCGCACGATCAGCCACATCGCACTTCGGACCCGCCATGCCGAGCGCTGTGCTCAGTTCTACGCCGAGGTATTCGAGCTGAAGCTCGAGAACACGGTCAGGCCGGGGCAGTTCGCACTCTCCGACGGGCGCGTGACCCTCCTCATCCTGCCGTGGCGCATGTCCGACTATTACGGCCAGGACCCGGCCCGCACCGGGCTCGACCATATCGGCTTCAAGGTCGAGAGCGTGGAGGCGGTGAAGCGCGACATGGCCGAGCTCGTGGGCGTCAACCCGCAGATGCGGACCCATCCGCTCGGCTGCGGCTCGGAGGGCGAGGCCCGGCTCAACGTCTTCAAGCAATGCCCGATCGGCACCTACCACCTCACCGACATCGAAGGCGTCTATCTCGACGTGGCGGAATAGGTTTCTGCGTCACTGCGAGCGAAGCGAAGCAGTCCAGTCCTGGATTGCTTCGTCGCTACGCTCCTCGCAATGGCGACGACCTATTGAGGAACTCCACCGCCAGCCGCGCGAACTCGTCGGCGGCGTCCCAGGGTACGAGGTGGTGACACTTGTCGACCAGGCGCAGGTCGAGCTGCGGATAGGTCTCTTTGAGTAGGGCCGCGCGTTCGGCGGCCTGCGCGCGGTCCTGGCGGCCGTAGATCATGAGGAGCGGCACCGAGAGCGTGGTCAGGCGCTGCCATAGAGGAGGACCCTCCGGCGGTTCCTTGGCAGCAGCGCGCGCGACGGCGGCGGCAAACTGCGCGCCGGTGCAGAAGCCGTGGCGCAGTGCCACGTCTTCGTCGGTCGCGAGCTCGCGATGGACGAGTGTCGCCTCGAGAGCGGCGCGGGTGTCGGCGATCTGTGGCTCGCGGTCGGGGACGTTGCGCTCCGGCCGCGGCGGGCTGCCAGGCAAGGGCGGCAGGAGGCTGCCGGTGCCGAGCACGATCACGTGCGAGATCCGGCTGGGATGCTGCAGCGCCAGGGCCACCGCGACCGTTCCTGCCTGCGAATGGCCGACGAGGGCCGCCGTCTTCACGCCGAGCGCATCCATCAGCTTCGGCACGAGTGCCCGGCGATAGGCGAGCGAATGGTCGGCCGGCACGTCCGAGCGGCCGAAGCCCGGCGCATCGAAGGCAATGGCGCGGAAGCCGGCCCGGGCGAACGCGGGCAGGTTGCGGCGGAACACGTCGGCCGAGGAGCCGAGCGAGGCGCCGTGCAGGAACAGCACCGCCGGCCCCTGCCCCGCCTCGATGACGCGCAGGTGCAGGCCGTCGACGGTGACGTATCTGTCTTGCGCCTGGCGGTCGCCGTCCATGCTCGTCATCCAGGCTATTCGTCGGTCACGTCGATCCAGGTGCCGTCCGGATCGCTCATCTGGTACTTGCCGGTCGCACTGCTTTGGAACAGCCGCTTGCGCACGTCGGACTCGCGGCTGCCGCCGAGCGGCACCGGAGCCAGGTACGGATTCTCGCCCGCGACGGACGCGACATGCGCCTTGAACGCCTCGAGATTCTCGACCTTGAAGCCGAAATGGTCGGGGCCCGGACGCTTGATCGACATGCCTTCGAACACCTGGATCGACCACGGCAGGATCGAGAGGGTGACGCGGCCGTCGGTCAGGTGATAGCCGGGGGCGTCGACCTTGCGGTTGAGCGGGGTCAGCTCGAACACGTCCATGTAGAAGTCCGCGCAGCGCTCGGCGTTGGGCGTGCGGATCGCGAACTTGTTGAGATAGCGGTCCTGGTGCCAGCCCTCGGCCGCCTGGTCGGCGTAGATGTCCTTGCGGTTGTCGCCCGTCTTCTCCGCCAGGTCGAACACGTTGCCGTCGGGATCGTGGCCGCTATAGGCGGCAAAGGGCCGGGCCGATGGACGCTTCACGATGTTGGCCTGCGGATGCTTCTTGCGCATGCGCTCCAGCACCGTCTCGACGTTGTCCACCACCATGCCGAAATGATCGAGGCCGCCGACATAGCCGTCGCGGCGCGGGATGATGTTGAGGCCGACATAGCCGTCGCCGTATACGGTGGCGCGGAGCGGCGACGTCCGTCCGGACGATTTCAAGCCGAAGACGCCCTCGTAGAACTTGCTGAGCAAGGTGTAGTTCGAGCTGATCATCGCCATGTGATTGATCTGCGCAAACATGTTCAGTCCCTTCTGTGCGCGCTCACGATACGGATGACGCGAGGGCCGTGGCGGGTTGCCGCGCGCGGCGGACGCCGGCCAGGACCAGCACGGCGACGCTGCCGCACACCATCGGCACCGCGACCAGATCGTAGAGGCCGGCCAGCGGCCAGTTCATCGACAGCAGCACGCCCGCGAGCAGCAGGCCCGCGATCGACAACAGGCGCGCAACCCCGTGCGCCCAGCGGACACCGGTCGAGCGGATGTCGGTCGGGTATTGCGTGGCGGTGAGTGCGGCCAGGGTCATCTGCGAGCCGATGTTGCAGAACCCGGCGACGAAGATCATCGCGACCAGCATCACGAGGTCGGCACCCGCCACGCCGATCAGGGCGATGAACACCGCCCCGACGCCGAACGAGAACGGCAGCACCTTGAAGAAGCCGAAGCGGTCGGCGAGGAGGCCCATGGTGATCACGCCTGTCATGCCGCCGAACTGCAGCGCCGTGGCGGCGCGCACCGCCTGCTCCTGCGGGATGCCGGTGTGCGTGACCAGGGTCGGCAGCCAGTTGTTGAGCACGTTGAGCACCAGCAGGTTCATGAAGAAGCAGAACCAGATCAGGAGCGTGGTCGCGCTGCGCCCTTCCTTGAACAGGCGGACGACGCGCCAGCTGCCGGCATGCGCCTCGGCCCCTTCCTGGCGCAACGTGAACTGCGCATCGGCGGGCAACGCCAGCACGGGGTTGATCTTCCGCAGGATCCCGCGAATGGCCTCGCCGTCCCCGCGCAAGGTCAGGAGCCGGATCGATTCCGGCACCCACGCCACCAAGGCCAGCGCCAGCAGCACCGGAATGGCGCAGCCGACATAGAACATCGAGGTCCACCCGAAGATCGGCACCAGCTGCGCTGCCAGCAGGCCGCCCGAAGCAGCGCCCATCGCATAGCCGCAGGTGGTGAGGGTCACCATCGCCGCGCGCCTCCGGCGCGGCGCGAACTCGTTCACCAGCACGACCGCGAGCGGCACGACGGCCCCCAGACCGAGGCCGATCAAAAAGCGCAACACCAGGAGCTGCGTGAGGTCGCGCGCCTGGGTGATGGCGAGCGACATCGCGGCGAAATAGAGCACCGTCGACACGAGCACGCGCTTGCGGCCGTAGCGGTCGGCGAGCGGGCCGATGATGAGGGCGCCCAGCGCCACGCCGACCACGCCCGCGGCGAACACCGGCCCGAGGGCGCCGCGCGGCAGATGCCAGGAGGCCGAGAGTGCCGGGGCCACATAGGCGATGGCCTGGTTGTCGATGCCGTCGAGGAACAAGGTGAACCACGCCATGACCACGATCCGCGCCTGGAAGGCGCTGATCTTCTGCTGGTCGATGATGTCGGCGACGTCGATCGCGGACACAACGTTCCTCCCGGCGGAATTTTTCGATCCGGCGGGCCTTCAGGCCCGTCCGCGATCGTTGGCCCACCCTAGCATGGGCGGAAGCGGGCAGACTATCGGGGGCGGCGCAAACCAATAGACGTCTCGCGCATGAGACCGGGAAGCCAGGAGCTGGTGATCGGACGTTCGCGGGTGCCGACGCCGAACCGGCGCTCAGAGGGCGCGCATCTGCTTGACCCGGGCGGTGGCTGCGCCAAGCAGGAAGGACAAATCGGTGCCGGTCGAGACGTAGCGCGCGCCGAGCTTGATGAATTCCGCGACGAGCTTCGGCTGCCCGGCAAGGCCGCCGATGCCCAGATGCTTCCCATGCCTGCGGCACGCCCCCATCGTCCTCGTGTAGCTATCCCGGACCAGCGCGTGGTCAAACTGTCCAGGGATGCCCAGCGACAGGCAAAGATCGTTCGTGCCGATGAACAGAAGGTCAACACCGTCGACCGCAGCGATCTCATCGACGGCTCCGAGCGCTTCGGCGGATTCGATCATCGCGACCACCGTCGTCGCGTCGTTCAGCGCTGGCAGCGCCTCCGCGGCGGAAAAGGGACGGAAGCCCAGCTGCGGCAACGCGCCGGTGAAAGAGCGGTCGCCGAGCGGTGGATACTTCGCGGCGCGGACGACTCGCGCCGCGTCCTGTGCGGACTGAACATGCGGCGCGATGACACCGAGGGCACCGCCGTCCAATACACGCGGAATGACGTCGATGCTGGGCACGCGGACGAAGGGCGTAATCCCCGACGCCAATCCTGCCATGCAGATCTGGCTGGTCGTATCGAGTGAAAAGCTGCTGTGTTCGACGTCGATATAGATGGAATCGAATCCGGCGCTCTGCGCCAGGGCAGCGATCTCCATCGTGCGAACCAGGCGGATGCTCATCGACAGAACGACTTCGTCACGCGCCAGTTTGTCCCTGACGGCGTTACGCACGAGATCTCGCGGGGGGCTTGTCATGGCCTCGTTTTTACCAGAAGGGGTGGTGCGCGGCGGGCGCTCTGACGGTTGGGTGCCGCGACATCATCGCAGGGGGCGGAGCACCGTCAATGCGGAACGACGCGGATCCCTCGTTGAGGTATAATAGCCAGTTATATCTCGGCGGCGTGGGATGAGACCTGCAGCCGGTTTCGAACCAGCCCCAGCGCGCTCGCGCGTCACATTCTGAGACGGTTGCCACCGGTCATACAGGTTTGCGGGAATGCAGCCCAATCTTGATTCAAGGAAACTTTTCTATTTCGCAACGACCGTCGAATTAGGCTCGTTGAAGAAGGCGGCCAAGCAACTGTCGATCTCCCAGCCCGCACTCTCGATGGCGATGATGCGACTTGAGAAAGCGGTGGGGACGAAGCTGCTTCAGCGCAGCCCCACCGGTGTGGTGCCGACCGAGTTCGGCGAGCTGCTCTGCCGTCACGCACAGCTCATCAAGAACGAAATGGCCTACGTCGAGGCTCAGCTCAAAGGTGAAGCCCCCGGCGATACGCGCGTCATCACGGTCGGGGTCCTGCCGACTTTGGCGACGACAATCGTGCCGCACGCAGTCGCAATCTGGAAAAAGAAATACCCGGACGTCCTGCTGCGAATCATCGAGGCCGTGGGCATTACGCTTCTCGCCGAGCTACAGCGGGGCAATTTCGACTTCGTCATAGGCCAGACTGAGCACTACGACCTGGTCGACGGCCTGAAACAGACCGTCCTGTTTCGCGACCGCCTGAGGATTTTTGCGAAGCCAAGCCACCGGCTCTTCCGCAAGCAGAACGTGACATGGGGCGACGTCGCGAAGTACCCGTGGGTCTGCCCGATCGTCGGAGGGAGGCAGAGGAGTCTACTCGAACGAATTGTCGCGATGCACGGCGTGCAGATGCCGGAACAGATGATCGAGTGCGGTGCAATCGACTTCACGCGAACTCTGCTGTCCGCGACCGACTATCTCGGGCTTCTTCCGGAACACGCGGCGCCCGGTGGCACGGGCGACAGACAGATACGCGCGCTGCCGCTCGTCGATGAGGCGTTTCGCCGCAACATCACGGCCGTCTTCCGCGACCGCTCGGCGCCGGACGAAGCCGGCCGCGATCTGATCAGACGAATAAGGGCCGTCGGCCGAAGTTTTGCTGCTTAGGCCACGCGGCACCGCTCGTCCGGCACCTGGTCCCCGACAATCCCAGCGCCCAGGGTGCGCGGAAACGCCGAGCGCCCCGACCCCCGATATGAGGCGCCATAACGACTTATCGGCCCGGGCGATAACGTCGTGTTATATCCCACTCCAAGTCGCGCGTGTCAGTCCCGCCGGCATCGGATAAGAAGGGCCGTTTTCGACGACCCGGACAAGTCGCAGGAGGAAACAGATGCGCGTTGGCGAAGCCCACACTGCACCCGAAAACCGCGTCGGAACCATGCGCGAAGGCATCCTGGAGCAGAGATATCTTCTCCAGGGGCGCGACGATTCGCCGAGCAACTACCTCCTCAATGTCGGACGCACGGGTGGTGGCGGATGGTCGACTCCCCGGCATCGGCACCCGTTCGATCAGGTCCGCTATGTTCTCAAAGGCCGCTATCCCATCGCCAAAGGCGTGGTGATGGAAGAAGGCTCGGTGGGCTATTTCCCGGAGGGCGTTTACTACGGCCCCCAAGACCGGCCGGAAGGTCTCGAGATGATGGTGTGTCAGTTCGGCGGCGCAAGCGGACAAGGCTTTCTCAGCCCGCAGCGCCGCGAGGCCGCGAACGCCGCTCTCGAAAAGAAGGGGCAGTTCAAGGACGGCGTCTACACGTACTTCGATGAAAACGGCCAGCGCCATAACATCGATGGATCCGAGGCCTGCTATCAAGAGGCCACCGGCAAGAAGACGGCGTATGGCAAGCCGCGATACGAAAACTTCATTGTGATGGATCCGGCGGCATACGAGTGGATCCCGGCAAACGCGCCAGGTGTCCACACAAAGCGGCTTGGCACCTTCACCGAACGAGATACGCAACTCGGGCTGATCCGTGTCGACGCGGGATCCTCATTTTCCGCGGGCCTTCAGGCGTCGACCGAGCTGCTGTTCCTGAGCAAGGGCGCGGTCTCACTGAGCGGTCGTGATTACGGCCCTTACGCGGCGTTCGAGTTTCTTGCCAATGAAGGCCCGATCGAGATCGAGGCAAAGGAGGCAACGGAGTTTCTCTCCATTGTCCTGCCCAGGTTTTAAAATCTCCGCGGCGATTTCGGCGGGCGGCACCTCGGTGAAGCGAATGCCGCAGCCCGGCGGCGAACAATCAGCGTCACGGTTGCGGGACATGCGCGCCCGCAGGAGAAAGAGGATGAATCGTAGGACGTTTTATCTTGCCCTGGCGTCCGTGCTGGGCGCGTCGGCGCTGGCCATGGGCGCGTCAGCCGAAGAGTTTCCGTCAAAACCTGTCAAGGTGATCATACCCAATCCGCCCGCCGGCCCGGGCGATATCATCGCGCGCGCTTTCGCCGAGAGGGCGACGAAAATTCTCGGACAGACCCTGGTGTTTGAATACAAGCCGGGTGCGACGACGACGCTGGGCACGAATATGGTGGTGAGATCCAAGCCGGACGGCTACACGATTCTCGGGTTTCCGTCGTCAGGCCTGACGGCGACGTTGCTCGAGAAGAATGTTCCCTACAAATTGAGGGAAGACCTCCGACCGATTATCGGCCTCGGCTCCGTGCCGCTGGCACTGGTCGTGCGGTCAAGTTTGAACGTTCGAACCCTGAACGACTTTACGGCCTTGGCTCGGAAGGGCGGGCTCAATTACGGCTCGGCGGGCACAGGGACGCTGGGCCACCTCTCCGCTGCGGCGTTGCTGAACGAGATTGGTGCGACGGCCACGCACGTTCCATACCGCGGCAACCCCGACGTTATGATGGCCGTTGCCGGCGGCCAGGTGGATTTCTTTTTCGGATCGGTTGCCGATGCGACGACGGCCGAAAGCGGGGGTGAGATAACGGTACTGGCTGTGACGTCCAATCGCCGGGCAAAAATGCTCGAAAACGTGCCCACCATGGCGGAGCTCGGCCACCCGGACTTCAATCCGAAGCTCTGGTACGCATTTCTGGCGCCGAAGCAGACGCCCACCGACCGCGTGATGCGGTTGTACGCCGCGTTCGCCGAAGCCGGAAAGGATCCTTCCACGCCGAACCAGCTCGACAAGCTCGGCTTCAGCGTGGAAATCCGGGGGCCCGGCGAGCTGAGCAAGATGATGGACGATGAGACGACGCGTTGGAAGCACGTGATCGAGAAGAACAAGATCACCCTCGGCAACTGAACGCGGATTCATCCCACGGCGCATCTCCTGTGAGTTTTGCTGACGGCATCCCTGCGACCGCAACGCACGCCCCACGCGATTCGGGCGTACCTTTTGACGCCCGCGACATGAGCGTCAAAGACCGGGTCGTGATCATCTCCGGCGCCGGTCAGGGAATTGGACGGGAGCTCGCGCGGCAGTTCGCCGCCGCCGGCGCCAGGGTCGTCGTGGCTGACGTGAACGCTGCAAACGCAGATCGCGTGCAGAATGAGATCGCCCGAGCGGACGGTGACGCCATGGCAGCGACCGTCGATATCGGGAACGAGGAGTCGCTCGAAGCAATGGTCTCGACCGTCCTGGCGAAGTACGGGCGCACCGACGTACTCATCAACGGTGCGGCAATATTTGCGACACTGAGGAAGCGGCCCTTCGACCAAATTCCGCTCGACGAGTGGAACCGGGTCTTGCACGTCAACATCACGGGCACATTCCTCAGCGTGCGGGCGGTCTTGCCGGCGATGCGCGCAGCAAAATGGGGACGGATCATCAACATCTCGTCGAATTCCGTGCGCAAGGGAGTTCCGAACTATCTCCATTACGTGACGTCGAAATCGGCGATCATCGGGATGACCAACGCAATGGCCCGCGAACTTGGAGCGGACGGAATCACCGTGAATTGCATTCGGCCGGGCGCCGTGGCGACCGAAGTGGAGCGGGCGGTCAACCCGACCATCGAGCGCCGCATCGCGCAGGTCGCCGAACAATGCATACCGAGAGGAATGGTGCCCCCGGACCTGGTGGGACTTGCCATGTTCCTGTCGACGCCGGCGGCGAGCTTCATGACCGGCCAGACGATCGCCTGCGATGGCGGGATGACCCATAGCAGCTAGCCACACCCGCGGTAGCGCAAGGCTTCCACCAGCAAGGCAAATGCCGCGGACGATTCCCGTCGGCTCGGATACCAGAGGTGATATCCCGAAAACGGCGGGCACCAGCCGGCGGGCACGCGCTTGAGCCGATTCTTGCCGATGTGGGATTGCGCCAAGCCTTCGCGCGCCCTCAGCTCGTGGCCCGCCTTTTCAAATTCCCACGCGTACAGGACCATCGAGGGGCCCACACCAAGCAAGGCCTCCCATTCGCGCCCCGATTGCGCCTACACTCGCGCAAAAGCTCGATCTTGCGAGCGCCACGGGGGAGACGCATGACCCAGCAGAACACCGACCGCATCCAGATCACGCATATCGGCAGCCTGCCGCGCCCGCACGATCTGCTCGACCAGATCAAGGCGAAATACACCGGCCAATCCTACGACCAGTCCCGCTTCGATGCCGTGCTGGCGCGGTCGGTCGCGGACCTCGTCAAGAAGCAGGCGGAGTGCGGCATCGACTACGTGACCGACGGCGAGTTCTCGAAGCCGGGCTTCTTCTCCTACATCCAGGCGCGGCTCGAAGGCTTCGAGCCGCGTCCCAACCAGAAATTCGCCCTGTTCGAAGCGGAGGTCGCCGCCTTTCCGGAGTACTACGAGCAGTACTTCAAGGAGGCCATGCTCGGCGGAGCCGCGGTCAAGATGGTGCCGATGGTCTGTGTCGGGCCGGTCAAGTATCGCGGTGAGTCCCTGCTGAAGGCCGACATCGCCAATTTGAAGGCGGCGGCGAAGGCGGCGGGCATCGCCGACGATCACATCTTCCTGCCGGCGACGGCCCCCTCGGGCGTGGGCAAGAACGAGTACTACAAGACCGACGAGGAGTATTTCCACGCGCTGGCGGCCGAGCTCGCCAAGGAATACCGGGCGATCGCCGACGCGGGGCTGCTGGTCCAGATCGACGATCCGTTCCTGCCCGACATCTTCGTCGACCCGCACCTGGACGGGAAGCAGATGAAGCGGCGGGCCGAGATCTACGTCGAAGCGACCAACGCCGGGCTCAAGGGCATTCCGCAGGAACAGGTGCGGTTCCACACCTGCTACGGCATCAACGAAGGCCCGCGCATCCACGAAGCGGCACTTGCCGACATCATCCGCTATGTCCTCAAGGTCAAGGCCGGGCAGTTCAGCTTCGAAGGCGCCAATCCTCGCCACGAGCATGAATATCACCTGTTCGAGCACGTGAAGGTGCCGGACGGCAGGGTCGTGTGCCCGGGCGTCATCACGCACGCGAGCAACATCGTCGAGCATCCCGAGCTGATCGCCGAGCGCCTGCTGCGCTTTGCCAAGCTGGTCGGCCGCGACAACGTCATGGCGGGGGCGGATTGCGGCTTCTCCTCGCAGGCGCTCTACAAGACCGAGGTGCACCCGACCGTGGTGTGGGAGAAGTTCAAGGCGATGCGCGAGGGGGCGGACATCGCCAGCAAGAAGCTGTGGACGCGAGCCAGAAAGCAGAAGCGGACCACGGCGAGAAAAGCCGCAAGGAGGAAGTCACGCCGGCACCGCTGACACCCCGCGACCGCGGCGGCCACTTGCGAGCTTGCCCAGGGAGCTCTGCCGCATTATTTTAAATATAAAATAATTTCCCCGCTCCGAAAAAGCGGGGGCAGGAGAGGCGGCTCATGGCATGCGGTCGCGAGCCGTGGTGAGCAGGTCCGCGTTGCGGGACGACCGGCACCCGGCGGTACAGACGGCGTCCACGGAGGCGATCATCGCCTTCCGCGACGTCGCCGTCGCGTTCGGCGGCGACACCATCTATGAGCGCCTGAGCTTCGACGTCCGCAAGGGCGAGTTCGTCTGCATCCTGGGGCCCTCGGGCTGCGGCAAATCGACATCGCTGCGCGTCATTGCCGGTCTGCTGCAAGCGAGCGGCGGCGAGGTCACGGTGGACGGCCGGACGCCGCAGGAGGCGTGGCCCGAGATCGCCTTCGTCTTCCAGTCGCCGCGGCTGGTGCCGTGGCGCACGGCCCTCGGCAACGTGCTGCTGGCCTCCGAGTTGCGCTTCGGCCGCGGCAGCGGCACGGGCGACCGCGCCGCGCGCAGCGCGCGCGCCATGGAACTCCTGACCCTCGTGGGGCTCGCCAACGACGCCCGGAAATATCCCGCGATGCTGTCGGGCGGCGAGCGCCAGCGGGTGTCCATCGCCCGGGCCCTGGCCGTCGATCCGCAGATCGTGCTGATGGACGAGCCGTTCTCCGCCCTCGATCCGAACACGCGGGTGCGCCTGCGCGGCGAGATGGAGCAGATCTGGCAGCGCACCGGCAAGACCGTGGTCTTCGTGACGCACGACGTCGACGAAGCGCTGCAGCTCGCCGACCGCATCGTGATCCTGTCGAACAAGCCGACGCGGGTCATCGATGTGCTTCAGGTGGACGCGAGGCGGCCGCGCGCGCCCGCCGACGCCGCGTCGGGCGCCCAGCGCGCCCGCCTGATGGAGCTTTTCCGTTCGCTCGAACACGGTTCCGGTTCTTGATGGGGAGACAGGTCATGAAACGTCGCAAGGTCCTCAAGCTTCTCGCCGCCCCCGCCCTGATGACGGTGGCACGGCCAAGCTTCGCCCAGGCCCCCAGGGCCCAGGCAAAAGAGAAGATCACCTACGCGTATCTGCTCGACCCCGCCTACGACGCCGTGACCTGGGCGATGATGAACGGCAAGGTCGCGTCCGATCTCGTGACCGTCGAGGCGCGCGGGCTCGCCATCCCGCAGCTCATCCAGGCCACCTCGGCCAAACAGTACGACGTGATCATGACGGCCGTCATCGGCATCCCGCCGGCAGTCTCCCACGGCCTCGACCTGCGCGTGATGGGCACGGCGCTGCAGCAATCGCAGGCGGGCCAGGGGGCCGGCGTGTGGGTGAAGGCCGACAGCAAGATCAAGACGCCCCAGGACCTCAAGGGTGCGACCCTCGGCTCCTATGGCCTGCGCTCCACCGGCTACACGCAGATCCGCATCGCGCTTGCCAAGAAATACGGCCTCGACATGAAGCTCGAGGGTGGCGACGTGAAGCAGCTCGAGATCCAGGCGCCGAACCTGCCGGGCGCGCTTGCCGCCGGCCAGATCGACGCCGCGACCCTGATCCACAGCCAAGCCTATCGCGCCATGAAATCGGGCGAGTTCCGCGTCATCGCCGAGACCGGCCGCGACAACATCGAGCTCTATCACATGCGCTTCATCAGCGCCGTGAACATCGCCTATCCGGAGCGCCTGGCGCAGAAGCCCGAGGCCTACAAGGAGTTCAACCGCCTGTTCCGCGATTCGGTGCGCTACGCGCTCGCCCATCGCGACGAGGTCTTTGGCGCAGTCGGCAAGGCGAGCAACCTGCCGCCCGATTTCTTCGAGTGGTGGTTCGCGAACAGCTCGGACGTGCCGGGCACCTTCACCGAGGAACACGCCCAGGCGATCATGAAGCTGTACGAGCTGTCGAAGGAGATGGGCATCATCCCCGACTATCCCGACATCCGGAAGCTGGTCTGGGACGGAGCGCTTCACGCCTGATCGCCCGGCCATGAACGCCAGCGCGCTCGTGCTCGGCCGCGCGTCGCGCCGCGGCCGGATCGGCCGCCGCACGGCGGGCCATCTCTTCACCCTCGCCTTCGTCGCGGCGTGGGAGGCCGGCGCGCGCGCAGCACCGTCCTATCTCCTGCCCGGTCCGGGAGAGGTGGCGCTGCGGCTGTGGAAATTCGTCGGCAGCGCGCGCGACCTCGGCCATCTCGCGGCGTCGTTGGAGCATGTCGCGGGCGCGATCGTCATCTCGTTCGTGCTCGGCTCGCTGCTGGCGCTCCTGCCCTTCTATCTGCCGGTCTTCCGCTTCGCCGTCGAGCGGCGTCTGGGGCCATTCCTGAATGCGTTCTCCGGCATCGGCTGGACCTTGCTGGCGGTGATGTGGCTCGGCGTCAATTCGGGCGCCGTGGTCTTTGCGATCAGCGCCGTGCTGGTCCCCTTCGCGCTGGTCAACATGTCGGCCGGGCTCGGCGCCATCGACCGCGACACGGTCGAGATGGCCGCGAGCTTCACCCGGCGCCGCGGGCCGGTCTTCCGGCTGATCGTCGTTCCCTCGCTCTATCCGTTCATCTTCGCGACCATCCGGATCATGTTCGGCGTGGCTTGGAAGGTGACGCTGACCGCCGAGCTCTTCGGCGGCAACAGCGGTCTCGGCTACATGATCAATCTCGCGCGCCAGGAGTACGACACCGCGACCATCGTCGCCGCGATCGTCCTCATCATCGCGTTCGTGCACGGCATGGATCGGCTGCTGTTCGCACCCCTGCAGGCGCGGCTGGAGCGGCACTATGCGCGCTGAGGCATCCGTGAACGGACTTGCGGCGAGGCTGATCGGCGAGGGCCTGGTTCTGGCCGCCCTGGCCGGCTGGTGGCTCGCAGCGCGCGGCTTGCCGGAGTTCGTGCTGCCCGGACCGCTGGTAACGGGCGAGCGCCTCCTCGATCTCTTCGTGACTCCGGAGTTCCTTCAGCACACCCTGGCCTCGTCCTGGCGCGTGGTCGCCGCGGTGATGCTGTCGCTTCTGATCGGCGGCGGCCTCGCCTTCGCCGCCGAGGCGGCGCCGTGGCTCGACATCGTGGTGAATGAGCGCATCAAGCCCGTGCTCAACTCGTTCCCATCGATCGGCTGGGCGATCCTCGCCGCGATCTGGTTCGAACCCGGCGATTTCGGGGTGATCTTCGTCGAGGTCGCGATCCTGACGCCGTTCTGCCTGATCAATATCGGCGAGGGGCTGCGCCACATCGACCGCGAGCTGATGGAGATGGGCCACAGCTTCACGCGCCGGCCCGGCCGCATCCTATGGCGCCTGACCTTGCCGCTGCTCGTCCCGTATCTTCTGTCGGCGACGCGCATCGCCTACGGCATCGGCTGGAAGATCGCACTGGTCTCCGAGCTCCTGGGCGCTCCCACCGGCCTCGGTTATCTCATGCTGCGCGCCCAGACGGCGGCCGACAGCCCGACCTTCCTCGCCACCTGCTTCGCCATCGTGCTGATCTTCGTGGCCGGCGAGCGCCTGGTGCTGGCGCCGCTCGAGCGCCGCTTCGCACAGAGATGAGGACCGAATTGCACAAGACCAAAGGAGAGTGACGATGGTGGCCGGGGCAGCGAGCGATCTCGTGGTGCGGACGAATTCGGGCGAGCTGCGCGGGGCGCGCGAGAACGGGGTCGCCGTGTTCCGCGGCGTCCCTTATGCCACGGCCCCCGTGGGGCCGCTCCGCTTCGCGCCGGCGCAAGCCGCACCGGCCTGGTCCGGCGTGCGCGATGCGACGCAGGACGGGCCCGTCGCCCCGCAGGGCCGCTCGCGCCTCGCGCATGTGATGGGCGACTTCGAGCGGCCGCAGAGCGAGGACTGCCTCACCCTCACCGTGTGGACTCCCGACCCGAAGCCCGCACCGGCGCCCACTCTTGCGCAAGGAAAGGGCGGGCGGCCGGTTCTGGTGTGGATCCACGGCGGCGCCTTCTCGAGCGGCGCCGGCTCGCTTCCCTGGTACTCGGGCGAAAGCTTTGCCCGGCAGGGCGGGCTGGTCGCGGTGTCGATCAACTACCGGCTGGGCGCGCTCGGCTTCCTCTGCCTGCCCGGGATCAGCGACGGCAATCTCGGCCTGCTCGACCAGATCGCAGCCCTGCGCTGGGTCAAGAGCAACATCCGCGCGTTCGGCGGCGATCCCGACAACGTCACCGTGGTCGGCCAGTCGGCCGGAGCCGGCTCGATCGCGGCCATGATGACGATGCCGGCCGCGCGCGGCCTGTTCCGGCGCGCCATCCTGCAGAGCACGCCGTTCGGCCGCACGGCGCGCGGCCGCGAGGACGCGCAGCGCATCGGACGGCGGCTGCTCGAGGTGCTGGGCCTGAAGGACGGCGAAGCCGGGAGGCTGCGCGATTTGCCGGTGAAGGATTTCCTTGCCGCCCAGGGCGAGCTTGGGCGGCTGGAAAAGAAATTCGCCGACGCGGCGGCCCCGTTCGGCCTCGTCATCGACGGCAAGACGATCCCGGGCGAGATTCTAGGGTCGCTGAAGTCGGGGGCCGGCAAGGACATCGACGTGATGATCGGGACCACGCGCGAGGAAATGACGGCGTTCTACGCGATCGACAAGGACGTCATGGCGGCCGACGAGACGAAGGCCACACCGCTCTTCGAGGCGATGTTCAAGGCCGAGGCGCCGGCCTATCTCGACGAGACCCGCCGCCTGCGCGCGGCCAAAACCGGCGCCGCGTTGCTGGAGGCCCTGTTCACAGACCGCGTGTTCCGCATGGGCAGCCTGCGTCACGCCGAGTATCAAGCCGCCCATGGACGGCCGGCCTATGTGTACCAGTTCGATTGGCAGGCGCCGGGCGGCCTGCAGTCCTGCCACTGCCTCGAGATCCCGTTCGTGTTCGACAATTTCCCGAACTGGCCCGCGGCACCCA
Source organism: Alphaproteobacteria bacterium (assembly GCA_035506575.1). Classification (GTDB taxonomy): domain Bacteria; phylum Pseudomonadota; class Alphaproteobacteria; order CACIAM-22H2; family CACIAM-22H2; genus DATJPD01. The sequence goes on from DATJPD010000013.1 coordinate 16,846, forward strand.
TGCTCACGGGCGCGAACACGGACGAGCTCGCCGGCCTCGCGCGTGCCATGCACGGTGCCTGGACCGAATTCGCGCGCTCGGGCAACCCCAACCACGATGCCCTGCCGTCCTGGCTGCCCTACGAGCCCGCGCAGCGGATCACCATGCGATTCGACAGCGTCATCGGCCCGGTCGGCGACCTTGCGGGCCTGAATTGGCGCAAGCCCTGGCCGGATTGAGACCGTCAGGCGCGCCCGGCTCCATTGCAGCCGGCGGATACGCGCACTAACATTGCGTGGGTCAAAAGACGCCGCCGACGTAAAGGCGGGCGTCGATACGTTTTGCAATTCCCTGGGAGGGGGCGACTTATGGCGGGCAATTACAACATCCTGGTTCTCGGCGCGGCGTACGGGTCGCTGCTGGCCTCCAAAATGCTGTTCGGCGGGCACCGGATCCATCACGTCTGCCTGCCGGCCGAGGCCGACCTCATCAACAGCGAGGGCTTCCGGGTCCGCCTGCCGGTGCGCGGCCGCAAGGATCCGGTCGTCCTCGATTCGAAGAAGCTCCCGGGCAAGGTGACCGCGAGCGGCGCTGCGGGCGTCAAGCCCAGCGACTACGACCTGGTGGCGCTCGCCATGCAGGAGCCCCAGTACCGGTCAGCAGGCGTGCGCGAGCTGCTCGACGCGGTGGCGAAGTCCAAGGTGCCGTGCATGTCGATCATGAACATGCCGCCCCTGCCCTACGTGAGGCGCATCCCCGGGCTCAATTACGAGGCGCTGAAACCCGCCTACACCGACCCCACGGTGTGGGACAGTTTCGATCCGGCCTGCCTCACGCTCTGCAGTCCCGATCCGCAGGCGATCCGCCCGCCGGACGAGAAGGTGAACGTGCTGATGGTCACGTTGCCGACCAACTTCAAGGTCGCGAAGTTCGACAACGAGAAGGGCAACGTCATCCTGCGCCAGATCGAGCAGGAGATCGACGCGGTGCGCTTCGATCCCGGCGACGGCGGCAAGATCGAGCTGCCGGTGAAGCTGCGCGTCCATGACTCCATCTTCGTACCGCTCGCCAAATGGTCGATGCTGCTGGCCGGCAATTACCGCTGCATCACCAAGGACGGCATGCGCACCGCCCAGGAAGCCGTGCACACCAACATCGAGGAGGCGCGCTCGGTCTACAATTTCGTGTTCGATTTGTGCGTGAAGCTCGGCGCCAATCCCGCCGACCTCGTGCCGTTCGAGAAATATGCCGCGGCGGCCCAGAGCCTCGTGCGGCCCGCGTCGGCGGCGCGCGCGCTGCAGAACGGCGCCCCGTATATCGAGCGCGCCGACAAGCTCGTGCAGCTCATCGCCCGGCAGAAGGGCCTCTCGCACCCGGCGATCGACACGATCGTGGCGCTGGTCGATCAGCGGCTGGAGGCCAACCGCAAGAAGGCGGCGTAGGCGCCCCCGGGTGACACGGGGGGCGGGGCGGCGCGCGACCGGAGAGCGGCGGGTCGGCGGCGCCTGGGGTCCTGCCCTCCTCCTCGCCGTGCTCCTGGCCGCCTGCACGGCCACGGCACCACCGCCTCCCCCGCCGCAGCCGCCTCCCGCTCCGGCACGGTATGTCGAGGTCGGCGTGGCCTCGTGGTACGGGCCCGGGCATAACGGTGCGGTCACCGCCAGCGGCGAGCGCTTCGACATGAACGCGATGACCGCGGCCCACCGGACGCTCGCGTTCGGGACGATTGTCCTGGTCACCAATCTCGAGAACGGCCGCTCCGTGCGCGTGCGCATCAACGACCGCGGCCCGCACGTGGCAAGCCGCATCCTCGACCTCTCCGCCGCCGCCGCGCGCAGCCTCGGCATCACGCAGCAAGGCGTGGCCCGGGTGCGGCTGGAGGTGGTGGAGCCGTAAACATCCTTCGCGCCTCGCGCCGGACCGCCTAAGAAGCCGCGACGTTTTTTGACTGGATCGCGTCGCTCCAGCGCTTGCGCTCGAGTGCGGCCTCGCCGCCCGCAGTGGCGTGATAGAGGTCGAGCGTCTCGAACTGGTCCTCGGTTTGAGGCGTGATGGCCATGTCCTTGTACGTCCACCGGTCGGGCGCCGACACCACGTCGTCGAGGATCGCCTTGCATTCGCGGTAGGCGGACAGATAGCGCCATGCCTTGACGGCCGTCTCGGCAAGGTAGCGCGGATAAAACACGAACGGAGTCTCGCGCGGCAGGCCCGAGCGCCGGTCGCGGCGGGACTTCCGCCGGAATGCGCCGCCTTCGAGCGGATGCACGCCCTCGTAGGCGCTGATGAGCTTGAACCACAGCAAGGTCGACAGCGTCGTGCTGGGTCGCCCGAGCTTGCTCGCCGCCGTACGACGCAAGATCGCGCGGATATGGTCGGTCGTGTAGAACGCCGCCCACGCGGAGCGGTAAGCGTCCTCCCATTCCGTATCCGACATTCCCGAATGATGTGCGACCCGGTGATGGAGGTCGTACCTGTTCATATCGGCATCCATCCAGACCTTACGGGTCCACAGGTTCTTGTGGTCCTCCGAGCCCGGCAAGGGCGTGAGGAAGAACAGCTCGAGGATATCGAGCGGCAGCTCGCGCTTGATGATCTCGATATCGCGCAGGATCGAGGCTTTGCTGTCGCCGGGGAAGCCGATGATATAGCCCGCGCAGGTGATGGCGCCGTGATCGCGCCACGCCTGCAGCATCTCGCGATAGTCGGTGATCTTGTTCTGCCGCTTCTTGGCCGCGATCAGGTTGTCGGGATTTATGTTCTCGAGCCCGATGAACACCCGGCGCACCCCTGCCTGTGCCGCCTTGTCGATGAAATTCGGGATCTTGTGACACAGCGTGTCGACCTGAATGGTGAATCCGATGTTGGAGAACCCGTTTGCGCGCAGCTCGATCAACCGGTCGAACAGAGATTCCCAGTCGCGGTTGCGCGCGAAGTTGTCGTCTGTGATGAAAAACCGTTTGATGTTCTGCGCGTAGTTGTCCCGGATCGTCTTTTCGAGGTCGTCCGGGGAGCGAAACCGGCTCTTGCGCCCCTGGACGTTGATGATCGTGCAGAACGAACATTGGTATGGGCAGCCGCGGCCGAGATCGACGCTCGACAGCGAGCCCGAGGTGCGGCGGACGTGCTCCTTCGGAAGGATGGGCGGCGGCTCGCCGGCGAGGCTCGGCAGCTTGTCCATGAAATTATACAGCGGTGCCAGCTTGCCGGCCCAGGCGTCGCGGATCACCACGTCCAGGCGGCGCTCTTCGGCCTCGCCGGCGAACAGCGAAATGCCGCGGGCCTGCGCCTGGGCGAGGTCGGCCGGCAGCCCGGGCAGCATCGCGATGCAGCCCGAGACGTGGAAGCCGCCGATGCAGACCGGCAGCCCCGCGGCCAGAAACGGGCCCGCCAGGTCGACGGCGCGCGGAAACTGGTTCGATTGAACGCCGACGAGACAAATCAGCGCTTTGCCGCCGGAGCCGCGAACGAGCTTTACGATTCGGCCGGGACGGACGCGCTGGTTGGTCTCGTCGTAGGTATGAAGGCGTATGTCAATCGCGGGTCCGAGCACCTCGCGGGCGCGCGCGTCTTCTGCGAGGCCGTTCAGGCAGGCAAGCGTGTTGGACGGAATGGCCGACCGTACCCAGCGGATGGGATATCCATCGTCGTCGTAATGCGTGGGCTTGATCATCACGAGATGGAACACGTCTTGCCCAATCCGTGACGGCGCGGCAGCGGCGTCCCTGCCCGCTTCAGACGCCGATAATTCCGTGGATCCAGGGCTCATGATTCCGTGGCCGGGGAAATGCGCGGCTTACGCGTGCAGGCTGTCGGGATCGCTGCCCTGCATCGCGTGCGGGCGCGCAAGTGGTTTCGCAGCGCCCCTACTGCCCCGACACCCGCCTCTGCCGGCCCTCCTGCTTCACGGTGCGCTTGGCCTGCCGGCACTGGGAGCGGCTCGCCTGGCCACTGGCGTTGCAGTCGTGCTTGACCGATCGCGACTGCTGACGCGTGCCGCGGCGGTCCTCGCGCCGCTGCATGCCCTGGGTCTGGGCCGAGGCGCTTGCTCCGAAGCCGATCCCCGATGGGGTGAGAATCGCCATGTCGCCCAGCAGCAGGGCGCCGGCAACAGCGATGGATCCGGCAACCTTCCTCCAACCGCAACCGAACATGTGGTCCTCCATCCGGCCCGGACGCGACTCGCAGAGGCGCACCGCGCCTGAGCGTGCCCTTATAGGCGCGCCGGCAAAGGCGGGATGTCGGATTTGCGCAAGACTCCCGGTATCAGCCGCGCGGGCTCAGGTGAGATGCGGGCTTTCGAGATACTCCCCGCTGTGCATCTCGTGCAGGCGCGGGGCGGTGCGGCGGAATTCCTTGGCGCGCGACCGCGCGGGAGAACGGCCCTACGAAGCCGGCCGGCGAGCCTGGAGCGCCCGGTTCAACACGGCAGAGGGCAGCTCTCCGAAGGCCTGGCGGAAACTCTTCGTGAAATGGCCGAGGTCGCGAAAGCCGCACGAGACTGCGATCTCGGTGACGGTGGTCGGTCGCTCCGGTGTTTCCAGCATTCGCCGTGCCGCCTCCAGCCGGGTACGCCGTGCAAACTCCAAAGGGGAACAGCCGCGGCTCTGCCGGAAGGTCCGGAACAGGCTGCGCGCGCTGGCGCCGGTCGCCGCGACGAGATCCTCGATGAGGAGCGGTTTGTCCCAGTTCGCCTCGATGTACTCCTCGGCGCGGCGCACCTGCCAGGGGGCGGCGCCGGGAGCACGCCGGTCGAGCATTCCGCGCATACCGGGCTCGTGTGCAGTCAAAAACGCCACGATCAGGGCCTGTTCCAGTTCGGCGAGGAGGGGGCCGGGTGGCGCGTCGGGAACCGCATCGATCGCCTGAATCAGGCAATCCAAGACCCGCCGCATCGTCGCCGCAAGCGGCCGGCTGAGATCGATCTCGGGATCGAAGCAAAGCTCGCCGATGACGGGACGGCCGGTCATGGCGGCGATCTTCTGCCTGAGAGCCGCCCTGGGAACGCGCCAGGCCAACTGCCGAAAATCCGGCCCGAAATGAACTTCGCCTGCGTCCGATGCCGCGCAGGCCTGCATCTCGGTGATCGCGATCGTCCGATTACGGATCGTCGTTGCACCCGAACCGGCCAGCCGAAACTGGACCCGAATATCGTCGGACGCCGGGAACTTGACGACCGTGGGCATGCCATAGTCGCAGAGCCACAGCCCTCCGACCGGCAGCTTGAACCGATTGGCGCGCGAGCTGACCGCTCGCAGATCGCGCGGCACGTGGATCAGTTCGGCGGCGAGCTGCGCCTCGAGCACATGCGCGAGCTCGGAAGTGCTTGCGACGTGGAAGGCCGGGTGGGCCTCCAGTGGCAACATCGGTGCGGACACTATGCCCTCGTGACCTCGGATCTCCGCGGCACAATGTCTTGTATTTGCTTATAACTTACTAAAAATCTCACATTCTGTACCAGCATCTGAGGAATTCGGACCGAGTGAGGGGGCTACCGGTTCCGCTCTTAAGCAGCACGAGTGTTCGTCTCGGCATTTCGTGGCGCCCGGCACCAAAGCGTGGCGGTGTGCTCCAAGCAGCCGCGCCACGGCCTCTCTATGGTCCCGCGAAATGAAGGGGGCTCGCCGGGCCCGCAGGATCCAAGGAGACAAGCCGTGCAAACCCATTCGCAAGCGACCCATGACGACGGCGACCGCGACGTCCGCCTCGCGTTCATGCGGATCGATGCGCAGACGACCACGACGCTTCGGGAGTTTTGGAAGATCGTGGAGCCGGCACTCCCGAACGTGCTCGACGGCTTTTATTCGCTGATAACCGGAACGCCGCAACTGGCCAAGCTGATCGGCGACCAGACCCCGCGCCTCAAGAAGGCACAGGGCACGCACTGGCATCGGCTGTTCAACAACGGTTTCGGCCAGGATTACGTGCAGAGCGTGCGCAGCATCGGGCTCGTGCATAATCGCATCGGCCTCGAGCCGCGCTGGTACATCGGCGGGTACAATTTCGTCCTGCGCGAGCTGCTCGATCTCGCGGTGCGCACCTATCGCTGGAAGCCGGCCAAGCTCACGGCTGTCCTGCAGGCGCTGACCTCCGCGGTCAACCTCGACATGGATTTCGCGATCTCGGTCTACCAGGAGGCAATGCTGGCCGAACGTCAGCAGCGCCAGACCAAGCTCGACGAGGCGATCCGCGCGTTCAGCGTGTCGATGGGCAAGGCGCTCGAAACCGGCAGCGGAACGGCCGACCGGATGCAGAAGACGGCGACGGGCCTGACGGCCACGGCCGAGGAGACGAGCCGTCAGGCGACGGCGGTCGCGGCGGCGTCCGAGCAGGCGTCGACGAATGTCCAGACGGTGGCCACGGCGGCCGAAGAGCTGGCATCTTCGATCGCGGAGATCGGACGCCAGGTCGGAGAATCGACGCGGATCACCAGCCAGGCGGTGCAGGAGACGGAACGCACCAATTCGCAAATCCAAGGTCTCGCCGACGCGGCGCAACGGATCGGCGACGTGGTGAAGCTGATCAACGACATCGCGGGGCAAACGAACCTTCTGGCGCTCAACGCCACGATCGAGGCGGCGCGTGCCGGCGAAGCCGGCAAAGGATTCGCGGTTGTGGCCTCCGAAGTGAAATCGCTGGCCAATCAGACAGCCAAAGCAACCGAAGAGATCAGCTCTAAGATCGCCGAGATGCAGGCCGCGACACACGATTCGGTCGCTGCGGTAAAAGCGATCGGCCAGACGATCGGACGCGTGAACGAAATCGCCACCACCATCGCGTCGGCGGTTGAGGAGCAGGGTGCCGCGACCAAGGAGATCGCCCGCAATGTCCAACAGGCGGCGGCCGGTACAACCGAGGTGTCGTCCACCATCTCCGGCGTGAACTCCGCGGCGAACGATACCGGCACGGCCGCCAATGCCGTCCTCGCGGCATCGACGGAGCTGACCCGTCAATCCGAAAGCCTGCGGCACGAAGTTGAGGCCTTCTTCAGCCAAGTCAGGGCCGCCTGACGCATCTCGGCCGAGGCGAGGACCAGCGTGGTTTCCCTTACTCTCGCAGGACATGTGGCATGAACGTCATCCAGCATCCCGGCCGGCTAAACGGCCTGCGGCAGATCAGAGCGGCTTTGCTCCGCCGCCTCGAAAGCGATCTCCTTTTGGCCATCACATCCATGGCCAAGGCATCAGAAGCGCTCTCGGACGTCGTACGCCGCACGAGTGACGAACAGGCCAAGCGCCAGTTGACGGCGCACAAGTACGTTTTTGCCGAATTTCAGAACATCATGTCCGCACCGCTGCCGGCGTTGAGCGACCTGCCGGCATTGCGCCAGCGCTTTGTGGCATTGTCCGACATGCTGGAGACGCTCACTCTGACCTTCGCCCCGACCCCCGATGCGATCGGAAGGGGTCCGGCAGAGCTCTCCGTCGACAGGCACCCAACCTAGCGCGGGCCAATCCGGCCGGCGTGTGCGCTCACGCCAGATGCGGGCTTTCGAGATATTCCTCGCTCTGCATCTCGTACAGGCGCGAGGCGGTGCGGCGGAATTCCTTGGCGTGGTCGCCCGCGGTGCAGAGTTCATCGGGCGGGGCCGCCGCGGCGCAGATCAGATTCACCCGATGCTCGTAGAGCTCGTCGACGAGGGTCACGAACCGGCGCGTCACGTCGCGCTGATCGGGGCTGAGCCTCGGGATGCCGTCGATCACGAGGGTGTGGAAGTGGCTTGCCAGGGCCACGTAATCGGCAGGGCCGAGCGGCTGCTCGCACAGCTCGGCGAAGCTCATCATCGCGGCACGCCCGGCGGCGCAGGACACCTTGAGCGTGCGCCCCAGGATGTGGATCTCGGTTGCGGCCGGCGTCTCGCCCTCGTCGGCGAACCGGCGGAACGCCGCCTCGAGCGCCGCGCTGGCCGCGTCCGACAGCGGCGTGTGATAGACCTGCACGCCGTCGACCTTGTCGAGCCGGTAGTCGGTGCCGCTGTCGATCTGCAGCACGTCCATCTTCTTCTTGAGGATCTCGATCGCCGGCAGGAACAGCTCGCGCTGCAAGCCGCCCTTGTAGAGATCGTCGGGCGTGGTGTTCGAGGTCGCGACCACGACGACGCCGCGCTCGAAGAGCGAGCCGAACAACCGGCCCAGGATCACCGCATCGGCGATGTTGGTCACCTGGAACTCATCGAAGCACAGAAGCCACGCCTCGGCGGCGATGCGCTCGGCGAGCGGCGGGATCGGGTCGGCATCCTGCGCCGTCTTGGCGTGGCGGGTGCGCCACTCGTGCAGGCGCGCGTGCACCTCGAGCATGAAGGCGTGGAAATGCACGCGCCGCTTCTTCCGGACCGGTGCGGTGGCGAAGAACAGGTCCATGAGCATCGACTTGCCGGTGCCGACATTTCCGACGAGGTAGAGCCCCATCGGCGGCGCGCCCGCGCTCGACAGGCCGAAATTGCGCGCGAAGCCGAGATGCACGCGCCAGAAGCCGGGGCCGGATTTCGGCTCGTAGTCGCGCAGCGCGCGCGACAAGGTCTCGAGCTTCTCGGCGGCCAGCGCCTGCGCCGGATCGAGGCGCAGCTCGCCCGCCGCCAGCTTCGCACGATAGAGGGAGAGAGGAGATTGGCCGGACAGATCCGGCTCGGAGAAATCCTGGACGACAGCCGTGTCTCGCATTTTTGGCTACTGCCGGATGGCGCGGGGAGGCTACTGCCGTCCCGCACCTGCGAAAAGTGAATGCGCCGGCGACACGGGTCGCCGACGCGGGGCCGATTATATAAGGAAGCCGCGCGTTTTTTCCAGCGCCGCCCGCGCCTCGGCGGCCAGCCGCTCCACGATTTCCGCCGCCGGCTCCACGCCGTGGATGAGGTCGATCCCCTCGCCGGCCCAGACCACCGAGGTGTCCACATCGCCCGCGGCGACGGCCGCGACATAGCGCTGCTTCTCCTCGTCGAGGGCCGCCTCGAGGGCGGCTTCGCGGCCGTGCCAGCGCCGCGAGAGATCGTTGGCGATCGCGCGGCCGGTGTACTCGAGCGGCCAGTCGATGGCGCGCGCGATGTCGAAGATCCGCGTGCGCAGAGTCTGATCGCCCGACGACTCCACGATCTTCGCCTTGGCGTTGGCGTGGCCGAGCGACTCGCGGCAGGCGTAGAAGCGCGTGCCGATGAGAGCCCCCGCAGCGCCCAGCGTGAGCGCCGCCGCAAGGCCCCGGCCGTCGGCGATGCCGCCCGCGGCGACCACCGGCACGGGGGCCACGGCATCGACCACCGCCGGCAGCAGCGGCAGGAGCGAGCGGCCTTGCTCCGGCTTCGCACCGTGGCCGCCGCCTTCGATGCCCTGGGCGACGACCACGTCCGCGCCGAGCCGCGCCGCCTCCTTCGCCGCCGCAACGCTCTGCACCTGCAGGATGAGCTTCGCTCCGGCCTGCCTGACCGCCGCGACATACGGCATCGCGTCACCGAACGACAGCATGACCGCCGCCGGCTTGCGCGCGAGGCAGGTGGCGAGGCGTTGCGGCGACTTCGCGAGGTCCCAGGTGATGAAGCCGACGCCGACCCGGGCGTTGCCGGCCGCGTCGAACTCGCGATTGATCCAGTCGTCGCCGAGATAGCCGGGCCCGATCAGGCCGAGCCCGCCCGAGTGCGTGACCGCGGCCGCAAGCGCGCCGCCCGCGACAGCCCCCATCGGCGCCAGCAGGATCGGGTAGCGCAGGCCGAGAAGGTCGGTGAGAGGGGTGTGGATGCCGGGACTCATGTCGGCGCGCTCAGTCAGCTTGTGCCCACGCTGGATGCCGCCGCCGGGCGGCATGAACAGTTCCCATGATCAGCAAAACGGCGCCGAAGGCAACCACGCCTCCGGCCAGCAGCAGCGCCGTGTCGAAGTCGCCGTGGCGCGCCGCGAGCTCGCCGGCGGCGATCGGACCCAGGACCTGGCCGATGCCGAAGGAGGCGGTGAGCACGCCGATGAGGCGGGCCGAGTGCTTGGGCATCAGCTGGCCGCCGAAGGCGAGCGACAGGCCGGAGATGCTGGTGAAGGTGCCGCCGAACGCCAGCGCCGACAGCAGGACGGCGGCGAGGCTGTGCGACAGCACGGGCAAGACGATGCCGGCGGCCTGCACGAGGTGTCCGGCGACCAGCGCCCCGGCGAGGCCGATGCGGCCAGCCAGCAGCGACCACAAGGGGGCCGCGAGAACGCCGGCGAGGCCGGCGACGATCCAGGTCTGCGGGGCATACGCCGCGAGGTGCGGCATCGACGCCACGATCGCGACCAGGAACGTGCCGGTGACGATGTAGCCGAGGCCCTCGCAGAAATACGCGGCCAGCAGCAGCGATACCGGAAAACCGGCGGATGCGGCGGGCGCGGCGTGGGCCGGCGCGTGCGGTGCTGCCGCAGCATTCGAGGGCGGCTGCAGGCCGACCCAGCACAAGGGCGCCAGCACGGCCGCGACCGCGCCGACCGCGAGCCACGTGCCGTCCCAGCCCCAGGGCTGCACGGCCAGGGTGACGACGAGGCCGGCGATGGCGATGCCGGCGCCCACGCCGCCGAACAGCACCGCCTTGAGCGAGGTCCGGCCGATGCGCGCGAGCTTCAGGAACACGAAATCGGAGCCGAGCACGAGCACGAAGGCGCTGGTGATGCCGGCGATGGCGCGCAACGCAGCCCACGCCCACAAGGACGTCGTCAGCCCCATGGCCGCCACCGAGGCGATGCAGGCGATCAGGTTGAGGCGCAGGATCGCGGTGCGGGGCGCTCGCGGCGGCACGAGCGCTGCGGCGAGAGCGCCGACCAGGTACCCGGCGTAGTTGGCGGCTGCCAGATAGCCCGCAACATCCGGCCCAAAGCGCAGCGCCTGCTGCATGTAGGGCAGGAGCGGCGTGTAGGCGAAGCGGCCGATGCCCTGCGAGATCGCAAGAGCCGCGATGCCGCCGGCGAGGACCCAGGCAAGGCTGCTGTCACGCGTGCGCACGCATTGAAGGTGGCGGATTGCGCGTCACCCGGCAATTGATTGTTGGTATCCCGACACATGATGAGAATTCATCACGGTCGGGGCATGACGGAGGACCCTAGAACCCCAGGGTCGGCACGACGGAGGCGGGGGCCGGGGTCCAGCGCTTGGCCGGGCGGCCTTCGGCGATCGCGCGCAGCTCGCGTGCCATCATCTTGCGCCACACGATGATGGCGGTGTCGGAGCGGCCGAGATGCTCCTGCGAGCGATCGACGATCAGGCCCTGCCCGGCCTGCACGGCGATGTCCTGGACGCGCACGCGGTCGGGATGGTCGATGGCGGAGAACGCGAGGCGGCCGGCCATGACCTCGCGCGCAAGCCCGGCGGCGGGTCCCGCGGCGGCGACCTTGCGGTCGTACTCGTCGCGCTTGGCGAGATAGCGCTCGGCGTCCTTGCCCGCGACCTTCACGTGATAGGTGATCATCCACTTGTGATGCGCATCGTCGATCGGCACGAAGTGGAGATAGAGCTCCTTCCAGCCGCCGACCCCGTCGAACCCGGCCATCGGCGGCACGATCACGCGCGTCACCGCCGGCAGATAGTGCAGGCTGACGCGCACCTCGCCGTTCTTGCGCCGGCCGGTGCGCAGCACGCCCCAGTCGGTCTCCTCGGCCGCGACCTCGGGCAGGTCGTACATGCCCTGGTGCGAGCCGCCGGTGCGGTGCACGAACGAGACGTGCACCTCGTCGAGGCTGTTCTCGAACGACTGCAGATAGTTGCAGGGGATATGCGGCGGGATCGGGTTCTCAATCAGGCCTTCGTCCGTCGGGGCCGGGAACGGCGGGAAGTGCGGCAGCTCGCCCCCTTCTTCAGGACCAGGGCCGAAATAGGCGTAGATCAGGCCCATGTGCTCGCGCGTCGGCCAGGTGCGCATCTTCACCTTGCGCGCGAAGCCCGCCTCCTCCGCCGGCTGCTCATTGCACTGGCCGGAACAATCGAACTTCCAGCCGTGATAGACGCACCTGATGTCGTCGCCCTCGACCCAGCCGAGATGCATCTGGGCCCCCCGATGCGGGCAGCGATAGGCGATCACCTGCGCCTGGCCCGACGCGCCCCGGTAGAGCGCGTAGTCCTCGCTCATGATGCGGATGGGCTTCGCCTGGCCCGGCTTCAGGTCCTCGCTGCGCTCGACCGCGATCCAGAACTGGCGCATGAACTTGCCGCCCGGCGTGCCGGGGCCGGTCAGCGCGAGGTCGAGCCCGGCGATGTCGCGCGGAGGGGCTTGCGGCTGGACCAGGGTCATGACACGGCCTTGCTGGTCGCGGCGTGAGCGCGGACCTGGCCGCCCGGCAGATGGTCGGCACTGGCCGGGAAGGGATACGGGCCCAGGCGCAGGAACAACGCGCAGGTGACGGCGAGCAGCACCTCGTACAGCAGGAAGGCAGGCCCGTAGGAGTGGAAGCGATCGAACACGAAGCCGCTGATCGTCGGGCCCACGCCGACGCCGAACGAGAACACCGCAAACATGGCGCCGTAGATCTTCGCGTAGTCGCGCAGGCCGAAATAGCGGCTGACGAAGAAGGCCATCAGGTCGACCTCGGCGCCGATGCCGAGCCCGCACAAGGTGGCGCCGAGGAGCGGCACCACGCCCGCCCCCCCGCTGTCGAGGAGGCCGATGCCGGCCATGGGGATGAGGAAGAACGCGACCGCGACGAACGGCCCCCAGAAGCGGTCGAGCGCCCAGCCGGAGAGGATGCGGCCGCCGATGATCGCAAGCCCGGACAGCGACAGGGCAGCGGTCGCCTCCTGCAGCGGATAGCCGCGGTCGGTCAGCAGCGCCACCACGTGCGAGACGGTGCCGTTGATCGCCACGATCGCGAGGAAGAAGGCGATGGTGAGCGCGTAGAAGCGCCAGCCGCGGAAGGCCTCGCGGCCGGGTATCCCGGCCACCGCGTCGCGGGCCGCGGCGTCGCGGTCGCGCGATTTCACGAACCCCGGCGGCTCGCGGATGAAGAGCGACACCGGCACGAACGCGAATCCGAACACGCACACGGCAAGGCCCACGAAGGCGAGCCGCCAGCCGAACTGGCCGATCAGCGAGGCCGCGATCTGCGGGATCAGCGCCACGCCGAGCCCCACGCCGGCCATGGCGATGCCGAGGGCGAGGCCGCGCTTGTTGTCGAACCACTGCGCGGTCACGGTCGCGTATGCGATCGGGGTCTGGCAGCCGAACACGAAGCCGGCGACCGCGAACATCAGATAGATCAGCGGCAAGGACGGCTGCATCAGGCCGTAGGCGGCGGTCGCAACCGTGCACAGGAGGATGCCGGGAATCATGACGCGGCGCACGCCCCAACGGTCGATCATCCAGCCGAGGATCGGGCAGGCGATGGCGTTGAGCAGCGAGCCCATGCCGATGGCCGAGGCGAACACGCCGCGGCCGAGGCCGAGATCGGCGGTGATCGGCTTCAGGAACACGCCGAACGCGAACACGTTGATGGCCCCGGCGCCGACCAGGAGCCCCGAGGCGGACGCGAACACGACCCACCAGCGATTCTGGAACACGCCGTTCATCTGTTTCCTCCCGGACGCGACGGGCCCGTTCGCGGGCCGAATTCCGCTCAACTATACGGAAACCTGAACGTGTTCGGGAAGCGGATTCCAATCCGTCATGCCCGCGAACGCGGGCATCCAGGGCGAGTGTGGCGCTTGTGGCCCCTGGGTCCCCGCTTTCGCGGGGACGACGGAACGCTCAGATCCCGATCTCGGGGATCACGTCGGCGGGTGGCGCTTTCCAGGCCTTGGCGGGGCGGCCGTCGGCGATGGCGCGCAGCTCGCGGGCCAGGATCTTCCGCCACAGGATGATCCCGTTGTCGGAGCGGCCGAGCCGCTCGTTCTCGCGGTCGGCGATGCGGCCCTGCCCGGCCTGCACTGCGATGTCCTGCACGACCGCGAGGTCGGGATGGCGCACCTCGGAGAACACGCCCTTGCCGGCCCAGAGCTCGTTCGCCACCGCGCGCGAGTCGGGCGCCTCGGCGCGGCGTTTGAGATACTCCGCGCGCTTCTGGCGATAAGCGTCGGCATCCTTGTCCGTGACCTTCACGTGGCTGCTGACGATCCACATGTGGTTGACGTCGTCGATGGGCGTGAAGTGGAGATAGATCTCGGTCCAGCCGCCCACACCATCCATGCCGGCGAGCGGCGGCACGATGACGCGCGTCGTGGCCGGCGCGTAGTGCAGGGTCACGCGCACCTTGCCGTTGGCGCGCTTGCCGAAGCGCTTCATGCCCCAGTCGGTCTCTTCGCCCGAGATCAGCGGCAGATCCGACATCAGCTTGTGCGAGCCCCCTGGGGCATGCACGAACGCGACGTGCACCTCGTCCATGCTGTTCTCGAACGACTGGAGGTAATTGCACGGCACGAGCTCGATGGGCCACGGGTCGATCAGCCCCTCGTCCTTGGGCGCCGGATAAGGCGGGAAGTGCGGCAGCTCGCCCCCTTCTTCAGGACCAGGGCCGAAATAGGCGTAGATCAGGCCCATGTGCTCGCGCGTCGGCCAAGTGCGCATCTTCACCTTGCGCGCGAAGCCCGCTTCTTCCGCCGGTTGCTCCAGGCACGTCCCTGCGCAGTCGAACTTCCAGCCGTGATAGACGCAGCGGATGTCGTCGCCCTCGACCCAGCCGAGATGCATCTGTGCCCCGCGATGCGGGCAGCGATAGGCGATCACCTGCGCCTGGCCCGACGCGCCGCGGTAGAGCGCGTAGTCCTCGCTCATGATGCGGATCGGTTTCGCCTCGCCGGGCTTGAGGTTCTGGCTCAAGTCGACGGCGATCCAGAACTGGCGCATGAACTTGCCGCCCGGCGTGCCGGGCTCCGTGGTCGCAAGGTCGATGTCGAGCCGGGACCTGCTGTCCTGATCGAGAGGGGCCATGACGCCTCCTATTCCGCCGCGGCGCGCGCGGGGCCGCGGAACATCGCTTCCATCTCGCGGCGGACCCGTACGGCTTCGAGGGTGGAATCGACGTCCACGTCCTCCCAGCGCACCGGCGTGCCCGCTTTCACAGGCTTCACCACCTTCACCTTGTGCGCGAGCCCGATCGGCAAGCCGCCCACTGCGAGGCTGTCCTTGGCCGACATCAGGCGGCCGACCACGGTGTAGCCGCCCTCGCCGTCGAGCATCTCGCCGGGCTTGAGATCGCGCTTGGATGCTGCGACCGCGTCGGCGCGGAAGCTATCCGGGCAGCCGGTCGGCTCGCCGCGCAGACCGACGGCGGCGACGCTGATGCCGAGCTCGAGCCCGATCAGGTGCCAGCGCTTGTACATCGCGGCGTAGCGGCCCGAGGGGTCGGTGACGAGCCCGTACTCGTTGAAGCAGCGGCGCACGTACTCGGTGTCGCCCTCGAAAGCGACGAACACGCCCCAGCGGATGTGCTGCGGGATCTCGCGGCCGTCGCGCTCCAGGCACGACAGCACCTCGACCTGGCCTTTGAAATGCAGCGCCCCGCCCTCGGATTTCGGCCGGCACACGAACGGAAGGTCGGTGAGCGAGCACGGCGGATATTCGAGGCCGTTCGGCGGCGGCAGGAGCCCGGTCGCATTGCACACGGCCGTGCTCTCGATCGCGGGCTTGGAGCCGTCGAGGAAGGAGTTGAACATCTTGGGGTTCAAGCCGCCCACCTTGGCCTGCTCCGGGGTGAGCCCGTAGTAGCCCCACACCGTCTCCGGCGTGGATTGCGCGAAGTGCGGCAGCCATTTGTGCCCGCGCCCTGCGGCGACGACGGTGAAGCCGGCCGCGCGGGCCCAGTCGACCAGATCGCAGATCAGCGCCGGCTGATCCCCATACGCCAGG
>DATJPD010000014.1:0-11897 GCA_035506575.1 Alphaproteobacteria bacterium
GCACTGAGAGAGAAAAGATGATTGATCGGAAGTACAACGTGCTGTTTCTTTGCACAGGCAATTCAGCACGCAGCATCCTCGCGGAGTCGATCCTCAACGAGAAGTGGGGCAGCCGATTCCAGGGATTCAGTGCCGGAAGCCACCCGGCAGGACGTGTCAATCCGGGTGCAATCAAGCTGCTTGGCCAGCTGGGATTTTCAACGGAGGGATTTCGCAGCAAGTCGTGGGACGAGTTCGCGCAGCCCGGAGCACCGCCGCTCGATTTCGTGATCACCGTGTGTGACAACGCTGCAGGCGAGGTGTGCCCGGTGTGGCCGGGCAAACCGATGACGGCACACTGGGGTGTGCCTGACCCGGCTCACATCGAGGACCCGGTCGCGAGTTCGCTGGCATTCAGGGAAGCCTTCCGGCTTCTCTCCCGCAGGATTGAGCTGTTCGCGAACCTCCCGATCGCCTCACTCGACAAGATGGCCCTTGGAAACAAGATGCGCGAGATCGGCAAGGCGACGGAATGATCCCGCTGTCCCGACGCCTGGCCGCTGAAGGAATCGGTTCTCTGCTGCTCGCCGCCACCGTGGTCGGTTCCGGCGTGATGGCGGAGCGACTGGCCCAGGGCAATACGGCGGTGGCCCTGCTGGCGAATACGGGAGCTACGGTGGCGGTGCTGGCCACCTTGATTGCGCTGTTGGGACCCCTCAGCGGCGCCCATTTCAATCCGGCTGTGTCTGCCATCGAGACCTTCCGGGGGCGGCTGCCGATCCCGGAGGCGCTCGCGTATGGGGTGGTCCAGGTGGCGGGCTGTTGCGCCGGTGCGCTAATTGCCCATGCCATGTTCGAGTTGCCCTTGATCCAGGCCTCGACCCATGTTCGGGCCGGGCCGGCCCAATGGTTGTCCGAAGGAGTCGCGACGGGCGGGTTGCTGCTGGTCGTTCTAGGGCACCGCCGGAGCGAGGACGCCCCCTGGATGGTCGCTGCCTGGATCGGAGCGGCCTACTGGTTTACCGCCTCGACTTCATTCGCGAATCCGGCCATTACAATTGCCCGGTCGCTGACCAACACGTTCTCGGGGATTCGGCCGGCGGACGTGCCTGGGTTTGTCGGCGCACAGTGTGTGGGAGCGTTGCTTGCGCTGTGCCTCTCCAAGGCGCTCTGGCCGACTTCTACGCCGGAAACAAGCGTTCGCGAGTGACGTGAGCCGCGTCGGGTGCGGCGAACTGCTACTGCCAAATCTACTGCCAAATCCGGGGACCCGAGGGGATTCGAGGGGACGGAATTGCTATATAATTCGATAAGTTACTGATTCCGCGGATGTCTGAGGCGGGTTCGAATCCCTCTCTCCCGCCACTTCCCGTGACCGCACCGCGCCTTCGGCCGCGTCGCACCACGCGCCGTGTCACCGCCGCGAATCCATTGCGCTCCATTCCGGCACCATCGCGTGTCCGTGCCCTGACCTCGTGACGCCGGGCCGGCCCGCGGCGCTCGATGTCGCCACCGTCGCTGGCTGCCCTTCGAGGGAAGGTTCAGCAGGGGCGCCGACGCTGGGTCGACACACTGCTTGCTGCGCAAACGGCGCGCCAATCCTCCACGGGCACCGTTCGCGCGCCGTTGTGCCCCGGCGCTCGATGGCCCCGACCTCGCAACGCGACGGGTGGTCCCTCTCGAGTGCGCGCCGGCCGCCGCCGCGGCTGCGAAGGCCTGCACCGGTGCGGCGCGTGCGTCGTTGCGCTGCGCCTGCAAAGGCCGCTGCGGGACCCGACGCCCGGGCGCGGGGCCCAGGTCCAGATCACCACCCCCCTCCCAATCCCCACTCGGGCGAGTCGTTGCCGCCCCATGAGATTGGGTGTGGAAGTCAAATAAACTTTACATGTGGTATTGATATCGATACTCTATGTCTACTTTATTTGACATCAAGGAGGTAGGCCATGTCCTTCCGCGAGAAGACCGCCTGGGTCTCCGTGATCACGATGTCGGCCATCTACGGGGTCTATTTCTGGACCGCCGTGCATGGCGCAGCGCATGACGGGAGCCTTCACGTCGGCGGGCTGCTGCAGGCGATCGTCGCGCTCGTGGCCGCGCAGGTCGTGCTCATCACCGCGGCCGCGATCGCAGCGCCGAGGGACGCCAAGGCGCCGCGCGACGAGCGCGACCGGCTGATCGAGCTTCGCGCCACGCGCGTCGCCTATGCGGGCCTCGCCTCGAGCGTCGCGTTCGCGTGCTTCTTCGGCGCCTTCGATCCGCCGATCGTCTTCAACGTGAACGCGCTGCTCTTCATCCTGGTCGCGAGCGAGGTCCTGAGGTCGGCCTACCAGATCATCCAGTACCGGCGTGGTGCCTGAGGTGGGCGCCATCCGCAACGAGATCCGGCGGCTGCGCTTCGAGCACGGCGAGATGACGCAGCAGCAGCTGGCCGACCGGATCCACCTCACCCGCCAGACCGTGAACGCGATCGAGCAGGGCAAGTATTCGCCGTCGCTCGAGGCGGCGTTTCGGATCGCGGCCGTGTTCGGCGAGCCGCTCGAGAGCGTGTTCCGCTATACCGAGGGCGAGTGAGCGCGCCCGGCCCCGGGCCGCGCCGCGCTCAGGACCACTCCATGAGTTCCCAGTTCCGCGGCTCCTCGTCGTAGGGCGTGGTGTCGATCGTGTCGTTGACGTAGTACGAGCCGCGGCTCGTGCGCCTCACCCAGCGCCCGACCTCGGGCGCGAGCCAGAGCGTCTCCTCGCGGCTGCAGTGGATGCGCGCCCAGTCGGTGTGCGTGAAGACGATCTGCTGGCTGTAGCGCAGCGCCGTGAAACTCCCGGCCGGGACCGTCACCTGCTCCCACGCCTCGGCGCGCGTCGTCTGCTGCCAGGAGAGCGCGGCGGCGCCCGCGCGCACGGTGTAGCGCGTATTGACGAAGCGGCGCCAGCCGGGCCTGAGCTCGGCCGGCCACGCCGGCACGGGTTCGAGGTAGATCTGCGGCAGGTCCCAGTGCGGGTCCATCTCGAGCAGGCCCCAGGGGCGCTGCACCTCGGGCGGCAGAGTCTGCGCCGGCGGCGGGCGGTTGCCGTACTGCTCGATGATTGCCTGCCCGGACGTCGCGGCCTCGGCCGGCCCCGGAGCGCTGCCCTCCAGCAGGCGCTCGATGACGACATCGCCGCCGACCGCGGCGACGGACTCGCGGACGACGCCGAGCGGCTTGCCGCTCAGGCCGTCGCTGGTGCGGTAGCGCCAGTGCTGGCCGGGCGCCGGCGGCCGCACCGCCGCCGCGGCCGCCGGCGCGGCCGCCGGGACGGCCGCCGGCAGGCGCGATGCGCAGGCCGCCGGCCAGGCGGCGGCGGCCAGCAGGAATGCCCGGCGCGAGACCTTGATGTTCCGTCCCTCCGATCCTGGTGGCCGATCGCGGACCGAGGCGATCCGGCGTGCGGTCGCGGTGCGCGAGCCAAGGGTCGCTCGGCGGCGCCCGCTGCGCAAGCCCGCCGCGCCGGGGCGGCGGCGATGCCTCAGCGCTCGGTGCGCAGGTACACGGGCTGGCGCGGCAGGCGCAGGCTGACGAGGAACGTCACCGCCAGCATCGCCGTCACGTAGCCGTAGAACAGCGACTCGTGGCCGGCGTTCTTGAGCCCGAGCGCGACGGCCTCGGCCGAGCCGCCGAAGGCCGCATTCGCGATCGCGTAGGAGAGCCCGACACCGACCGCGCGCACCTCCGCCGGGAACATCTCGGCCTTGACGATGCTGGCGACCGACGTGTAGCAGCTGACGATCGCGAGCGCGAGGCTGATCAAGAGGATTAGGCCCGCCGTGCTGGTGACCCACTGCAGCGCCAGCATGATCGGGATCGTGCCGACGGTGCCGAGGGCGCCGAACAGCAGCAGGTTGCGGCGCCGCCCGATCCGGTCGGAGAGCGCGCCGAAGAGCGGCTGCATCAGCATGAACGCCAGGAGGCAGGCGCTCATCACCGCGGTCGCGGTCCGTACCGGCAGGTGCCGCGAGTTGACCAGGAACTTCTGCATGTAGGTCGTGAAGGTGTAGAAGGCGAGCGAGCCGCCGGCGGTGTAGCCGAGCACCGTGAAGAACGCCGCCTTGTGGCTGCGGAAGATCTCGGCGACGCTGCCCGCGTGGCCGCTGGCGCGCGACGCCGCGGTCGAGGACTCCTCGAGCTTGCGGCGCAGCACGAGCGCCACGACCGCGGCCGCGGCGCTCACGACGAACGGCAGGCGCCAGCCCCAGCGCCGCAACTCGGCGTCGTCGAGCAACTGCTGCAGCACCACCAGCACCGATACCGCGAGCAGCTGGCCGCCGATCAGCGTGACGTACTGGAACGACGAGTAGAAGCCGCGCCGGCCGCGCATCGCGACCTCGCTCATGTAGGTCGCGGTCGCGCCGTACTCGCCGCCGACCGACAGCCCCTGGATCAGGCGCGCCAGCAGCAGCAGCGCCGGCGCCCAGACGCCGACCCGCGCGTAGGTCGGCAGGCAGGCGATCAGCAGCGAGCCGCCGCACATCAGCACGATCGAGGACACCAGCGCGCGCTTGCGCCCGTGACGGTCGGCGATGCGCCCGAACAGCCAGCTGCCGGCCGGCCGCATCGCGAAGCCGGCCGCAAACACGCCGGCGCTGTCGAGCAGCTGCGCGGTCCGGTCGGCGTGCGGGAAGAACGCCGGCGCGAAGTACACCGCCGAGAACGCGTAGACGTAGAAGTCGAACCACTCGACCAGGTTGCCGGAGGAGGCGGCGACGATGTCGATGATGCGCCGCCGGCGCTCGGCCGCCGTGTAGGGCCGCGCGGCGCCGCCCGGCAGTCCGGTCACGGGAGCGCGCTCGCGCGCACGGCGGGCCCCGCGCTCAGTCCGGTGCGTCGCGCGGGCCGGTCCGCAGCGACTGCTGGGTCTTGTTCTCGGGCCCGGCTCATCTTACGGACAATTGCCCACCGCGGCGGCTAGCGGCCGAGCACCTCGAGCGCGGCGGTGCTCATCGCGATCACGGCGGTGCGCAGCGTCGGCGGCGCCACCGGCGCGAACAACGGCGAGTGCGGGCTCGGCACCGGCGTGCCGCTCGCCTTGGCCGCGGCCAGCGTCTCCTCCGAGTTCGCGCCCACCCAGAACATCAGCACCGGGATCTTGCGGTCGAGGCCGAACTGGCCGAAGTCCTCGCTGGCCATGATCGGCGGGAAGTCGCGGACGTTGCCGGCGCCGAGCGCGCGCGTGAGCGCCGGGCGCAGCCGCTCGGCGAGGGCCGGGTCGTTGTAGAGCGCCTGCGCACCCTCCGGCAGCACCGTCACGAGCGGCAGCCGCTCCTCCGGCATGCCGGCGCCGAGCGCGGCGGCGCGCGTGATCCGTGCGACCGCCTGGATGATGTGGTCGCGGACCTCGTCCTTGTAGGTGCGGATGTTGAGCTCGAGCGTGACCTCGTCGGGGATGATGTTGCGCCTCGTGCCGCCATGGATCGTGCCGACCGTGAGCACCGCCTGCTCGAACGGCGAGATCTCGCGGCTGACGATCGTCTGCAGCTGCATGATGATGTTCGCCGCCAGCACGATCGGATCCTTCGCGTCCTGCGGCGCCGAGCCGTGGCCGCCGACGCCGCGCACCAGCACGTCCATGTTGGTGGAGCTCGCGAGCGCGTAGTTCGGCGTCAGGCCGATCGTGCCGACCGGCAGAGTGCCGTGGTCGTGCAGCGCGAGCGCGAGGTCCGGCTTCGGGAAGCGCTCGTAAACGCCGTCGCGCAGCATCGCCCGTGCGCCGCCGAGCGCTTCCTCGGCCGGCTGCCCGACCAGCATCAGCGTGCCGTGCCAGCGGTCCTTGAGCTTGGCCATCACGCGCGCGACCCCGATCAGCGAGGTGACGTGGATGTCGTGGCCGCAGGCGTGCATCACCGGCACCTCGGCGCCGGCCGGGTTCCTGACGCGACGCTTGCTGGCGTAGGGCAGGCCGGTCTTCTCCTCGACCGGCAGCGCGTCCATGTCGGCGCGGATCAGCAGCGTCGGCCCCGCGCCGTTGCGCATCAGCGCCACGACGCCGTAGCCCTTGAGCCCCGGCGCCTCGTACTTGCCGATGTGGTCGCTGACCTCGAAGCCGCTCGCGCGCAGCTCCTGCGCCAGGTCGGCCGAGGTCCGCTCCTCCATGCCCGAGAGCTCCGGTGCGGCGTGCAGCGCCTGGTAGTAGCGCACCAGCGACGGCAGGTCCCGGTCGACCATCGCCTTGACCTCGGCGTCGGCGTCGGTGGCGCGCGCTACGGGCGCGGCCCCGAGCACGAGCAGGGCGCAGAGGGCCGCGGCGAGTCGCGCCAGCGGCGAAACGGCGGATCGGCGATTGCGGATCATCGGTAGCTCCCCGGTCGACCATGTTCGCCGCCGCCTGCGAGCGGCACGCGAATCGCCTGGCGCGCCGCCTCGGGCGAAAGCGCGCATGTTATGCGCCTCCGGCGCAGCACGCCACGGGGCACGCCGGCGCCCTGTC
Organism: Alphaproteobacteria bacterium; assembly: GCA_035506575.1. Lineage (GTDB taxonomy): Bacteria > Pseudomonadota > Alphaproteobacteria > CACIAM-22H2 > CACIAM-22H2 > DATJPD01. Next base: position 6,436 of record DATJPD010000014.1, read on the forward strand.
GACGGCGTCGTGCATCGCCTCGCCGCTGCGTCGCGGCCGCTAGCCGAGTCGCGCCGCGAGCCAGCGCGATACGTCGACGATCTCGCGCGCCGATACCTCGTGCGCCATCGGGTAGGTATGCCATTCGACCGGATGGCCGCCGGCCAGCAGCGCCTCGCGCGCCGCGACGCCCATCGGCAGCGCGACCACGGGATCGGATTCGCCATGGCACAGCAGCACCGGTACCGCGCGGCTCGAGGGCGCGGCCCGCGCCGCGAGCGCCGCGGCACGCGGCAGGTAGGTTGACAGCCCCGCGATCCCGGCCAGCGGCTCGCTGGCCGCGAGGCCGGCGTGCAGCGCCACGGCGCCGCCCTGCGAGAAGCCGGCGAGCACGATCCGCGCCGCCGGGATGCCGCGCTCGCGCTCGGCCGCAACCAGCGCGCCGACGCGGGCGACCGACTCGTCGAGGCCGGCCGCGTCGTCGCGGCCGGCGGGCGTGAGCGCGGTGATGTCGTACCAGGCGCGCATCCGGTAGCCGCCGTTGACGGTGACCGGGCGCACCGCGGCGTGCGGGAACACGAAGCGGATCGCGAGCGCCGCGGGCAGGCGCAGCTCCGGCACGATCGGCACGAAGTCGTAGCCGTCGGCGCCGAGGCCGTGCAGCCAGATGACGCTCGCCCGCGCGGCGCCGGGCGGGTCGAGCGTGACGGCCTCCTCGGTCTCGAGCATCTCGTGCGTCATGGCCAACCCCGGGTGCGTCCGCGGGCGCATTGCGACCCGGCTGGAATTGTTAGCAAATCCACTCGGCTCGTGTACGGTGAATTGCGGGCGGCCGCCTGCGCGGGGCGCCGCTGCAGCCCTTGCCGGTGTTTGCGCGGCTGCAGGCTCGCGATCCGGCGCTCACAGCGCCGACGCTGGTGCTTGCGACGGGTCTGCGCGAGCGGCAGCGGAGTGCGCCTGCGGCCTCGGTTCTCATGGCCGTGCCGGCGTCGGTCCCGCGGGACGCGGTTGCCCTCGCGCAGGCGACCGCCGGCCGGCCCATTCCGTCGTGACCCGCTTGCGCCGGGGCAAGGGGCGTCCCTCGGGCGATTGTTTTCGCTTGCCATTTCGGGATGGAACCCGTGTACAATGCGCGCCCTTGTCGCGTCCCGGGCTCGTTCCAAGGGGCCGGTAAATCGCGGTAAATCAAGTAGTTACGCGCCCGTAGCTCAGCTGGATAGAGTACCTGGCTACGAACCAGGGGGTCGGGAGTTCGAATCTCTCCGGGCGCGCCAACTTACCCGCGTTCACTTCTGAATATTCAGGCCGTGCGCTGAATATTCCCGCGATCTGCGAGTGCTTCCCCTGCCACGGCGTCGGCGTCTCAATCCTGAGCCGCGGCGTTCGTGCGGTGCCCGCGCCGGTCTTCGCGCCGCGCGGCATCGTGTGGTTCGACGGTTGATATCGGAGACTGAGCCGGCTCTGCAGCGGAGCGATTTGGTCGACCTGCAGTTCTCCGGATCTGCCGACCGATCCACCGATCCACGCGCGTCACGTCGGGAAGCATAGCCCCCGCGACGGGCTGCACCCGGCCAATAGCGGCCATTCGAATGGGCACATCGGCCGTCCGGCACCGGCCCGTCCGGCCGCCAGTCGCAATTGCCAACGACCCGGTCCATATTTGGCTACCGCGTTTGATGGAGGCCACAGATGATGCTGCTGGCAGTGGCTCGCCGAGTTACGGTGGGCGTCATCGTGAGTGGCCTGCTTGCCGCAACTGCCACCGCGAGCGCCGAGTCGGCCGCTGCGCCAACTCCGCGGATCGTGGTCGTAGCAAGCAGGCTGCTTGATGTGCGAACCGGTCATTATTTGAATGACGCTGCAATATACATCGAAGGCGAAAGAATCAGGGCCGTAGGGCCTGCACAGGCCGTGCTCACCAGCGTCAAGGCTGATGCGGCCTCAGTAATCGACCTGCGCGGCGCAACGGTGCTTCCAGGCCTGATCGACTGCCATACCCATTTGATGGCCCGCATTCCCGACGGAGACGGCGGGTATGGTCTCAACTTGCTTACGAAATCGGAGGCGTATCGCGCGCTCGAAGGCGCGGCGGATGCGCGAAAGACTTTGCGCGCTGGCTTCACCACCGTTCGGGATGTAGAGAACGAGGGCTCGGGCTATGCAGATGTCGCGCTCCGAGATGCCATCAACGCGGGCCTGGTGGAGGGTCCGCGAATGCTGGTAGCGACTCGCGGCATAGCAGCCGTTGGCCAGTACCAGCCGTTCGGCATTCGCCCTGATTTGGCCGCATTTCCAACCGGTGCTCAGATGATCAGCGGTGTCGATGAGGCAAGACGTGCCGTGAGGGAGCAAATCGGGCACGGCGCAGACGTCATCAAGATATACGCTGACTGGGTCTATCCGACGCTCACGGTTGACGAAATGCGTGTGATCGTGGAGGAGGCACACAAAGCTGGGCGCAAGGTCGCCGCACACGCAACTACGGCCGAAGGTATCCGAAACGCGGTAATCGCCGGTGTGGACTCCGTTGAACACGGCCACGGGGCTGACAAAGCTGCGTTGCAGCTTATGAAATCGAAGGGAACGTACCTGGTACCCACACTGTCGGTTATTGATACGTCAATGGAAAAACACTTTGGAACCTCGCCCTATTCTGCCCGGGCACTTGCGTTCCTCGATAGCTTGAAGCGGACGATGGCGATGGCAAGGGAGATGGGTGTCAAGATTGCTGATGGTTCCGATCCATCTGATTCCGACGGGCATGGTCGAAATGCACAGGAGCTTGAAGCGATGACGAAGCGCGGGCTCACACCTCTTGAGGCCATTCGCTCCGCAACCGTCTCAGCGGCGGATCTAATTGGGTGGCCAGATAAGGTCGGTGCCATCGAGGCCGGATACTACGCAGACATCGTGGCCGTGCAAGGAGACGTTACGACCGACATTACGACATTGCAAAGGATCGTATTCGTGATGAAGGGTGGCGAGGTAATCGTAAATAACATTGCTGCCCCGAATGCTCAGGCGTCTCGGTAATCGCGATCGATCACCCGGGAGACGGGTCGAATGCCTTGTCAATTGCCGATGCGGAAGCAACAGGCTCGGCTGACCGAATGCGACCGGACCCGCACCTCCTGCCGAGCTTTCTGACGCCCATTTGAGTTTCTCGAAAGCTGACGTTCGCGTGTGGCAGCATGGGGTCATCAGCCGCCAAGCAAACGGCGCGCCAGCAGAGACTGCATATCCCGCCGTCCATCGGCAATGACATAGATAGCGACCCGCTGGCCAACCACACGATAGATCAGCCGGTTGGGTTTGAAGAATACTTGCCGATATTCTTGGTCTCCGAGTCCACGGAGTTCTTTGGGCTGTGAGCCGCGCGTCGGTGCGGCGGCAAGGCTATCGGCAATCTCGAGGATTCGGCTCAGGACATGTTGCGCGCTTGCGGGCGAGTCATGCTTTGCGATGTCGGTGACGATGTCCTCTAGGTCGCGTTCGGCGTCCTCGGTGACAACGACCTGGAATTCCATCAATCTTCCGTGACCGCCAGAGCGCGGACTCTTGCGGCGACGTCGGCGAGCGGTTTCACCCGGCCCTGTGCGATTTGTTGGTTCCCAAGCGCCAATATCTTGAGCAACGCCAGTGTCTCCTGGGTCTGCTCGTATGAGGCCACATCCTGAATTACGGCCTTGGCCTCACCATTCTGAGTAATGACCATCGGTTGACGCTGATCGGCCAATTCCTGCAGCACCTCCGCCGCATTGGCCTTCAGATAGCTTATCGGCTTGATTTGCGTCGAATATCGCATGTCCGCCACCGGAAGCCTCGAAAGACTGAATTTAGTCCTTTATCGGTCTTCCGGCAAGGTGCATCGAGGAACCGCGTGCGTACGTTGCGTTTTCTACGGCACAGCGCGCTGAATATTACTCACGCCGTCCTCCGCGAATCAGTGGGCTAAGTGCCAGGATCGGCCAGAAATATTCAGAACTATAGGGTCTCGAAATCTATATAGATGATTGGCTTAGCCGCGATCGCGGCTCTGCCTACGAACCAGGGGATCGGGAGTTCGAATCTCTCCGGGCGCGCCATTTCCACGGCGCGCAACGCCCGGCGCCCGGGTGAAGTGCGCCGCAACGGAACGCTGTGCAGCCTGCGCAGGCTGCAACGCGCTCCGGGCGCTCGCGCCCAATACGCAGATCTCACTCGGCGACGGAAGACCGCGGCCGCGCCTATCGATTCTCCTGCACGTAGACCGCGCGCGCATGCGAGAACGCCCGGAAGCCGAACACTCCGTGATAGCTGCCCATGCCGCTCTGGTTGACGCCGCCGAAGGGCAGCTGATTCTCGAGGTAATGAGAGAAGAATCCGTTGATCGTCACGCCGCCGGATGAGGTCCTGCTGAGCACCTTGTCGATGTTGGCCCGACTGTTGCTGTACACGTAGAGCGCGAGCGGCTTGGCGCGGCCGGCGATGTGTTCGATGACCTCATCGATGTGCGCGTAGGTCACGACCGGCACGATCGGCGCGAAGATCTCCTCGTGCATGATCAGCATGTCCGCAGTGACGTCGGTGAGCAGCGTCGGGTGGATCGTGCGGTCGGCCGACTCCAGGACGCCGCCCACCGCGACCGTGGCGCCCTTCGCCACGGCGTCATCGAACAGCCGCTTGATGCGGGCGAAGTTCTGGTCGTTGACGATCTGGGCGATGCTCTCCTTCTTGATGCTGCCGTCGTCGCGATAGAGGTTCTGCCTCACCCTGGCGCGAAACTCCTCGACCAGCGCGCTCTTCTGCTGCTCCTTCACGAAGACGTAGTCCGGGGAGATGCACGCCTGGCCGCCGTTGAACTGCTTGGCGGCAGCGAGGTCCGCGGCGACCTTCTTCACGTCCGCGCCGTCATCGACGATGACGGGCGATTTCCCGCCCAGCTCCAGCGTGACGGTCGCCAGGTGCTTCGCCGCCGCGGCCATGACCACCTTGCCGACGCGCGTGCTGCCCGTGAAGAAGATGTGGTCGAACGGCAGGTCGAGCAGTGCGGTTGCCACGTCCACACCCCCTTCGAGCACGGCGACCTCCCGCTCCTCGAAGGCCTCCTTGACGATCCGGGCGGCCACCCGGGCGGCGGCCGGGCACAGGTCGGTGAGCTTGACCATGCAGCAGTTGCCCGCGGCGACCGCGGCCGCGAGCGGGCCCATGACCAGCCCGAGCGGAAAGTTCCAGGGGCCCAGGATGAGGCACACCCCGCGCGCCTCGTGGACGATCCTCGCGGTGTCGTTCTTGTTGAGCGAAGGCAGCACCTCGACCGGCTTCATCCAGTCGTCGAGGTTATTGATGTTCCGGTCGATGTTACCGATCACGTTCAGGAGTTCCGTGATCCTGATTTCGGCCTCCGGCTTGCGCGTGTCCTGCTTCACGGCGGCCACGATCTCGTCGCCGTGGGCCTCGACGGCCGATTTCAGCCGCCTCAGCTTTGCCTTGCGCTGCTCGGC
>DATJPD010000015.1:0-5766 GCA_035506575.1 Alphaproteobacteria bacterium
ATGATGTCGGCGGGGCTGCACGGGCCGCTCGGCTCGCCGAAATATCTCGAGTACATCAAGGACATCAACCACAGCGGCCACCACCTGCTCGACATGATCTCGGGCATCCTCGACATGTCGAAGATCGAGGCCGGCAAGTACGAGCTGTCGCCGCAGGAGCTGGACCTGGTGGGGGTCGCGGCGTTCTGCGTCCGCCTGATGCTCGACCGCGCGGCCAAGGGCGGGGTGGCGCTCGTGAACCAGGTCGCACCCGGGCTGCCGCGCGTGCGCGCCGACGAGCCGGCGCTGAAGCAGATCCTGCTCAACCTGTTGTCCAACGCCATCAAGTTCACGCGCCCGGGCGGCACCGTGATCCTGAGTGCGGCGCCCGAGCGCGACGGGACGATGCGCATCGCCGTGACCGACACCGGCATCGGCATCGATGCTGCGGACCTGGTACACGTGCTCGAGCCGTTCCGCCAGGTCGACCGCACCCTGGCGCGCCGCTACGAAGGAACCGGGCTCGGCCTCGCCATCACCAAGCGTCTCGTCGACCTGCACGGCGGCACGCTTGCCATCGACAGCACCCCCGGCAAGGGCACCGCCGTCACCGTCCGCCTGCCGCTCGCCACCCCGGCCACCGGCGAAGTGCGGGCGGCGGGTTAGGCCCTCTCAAGAAAAAGCCCTCACCCTGCGGAGGCCGTCTTCGGCCGTCTCGAAGGGTGAGGGGCTCAAGTCCCCGCCAGTGGCAGAGACTCTGTGTGAGTCACCCGCGAGCGCGGATGCGCTCGCGCCGGCGAGCAGCCAGGGTTGGTGTGGCGGCTGGCTGCGAGCCGGTCAGAATTAAGCCACCTTCTCTTTCAGGTGCGGGAACATCGCCGCCAGGGCTTCCGCGTCCATCTCGGTCTTGAACTTGTGCTTGTCCTTGAGCGCCACCGCCCGCCCCGCCGCCGGCCGCGCGCTGATCTCGTCGACCAGCCGCTTCAAGTTCTTGAACTTGTCCCAGGCGCCGTCGCCCAGAACGTTCGGCATCAGGCGCGCCCAGCCCCACACGTCCATGTCGACGATCGTGTAGGTGTCGCCGAGCATGTATTTGCGCGTGGCGAGGCGCTGGTCGAGGATTCCGAAATGGCGCTGCGCCTCGAAGGCGTAGCGGTTGATCGCGTAGGGCAGCTTCTCGGGCGCGTAGTTGCGGAAATGCACCGACTGGCCGGCATAGGGGCCGATGCCGGACGCGACGAACATCAGCCACGACAGCAGCTCGCCGCGCGCCTTGGGCGTGTTCTCGGGCAGGAACTTGCCGGTCTTCTCGGCGAGATAGAGCAGGATCGCGTTGCTGTCGAACACGACCGCGTCGCCGTCGACGATGGCCGGCACCTTGGCGTTCGGATTGATCGCCAGATACTCCGGCTTGTGCTGGTCGCCCTTGCGCGTGTCGACCGGGATGGGCTCGTAGGGAAGTCCGGACTCCTCCAGGAACAGGGCCACCTTCGTCGGATTGGGAGCGGCGCTGTAATAGAACTTCAACATGGTTGATCCTCGTGCTCGGTTGGAGGTGAACGGCCGGCGATCGGCATCCGATCGCGGCGAGGCAGCCTAGCACACACTCGCAGTGGAGCGCTCAAAGCCCCATGCCCTCTTATCCCTCCCCCCTTGTGGGGGAGGCGGTGAGCGCTGGCGGATGCCGGCGCGAACGGAGGGGGTGCCCGAAGACGGGCGGGTGGGGGGTGAGCCGCGCCGCGCTGTTGATGGCGACCGTGCGGCACAGCCGCAGGCCCTGACGTTTTCACCCGGTCACTGCGGGGTCACGAGGAAGCCCAAGGCCGTCGCGACGTTCCGCACCCGGCCGTCCAAGCTCAGGACGGCTAGTTCCGGATAGGCGGCTCGAGCCTCGAGTGCCGATGCCACGTGAAGGGCGTCGAGGGTGCGGATCGGCTCATGGGGGAAGCTTTGGCGGGCGCGCGCCAGCACCGACGGCATGAGCCGCAGGATTTCCCAGCTCTTGCTGATGGTCGCAAGATCGTTCTCAAGACCCGACGCGACTGTTTGGGACAATGCGCTCCGCGCGACGGCCTGGTGGATCGCCCGGCTGCACTCCACCACTGTGAGCTCGGAGCTGATCAGGGCCTGCGCCTCGTTCAGCCGTTCCCCGACCGTCGCACTCGTGGGCTCGCCGAAGAGCCACGCGAGAACTGCGCTCGACTCTACGTAAAGGGTGCCGGCCTCACCGGCTGCCACGCGAATCGTCCAGCAGGGCCTGGGCGGTGAGCCCTTGTAGAACGGCGCGGCGGCGGCGGCGGAGAAGGGTTCGTCCGCCTTTCTCCACGGGCGGGACAAGATGACCTCGCCGCACGAGCTCCGCTCGAATCGCAGCAGCATCGTCCTTCGGGCTCGGCGGCACGAGCTCCGCGATCACCGTTCCCCGATCGGTAATGGCCCACGCTTCGCCGCTGCTTGCGGATCGCACATAGCGACTCAGGCGATTCTTGAGCTCACGTATGCCCACGGTCTTCATGGGGAAATGTAGCCACATGAGGCTACATCCGTCAAGAGCGTCACCTGCAGGGCGGAACGCTCGGTCTATTGCGCTTGCCACGCAAGCTGCGGGCGAAGTCCGCCGGACGGGACGTGCTAACAGCCCTGATCGAGGGCACATTCCAGACTGGGGCGGCCGGCCCCGGCTTACGCCAGGGCCGCCGGCGGGTGGCTCAGTTCATCGCGCGGGCGCGGTTGAGCCAGTACTGGCACATGGCATCGTCGCCGGTCCCGGCGGCGGCCGAAGCGGCCTTGAGCTCGGCCATCACATTGACCCGCTCCTCGGCCCAGGGCGTGTTTCCCTGGACGCCCAGCACGGCACTGTATTGCGCATGCGTGGCGCTCTGTCCGCACTGGCTTTGACTGCTCGGCTGCTGGCTGGCCTGGGCCAGCGTCGCGGATTGCGAGTAGAGCTGGCCCGGTGGCTGAGAGGTGGACGACTGCGCCAAGGCGGCGGCGCTGGTGAGCATGGCGGTGCCGGCAAGGGCCGCGATGATGAGGTGGGTTCTGAACATTTTAAGTCTCCATGACATGGCGGGTCTGAGAAAATGCGCGGCCTCGCCGTTTGCGGTGCGCCGCCGGTCCTCAAAGCCGTGTCGATTTAGCGACGGAAGCGTAGAGCGGGAGAACGTTGAGGCTGCAACCGACGTGCAGCAGAAAAACCGTTCCCATGCGATTCGCCGATATGCCGGTCAGTCACCATCTCACGGCGGCCCTTTGTGCGCTGTCCAAGACTGCACACGACGCAGAAATTTCCCGCGGGGTTACTGGCTGCCGACAAGATCGAGGATCTGGTTGGACCATCGGACCACGATTGTGTGATCGACGCTGACGAAGAGTGCGGGGCCGACGCCAAGGCCGATCAGGCACGCGAGCACGTAACCCACGGCTTGCAGCTGCTGGCGGCCGTGGACGAAAAGCCCGGAGCTGAACCTCGCCCGGGCGCCGTTTGGGATCGTCGTCATCGGGGGCCTGCCTTGTTCCTGTGACGGCGCGACCGTGCACCGAGCATCTCCGACATAAGTGCGATCGCATCGCCTCTCAAGCCACGCTCCGCAACTCCGATGCGCGACCGCGCGGGTCAGCGCACGGACGTTCAATTCTGAACAGCCGGTCGCGTGAGGACCTGATAACGGTATGGCTCGCCAGACGCCGTCGATGTCGCGCAGAGCCCGCCCCGGCAGGCCGATGCGTGGCGACACATCGCACAAGCTCGGCTCTCGGCAGCCGAAGGAGGCAGACATGGCTCGCACCGGATGGCTCGTTCCTCTCATGGCCCTTGCGCTCGCGGGCATCGCGCCAGCACCGCCCGCGGCAGCCCAGACCTCTCCCGACCAGGCCTCCCGGTTCGTCGAAACCCTGGGTGGCCGGGCCGTGACGCTGTTCGCCACATACGGCGACAGCGATGCACGCCGGCTTCAGGCGGAGCTGCAGAACCTCATCCATGAGGGGTTCGACCTCGACATGATCAGCCGCTTCGCCCTCGGCTCGGCGTGGCAGACCGCGACTCCGGCGCAGCGGCAGGAGTACCAGACGCTGTTCGCGACCTGGACGGCCGAGAGCTACGCGAACCGGCTCGGCGCGGACAAGGGCGGGAGCTTGACGGTCCTCGGCGCCCAGGCGGGTTCGAATAAGCCGGGCTCCGATCCGGCCGATGCGTTCGTCCAGACCCGGATCAACCGCGCCAACGGAACCTCGATCGACGCGGATTTGCGCGTGCGCACGAGCGCGGGCGGCGGCATGAAGATCGTCGATGTGACGATGGGCGGAGTCAGCATGGACGTGACCCAGCGCGATGAATTTTCAGCCGTCATTCAGCGCGAGGGACTTGATGGTCTCATCCGCGAGCTCAGGACCCACGTCACCAGCCTCGACGGCAATCAAAAGGCGGCGCATCGCTGAGCTGGCGGCGGCGTCGTCGGAACTCCCTCGGGCGATCACTTTCCCAGCTGGACGGCCGACAGATCCGGCTGCGACGTCGGCACGGGATAGATCAGCGAGATGATCGTCGTGGTCGTGCCGGACTCGGGCACCGGAAAGGCGGCGGCCTCGAAGGACGGTGCGTGCAGGAAGCCGTGGGCGTCGTTGCTGAAGCCGTAGCCTTCGAGCGGCACGCCCCAGGGCGTCGATCCCAGCTTGCCGTCGTCGTTCGCGTCATGGAAGACGATCGCCGCATAGCGGCCCGGCTTCAGCCCGGCCAGCACGATCGTCTGGGACCCCGCGTCCGCCCGCAGCGCGATGCCGGCCACCCGCAACGGGTCGTTCAGCAGCCCGGCGTCGGTCGAGCGCCTGATCGCGGTCTGAAACCCCGCGTCCGTGTCGTACAGCCCGATCATCAGCGACCCGTCGTCGGAGCGCACGCCGGCGACCGTGATTCGGACGTCGCCGGCCCAGGCCGGAGCCGCCGCGAGCAGCGCGACCATGGATGCAAGAGCGATCCTGAACGACATGCGATCCGCCTGATCTGGACGTAGCGGGTCCGTTTTCCCTGTGGTCCGCATCGCCGGTTCGGGTCAGCGAGGGAGCTTGACCACGGTGACGTCGACGACCCGGTTGCGTTGCTCGGCGACCTGGTTTGCCGTCGCCACCTCTTGCCGGCCTTCGCCGGTCCAGTTGGTGTCGATGCTGGCAGCCGGCACCCCGGCGCTGATGAGCGCATCGCGGACCACGTCTGCCCGTTGCTGCGCCAGGGCCATGTTGGCGGACGGCGCGCCCACGCGATCCGTCTTGCCGATCACGGTGACCCGCGTCGGGCCGGCGTTCGCGACGACGTATGCCACGGTCTGGACGATCGTCCGGCCTCTGGCGTTGATCTCGGCACCGTTGGAGTCGAAGTAAATCTGGTACCAGGCTCCGGCCAGCTCGGGGCCGGTCGTTGCCGCGGCGGTCGCCGGCGGTGATGCGTCCTGGGCGCATCCGGTGGCGACGGAAAGTGCCAGGGCCGCAACGGCGGTTCGCAGGAGTGTCGTGGATCGAGACATGGTCATCCCCTTATGTCTGCCGAACTCGGCTTGGAACGTGAGCGGTCTAGCGCCAGATCGGCCGGCCGAGATTGACCTGGCTGCGATTGGTCAAGGCACCGGTGCCGGCGCCGACCGCGCCGCCGATCAGCGCTCCGTCAACCGGGTCGCCGATCAGAAGCCCGCCAACCGCCCCGACGCCGGCGCCGATTCCGGCCCCGCTGAGGGCGCGGTCGCCGGTGGATCCGCCGCACGCGCCCAGCGCACACAGCGGGAAGAGAACGACAGCCAA
>DATJPD010000016.1:0-12322 GCA_035506575.1 Alphaproteobacteria bacterium
ACGGCCCCCGCGGCCCCCCTTTTGCTCGAGGCCCTCAAGCGGCTCGAATATCGCGGCTACGATTCCGCAGGGCTTGCCACGATCGTTGGCGGCCATATCGAGCGCCGGCGGGCCGAGGGCAAGCTCACGAATCTCGAAGCCGCACTGCAGCGCGAGCCGCTCGCCGGGACCACCGGCATCGGCCACACGCGCTGGGCGACGCACGGGGCACCCACCGAGCGCAACGCGCACCCGCACGCGACCGAGCGCGTTGCCGTCGTTCACAACGGGATCATCGAGAATTTTCACCCGCTGCGCGCCGAGCTCGAGAAGAAGGGCCGCCGCTTCTCGACCGACACCGACACCGAGGTGGTGGCACACCTCCTGACGGTTTATCTCGACGAGGGCAAGACGCCCGAGGCGGCGATGGAGGCGACACTCCGGCGGCTCGACGGCGCGTTCGCCATCGCGGTGCTGATCTTCGGCCGAGAGGACGTGATGCTGGCCGCGCGCCGCGGTCCGCCGCTCGCCTTGGGGTTCGGCGATGGCGAGATGTTCGTGGGCTCCGACGCGCTGGCGCTGGCGCCACTCACCAAGCGCATCTGCTATCTCGAGGATGGGGACTGGGCGACGCTCACGCATGGCGGGGCCGTGGTGCGCGACGCCGAGGGCCGTCCCGTTGAGCGGCCGATCAAGGAGACGGCGTTCTCCGGTGCGCTGATCGGCAAAGGCAACTACCGCCACTTCATGCACAAGGAGATCCACGAGCAGCCGGCGGTGATTGGCGACACGTTGCGCACCTATCTCAATCCCGCGACCCTCTCGGTCGGCCTTCCGGGCGGCTCGATCGAGTTTTCATCGGTTCCGAAGGTGACGCTGGTTGCGTGCGGCACGTCGTTCCACGCGGCGATGGTCGCCAAATACTGGCTCGAGCAGCTGGCGCGCCTGCCGGTCGAGATCGACATCGCCTCCGAGTTCCGCTACCGCGGCGCGGACATGCCGGCGGGGGGCGTCGCGGTCTTCATCTCGCAATCGGGCGAAACGGCCGACACGCTGGCGGCGCTGCGCTATGCCAAGGCGCAGAAGCAGACCGTGATCGCGGTGGTAAACGTGCCCGAGAGCACGATCGCGCGCGAGGCAGACCTGGTGTTGCCGACGCACGCCGGTCCCGAGATCGGCGTCGCTTCGACCAAGGCCTTCACGACGCAGCTTGCCGTGCTTGCCTGCTTCGCCCTCGTCGCGGCCAAAGCGCGCGGCAAGCTCGACAAGGCGCGGGCGATGGCGCTGGCCGAGGCGCTGATCGAGGTGCCGGCGCACGCCGCGGCGGTGCTCAATCACGACGAGGCCCTGCGGGCGCTTGCGCATGAGATCGTCGAGGCCCGCGACGTCATCTATCTCGGGCGCGGCACGGCATATCCGATCGCCCTCGAAGGGGCGTTGAAGCTCAAGGAGATCTCCTACATCCATGCCGAAGGCTACGCGGCCGGCGAGATGAAGCACGGCCCGATCGCCCTCATCGACGAGGACGTTCCCGTGATCGTGGTGGCCCCCAGCGATCCCGTATTCGACAAGACCGCGTCCAATGTCCAGGAGGTCGCCGCGCGCGGCGGAAAGGTGGTGCTGATCACCGATAAACCTGGGATTGAGCGCCTCGGCCGCGTCGTCTGGCGCAGCGTCGAGCTGCCGGAGGGCGATCCGTTCGTGGCGCCGCTGCTGTACTCGATGCCGGTGCAGCTCCTCGCCTATCACCTGGCTGTCCTCAAAGGCACCGACGTCGACCAGCCGCGCAACCTCGCGAAGAGTGTGACGGTCGAGTAGCCGTCCGAAGAAAGACCGGATTTTCGCCGCTTTCTCGGCATCGTTCACCTCCCGTCAACCGTAAAGCTTAACCGCCTGGCAACCCGCGGGGGCCAGGATTGGCGCATCGACACGTGGAGGAAACGATGGATCACGCGAGACATCGTCGCCGGCCCTGGACGTCCGTCGCGGTTCTTTGGAATGCGGCGGTCGCGATCGGCTTCGTCGTCGGCCTGCTGCTGCCGGTCGTAGCACCGCCGGGCTGATCGACCCGTCTCCTTATGCGGCGCCGGGCCGCAAGCACCCTCTTCGCGTTTCGAATTAACCGGCATTCTTCGAATATGTACGGCACTTTGCGCGCAAGATTTACCGCGCGTTGACCGTGAGTTTTAAGAGCGCGGCAAGCCATTCCTCCTAGGTTGCGTCGCGTCCAATCGCCGCGCAGGCGCAAAAATGGAGGGACCCAACATGAACAAGAGCACGCTCATCCAAGCCGCCACGTTCGTCGCCGTCGGCCTGATCGTCGTCGCCGCGTCCAACGTGATGTCGAGCCCGCTGAATTCCCAGGTCAAGGCCACCACCGCAAGCCCGATGGCCGTGTACGCGCACGATGTCGGCAAAGCCATCCGCCGCGCCGAGACCGCCGCCCTCGTAGACTGAACAAGACCTAAGGAGACCCGACATGAACGACAACACCAACGCTCTCGTCCGAAAGTTCTCGCTTCCGATGCGCTGGCTGGCCGTGGCCGCGGCGGTCGAGATGGGCCTCGTAGTGCTGGCGGCGACCGCCGTCCAGTCCGAACCCCTCCACAGCTCGCCGATCAGCGCTACGACGCCGAGCCCGATCATCGAGTACGCCCGCGCGGTGTCCGATGCGCTCGTGCGCACCGAGACCGCGGTGCTGCCGGCGGTGGATCAGAAATAACCCAACCGAACGTCGAGCACGCTCCAAGAAAAAGGCCTCCTCCCCGAGGCCTTTTTTATTGGCGCTCAGGCAGCCGGCAGCACCACCGCCCGACACTCTCCCAGGCCGATCGAAACCTTCCCGGCGCCGTGGCAGCGGCCACGCATGATCACTTCGTCGCCGTCCTCGATAAACACGCGGGTCTCGCCGGTCGGCAGAGTAACCGGCGCCTTGCCGCGCTGGGTCAGCTCGAGAATCGATCCGACAGCACCCGGCTCCGGGCCCGAGATCGTGCCGCTGCCGAGCAGATCGCCCGGTTGCAGGTTGCATCCGTTCGAGCTGTGATGCGCCGTCATCTGCGCCGGCGTCCAGTAGAGCTCGCGCGCATTCACGAGCGCCAGGCGGTGCGGCGCCGTGCCAGCCTCGCGCATCTTGGCCGATGCGAGCAGAATCTCGACCTCGAGGTCGAGGCCGCCCGATTGCTGGTCGGCCGAGTCGGTGAGGTAGGGAAGCGGTGCCGGATCGCCCGCCGGCCGTGGACTGGCCGGGACCCGGAACGGGGCCAGCGCCTCGAACGTCACCACCCAGGGCGAGATGGTCGACGCAAAGCTTTTGGCGAGGAACGGGCCGAGCGGCTGGTATTCCCAGCCCTGCACGTCGCGCGCCGACCAGTCGTTCAGCAGGCAGACACCGAACAGCTGATCGCCGGCGCGTGCGATCGGCACCGGCGCGCCCAGCTCGTTGCCCGTGCCGACGAAGAATCCGAGCTCGGTCTCGTAGTCGAGGTTGCGCGAGGGGCCGAAGCTCGGCTCGGCCGCGTCCGGCGGCTTGCGCTGGCCGTTCGGTCGCTTGACCGTCGTGCCGCTGACGCGGATCGAGGACGCGCGGCCGTGATAGCCGATCGGGATCCACTTATAGTTGGGCATCAACGGATTGTCGGGCCGCAGCATGCGGCCGACATTGGTCGCGTGGTGCACCGATGCATAGAAGTCGGTGTAGTCGCCGATCGCGGCCGGCAACAGCATCTCGATCCTTTCCAGTGGCGTCAGCAGCGCGGCCACCGCGTCGCGGCGGTCGTCGACGTTGGCACCGTCGGCGCGCAGCAGGCGCGACAATGCGAGGCGCACCGAATGCCAGGCTTTGGGGCCGAGCGTCATGAGCCGGTTCAAGGTGGCATCCGCACACGCGGCGACGCACGCCTCGGTCCCGGGCATGAAGCGCGTGCGCGTCGCGGCTCCGAGGTCGAGCACCTGATCGCCGATGGCGACCCCGATCCGGCCCGGTACGTTGCTGCCGCGCCCCCGGTAGATGCCGAACGGCAGGTTCTGGATCGGGAACGGCGTGTCGGGGAGGTTGGCGCTGGCGACCCAGCTCGTGCGCGCGGGATCGTGCGTCTCGTCGAGTTGTGCAGTCATCAGGACTTCGCCTCGAACAGTTTCTGGAATCCCGACCAGCAGGCATCGTAATCCTGCTGGCGCGCGGGTGTCTCGAGCGCAAATCGCGTCGGCCGGTACACGAGGCTGGTCTCGAACATGAAGGCGAGCGTGTCGGCCAGGAAGCGCGGCTCGAGCTTCTCCAAGGTCGCGCGCTCGAACGTCGTCTGGTCCGGCCCGTGCGCGGTCATGCAGTTGTGGAGGCTGGCGCCGCCGGGCACGAACCCTTCGGCCTTGGCGTCATACATGCCGCGCACCAGGCCCATGAACTCGCTCATCACGTTGCGGTGGAACCACGGCGGGCGGAACGTGTGCTCGGCGACCATCCAGCGCGGCGGGAAGATCACGAAATCGACATTCGCGGTCCCCGGCCGGGACGACGGCGAGGTGAGCACCGTGTTGATCGACGGATCGGCGTGATCGAAGCTCACGGTGTTGATCGCCATAAAACGGGCGAGGTCATATTTATAGGGGGCGAGGTTGCCGTGCCAGCCGACCACGTCGAGCGGGCTGTGGTCGTAATCGGCGGCCCATAGCTTGCCGAGGAATTTCACCACGACCTGAATCGGGCGCTCCGCATCCTCGTAGGCCGCGACCGGCGTCAAGAAGTCGCGCGCGTTCGCGAGGCCGTTCGAGCCGATCGGCCCCAGCTCGGGCAGGCGGAACAGGGCGCCGAAGTTCTCGCACACATAGCCGCGCGCCTGCGTCCCGGCGAGCTCGACCTTGAATTTGACCCCGCGGGGGACGACTGCGATCTCGCCCGGGTCGAGCCCGATCACGCCGAGCTCCGTCACCAGCCGCAGGCCGCCAAGCTGCGGGACGATGAGCAATTCGCCGTCGTGGTCCGCGAACACGCGGTCCATGGCGCGATTGGCGCGATAGATATGCACCGCCGAGCCGGTCTGGCTGGCCGCATCGCCGTTCCCGGCCATGGTCACGAGGCCATCCACGAAATCAGTGGGCTGGTCGGGTACGGGCAGGGGATCCCAGCGCAGCCGGTTGGGCGGGGTCTCCACTTCATCGAACGGGCCGCCGCAAAGGAGCCCATCGGTCAGGCGCGCAAACCGCCTGTGCATCGCCGACGGCCGGATGCGGTACATCCACGTCCGCCGGTTCTCGGCGCGCGGGGCGGTGAAGGCGGTGGCACTCAGGATCTCTGTGTAGAGGCCGAGCGGCGGCTTCTGCGGCGAGTTCTGGCCCTCCGGCAGAGCCCCGGGCACCGCCTCGGTCACGTGCTCGTTGCCGAAGCCCGGCAGGTAGCGCAGCTCCGCCGCCACGCGCGATCCCTTCTTGACCTGGTCCAGCATGCGGGGCCCTCCGTGCGATCAACCCCCCAAGACACTATGACACGCGTGCGTTCGCGGCGGCTACCCGCGACGCGCTCAATCCTGAAGCGGTATGTTTGCCTGCTCGATCACTTTCTTGAATTTTGCGCTGTCGGACGCCATCAGGTTGCGCATTTCCTCGGGCGTGCTCGGGCTCACGAGATTGCCCACGTCCTCGATGCGTGCCTTGACCGTGGGGTTGGCGAGCGCCTTGCGGACCTCGGCGTTCAGCCGGTCGACGATCGCCTTCGGCATCCCCTTGGGGCCGGCGACGCTGGTCCAGCCGAGCACGTTGTACCCGGGGAGGGTCTCGGCGATCGGCGGCACGCCGGGCAGGCTAGGCCACGGCTTGTCGGAGCTTTCGCCCAGGCCGCGGATCTTGCCGCCCTTGAGCTGCGGCGTCGTCACCGTATTGGTATCGACCATGATGTCGATCTGGCCGCCGAGCAGGTCGGTGAGCGGCGCCGTGCCGCCCTTGTACGGCACGTGGATCATGTTGATCCCCGCCATCGACTTGAACAGCTCGCCGCACAGCTGCTGGGTCGAACCGATTCCCACCGAGCTGAACGACATCTTGCCGGGATTGGCCTTGGCGGCCGCGATGACGTCTTTGAGGGTCTTGTACGGACTCTCGGCGCGCACCGAGATGACGAACGTGAACGACGTCGTCATGGAGATCCAGGTGAAGTCGTTCAAAGGGTCGAACGGCAGGTGCTTGTAGAGCCCGGCCGACACCGCGTGGCCGCTCGGCAGCAGGATGATCGTATAGCCGTCGGGCTTCGCCTTGGCCGCGCGCTCGGCCGCGATGTTGCCGCCGGCGCCCGGATGCGGCTCGATCACCACCGGCTGGCCCATGCTGTCGCTCATGGCCGCGCCCAGCAAACGCGAGATCACGTCCGCGTTGCCGCCCGCGCCGAACCCGATCAGGAACGTGATTGGCCGCGATGGATAGGTGTCGGCGTCCGCCGGTTGCGCCCCCAATGTCGCAGTCGCGAGCGCAGCAGCCAGGACAATCGCTCTGATGGTCGGTGTCACGCGGTTTCTCCCCGGTTGGTTGCCGCAGCTTCCGCGATTCAGGCCTTCCTTCGCAAGAGGCGCGCCGTTTCCACGCTCGAAATTTGGCAACGAGGTGACCGAACAGTCAGGTCGTAGCTCGGCCGGCGTTCGCGTGGCATAGTCATTGCTGGCTGCGGAGGCGGAGCGGACACCATCAATGGCGGCGGGCAACATCGAAACCACCACATCACCTCGGTCCGGCACCGCTTGGCGGAAGCGGCCCTCGGCGCCTACCGCAGATCCCGTCATCGCGCCGGCGCGGATTTCCCTGCGCGGCGTCTCCAAGACCTTCGCCGGACGCCACGGCAGCGTCGAGGCGCTATCCTCGGTCAGCCTGTCGATCGGCGCCGGCGAGTTCGTCTCGATCATCGGGCCGAGCGGCTGCGGCAAGAGCACCCTGTTGATGCTGGTCGCCGGGCTCGAGCCCGCGACCGGCGGCACGATCGACATCGGCGGCAAGCTGATCACGAAGCCCACCTCCGATCTCGGCATCGTCTTCCAGCAGGACGTGCTGCTCGAGTGGCGCAGCGCACTCGACAATATCCTCCTGCAGTGCCAGATCCGCGGGCTCGACGTCGCCGGTGCGCGGGACCGCGCCCGGGAGCTCCTCGCCATGGTGGGGATCGACGGGTTCGCCTCCTCCTATCCGCACGAGCTCTCCGGCGGCATGCGCCAGCGCGTCTCGATCTGCCGGGCCCTGGTGCACGACCCGCCGCTGTTGCTGATGGACGAGCCGTTCGGGGCCCTCGATGCGCTCACGCGCGACCAGCTGCAGATCGACCTCCTGCGTCTGTGGTCGCGGCGGCGCATGACCGTGCTCTTCATCACCCATTCGATCAGCGAAGCCATCTTCCTGAGCGACCGGATCGTGGTCATGAGCCCGCGCCCCGGCCGCATCGAGGACGTGATCACGGTCGACCTGCCACGGCCGCGGCGGCTTGCCGTACGCGAGACGCCGGAGTTCATCGCGTATGTGCGCCGCGTGACCGAGGTCTTCAAGTCGCTCGGCGTGCTGCGCGACGAGGATCCATGAGCGACGCCGTCGCCTCGCGTCCGTCGCCGCCTGCGACCGCGCCGTTGCGGCTGCGGCGCATCGTGCTGCCGTACGCGACCATCACCGGTGCGGTGCTGCTGATCCTGTGGCAGCTCGCGACCTATGTCTTCCACATCCCGAGCTACCTGCTGCCGACGCCGCTCGACATTCTTGCCAGTATGATCGCCGACTGGCGGCTCCTCCTGCGCCACAGCTGGGTCACGGTCGCCGAGATCGGCGCCGGCTTCGCCATCAGCGTCTTGACCGGAGTGCCGATCGCGATTTGCGTGACGTACTCGAAGTTCTTCGATCGCGCCGTCTATCCGCTGATCGTCGGCTCGCAGACGATTCCCAAGGTCGCCATAGCACCCATCCTGCTTGCCTGGTTCGGGTTCGGTATCGCGCCCAAGATGATCATCGTGGTGCTGGTCGCGTTCTTCCCGATCGTGATCAACACGGTGGTGGGCCTGCGCTCGGCACCGCCGCAGATGATCCACCTCGCGCGCTCCATGGGGGCTTCGGGCTGGCAGATCTTCTGGCGCTTCCGCATGCCGCAGGCGCTGCCCAGCATCTTCGCGGGCATGAAGATGGCGACGATCCTCTCGGTCATCGGCGCCACGGTCGCCGAGTTCGTCGGCGCCGAATCGGGCACGGGCTATCTGATCATGATCGCCGGCAACAATTTCGACATTGCGCGCCAGTTCTCGGCCGTGACCGTGCTGTCGCTGGTCGGGATGGTGTTCTTCTGGCTGGTCGAGCGCGTCGAGCGCCTGTGCCTGCCCTGGCACGTCTCCATCCGCGGGCAGCATTGACGCCATGCCGAGCGTGCTCATCGCCGGGGCGAATCGCGGCATCGGGCTCGAGTTCGTGCGCCAGTACGCGGCCGAGGGCTGGACGGTGCACGCCACGGCGCGCAGCGATCAGGCCTGCGCCGCACTCGCCGCACTCGATCCCAACGTGCGCTCGCATCGTCTCGAGGTCACCGATCCGAAGTCGATCGCGGCCCTGGCGCGCGAGCTGGGATCCGGCTCGCTCGACGTGCTGATCGCCAATGCCGGGATCTCGGGCGACCTTGCGCGCCCGCCCGAACAGGTCGACCGCCGCGAGCTGCTCGAGGTCATGGGCGTCAATACGTTTGCGCCGCTGCACCTTGCGGTCGCATTGCGCCCCCATCTCGAGCGCGGGCGGCTGAAGATCGCGGCGGCCATGTCGAGCCTGATGAGCTCGATTGCGCGCAACACCAACGGCACGCAATACGTCTACCGCGCCTCGAAGACGGCGCTGAACGCCGTATGGACCTCGCTGGCGCGCGAATGGCGCCCGGCCGGGCTCATCTGCGTGCTGCTCCGCCCGGGCTTCGTGCGCACCGAGATGACGGACTTCAAGGGCGAACTCGAGGCGCCGGAGAGCGTGCGCGGGATGCGCAAGGTCGTGGCCGGGCTAACGCTGGCCGATGCCGGCCGGCTGATCGGCTACGACGGGCTGGACCTTCCATGGTGAGTCCCGCATCACGTGTCCTGATCACCGGCGCAAACCGCGGACTGGGCCTCGAATTCGCGCGCCAGTACGCGGCCGAAGGGTGGCGGGTGCTGGCGACCGTGCGTAACCTTGATGGTGCGGGCGAGCTGCGCGCGCTGCGCGGCAAGGTCGATATCGCCCATCTCGACGCGGCCGACGACGGCTCGCTGGAGGCGTTCCTGCGGGACGTCGGGTCGGCCCCGATCGATCTGCTGATCGCCAACGCCGGCATAGGCAGCGGCGGAGAGAAGCCGGCCGCCGCTGTCACGCGCGAGGAGTGGCGCGAGGCGATCTGCGTCAACACCTACGCGCCGTTCCGACTCGCTGCCGCTCTGAGGCCGAACCTCGAGCGCGGTCGTGGCAAGAAGTTCGCCGCCGTCTCGAGCCTCGCGGCGTCGATCGCCGGCTATCCGATCGCGGGGCACTACGCCTACCGCGCCTCGAAGGCGGCGCTCAATGCGTTGTGGCGCTCGCTCGCCATGGAATGGCGCGCGGCCGGCCTGATCGGCCTGCTGCTGCGGCCCGGCAAGGTGCGCACGCGCATGACCGGCTTCACCGGCGACCTCGAGCCCGTGGACTCGGTCCGCGGCATGCGCGCCGTGATCGCCCGCGCCGGCTTCGACGACGCCGGGCGGTTTTTCGGCTACGATGGTAGGGAAGTGCCGTGGTGAACAAATGGCACAGCGTTTGCGAAATATCTCGCGCCAGCAGGAGAGGAGTCCCCGCATCATGATCACCCACACCGCCCGCCGGTCCTTTGTCCGCAGCACTTTGCACGCGGCCCTGATCGCCGGCTTCGCATGTGTCGCGTCACCCGCCGCGCGCGCCGCTGACGAAGTCTCGCTCCGCCTCGACTGGCTACCGAGCGGCTATCACGCGCCGCTCTTCCTCGCCGCCGCGCGCGGCTATTACGCCAAGCAGGGCATCGACCTGAAGATCCTGGACGGCAAGGGCACCAACGTGGCGCTGCAGGCGGTGGCCTCGGGCAACGACACGATCGCGATCGCCAACCTCTCGACCATGGTCGAGGCGATCGGCAAGGGTATGCCTGTCGTCGGCATCGGCGGACTCATCCAGCGGCTGCCCGATTCCATCATCAGCCTCGCGAGTGCTCCGCTCAAGACGCCCAAGGATCTCGAGGGCAAGACCGGCAGCACCGTCGCCACCAGCGCCATCTTCAAGCTCTTCCCGGCCTTTGCCGCCGCGACCCACCTCGACATGTCGAAGGTCAAAGTCGTGCCGGTGGACGCGGGCGCCGTTCTGACGTCGCTCCTGCAAGGCCAGGTCGATTTCGCCACAGGCTGGGCGTTCACCGATGCGCTGCGCGTGGCCGCCCAGAAGCCGATCGCGCCGCCCATCCTCATGGCCGATTACGGCATCAACGTGCTGGGCAACGGGTTCGTGGTCAGCCGCGACACGGCCAAGAGCAAGGGCGACGTGCTGAAGCGCTTCATGTCCGCGACCGCCGCCGGGTATCTGGACGGTGCGAAGGAGCCAGAAGCCGCCATCGACGCGATGATCGCCGCGCGCCCGGAGGTGAACAAGCCGGTGGTGCTGGAGCAGCTCAAGCAGCTGCCGGCGTTCTTTGCGACCGAGCACAGCAAAGGCAAGCCGTTCGGCTGGATGGCCCGCGAAGATTGGGTCCAGACGGTCGACCTGCTGCACAAATATTTTGATCTCAAGGCGGAGGTCGACGTGCCGACTCTGTACACCAACGACTTCGTGCCCGCCTCCTGACATTCGGGGCTTAAGCATGCCTATCCGACCCTGGCGCGCCACCTGCATCCAGATGAAGAGCCGCCTTGCGACGCAGGCGGCGGACCGGGCGGGCGCGTGGGAGACGATCCGCGGCAATATCGACCGCGCGCTGACCATGATCGAAGCGGCGTGCACGGGTGCCACGCCGCCGAAGCTCGTGGTGTTGCCGGAGTTCGGCATGCAGGGCCCGCCGCACGGCGGCACGATCGCCGAATGGATCGACAAGGCGTGCTGCCCGATCCCGGGCGACATAACCGCACCGCTGCAGGACCTCGCAAAGAGGCGGCGCATCTTCATCGCCGGCAACCAGTTCGAATACGACCCGGTCTGGCCCGGGCGCTATTTCAACTGCTGCTTCCTGATCGATCCGGCGGGCGAGGTGATCCTGCGCTTCCGCCGCATCAACACCGCATCGTGGCCGTCGCCGCATGACTTCATGGACGCCTATCTCGCGCGCCATGGGGTCGAGGGCACGTTCCCGGTGGTCGAGACCGAGCTCGGCCGTCTTGCCATGATCGCCTGCGGCGAGCTTGCGGTGCCTGAGGTGGCGCGCGTCCTGATGATGCGCGGTGCCGAAATCATCCTGCACCCGACCAACGAGGGCGAGAGTGCTGCGCAGGAGGCGGCCAAGATCGCGCGTGCCGCGGAGAACATGGTCTATCTGGTCAGCGCCGACGTCGCCGGCGGCATCGGCTTCTCGGCCGACGGCTCGGTCCAGGGTGGGCGGTCGCGCATCGTCGACTTCCGCGGGGGGACGCTCGCCTTCCATGGCCCGGCCGACGAGACCACCATCTCGGCGATGGTCGATGTCGAGGCGCTGCGCGCCGCACGGCGCGATCTCGGCATGGGCAACACGCTGCTGCGCTCGCGGTTCGAGATGTACCGCGGATTCTACGGCAGCGCCGCGTTCTATCCGGCGAACGCGTTTCTCAACCAGCCGATGGCGGACTCGTCGGCCGCCAGGCCGATGGCCGAGAAAGCGCTCGACAATCTCATCCGCGCGGGCGTGGTCGTACGCGGCTGAGGCCGCGCTCTTTTCAATCGCACCTTAATATCAGGAACCGCGCTTCCAATTCGGCGTAGCGCGCGGGCTCGTCGAGCCCGAGCCGGCGGCGCGTCGCCGCGATCAGGGCTTCCAGCGCCGGCCGCTCGATTCCGTCCCGCGCCATCAGCGCCTGCAGGACCGGATCGTCGAGCAGCTCGCTCAGCCGCGGCTCGGGATCGTAGACGTGGGTACGGAAGCCGCGATGCGAATGATGGCGGTGCGGCCGGCGTGCGAGAACGGTCATGGGTCATTGCCCTCGAAGTGATGGTTGGGCCCACGGCGATTCTCTCCGTGACGCTTTAGCCGTTGGTGTCGCGGTGCAAGCTGCCCTCAAATTCCCGCGGATCGGAGTCCTCCGATCGGCCGAGTGTCTCCTCTTTGTGTGTCACCCGTATGATGGCGCGTCCGTAGCGGCCTGCCGCATCTAAAAAAACTCAAACCTGCCTTTAGAAGAGTTCGGTTGTGTTTGCAGGC
>DATJPD010000017.1:0-10719 GCA_035506575.1 Alphaproteobacteria bacterium
CGCAATCCTCAAGCAGCAGATCGCCAAGTTCGACACCGCCGCCGACGTCTCGGAGGTCGGGCAAGTCATCTCCGTCGGCGACGGCATCGCGCGGGTTTACGGACTCGACAAGGTCGAGGCCGGCGAGATGGTCGAGTTCCCTGGCGGCATCCGCGGGATGGCGCTCAACCTCGAAGAGGACAATGTCGGCGTCGTGATCTTCGGCGACGACCGCACGATCCGCGAGGGCGACATCGTCAAGCGCACGGGCGCCATCGTCGACGTGCCGATCGGCCGCGAGCTCCTGGGCCGCGTGGTCGACGCGCTGGGCGAGCCGATCGACGGCAAAGGGCCGATCAAGGCCGCCAAGCGCAGCCGCGTCGAGGTGAAGGCCCCCGGCATCATCGCGCGCAAGTCGGTGCACGAGCCGATGCAGAGCGGCCTCAAGGCGATCGACGCCCTGGTGCCGGTCGGCCGCGGCCAGCGCGAACTGATCATCGGCGACCGGCAGACCGGCAAGACCGCCGTGATCGTCGACACGATCCTCAACCAGAAGAAGATCAACTCCGGCAACGACGAGTCCCAGAAGCTCTACTGCGTCTATGTCTGCGTCGGCCAGAAGCGCTCGACCGTCGCGCGCATCGTCAAGACGCTCGAGGACCAGGGGGCGCTCGAGTACTCGATCGTCGTCGCCGCCACCGCCTCGGAGCCGGCGCCGCTGCAGTATCTCGCCCCTTACACCGGTTGCACGATGGGCGAGTTCTTCCGCGACAACGGCATGCATGCGGTCATCTTCTACGACGACCTCTCGAAGCAGGCGGTCGCCTACCGCCAGATGTCGCTCCTGCTGCGCCGCCCGCCGGGCCGCGAAGCCTACCCGGGCGACGTCTTCTACCTGCATTCGCGCCTGCTCGAGCGCGCGGCCAAGATGTCGGATGCGCTGGGCAAGGGCTCGCTGACGGCCCTGCCGGTCATCGAGACCCAGGCCGGCGACGTCTCGGCCTACATCCCGACCAACGTCATCTCGATCACCGACGGCCAGATCTTCCTCGAGACCGAGCTCTTCTATAAGGGCATCCGGCCGGCCATCAACGTCGGCCTGTCGGTCAGCCGCGTCGGCTCGGCGGCCCAGATCAAGGCGATGAAGCAGGTCGCCGGCCGCATCAAGCTGGAACTGGCTCAATACCGGGAAATGGCGGCGTTCTCGCAGTTCGCCTCGGACCTCGATCCGTCGACGCAGAAGCTGCTCGCCCGCGGCTCGCGCCTGACCGAGCTCCTGAAGCAGCCGCAATACCAGCCGATGCCGGTCGAGGAGCAGGTCGTGTCGATCTTCGCCGGCGTGCGCGGCTATCTCGACCAGATCGAGGTGGGCCAGGTGACCAAGTTCGAGCAGGGCCTCCTCTCGACCATGCGCTCCAAGCACGGCGACGTGCTGAAGGAGATCCGCGAGAAGCGCGAGCTGTCGGCCGACCTCGACAAGAAGCTGGCCGGCATCCTCGACTCCTTCGCCAAGAGCTTCGCCTGACCGCGAGCCGGCCGGGACCCAGAGAAAGAGAAAAAGCGAAAAGAGAAGAAGGGCGCTAGTCCAAGTCCATGCCCAGCCTGAAGTCATTCCGTGTCCGCATCGCGAGCGTGAAGTCGACGCAGAAGATCACGTCCGCGATGAAGATGGTCGCCGCCGCGAAGTTCCGCCGCGCCCAGGAGCAGGCGCTGGCGGCGCGCCCCTATGCCGAGCGCATGGCGCGCATGCTGGGCTCGCTCGCCCGCGCGGTCTCGGGGGAGGGCCCGCGCCTCTTGTCCGGCACCGGCGGAGACAAGGTGCATCTGGTCGTGGTCGCCACCTCCGACCGCGGGCTCTGCGGCGCGTTCAATTCTTCGATCGTCCGCGGCGCGCGGCAGTTCATCGGACGCCTGCTCGCCGACGGCAAGCAGGTGAAGATCCTGTGCGTCGGGCGCAAGGGCCGCGACCAGCTGCGGCGCGACTACGGCAAGCTGATCATCGAGACGATGGAGGACGTCGGCCGCAAGCGGCTCGCGTTCGCCGACGCGCAGCGCGTGGCCGAGCGCGTCCTGGCCCGCTTCGAGGCCGGCGAGTTCGACGTCTGCACGCTTTTCTACAACCGCTTCAAGTCGGCGATGAGCCAGATCGTCACCCGCCAGCAGCTGATCCCGTTCCAGCTCGAGGAAGGGGAGGCCCCGGCGCCGACCGCCGCCGAACAGGCGGGGGCGGTCTACGAGTTCGAGCCGGACGAAGAGGAGATCCTGGCCGACCTCCTGCCGCGCAATCTCGCCGTCCAGATCTTCCGCGCCCTGCTCGAGAACAACGCCGGCTTCCAGGGCGCCCAGATGACCGCGATGGACAACGCCACGCGCAACGCCGGCGACATGATCAAGAAGCTCACCCTGCAATACAACCGCACGCGCCAGGCCTCGATCACCAAGGAGCTGATCGAGATCATCTCGGGCGCCGAGGCGGTCTGACGAATTCCCGAGGAGTCTGACACATGGCCAAGAACAACATCGGAAGCATCACCCAGGTCATGGGTGCGGTCGTCGACGTGCATTTCGACGGCGACCTGCCGGAGATCCTGAACGCGCTGCACGTGCAGAACCAGGGCAAGACCCTGGTGCTCGAAGTGGCGCAGCACCTCGGCGAAGAGACCGTGCGCACGGTCGCGATGGACACGACCGACGGCCTGGTGCGCGGCCAGCAGGCGGTGGACACCGGCGACGCGATCCGCATGCCGGTCGGCCCCGAGACGCTCGGCCGCATCCTCAACGTGATCGGCGAGCCGGTGGACGAGCGCGGGCCGGTCAAGGCCAAGCAGACCTCGCCGATCCACAAGCCGGCCCCGGAATTCACCGACCAGTCGACCGAGGCCGAGATCCTCAGCACCGGCATCAAGGTCGTCGATCTGCTGGCGCCCTACGCCAAGGGCGGCAAGATCGGCCTGTTCGGCGGCGCCGGCGTCGGCAAGACCGTCATCATCATGGAGCTGATCAACAACATCGCCAAGGCGCATGGCGGCGTGTCGGTGTTCGCGGGCGTGGGCGAGCGCACGCGCGAGGGCAACGACCTCTATCACGAGATGATGGAATCGGGCGTCATCAAGCTCGACGGTCCCGGCTCGAAAGTGGCGCTGGTGTACGGCCAGATGAACGAGCCGCCGGGTGCCCGCGCCCGCGTCGGCCTCTCGGGCCTGACGGTCGCCGAGTATTTCCGCGACGAGGAAGGCCAGGACGTGCTGTTCTTCGTCGACAACATCTTCCGCTTCACCCAGGCGGGCTCCGAGGTCTCGGCCCTGCTCGGCCGCATCCCCTCGGCGGTGGGCTACCAGCCGACGCTTTCGACCGACATGGGCGCCTTGCAGGAGCGCATCACCACCACCAAGAAGGGCTCGATCACCTCGGTGCAGGCCATCTACGTGCCCGCCGACGACCTCACCGACCCGGCCCCCGCGACCTCGTTCGCCCATCTCGACGCGACGACCGTGCTGTCGCGCCAGATCGCCGAGCTCGGCATCTACCCGGCGGTCGATCCTCTCGATTCCACGAGCCGGATGCTCGATCCGCGCGTGATCGGCGAGGAGCACTACCAGGTGGCGCGCGACGTGCAGAGAGTCCTTCAGACGTACAAGTCGCTGCAGGACATCATCGCCATTCTCGGCATGGACGAGCTCTCCGAAGAGGACAAGCTCACGGTGGCGCGCGCGCGCAAGATCCAGCGCTTCATGTCGCAGCCGTTCCACGTCGCCGAAGTGTTCACCGGCACGCCGGGCGTGTTCGTGAAGCTCGAGGACACGATCAAGGGCTTCAAGAAGATCGTGGCCGGCGAGTGCGACGACATGCCGGAAGCGTCCTTCTACATGGTCGGCACGATCGAAGAGGCCATGGAGAAGGCGCGCAAGATGGCCGCCGAAGCGGCGTGACGCAGGCCTAAAGCAGGATCCCCGATCATGGCCGACCGGCTGCAATTCGAGCTCGTATCGCCCGAGCGGCTTCTCATCTCGCGCGAGGTGGGCATGGTGGTGGTGCCCGGCGCCGAGGGCGATTTCGGCGTGCTGCCCGACCACGCTCCCCTGATCTCGACCGTGCGCCCGGGCGTGATCGACGTCTACGACGACGGCGCTGCGATCAGCGACCGCATCTTCGTGTCGGGCGGCTTCGCCGAGGTCACGGGCGAGCGCTGCACGGTCCTGGCCGAGCAGGCGACCCCGCTCGGCGAGATCGACCGCGCGGGCACGCAAACGCAGCTCGAACAGCTGCAGCGCGACCTGGGTGCCGCGGGCGAGGACGGGGCGCGCGAGCGCATCGCGGTCCAGATCGAGGTCGTCGAGGCGAAGCTCGCCGCCGCCGGTTGAAGCCGGCGGGCTTGAAAGCCTGTCACGGTAAGGTCATATAAGCCTACCGGAATACGCGTTTCGGAGTAAAAGCCGGGGGCGCGGGCCGTCGCGGCATGGGCGGAGTGTGATGAAACACTGGACCCTCGATGACATTGCCTGGGACCGCTTCGATGTGGGCAAGGTCGATGCCGACCTGCTGCGGATCGTGAAGGCGGCGAGCCTCGTCGAGCACAACGGCGGCGACTACGCGGTCTATCTCGAGAACGTGTTCAAGGGCGATGCCGAGTTCCAGGACGCGGCGCGCGCCTGGGCCAAGGAAGAGGTGCAGCACGGACAGGCGCTGCAGCGCTGGGCCGAGCTCGCCGATCCGGCGTGGGATTTTGCCGCGGCGTTCCGGCGCTTCAACGACGGCTTCAAGCTGCCGTTGAGTGCCACCACCTCGGTGCGCGGCACGCGCACTGGAGAATTGATCGCGCGCTGCATCGTCGAGACCGGCACCAGCTCCTATTATGCGGCACTGGCCGAGGCGTCCGCCGAGCCGGTGCTCAAGCAGATCTGCCTGAAGATCGCCGCCGACGAGCTGCGGCACTACAAGCTCTTCTACACGCACATGACCCGCTACCAGACGGCCGAGCGCCTTGGCTTCTGGGGACGGCTGCGCACCGGCCTGGGGCGCATCCTCGAATCCGAGGACGACGAGCTCGCCTGCGCCTACTGGGCCGCGAACGAGACGAGCCCCACCTACGCGCGCAAGCCCAACAGCCGTGCCTATGCGCGGCGCGCCTACGCCGTCTACCGCCCGCACCACGTGGAGCGCGGCATCGCCATGGTGATGAAAGCGGTCGGCCTGTCGCCGCAGAGCCGGCTGCACGGCTGGCTGTCGCGCTTTGCCGGCTGGGTCATGCGCACGCGCGTCGCCTCGCTCGCGAAGACGAACGCGTAAGCCCGTCGAAATTTCGGGACTAGCTCAGACCGGCTTCGCGAAGTGCCCGAGCTCGGCGACGACCTGTTTGTAGAGGTCGCGCTTGAAGGGCACGATGAGGCGGGTGAGCGAGCCGACCGGCGCCCATTTCCAGGCCGAGAATTCCGGGTGCTTGTGGGCCTCGATGTCGATGTCCGCGTCCTTCCCAGTGAAGCGCATCGCGAACCATTTCTGCGTCTGGCCGCGGTAGCGCTTGCCCCAGGAGATCTGCTTGAGGATCTCCGCCGGCAGGTCGTAGTTCAGCCAGCCGCGCGTCTCGCCGATGATCTCGGCCTTGGCCGTGCCGGTCTCCTCCTCGAGCTCGCGGAAGGCGGCGTCGCGCGGGTCCTCGCCCTCGTCGATACCGCCCTGCGGCATCTGCCAGGCGGCCCCGGGCATGTCGATGCGCTGGGCCACGAACACGCGCCCCGTCTCATTGATCAGCATGACGCCGACGCCGGGCCGATAGGGCAAGGCGGCAGGTTTTCGAGCCATGCCTAGCCGTCCGGCTGGCGATTGACCATGGCGGTGATCGGCGCGAGCGCGAAGCCCTTGCCGTCGAGCGTCGGCAGCCACGCGGCCAGCCGCTCGAACGTCACGGGATAGGGCTGGCCCATCGCGACGGCATTGCCGGTCTGCTTCGCCACCCGCTCGATATCGGCCAGCATCGCGTCGATCGCGATACGCGAGGCTTGCTCGTCGATCATGCGGTCGTTGATGGCGCGTGGCAGGTTGACCTCGGTCGCGAGGCGTGCGGCCTCGCTGCGCGGGGTCGTGCGCGCGTCGACGAACATGAGGCCGCGGTCGCGCAAGGTGGTGAGCACCGGGCGCAGCGCCTGGGCCGAGGTGGTGAAGCGCGAGCCCATGTAGTTCGTGACGCCGACATAGCCCTGGGCGCGCCCCAGCACCCAGTCCAGCCGGTCGAGGTTCTCGCGCGGGCTGAGGCTGGTGAGCAGGGTCTGCGGGCCCGGGTCGCGGGTCGGGAAGTTCGCCGGCTCCATCGGCAGGCCGAGGAGCACCTCGTGCCCGGCGGCGCGCGCGAGGTTCACCCAGTTCGGCAGATTGTCGGCATAGGGGCTGAAGCCGAGGCTGACCGCCGCGGGCAGGTTCTGGATCGCCGTCTGGGTCGCCGCACTCGAGAGGCCGAGATCGACGATCACGACCGCCACGCGCGGCCGGGCGTCGTTGGCGTCGAACGGGCTCGCGAGCTTCTGCCATAGGGCTTCGGAGGGGGGCTGGGCGGGCGGCTGAGCTTGCGGCGGCTGCGCTTGCGGCTGGACCGGCGGCGGGACCACCGCGGCCGCGGTCTGCTGATCGGGGGCATTCTGCGGATTGGCCCCCGATGGATTGGTCCCGGGCGGATTGGCCTCCGGCGGCGGTGCCGCTGGAGGCGCTGCTGCTGCTGCGGGCGGCTGCGGCGGGGCGGGCGGCTTCGCCGCAGCACCGCCCGCAAGGCTGGGCGGGACAGTTGCGGGGCGGTCCTGTGGCGGCTTGGCGGCGAGCTCGGGGACGTCCTTGGCCGCCGGCATCGCGGGCATGGGCGGTGTGGTCACGGCTTCATTGCCCGAGGGCGGCGGTGCCGCATTGTCCGTCGCGACCGGGGCCGGTGGCGGCGCCGGCGGCGCCTCCGGCTCGAGCACCATGAAGAACGGCTCGGGCGGCTTGCGAGGCGGGGGTGCGCCGCCACCCCATTGGCGCCACGCGACATTGCCGCCGATCACCAGGATGGCGACCGTCCACGCCACCGCCAGAAGCGGCAGGCCGCGCCGCTTGGCGGTGCGCGCAGGCGCGGAGCCCCGTTTCGCCACGTTGTCTACCCCCCTCGCCGTCCCCCGACGGGCGAGGTCCGTCCGCTAGTTGATCACCCGCTGGTTGAACAACGCGAGCCCGTGCAACAGGTCGTAGGCCTGGGTCAGCTGGTAGTCGGTCGCCGGCTCGCCCGTCACGTCACCCTCGGGCGCGCCCGGCTGGGCGTTCGGGTTGGGCGTCTGGCCCTGGCCCTGTTCGCCCGGCTGCGGCTGGCCTTGCGGCAAGGTGTCGTTGCGCAGTGCTCCGCGCAGGTCGGCCTCGCGGCGGATCTGCCCGGTGTCGATCTTCACCAGCTTCGCCTGCTCGACCTTGATGTCGGGCTCGATGCCTTCGGCCTGGATCGACCGGCCCGAGGGCGTGTAGTAGCGCGCGGTCGTCAGGCGAAGGGCACCCTGGCCGCCGAGCGGGATGATCGTCTGCACCGAGCCTTTGCCGAACGAGCGCGTGCCCATGAGGATCGCGCGGTGATGGTCCTGGAGCGCTCCGGCCACGATCTCCGAGGCCGAGGCCGAGCCGCCGTTGATCAGCACCACCACCGGCAGCCCGTTCAGGAGGTCGCCGGGCTTGGCGTTGTAGCGCTGCGCGTCCTCGGGGCGGCGGCCGCGCGTCGAGACGATCTCACCCTTGTCGATGAAGTCGTCGCACACGGCGATCGCCTGGTCGAGCAGGCCGCCCGGATTGTTGCGCAGGTCGAGCACCACGCCCTTGAGCTTGTTGCCGAGCTTGTCCTTGATCTTCGTGATCGCGGTGCGCAGCCCGCTGTCGGTCTGCTCGGTGAACGAGGTGATGCGGATGTAGCCGAGATCGCCCTCGGTCGACGAGCGCACCGACTGGATGGTGATGCGCGCGCGCTGCAGGGTGACCGTGAAGGGCGGCTGCGTTCCCCGGCGGATCGACAGCTTGATCTGCGAGTTGACCGGACCGCGCATGTGCTCGACCGCGTCCTGCAGGGTCAGGCCCTGCACCTGCTGGCCGTCGATCTCGACGATCAGGTCGCCGGGCTTGAGGCCGGCGCGCGAGGCGGGCGTGTCGTCGATGGGCGACACCACCTTGACCAGGCCGTTCTCCATCGTGACCTCGATGCCGAGGCCGCCGAACTCGCCGCGGGTCTGGATCTGCGTGTCCTGGAATTCCTTGGCGTTCATGTAGCTCGAATGCGGATCGAGCGAGGACAGCATGCCGTTGATCGCGTCCTCGACCAGCTTCTGGTCGCTGACGTTCTCGACATAGTCGGAGCGCACGCGCTCGAAGACCTCGCCGAACAGGTTGAGCTGGCGGTACGTCTCCGACGTATTGCCCTGCTGCGCCCATGACGGCACCGGCGAGGCGAGCCAGCACGCGACTGCGACGGCCGCCAGAACTCTGTACAGTTTCATCCGCTTACCTTCCCATTCGAGGTGGCGAGCCACGGCAACGGGTTGATGGGTGTTCCGTGGCTGCGCAGCTCAACGTAAATTACCGGCCCGCTCGCCCCTTTGCTATAGATGTCGGCGGCGGGCAATGCGACATCCGTGGGACCCGCAGTTTCGGGGCTGTTGGCGGTGGCGATCGGCTCGCCCATCGCAACCACTTGTCCGACCGAGACGTCGATCCGGCCCAGTCCGGCGAGCAAGGTATGATAGGCCCCGCCGTGTTCGATGATCAAGATGCGCCCATAGCCGCGGAACGGCCCGGCGAACACAATCCTGCCATCAAAAGGTGCAACCACCGCGGCACCCGGCCGGGTCTCGATCGTCAGCCCCCGCTGCGGCGCTCCGCCCTCGGCTGAATCGCCAAATCCGAGCAAGATCTTGCCGCGCGCCGGCAGGACCATCTGGTTGCGCGGCTGGCCCAGATGCCGCAAATGCGCGGTCAGGCCTTCGGTCACCCGGGCCTCGAGCTCCGCCCCCTTCGCGTCCGCCCGGTTCGCCTCGGACTGGTTCAGGTCGGTCCGGTTCACCTGGGAGTGGGACGGGCGGGTCGCTGCGGCGGTGCTGCGTTCGTCAAGACGCCGCACGAGGTCCTGCAGGTTCGCCGCCTGCCGGCCGAGGGCTTCCACCTGCTCGGCGGCTTCGGCGCGTGCCGCCGCCGTCTGCTGGTAGACGGCCGCGCGCGCCGCCACCAGCTGCTGCAGGCGCTCGTGATTGGCGGCGAGGCGCTGCTTGGCGTCGGCCAAGGTCTTGCGTTCGGTCGCCACGCGCGCGCGCAAGCCGCGCAGCTCGTCGAGATCGTGGGCCACGTCCTTGGCCATCGCCTCGATCGGCGGCACCACGTCACCCAGCAGGCGCGCCGTGCGGACCGTGTCGGCCGGCGTGGTCGGCATCAGCATCAGAGCCTCGGGCGGGTTGCGCGCGAGCTGCGTCAGGGCGGAGAGCAGGCGCGCCAGCTCCGCCCGCCGCTTCTCGAGCTCGGCCGCTTTCGCGATCTGCTGCTCGTCGAGGGCCGTCAGCGTGGTCTCGACCGCGGAGAGCTGTTCTTCGTTGTCCTGGGTCGCCGCGGCCGCGGCCTCGAGCTGCGCGCGCAGGGTTTCGATCGCGCTGACCTGGCTGGCGGCCTCGGCGGCGAGCCGCTTCTCCCGCTCGCGCGCGGCCGAAAGATCCCGCTCGACGTCCTTGAGAGACGGAGCCGGTGTCGCCGTCGTCTCGGCCGCCGCGGCCGAGATCGGCCAGAGGAGAAGGGCCGCGGCGACGCACAGCCACGGCGCACGATGCGAGGACGCGGCGCTATTCCGCCGCACGCGCGCCTTCAGTCCCGGAATCGGACGGATGCGAGATCAGCGTGTGTCCGGTCATCTCGGAAGGCTGCGGCAGGCCCAGGAGCTCGAGCAACGTGGGGGCGACGTCCGCCAGGCGCCCATCGTGCAGGGAGAGCGGCGCGTTGCGCCCGGGCTCGGCACCGCCCACCAGCATCACCGGCACGCGGTTGGTCGTGTGGGCCGTGTGCGGCTGGTGGGTCGATGGGTCCACCATCATCTCGGCGTTGCCGTGATCGGCGGTGACGATCAGGGCGCCGCCGGCTTTTTCGATCGCCGCGGACAGACGCCCGAGGCAGGTGTCGACCGTCTCGACCGCCTTCTTGGCCGCCGCGAAATCGCCGGTATGGCCGACCATGTCGGTGTTGGCATAGTTGACCACGATGAAGTCGAACTTGCCCGAGCCGATGGCCTCGACCAGCTTGTCGGTGACTTCGAAGGCCGACATCTCGGGCTTCATGTCGTAGGTCGCGACCTTCGGCGACGGCACCAGGATGCGGCTCTCGCCCTCGAACGGCCGCTCCTCGCCGCCGTTGAAGAAGAAGGTGACGTGCGCGTATTTCTCGGTCTCGGCGATGCGCAGCTGGGTGAGGCCCGCCGCGGCCACGATCTCGCCCATCATGTGGGTCAAGGGCTGTGGCGGATACATGGTCGCCATGAAGCGGTTGAGCTCCGCCGAGTACTCGCACATGCCAAGGGCCGCCGAAAAGTGCACCTGGTGCTGTCGCGCAAAGCCCTCGAATTTCGGATCGAGCAGCGCCAGCAGGATCTCGCGCGCGCGGTCGGCGCGGAAATTCGCCATCACCACGCCGTCGCCGTCCTTCATGCCGGGATAGCCCGTAACGATGCTCGGCAGCACGAACTCGTCGGTCTTGCCGTTCGCGTAGGACTGATCG
>DATJPD010000018.1:0-31404 GCA_035506575.1 Alphaproteobacteria bacterium
CCAGGCGCTGTGGACGGCCGCGCACTATCGGGTCGCGGTGGTGATCGTGATCCTCAACAACACGTCGTACCGGATCCTGAAGCAGAGGCTCAACAATCTGCGCGGCCACGCCGCACAGCAGGACAGTTTCATCGGCATGGACCTCGTCGACCCGCCGATCGACTTCGTGGGCCTGGCGCGCTCGCTTGGCGTTCGCGCCGAACGCGCCACGACCGTGGCCGAGACCGTCGATCTCGTCCGCACGGGCCTGTCCGGCGAGGGGCCGCTCCTGATCGACCTGACGGTCGAGCGGAACTTCAAGCCCGTTTAAGGGCGATGTAAGATCGTTCGATCAGCAGGAGGAACCATGGCCAAGCCCAAAATTCGTCACCTGGCGCTGTTTGCGCGCAACCCTGCCAAGCTCGCGGACTTCTATCACAAGGTTTTCGAGATGGAGATCGTCCACAAGAGCCCGAGCGGCGCCTGCTTCGTCAGCGACGGGTATCTGACCCTGGCGCTGCTGCCGCACCGGCTCGAGGCCGAAGCCGCGGTCGGCCTCAACCATTTCGGCTTCCATGTCGAGGATCGCGAGGAGCTGTCGCGCCGGCTGGTGGCCGCCGGGACCGAAGAGCCGAAGAAGCGCCCGTCGAACCGCCCGTTCGCGGAATACCGGGCGGTCGATCCGGAGGGCAACTGGTTCGACCTGTCCGAGCACGGCTACAGCGAGGCCAAGACGGGCCCCGCCGTGGCCAAGGAAATGGCGAAGTAGCGCTCCGTCGTTGCCCGCGGCCGGGCGCCAGACGCGCCCGGCCGAGACTTGAGGGGCGAGGGCGTCAGGTCTTGCGGACGACGATGCTGTTGCGGACCGATTTGACGCCGGTCACGCTGCGCGCATCGTTCGCCGCCTGTGCCGCCTGCGTCGAGTTGTCGACGAAGCCGCTGAGCTGGACCACGCCATCCATGGTCTCAACGTTGATCTGCATGCCCTTCAGGCCTTCGTCGTTCACGATCGCCGCCTTAACCTTTGTGGTGATCGTGGTGTCATCGACGTACTGACCCGCGGTCTCGCGGCCTTCGATGGCCGAGCAGGCCGCCAGGGACGTAGCCAGAACGAGGCCGGTCAAAAACTGCCGCCTCCCGGTGTTCAAACGCATGTTCGTACCTCTCCTTCCGTGGGGTAAGCCGGTCAGCACCGCAACGTAGCCCCGCCCGTATGGTTCCCGTCCTGAGGGCCCGCGGAGCGGGGCGGGACATTCCGGGGAACGTTTCGCCCGAGAGGTCGTTACGCTGGCACCGCCGCGCTAGCGGCTTTTGGCAAATCAAATTCAGAAGGGGTGATCTCGATGGGCTTGGCTGGAACGGCCGGGAGACTACGCCGGGCCGCCGGTCTCCTCTTTGGCGCCGCAATCGCCGCATGAGCCAGGGCCGAGGCCGCGCCGCGGCGCTGCTCCTGCTCGCAGCACCCGTTCTGGCGCTTCTGGCGGCCTCCTGCGCCTCGCCGCCGGATTTCAACCAGATCGCCTCGGCGACCCCCGATGAGCCGGTCCGGCTTCACGGCGCACGCGGTCCGCTGAGCGCCCGTCAAAGCCATGCCATTCTCGACCGGCTGCGGCAGGAGAATCCGAATTCCGACGTGCTGCAGCGCCACCTCGCGTTCGAAGAGGCGATCACCAACACGCCGCTCACGGTCGGCAACAAGGTGACCTTGCTGCGCGACGGGGCCGCGAGCTTCCGTGCCATCTTTGCGGCGATCAAAAGCGCCAGGAACCACATCAACCTCGAGTACTACACCTTCGAAGACGTGGAGCAGGACAACCAGCACGTGGTGGATCTCCTGATCGCCAAGCAGCAGGCGGGCGTACAGGTGAACCTCATGTACGACGCGTTCGGCTCGAGCGGTACGCCTGGCGAGGTGTTCGACCGGCTCCGCAACGCCGGGGTCAAGGTGCTCGATTTTCACCCCATCGGCCCGGAGATGGTCGGAAAGGGCTACTCCCTCAACGACCGCGACCACCGCAAGATCCTTCTGGTCGACGGCACGTTGGGCATCGTCGGCGGTGTGAACCTGAGCAAGGTCTATTCCAGCGGTCCGCTGCCCTCGGCGGCTACCGAAAACACGCCGCCGCAATACTGGCGCGACACCGACATCCAGATCGAAGGCCCGGCGGTCGCCGACCTCGAGCGCCTGTTCCTCACGCATTGGCGGCAGCAGGACGACGGTGAGCTCAATCAGGCAGAGTTCTTCCCGCCGCAGCGTCCGGTCGACGCGCAGATCATCCACATCATCGGCAGTGCGCCAGATCGTTCGCGGCCGCGGTTCTACGTCACCCTGCTGTCCGCGATCCGCAACGCGGAAACCCGCATCTGGATCACCTCCGCCTATTTCGTGCCGACCCACGAAGAGGTGGAGATTTTGCGCGACGCGGCGCGGCGCGGGGTCGACGTCCGGCTCCTGCTGCCCAGCCAGAGCGATTCCGATCTCGCCCTCGACTGCGGGCGGTCGCATTACAGCGACTTGCTCGAGGTGGGGGTGAAGATCTACGAGCTGCAGGGTGCCATCCTGCATTCGAAAACGGCGACCATCGACGGCGTGTGGTCGGTGGTCGGCTCCTCCAACTTCGACGGCCGCAGCGTGCTGTTCAACGACGAGGTGGATGCGGTCGTGCTCGGCCGCGAGACCGCGGAACAGTTGGAAGCGTTTTTCCAGGACGATCTCAAGAACTCGAAGGAGATCGACCTTGCGCAGTGGAAAGAGCGGCCGTTCGACGAGCGCCTGACCGAGTTCTGGTCGAAGATCTGGTCGTACTGGCTCTAGATCTCGGTGTGGCCGCCGACTTCGATGGCGCGGTTCGGCGGGATGCCGAAGAACTCGGTCGCGCCCAGCATGTTGTTGTACATCAGCACGAACAGGCGCTGGCGCCAGCGCAAGGGCGAGCGCTTCGCGCGCCGGAGCTTCTCGCGGCCGACGATGAACGACGTCTCCATGAGGTCGAAGCGCAGGTTCTGCATGCGGCACAAGGCCAGCGCCCGCGGCACGCTGGGCTGGTCCATGAAGCCGTGGCAGACCTTGACCGTGTAGAAGCCCTTGTCGAGCTGGCGCACCTGGATGCGCTGGTCGCGCGGCACGTGCGGCACGTCCTCGGTGAACATGGTCATGAGGATGACCCGCTCGTGCAGCACCCGATAGTGCTTGAGGGTGTGCAGCAGCGCGTTCGGCACCTGGTCGAGATTCGCCGTCATGAAGATCGCGGTTCCCGGGATCCGCTGGGGATGCCCTGGCCGCAAGCCTTCGATGAACATGGAGAGCGGCAGCGCATCGCGCGCGCGCAAGGTCGCCAGCATCTGCCGGCCGCGCCACCACGTCGCCATCAGCATGGCGACGAGAATGGCGACTCCGATCGGGAACCAGCCTCCTTCGAAGATCTTGAGCAGGTTGGCCGAGAAATATGTCGCATCGATGATGAGGAAGAACCCGAAGACCGTCGCGGCCTTGGCCAGGCTCCACTGCGCGACCCAGCGCATGTAGATGAAGGCAAGCGCGGTCGTGATCAGCATCATGCCGCTGACCGCGATGCCGTAGGCCGCTCCCAGATTGTCGGACGACTTGAACGTCACGATCAGCACCGCCACGCCGATGCCCAGCACCATGTTGATGCGCGGCACGTAGACCTGGCCGATCTCCTCTTCCGAGGTATGCCGGACTTCGAGGCGCGGCAGATATCCCAGGGTGGTGGCCTGGCGGGTCAGCGAGAAGGCGCCCGAGATCACGGCCTGCGAGGCGATGATCGTCGCGGCCGACGCGAGCACCACCAGCGGGATCAGCGCCCAGCTCGGCGCCAGGTGATAGAACGGGTTTTCCAGCGCTGTCGGCGTGGCGAGGACCAGTGCGCCCTGGCCCATGTAATTCAGCATCAGCGCCGGGAACACGAGATAGAGCCAGGCCGAGCGTAGCGGATGCCGGCCGAAATGGCCCATGTCCGCGTAGAGCGCCTCGGCACCCGTGACCGCGAGGAAGCAGGCACCCAGGACGAAGAAGCACTGACCCGGTGCGATGATCGCGAGGTCGATTGCATAAAAGGGGTCGAGCGCCAGCAGGATGCGCGGGTTCTGGATGATCTGTGCGCCCCCGAGTACGGCCAGGACCACGAACCAGACGAGCATCACGGGGCCGAAGAAGCCGCCGACCTTCGCGGTGCCGCGCCGCTGCAGCATGAACAGTCCGAAGAGCAGGACCAGCGAGATCGGAATGACATACGGCTCGAAGAAGGGTGTCGCCACCTTCAACCCCTCCACGGCGCTCAATACCGAGATGGCCGGGGTGATCAGGCCATCGCCGTAGAACAGCGCGGCACCGACGAGGCCCGCGACCATGATCCAGTAATGCCGGCGCGCCGAGTTGCCCGAGGCGCGCAGGGCCAGAGCAGTCAATGCCAGCAGGCCACCCTCGCCGCGGTTGTCGGCGCGCATGATGACGATGACGTATTTCAACGTCACGATGAGCGTCAGCGACCAGGCGATCAACGACAGGATCCCGAACACGGCCGGTTCGGACACGTGGCCGTAGTCGGCGAAGGCCTGACGCACGGTGTACAGCGGCGACGTGCCGATATCCCCGAACACCACGCCGAGTGCGGAGAGGATCAGGTTCTGTCGCCGCTTTGCGGCGACAACAACGCCAGGCGCGGTCGTGGTTGTCATGCGAGGTTTAAGCTACCCACCCGCAACGAACGAGCGAGAGTGGGAGAGGCGAAGGCGAGGCTCCCATACCACGCGCACCTGTCCGGTGTAAATCCGCGACGGCATGTGGCAACGCCGCCACCGTTCGGCAAGCCCGTTAACATGTCAGGCGCAGGCCCAGTCGGCCAGGCGGCGCAGGAATACCTCGCACGCCTTGAGCTGTTCGACGTCGACGAACTCGTTTGGCTGATGCGCCTCGGTCACCGATCCGGGACCGCACAGCACCGTCGAGATTCCGCACTCCTGGAACTGGCCGCCTTCCGAGGTGAACGACACGCTTTCAGCCCGGTTGGCGCCGGTGAGCCGCAAGGCCACGCTCTCCGCGAGGCCGCCCGGCTCGGGCATCAGCGCCGGTACCGCTGCCACGGAGGCGGTTTCGACCGTGCCCTCCGGCGCCTGCTGGCGCAACGCCGGCGTGAGCTCGCGCGCGATCCAGTCGTCGACACGCGCCCGGATCGCCGGCGCATCCGCGCCAGGCAGCGGGCGGAACTCCCACAACAGGCTGCAGCGGCGCGCGATGATGTTGAGTGCAGTCCCGCCTTCGATGACGCCGAGATTGACCGTCGACCACGGCGGATCGAACTCGGCGCCTGGCACAGCACCCACCTCGCTGCGCAGCTCGGCCGCCAGCTGCTCGAGACGGCCGAGGAGCCGCGCCATGTAGGCGATGGCATTGGCGCCGCGATGCGGGGCGCTCGAATGGCCGTCGCGGCCGGTGACCGTCGTGCGCTGCACCCAGATTCCCTTGTGCGCGTTGACCACCTTCATGCCGGTGGGCTCGCCGACGATGGCCAGGGCGGGCAGCGGCAGCTCGCGGCCGAGGAGCCGCAACAGCGAGGGGACGCCGAGACAGCCGATTTCCTCGTCGTACGAGAAGCACAGATGGATCGGGCGGCGCAGCGGCAGAGCCTTCAACGCGGGCACCAGCGACAGTGCCACCGCGATGAAGCTCTTCATGTCCGCCGTACCGCGGCCGTAGATGCGTCCGTCCTTGGCGGTCGCGACGAACGGGTCCGTGGACCATGGCTGGCCTTCGACCGGCACCACGTCGGTGTGGCCCGAGAGCGCGATGCCGCCGGGCGTGTCCGGGCCGATGGTCGCGAAGAGATTCCCCCGGTCTCCCTCGGCATTCGGCACGATGCGGGCCGCGACGCCGTGCTGTGCGAGATAGCCGCGCACGAACTCGAGCAGGGGGCGATTGGGGCGGCCGGATACGGTCTCGAACCCGACCAGCCGTTCGAGCATGTCCTCCGCAGTGACCCGTTCGGGGGCCATGTCAGCTCGGGCGGTTAATCCCCGGCCGGGGTTGAGGTCGGATTTCCGATGATGGACAGAAACTCGCGCCGCGTCGCCTGATCCTCACGGAACGCACCGAGCATGCGGCTGGTCACCATCGTCACACCCGGTTTGTGTATGCCGCGCGTGGTCATGCACTGGTGCTGCCCTTCGATCACGACCGCGACACCCTTCGGAAGCAGGACGTCGTTCAGCGTGTTGGCGATCTGCGCGGTCATCTTCTCCTGGATCTGCAGGCGCTTTGCGTAGACCTCGACCAGTCGCGCCAGCTTCGAGATGCCGATGACGCGGCGGTCGGGCAGATAGGCGATGTGGACCTTGCCGATGATGGGGGCGATGTGGTGCTCGCAATGCGATTCGAAACGCACGTCGCGCAGCACGATCATCTCGTCGTA
The DNA here is from genome assembly GCA_035506575.1 of Alphaproteobacteria bacterium. Classification (GTDB taxonomy): domain Bacteria; phylum Pseudomonadota; class Alphaproteobacteria; order CACIAM-22H2; family CACIAM-22H2; genus DATJPD01. Next base: position 6,408 of record DATJPD010000018.1, read on the forward strand.
GCCCTCGATTTCCTCGAAGGTGCGCTTCAGCAGGTCAACGGGGTCCACGCTGTAGCCGGCGAACCACTCGTCGAACGCGCGCACGACGCGGTCCGGCGTTCCGAGAAGGCCTTCGCGGTCCGGATCGTCGCCCGCCCACTGCAACAGCGTGCGCACGGCCTTTTCGGCGTCGGTGCGCGACGGCTTCTCGGCCGCCGCCTCTGACTTGCCGTTATCGCGGGCCTTCTGGCCGGCGCTCGATTTGACGGTGTGAAGTGATTTCAAAGCTGTGGCCTCAGTTGATCCGGGCGGTGTGATGCGGAGAGTCGAGCGAGAATGCCGGCACGTCGACGTCGAACCGCTCTCCTGACGGGGTTTCCATCTGATAGGTTCCCGACATGATGCCCGAGGGGGTGGGCAGCGGCGTGCCGCTCGTGTACTCGAACGTCTGGCCGGGCTTCAGCACCGGCTGCTCGCCGACGACACCGGCCCCGCGCACTTCCTGCACGCGTCCGAGCGAGTCGGTGATCCGCCAGTAGCGGCTGCGCAGCTGCACCGTCTCGCCGCCCTGGTTCTCGATGTGCACCTGGTACGCCCAGACATAATGATTGTCCCCTGGCGAAGACTGGTCTTCGAGATAGACCGGCTTCACGGTGATTTTGATCGAGCGGGTCACGGCGCTGTACATGGGATCCCGACCGTCGGAGGGGTGCCGGCACCGGGGTGCCGGAGCGGATGCGGCAGCACCTCTGCTGTCCGCATCGGGCTGCCGCATCCCTGATAATTATAGCTCGCGAGGGCTTTGTCTACCCCACGCGGACAAGGGGGATTCTCAAGCGTTTGTGAGCACTTAACCTTAAGCCACGGCGAGCGCCTGCGCCAGGTCGGCTTCGAGGTCGGCCACGTCCTCGAGCCCCACGGACAGGCGCAGCACGCCGTCCGAGATGCCGAGCTTTGCGCGCTCCTCGGGGCCGACGCGCTGGTGCGTGGTCGTCGCCGGATGGCAGATGATGCTCTTCGAATCGCCGAGGTTGTTCGAGATGTCGACGAGGCTCAGCGCGTTCATCAGACGGAACGCCGCGGGCTTGCCGCCCTTCACCTCGAACGTGACCATGCTGCCGCCGCCCGACATCTGCGACAGCGCCAGGTTCGATTGCGGGTGCGAGGGCAGCTCGGGATAGAGCGTGCGAATGACCTTCGGCTGGCCGCTGAGGAATGTCGCCAGGCGCTTCGCACCCTCGCACTGGGCGGTGAGCCTGAGCTCGAGCGTCTCGAGACCCTTGAGCAGGACCCAGGCGTTGAACGGGCTCAAGGACGGCCCGGTGTGGCGCATGAACGGCGTCAGCTCGTCGTCGACGAATTTCTTGCTGGCGAGGATGGCACCGCCCAGCGTGCGGCCTTGGCCATCGATGTGCTTGGTCGCCGAATACACGACGATGTCCGCCCCGAAGGCCAGCGGCTTCTGCAGCAGGGGTGTCGCGAACACGTTGTCGACGATCACGCGCGCGCCGGCCTTGTGCGCCATGTCGCAGACCGCCTTCAGGTCGATGATGTCGAGCATCGGATTGGATGGCGTCTCAAGGAACACGGCCTTCGTCGGCCGGCTGAGCGCTTTCTTCCATTGATCGAGATGGCGGCCGTCGACGAACTCCGTCTCCACGCCGTAGCGCGGCAGGAGCTCGGAGACGATGAAATGGCAGGAGCCGAACACGGCGCGGCTTGCAACGACGTGGTCGCCGGCGCGCACCTGGCACATCAGGGCCGCGAACACCGCCGCCATGCCGCTCGCCATCGCCTTGCACGCCTCGGCGCCCTCCATCAGGCGCAGGCGTTCCTCGAACATGGCGACCGTCGGGTTGCCGTAGCGCGAATAGACGAAACGGTTGACACTGCCGCCCGGAAGGAACGCCTTCTCGGCGTCCTCGGCCGAATCATAGACGAAGCCCGACGTGAGGAACAAAGCCTCGGCCGTCTCGTCGAAGTTCGAGCGCCGCAAGCCGCCGCGCACCGCCTGCGTCCGCGGCCGGAGGGACCGCCGGCCGCCCGTTTTCTGTTCACCGTCCGCCATGACACCGCCTCCGTCCAAACAAGATGGCCCAAAACAAAAAACCCCGACCGGCGGGGTCAGGGCTTTGAACGGCCTCCGACCTTTTAGCGGATTCTTTAACGTGGCCCGCAAGCCGGTCGGCTCAAATCACCACGGTAACAAAGGGGATAGGCCCTCCCCGCCGGCCTGTCAAGCGCCTCGAACGGGTTCAGGACCTCGTGCAGGAACCCCCGCCCAGCACGCAGAATTTGGCGCAGTGCGGATGGTTGAGGGGGACCGAGCCCGCCGCCTCGGCCAGGCTCTTGCCCAGCTCGAACTGCGGGTCATACGGCAGCAAGGTACAGGCGATGACCGCCGGCCGGTCCGCCCCCTTGCGCTTGACCACCATGCGCGAGGACGCGCACATCATCGCATCCGGCGATTTCTTGAGGATGCCCCAGCACGCCTCGGTGATCTCGGGCACGTCGGCGCTCGGGTCCATTTCGGGGAACACGATCAGGCGCTGCGGGTCGTCGGCGTCGATCGGCACGCCGTGATCGGCGAAAAAGCGCGAAAAGCCGCGGCGGATCTCCGCCTCGTTCTGCCCGGTGAACGACCGCGCTGCCACGTGGACCTCGAAGCCGTTCGCCACCAGCCAGCGCAAGCCCGCGATCGTCGGCGCCCAGGTGTGCTGGCCCCGCTCCAGCTCGTGGATGTCGCGTGTGTAGTGGTCGATCGACACCCGGATGGCAAGTCGCCCCGGGCCGTGCGCGCGCGCGGCGAGGAATGCCTCCTGCACCTTCATCATCGGCTTCATCGCATTCGTGAGCACGAGCACGCGAAAGCCGCGGTCGAGACACTCGGCGATCATCGCCGGCAGCTCGGGATTCATGAACGGCTCGCCGCCGGTGAACCCGATCTCTTCGGTCGGCAGTCGTTGGTCGCGGATTTCGTCCAAATACACCCGGACTTCGGCCGCAGTCAGGTACACAAGCTGGTCGTTGGTCGGAGAGGATTCGATGTAGCAGTTCCGGCAGGTCAGATTGCACAAGGTGCCGGTGTTGAACCACAACGTCCGCAAGTCCTTGAGCGCCACGCGGGCCCGTGTCTCGCCCTTGGCGGTCACCCGCGGGTCGCGGAATTTTCGCGGGTCAAGGCGCTGGGTCTCGGCAACGCGGGGCGGCATCGGGCGACTCTGGGCGGTGATCACGATCGCTGACCGCACCATCGCACCAAGCCCCGGAAGGTCCTAAATAAATTTTGCGTGTTTGGACCCGTGTGATCGCGGTCATTTCTTAAGGAGCTGCGGGTACCATACGGTGATGGGCGTGGTGGGGCGCATCCTGATCCTTCTGCTCGTGGGGGCCTGCGGCGGCGCGTCGGTGGCGCATGCGGCGGCGGGCCCGGCGGGAAGCGAGCTCGTGGAGTTCGCGGGCATCGGGCTCGCATCGGGACAGCAGCTGCAGGGTGCCTTGTTTCGCCCGGACGGCGACGGCCCGTTTCCGGCCATCGTCGCCATGCATGGTTGCGGGGGACTGATCCAGGCGCATGGCGGCATGTTCTCGCGCGACCTTGGCTGGGCGCGCGAGCTGCGCGAGGAAGGCTTCATCGTCCTGTTCATCGACAGCTTCCGCTCGCGCGGGTTCGTGGGCGGCTGCAACACCAACGGGGAAGGGCCGCCGGTGCACCCGTGGAGCGAGCGTCCGCGCGACGCCTATGCGGGCTTGCTGTATCTGCAAGCCAGACCGGATGTGATGCCCGATCGCATCGGCCTGATCGGCTGGTCGCACGGCGGTGCCAGCGTCATGTTCACCGTCGCGGCCGACGATTCGGCGCGCCCGAGATCGCTACCGCATGGCGATTTCCGCGCCGCGGTCGCCTTCTATCCCGGCTGGTGCCGGCCGGGCTGGATTCCGCCGAGCTGGGCACCGGCGATGCCGCTCCTGGTCCTGATGGGGGCCGCCGACGACTGGGTCACCCCCGCCGCGTGCGCGCAAGTCACCGAGGCGGCGGCCAAGGCGGGCGCCCCGGTGCAAACCGTGCTCTACCCGGGCGCGTTCCACGATTTCGACGGCAGCGACCCGGTGCGCACGATCACGCTGTACGAAGGCCACCACGCCCACGGCGTCTCCGTCGGCATGAACCCTGAGGCCAAGGCCGATGCGTTCCGCCGCGTGGGGGCGTTTTTCGCGCAGTATCTGGGGTCGGGGAGGCCGCGGTAGCACCCTTGGCCGGGACCTGCCTGTCGGGGTATAAAGCCGCGGCAAGCGCGGGTGTAGCTCAATGGTAGAGCAGAAGCTTCCCAAGCTTACGACGAGGGTTCGATTCCCTTCACCCGCTCCATTTCCCCATGACCGGCAGGGCTGCGGGCGGGCGCCATAGCGCCTGCCGGAGACGCTCGCCTGGCGCTCGGCAGATCGGGAGGGTCGCATGAGGTGGAGTGCGAACGGGGCCGCAGCGGGCGCGGTGGCGTGCGTCCTCGCAGGGGTCCTGCTTTCCGGGCCCCTGGCCTATGCCGAGACCGCGGCTGACGGCCCGGCGGCAATCCTCCCGGTCCTCACCTGCGCGCAGCTGGCAGGGCTCAGCCTCCCCGGCTCCACGGCAAGGATCGACACGGCCGAGGCATTGCCCGAGGCGCCGGCGGGAACCGTGCAAGTGCGGCCTCCTTTGCCCGACAAGGTCGGCGTGGCGATTGCCTCGCATTGCCGGGCGGAGGGCGCGATCGACAAGCGGGTGGGCGCCGACGGTGCGCCCTACGCGATCGGGTTTGCGATCGCGCTCCCTGACCGCTGGAACGGGCGGTTCCTGTTTCAGGGTGGGGGCGGATTGAACGGCTCGATCCGTCCGCCGCTGGGTCCTCAGGCGACCAGCGACGTGCCGGCGCTCGCGCGCGGTTTCGCGGTCGTCTCGACGGACAGCGGCCACAAGGGTGCCGAGTTCGATCCTTCCTTCCGGAAGGACCAGGAGGCATCGCTCAACTTCGCCCATGCGTCGGTCGGCAAGGTCACCGCCGCGGCGAAGGCGATCATCGCGCGCTACTACGGCCAGCCGGCCAAACGGTCCTATTTCGTCGGCTGTTCGACCGGCGGCCGGGAAGGCATGCTGGCGTCCGAGCGCTACCCCGAGGAATTCGACGGCATCGTCGCCGGCGATCCGGCGATGCGCACCGGCCGCTCAAACCTTGGCCTCGCCTGGGCCAATGCGACATTTACCAAGATCGCTCCCAGGGGTGACGACGGGAAGCCCGATCCGACCAGGGTCTTCTCGTCCGCGGACCGGAAGCTCATCACCAACGCCATCCTCGATGCGTGCGATGCCAAGGACGGCCTGAAGGACGGACTGATCTTCGATACGAAGCAGTGCCATTTCGATCCGGCGGCGCTCGCCTGCAGCGGTGCGAAGACGGAGTCCTGCCTGACCTCGCAGCAGGTAGATGCTCTCAAGACCGCCTTTGCCGGTCCCAAGAACTCGCGCGGCGCGCAATCCTATCCGCCGTTCCCGTGGGACAGCGGCATAGGTGCGGACGGCGTGCGTATTCCCGGGATCCTGACGACGGGCGCACGCAGCCCCGTGGAGGGACCTTCCCATGAAAGCCTCAACGTCGACGAGATCGAGGACAGGGTCGACGCCGACGCGATGGAGCGCCTCACGAACACGGCGTACTGGACCAACCTGACCAGCTTCTTCGCCCATGGCGGCAAGATCCTGTACTACCATGGCTGGAGCGATCCGTGGTTCTCGCCGCTCGACACGCTCGAGTACTACGAGCGCATGGCAAAGGATTCCGGCGGGATCGATCGGGTGCGCGCGAATTCGAGCCGGGCGTATTTCGTTCCGGGGATGGGCCATTGCACGAGCGGCGCCACGCTCGACCATTTCGATTTTCTGGGCGCGGTGGTCGAATGGGTCGAGCACGGCAAGGCCCCCGACGCCGTGATCGCGACCGGCCCGGCCTTTCCCGGCCGGAGCCGGCCGCTCTGCGCCTATCCGCAACACGCGCACTACAAGGGCGACGGCAATCCCGAGGACGCGGCCAGCTTCGAATGCCGCGACTGATCAACGCACCGGTTCGACCGCCCTGTGAGTCCGGAGGATCTGCTTGATCTCGGGAACGCACGACCCGCAGTTGGAGCCGGCGCGGACCATCGCGCCGATCTCTGCGACGCTCGTCGGTCCGCGTTCCACGATCGCTCGCTCGATGACCGAACGCCCGACCGAGAAGCACGCGCAGACGGATGACGCCGCAGCCCACGCCGCAATAAGGACAGGTGGTCCTGACCTCAGCCCTCGGCCGCGACATCCAGCTTGAGCAGGATGCGGCGGCCCTCGATTTTCACCGGAACCGTCCGGACGCAGCCGCGGTCCGGTTCCGCGGCTTCCCCGGTCGCAAGGTCGATCGTCCAGTTGTGCAGAGGACAGGTTACCGCGCGGCCGTGGACGATGCCCTGGGATAGCGGGCCGTCCTTGTGCGGGCAGCGATCGTCGAGTGCGAAGATCTCGTCGCCGCCGGTGCGGAACACGGCGATCCGGCGGTTGGCCGTCGCCACGACCCGCGATCCGAGCCGCGGAATGTCCTCGATCGTGCCGACCTCATGCCAGGTCATCGCCGCGGTCACCGCTTGCATGGCCATCCCTAGTCGATCTCGGCGAGCATGCGGAACTCGTCTCGGCGCGGGTCGTCGTTCTCCCCCGAGCGCTCGGCCCACGGATCCGTTTGAAAGAATTTCTGCGACCACAGGAACCGCGCGTGCAGCCCCTTGCGGCTTGCCTCGTCGTCTACGATGCGCGCCTTGACGTAGTCGAGGCCGACACGCTCGACCCAGGGTGCCGTCCGCTCCAGATAGCGCGCCTCCTCGCGGTACAGCTGCAGGAAGGCGCCGCAATATTCGAGCACCTCGGCGTCCGTCGCGACTTTGCACAGGAAGTCCGTGGCGCGCACCTTGATGCCGCCATTCCCCGCGACGTGCAGCTCCCAGCCGCTCTCGACCGCGACCACGCCGAAATCCTTGATCGTCGCCTCGGCGCAGTTGCGCGGGCAGCCCGAGACCGCGAGCTTGACCTTGTGCGGGTGCCAGGAGCCCCAGGTCATCTTCTCGAGGGCGATGCCCATGGACGTGGAATCCTGCGTCCCGAACCGGCACCACTCCGAGCCGACGCAGGTCTTCACGGTCCGCAACGCCTTGCCGTAGGCGTGGCCGGACACGAGCCCCGCCCGGTTGAGGTCGCGCCACACGGCCGGCAACGTCTCCTTGCGGACCCCCAGCATGTCGACGCGCTGGCCGCCCGTGAGCTTCACCGTCGGGATTGCGTATTTGTCGACCACGTCGGCAATCGCGCGGAGCTCGGCCGCCGTCGTGACGCCGCCCCACATGCGCGGGATGACCGAGAACGTACCGTCCTTCTGGATGTTCGCGTGCGCGCGCTCGTTGATGAAGCGCGACTGGGCGTCGTCCTGATACTCGCCCGGCCAGGCGCAGAGCAGGTAGAAGTTGAGAGCGGGGCGGCACGAATGGCAACCCTCGGGGTTCGCCCAGCTCAGGGCCGACATGACCGCCGGAATCGACGTCAGCCGCTCATCGCGGATACGGCGGCGCACCTCTTCATGGGTGAGCGTCGTGCAGCGGCACATGCCCTGTACCTTGGGGGCGACTGCGGCCTCGCCGACGGTCGCCGCCAGGAGCGCCTCGACGAGCCCGGTGCAGGAGCCGCACGAAGCGGAGGCCTTGGTATGCCGCCGCACCGCCTCGAGCGAGGTCAGGCCCTTGGCGGTGATCGCCTCGACGATGGTTCCCTTGCAGACCCCGTTGCAGCCACAGATCTGATGTTCCGCAGGAAGCTCGGCCACGCTCGGGAGGGCCGCCTTGCCCATGGCGGCGGCGACGCGCTGGCCGAACAGCAGGGCATCCTTGAACGCGGCGATGTCCTCGCGCTTGCGCAGGAGGTCGAGATACCAGCCGCTGTCGGCGACGTCGCCGTAGAGCACGATGCCCTCGATCCGGCCGTCGCGCAGGGTCAGCTTCTTGTAAACTTGGCGGCTGGTGTCATGGAACGACATCTCGGTGCAATCTTCGCCGCCCTGGAAATCGCCCGCCGAGAACACGTCGATGCCGGTGACCTTGAGCCTGGTCGCCGGCACCGACCCCGCGTAGGCGGAACTCGCCGTGTCGTCGGCGAGATGGTCCGCGCAGATCTTTGCCATCTCGTAGAGCGGGGCCACCAGTCCGTAGGTGCGGCCCCGATGCTCCACGCATTCTCCCACGGCGAAAATGGCGGGATCGGAGGTGCGCATGTCGTCGAACACCGCGATGCCGCGATGGATGTCGAGGCCCGCCTTCCGCGCGAGGTCGATGTTGGGACGGATGCCGATCGCCATCACCGCGAGGTCGCCCGGCACGTCGCGGCCATCGGCAAGGCGCACGCCTTCCACGCGGCCGTTGCCGAAAATCTCCTCGGTCTGCCCGTTCATGAAGAAGTTGAGGCCGCGTCCGTCGAGTTCGCGCTGGAGAAGCTTGCCCGCCGTCTGATCGAGCTGCCGCTCCATCAGGGTGTCCATGAGGTGGATCACCGCGACCGACATGCCACGCTTCATCAACCCGTTCGCGGCCTCCAGGCCCAGGAGACCGCCGCCGATGACGATCGCCCGGCGGTATTTCTGCGAGGCGTCGATCATCTGGTCGATATCGGCGATGTCGCGGAAGGCGCAGACGCCCGGCAGATCGAGCCCCGGGACGGGCGGGACGATCGGCCGCGAGCCGGTTGCGATCAGCAGACGGTCGTAGGGCTCGGTGCGTCCGCTCGTTGAGGTCACCGTCTTCGCGTCGCGATCGATGGCGACGACCGGATCGCCGGTGAACAGCCGGATCGCGTTGTCGCTGTACCAGGAGAGCGGGTTGATGATGGTGTCGCCGATGTCCTTCTCGCCGGCGAGGACCGATGAGAGCATGATCCGGTCGTAGTTCACGTGCGGCTCGGCGCCGAATACGGTGATGTCGTAGCGGCTGGGATCGCGCTTCAGCAGCTCCTCCACCGCGCGCATGCCGGCCATCCCGTTGCCGACAACCACCAGACGTTCCCGCCGCCGGATCATGTTCATCGACGGCACCGGCGATGCGAACCGCGAGTCGGCAGATGGCCGGCTGTGAGAACGCCCGTGTTCATGATGCTCCGATTGAGAGGCCTGAATGCCTCAGCTTGGGATCGCCGTTCATCACCTGCGGCGCAACGTCAGCGAGTGTCCCCGCCTGAGAGGCGGCCCTGCGCTCAAAGCTGCAACGCTTGTGCCACCGGCGCCGCCGTATCCTTAAGAGGCATTTGAAAAGGCCTGCGGCAGGCAGCGCCCAAAAATTTTGCGCATGCCCGCAGGCTTGCCGCATTTCTGGGCAGCGGCAGTTGCTCGGGTCAGCCCTCTCCGACAGCCAGACGGATCGCGCTGCCGCTCAAGGCCTCTTCGACCGCACTCAGGAAGGTGTTGACGTCGATCGGCTTCGTCACGTAGCGAGAGAAGCCGGCCGCAAGGCCGTGGCTGATGTCCTGCGGCATGGCCAACGCGGAGAGCGCCAGCACCGGGATGTGCTTCGTCTCCGGCATCGCCTTGAGGCGCGCCAGGACCTCGTAGCCGCTCATCTCCGGCAGAGTGATGTCGAGCACGATCAGGTCCGGGCGCCGCGTCGCCGCGAGCTCGAGGCCGGCACGCGCTGTCTGTGCTGCGAGCAGCGTCACGTTCGGCAAGGTCGCGAAGATCCTCTCGATGAGGTCGAGATTGGCCGGATTGTCCTCGACATAGAGGATCGAGCGCTTGGTCGCCGAGAGATAGGACAGGCGGTGGAGCACCGCTCCGTCCGTCCGGTCCTCCTGCAGGTCATCGGTGGCGGCAGGAAGCTCGAACCAGAACGTGCTGCCGACACCCGGCTCGGTGTCGAAGCCCATCATGCCGCCCATCGCCTCGATCAGCCGCCGCGAAATCGCAAGCCCGATCCCCGTACCTTCCACGGCACCGTCTTCCGCGCCGAGGCGCTGGAAGGGCTGGAAGATCCTGTCGCGCCGATCGGCGCGGATGCCCCGGCCCGTATCGGAGACGGAGACACGGATCCGTTCTTCAGGCGCGCGCGCCACCTCGAGACGGACCGAGCCGCTCTCGCGGTTGTACTTGATCGCGTTCGAGACGAGATTGAACAATACCTGCCGCAGGCGCGTCTGGTCGGCGCGCACATCCGCGTCGGCGATCTCGGTCAGCAGGCTGACGCCGGCGCGCTCGGCGAGCGGCGCCATGGCGCCCGCGAGATCGCGGACGACGTCCGCGAGCCTCACCCGCTCCAGCGAGAGCTTGAGTTTGCCGGCCTCGATGCCGGCGAGGTCGAGCACCTCGTTGATCAGGTTGAGGAGGTGCTCGCCGCTGGAGAGGATGCGCTGGATGTGATCCTTCTGGTCTTCGGTGAGGTTTCGCCCACGATTGGTCTGCAGCAGCTGCGCAAAGCCGAGCACGGCGTTCAACGGGGTCCGCAGCTCGTGGCTCATGCTGGCGAGGAACTGCGATTTGGCGTGATTGGCTGCTTCCGCGGCCTCCTGTGCGGCCTTCAGGTCGCTGATATCGGCATGGATGGCGACCATCCGGCCGTCGCGCATCCGGCGCTCGAGAATGCGGATCCAGCGGCCGTCCGAATGCTGGAAATATTCATACGAGCCGCTCTGGTGATGCGCGATGCGCTCGCGGATCCAGGTCTCGGCATCGGTGTTGGCCGGAACCTCGAGCTCGCCGGCGTTGATGGCGGCGCGCAGCACCTCGTCGAGGCGTGCCGTCGAATCGCCGCCTAGCGGATTTGCGGCATGAATTTCGCGGAACCGGCGGTTCATCATCACCCGGCGCGTATCGGTGTCGTAGATCACGACGCCATCGGGCAATGCGTCCATCGCCTCTCGCAGGTCGACCGGCGCCGAGCCTGGCCGCCTCGCCACGTCGCCGACGAGATGCGCCACCAGCGCTGCTGCCATGAGCGCGATGATGCCGCTCGCGGTCCACGCGCGCCATCCATCCGGGACAAGCCAGACGAGGCAGAGGGCCGTCGCCACGCCGACGGTGACCGCCACGGCCGCCAGCCATGGCGGCCCTGCCTGCTCGCGGGTCGCGTGTTCGGGCTGCATCGAGGAAAATTACCAAGGCACCGCAAGGGGATACCAGGGCCAAAATCCTCAGACATGCGGCGCCCAGGGCAAACGGGCCGGCTGAGGCTTTCGCCTCAGCCGGCCCGCCGTGTCGCGTGCGCGTGCGCTGCCGGTCAGCCGGCGATGTAGGCGCCGACACCCACGTAGTAATCGCCGACGCGGATCAGGTACGTCTTCTTCTTCTCGATCTTCTTCGTCGCGGGATTGGAAAAATGATATTCGTGCCAGCCCTGGCCTGCGCCGGTCGCGATCTTGATCTGGGCGGCCACGATCTTGTCGCCGGTGATCGGGTCGGCTGACTCCGACATGTCCTTGCCGACCAGCGCCTTGACGCCGCCATTGGCGACGCAGACGCCCTTGAAATCGTAGGCGTAGACGAAGAGGTCGCGGTCGTGCCAGGTGGCGTCATTCGTGAAATCGGCGAAGGCCTTCTCGGGGCCGACCTCTTTCACGTGCTGCGCCGCCTTTTTGGCCAAAGCCTCGGCTTGCTCGGGCGTGCCGCGGTCGTCCGCGAACGCGACCGGCGCGCTCGCAGCCATTGCCAGACTGATTGCTGAAGCGATGAATGTTCGACGTGTGGTGAGCATGTTGGGTTTCTCCCTTCCTAAAAATTCGGTGCAATCAAGCTGCGCGGATCTTCGCGAGGAAGTCGTTGATCTGACCGCGCAGCCGGTCGGCCTGCTCCGAGAGGCTCTCGGCGGCGGACTTGACGCCATGCGCGGCCGTGCCTGTAGCGGCGGCGCCCTCGCTCACGCCGGCCACGTTCTCGGACACATCCTTGGTCCGCTGTGCCGCCTGTTGCGTATTGCGCGAAATCTCCTGCGTCGCCGCGCCTTGCTCTTCCACCGCCGAAGCGATCGAGGTCGCGACCGTGCTGACTTCGTCGATGGTCGCGCCGATCCGCTTGATGGCCTCGACCGTGTCCTTCGTCACGCCCTGGACCGCGGCGATCTGGCCCGAGATTTCTTCGGTCGCCTTGGCGGTCTGGGTGGCGAGGCTCTTCACCTCCGAGGCGACCACCGCGAAGCCCTTGCCGGCCTCGCCCGCACGCGCCGCCTCGATGGTGGCGTTGAGCGCCAGAAGGTTCGTCTGCCCGGCGATGTCGTTGATCAGCTTCACCACGTCGCCGATCTTCTGTGCCGCGACCGCCAGGCCCTGGACCGTCTGGTCGGTCTGGCGCGCCTCGTCGACCGCACGTCCGGCGGTGGTCGCGGCGCGCGACACCTGCTGGCTGATCTCCTTGATGGAGGCGCTGAGCTCCTCCGACGCCGAAGCGACCGTCTGCACGTTCGACGACGCTTCCTCCGAGGCGTCCGCCGCCGCCTTGACCTGGCGGGTGCTGGTTTCGGCCGTGGTCGACAGCGTGCTCGAGGTGCTGAGCATTTGCGTCGCCGCGGTCGCCAGCGTCGAGAGGGCGTCCTTCACCTGGCCTTCGAAGGCGGTGATGTAGGCTTCGACGGCGCGCTGGCGGGCGGCAGCCTGCTCGTGGCGGCCGCGCTGCTCCTCTTCGATGCGCGCTTTCTCGATGGCATTGCGCTTGAAGGTCCCGAGCGCGCCGGCGAGAACGCCGATCTCGTCTTTGCGGCCGACACCCTCCACCGCGACGGTGACGTCGCCCTCGGCCAACCTCAGGGTCGAGGCGGCGAGGCGCGAAACCGAGCCGCCGATAGTCCGCGCGATCATGATCGTCACCAGCACCGCGATGGCGACCGCGGCAACGAAGAGGGCGATGAAGCCGAGCCGCGCCGAGCGGGCAGTCGCCGCTGAGCTCTCATGCGCCGCTGCCGCCTGCGCGCGCTCGATGTCGAGCAGCTGATTGAGCTTCGTCAGGAGCTCGGCATAGTTCTTCTCGCCGTTGGCGCTCATCATGTAGGCGGTGGCCGCGTCCGCCGCGACCATCGAGGCGACCTGCTTGCTGGTCCCGGAATAGGCCTTCAGCGTCTTGTCGATGTCTTCGACGACCTGCCGTTCCTGGGGCATGAGGTTGAGGCCAGCGAGCTTGGCGACCATCGACGCCGCGTCGTTGAGGCGCGCCTCCATCTCTTTGCCGACTTTCTCGAGCCCCTTTTCGTCGCTGGAGTTGCTGCCGAGCGCGAGCAGCCGGTTGAGGAGACCGCCGGCTTCGGGCACGGCCCGCTCCAGGGCTGCGACGGCGGCGGATTTATCGACTTCGGTGGTCGTCAGGCGGTCCAGCAACCGGGCTTGTTCGGAAAGCGAGGTGAGGGCCAGCGGCGCCATGAGCGACAGAAGGATGATCGCAATGCTGGGTGCTATGAACAGCTTGCGCGAAATCCGGATATTTGCGGTCCACCGATCAATCAGACTAAACATCATCGCCCCCTGGCGCTCAACGAGAGGATCGGACGACGCCGCGCGCGAAAACGCGGCGTGTCCGAGTGAGCCGTCATTCCTTGATGTAAACCCCGCTGAACACGACATACTCGCCGACGCGATGCACCCACGCCTTCTTCGGCTCGATCTTCTTGCTCTCGGGGTTGGTGAATTTGTACTGGATCCAGGCCGTCTCCGACTTCTCGGTGGCCGTCCACGGCAGCTGGGTGAACTTCACGCCGTCGGGGTCGACCGACTCCCACATGTTCACGCCGATCAGCTTGGGATTGAGCGTGGCGCGAACGACCCCCTGGCGATCGAGGACCGTCACGTACACCTCGCCCTGATGGAACGCCCCGTTGGGGTCGCTGATCTTCGGGAACGCCTTGTCGCCTTCCGCGGCCACGAGGGCGGCGGCCTTTTCAGCCATCGCCTTCGCGTCATCCGGCGTGGCGGCCTGCGCCTGGACCAGAGCGGCGCTCGCCGCAAGGACAACGGCCGCGATGGCCATCCGTGCCAATGTCTTCAACATGAAAAAAGCCTCTTAAATGCGTTGTATTTATCGGCTGCCATGCTTCATGGCGCCTACTGCACGAGTACCGGGCAGAGGTAAAGAAACCCCTTAAGTTCACGATCCGGACCGGCCTTACTTTTGGGGGATCGCCCTTAGATCGCGCGTCGCGCCGGCGCCAGATTTGACTTTGGACACGCGGGTTCGAACGGTGTAGACCGGACGTACCGCTTGCTCAGAAGAAGCCGGCGCGCATCGGGCTCTGGAAGTCTTGCGCGTTCACGGCCGGAGCGGGTGCAGGCTGTCGCTCAAAAAGCCCGAAAAGGGCCAGGGGACAGCATGCCCACATCTCCACCCATGGCGGCCGCGGCCGTCGTCGAACCGCCGATCGGCCACGCGCCGCTGGAGCTGACGCCGCGTCTTCTCGAAACGCGCCTGCGCCAGCAGGAGATCCTGGCCGAACTGGGTGTCCTGTCGCTGCAGGGCATTCCGTTCGCCCAACTGCTCGATCGTACCGTGGCGCTCGCGGCCGAAGGGCTGGACGCCGAGTTTTCGAAGATCATGGAATACCGGCCGGACAAAGGTGACTTCTTGGTGCGCGCGGGTGTGGGCTGGGGGCCGGAGGTCGTGGGCAGGGCCACGGTCGGCGCCGATCTCGCCTCGCCCGGGGGCTTCGCGCTGCGCACCGGAAAACCGGTCATCTCGAACCATCTCGAGCACGAGAAGCGTTTTCGCACGCCGGCGCTCCTGGTCAGGTATGGCATTCGCCGGGCGATGAACGTGATCCTGCGCGGCGATGGCGACGCGTTCGGCGTGCTCGAGGTGGACAGTCGGTCGGCGGGCGAATTCACCGATTACGACCTGACGTTCCTGCAGGGTGCCGCCAACATCGTCGGCACCGCCATCGAACGTCAGCGCATGGAGCGCGATCTGCGCGCCGCCGTCGACACGCACAAGCTCCTGCTGGCGGAACTGAACCACCGGGTCAAGAATAGCTTGCAGCTCGTCGCCACGATGCTGAGCCTGCAGGCGGGTGCCACACCCGACCACGCGGCGCGTCGCGACCTGCAGGACGCCACAGGCCGAGTCATGGCGGTCGCCCGGGCGCATGAGAGCCTCTACCGGGACAGTCAGATCGCGACCATCGATCTCGGCCGATATCTCTCGGACGTGTGCCGCGACCTCGACAGCTCGGTCGGGCATTGCCATGTCGACGTAGCGGCGCCGGACGGCGTACACGTGCCGACCGACCGCGCGGTTCCGATCGCGCTCGTGGTGAACGAGCTGGTCATGAACGCGATGAAATACGCCTATCCCGAGGGCGCGGACGGCGTCGTGTTCGTGCGCGTGGCCCGCGACGATGGGGGACTCCTGACGATTTCGGTGCGCGACGAGGGCGCAGGCCTGCCGCCAGGGTTCGACCCGTCGGCGAGCAAGGGCCTCGGCATGCGGATCATACGGGCGCTCGCGAGCCAGCTCGGAGCGTCCCTCGATGTCCAAGCCTCGGGCTCGGGCGCGGAATTCATCGTCCGGGTGCCGGTGCGCGCAGCGAACGGCGGGAACGGGTCGGCCTGACCAGGCGGGCGCTGTGCGGATCGCGCGGGCGCGGGAGGGGCGCTATAAAGAGGCCCGTCTTCGCCCCAGGGCTTCCGCATGCGCATCGTCGATATCCGGGAAACCGCACTCCCGATCAACTCCCAGATCCGCAATTCGAGCTTCGACTTTTCGGAGATGACGACCTCGGTCGTCGCCGTGATCACCGACGTTCTGCGGGGCGGGCGCCGGGTCACGGGGTTCGCGTTCAACTCGACCGGCCGCTATGCCTGCGGGGCGCAAATGCGGGCGCGCTTCATCCCGCGCCTGCTGCGCGCCGCACCTGAGAGCCTGCTCGATGACAGCGGGACCAATCTCGATCCCGCCAGGGCGCTCGCCTGTATGCTCCAGCGCGAGAAGGCCGGCGGCCACAGCGAGCGTTCGGTGGGCATTGGCACCATCGAGGTCGCCTTGTGGGACATCGTCGCGAAGATGGAGGAGAAGCCGCTGCACCGCGTGCTCGCCGAGCGGTTCAACGATGGGCGGATCGCCACGCGGGTGTTCTGTTATGTGGGCGGCGGCTGGTATTTTCCCGGCCAGACCCTTGCCGATCTGCAGGATGAGATGCGCCGGCACCTCGATGCCGGCTACACGATGGTCAAGATGAAGGTGGGCGGAGCGCCGCTCGACGAAGACCTGCGCCGCATCGAGGCCGTGCTCGAGGTGGTGCCTCACGATCACCTCGCGGTCGATGCAAACTGCAAGTTCGAGCGTACCGAGGCGCTGGCCTACGCGAAGGCGCTGGCGCCCTTTCGGCTGCGCTGGTTCGAGGAGCCGTGCGATCCGCTCGATTACGCGCTGCTTGCCGAGCTCGCCTCGGTGTACGACCCGCCGCTCGCCACCGGCGAGAACCTGTTCTCGACCATGGACGTCGAGAACCTCGTCCGCTTCGGCGGTCTGCGCGGCGATCGCGACATCATCCAGGTCGATCCGCCGCAGGCCTACGGCATCGCGCAATATTCAAGAACGGTCGCGATGCTCGACCGGTGCTGCTGGCGCCGCGCCAATCTGTTCCCGCACGGCGGCAATCAGATGGCGCTGCATGTCGCGGGCGGCTTCGGGCTCGGCGGGGCCGAGTCCTACCCCGGCGTGTTCGGCGTCTTCGGCGGCTTCGCCGACGACGCGCGCGTGGAGAACGGCTCTCTCGCCCTCCCCGAGCGTCCGGGCATCGGGTTCGAAGGCCAGGCGGCGCTGTACGACGTGATGAAGCGCCTGAGCGGTTAGCATCGCAGGCTTGCGATGCAAGCGCTTTGAGGCCGTCGGTTGGCCGTGCAACTATGGCCCCGAATCGTCACACACGAGAGGCGTAGATGGTCGTTCGAGCGGGCCGCGAATTCCTGGCCATACCGGGGCCGACCACGATTCCGGACGAGGTGCTGGGCGCCATGCACCGCCCGGCGGTCGACATCTATGCCGGGCCGATGGTCCAGCTGACCGACGGCCTGCTGGCCGACCTGCGGCGCGTGTTCAAGACCGAGGGCCGGACCTACATCTACATCGCCAACGGCCACGGCGCCTGGGAGGCGGCACTGACGAACGTGCTCGCGCGCGGCGACAAGGTTCTGGTGCTCGAGAGCGGCCGGTTCGCGGTCGGCTGGGGCAATGCCGCGGCGGGCCTCGGCGCCAAAGTCGAGGTGCTGAAAGGCGACCTCCGCCGCGCCGTGCGGCCGGCGGAGGTCGAGGCCAGGCTGCGGCAGGACAAGGCGGGCGAGATCAAGGCCGTTCTCGTGGTGCAGATCGACACGGCGTCGGGTGTCGTGAACGACATCGCTGCCATCGGCCGGGCGATCCGCGCCGCCGGACATCCCGCGTTGCTGCTCGTCGATGTCGTCGCCTCGCTCGGCTGCATGCCGTTCGAGATGGATGCGTGGGGCGTGGACGTGGCTGTCTCGGGATCGCAGAAGGGATTGATGACGCCGCCCGGCCTCGGCCTCGTCGCGGCCGGGTCGCGCGCCAAGGCCGCGCATGCGCGGGCGGACCTTCGTACGCCCTATTGGGATTGGACAAGCCGCGACGGCGAGGAGCACTACCAGAAATACGCAGGCACGCCGCCCGAACACCTGCTGTTCGGGCTGCGGCAGGCGCTCGACATGCTGTTCGCCGAAACGCTCGAGGGCGCGTTTCGCCGCCACCGGCTCCTCGCCGAGGCCGTGCGGCGGGCGGTGGACGTGTGGTCCAAGGGGCAGGCGGTCGGCTTCAACATCCAAGAGCCGGGCGAGCGCTCCGACACCGTGACGACCATCCTCATGAACGGCGGCCGCGATCCGGAGACATTGCGCAACTATTGTCATACGAAGTGCGGCGTCGTGCTCGGCCGCGGCATCGGCGAGCTTGGCGGCAAGGCCTTCCGCATCGCCCATATGGGCCACGTGAATGCGCCGATGATCCTCGGCACCCTCGGCGTGGTGGAAATGGCGCTCAAGGCGCTCAGGATTCCCTACGGGGCGGGCGGCGTCCAGGCGGCGGCCGACTATCTCGGCGGGGCGGTGGAGCCGTAGGGCTCCCGCCGCGATGCCCGGGTCGCCGCCGCTCGCGTGGGGCACGCCGTTTCGACTGAGCCTCGGGTGGCGCGACCTCGGGCTCGTGGTCGTGCTCAGCGTCATATGGGGCATCAGCACTCCGATCTCGAAGATCGGCGTGAACGAGCTGCCGCCGCTGTTCATGCTGGCCGTGCGGTTCTTCATCGTCGCGGCCGCAGCCTTCTTCTATCCGGTCTCCGGCGCGCAGATGAGACAGCTGTTGCGCCTCTCGCTGACCCTCGCCGTGCTGCACTTCCCATGCATGTTCATCGGGCTGCGCTATATCGACGCGTCGGCCGCGGCCGTGCTGACGCAATTGCAGCTGCCGTTTGCCGTACTGCTGGCCGGCTTCGTGTTCGGCGAGCGTTTGAGCGCCCGCGCGCTCGCCGGAATCGCTCTCGCCTTCGTGGGCGTCGTCGTGATCGCCGGCACGCCGAACATCTTCGCGGCCGGCTGGACCGGCCTCGTCCTGATGGTCGCCGCGGCGTTCTTCTGGGCGATCGCGAGCCTGCAGATGAAATCGCTCGGCCGCATCTCGCCGTTTGCCGCAAATGCGTGGCTCGCCGTGTTCGCCGCCCCGGTGCTGCTGATCGAGTCCTGGATATTCGAGCAGTCGCCGCTGTCGTCGCTCTCAGGTCTCACCGTCACCGGCGCCGGCGCCATCCTTTATCTCGTGGTGATGACCACGTTCGTCGGATACGGCATCTGGTTCAAGCTCGTGCAGGCGCATCCCGTCTCGGTCGTGATGCCGTTCACCCTGACCAATCCGATGTTCGGCATTCTGTCGAGTGCGCTCATGCTCGGCGAGCAGATCACCCTGCAGTTCATGCTGGGTGCGGCACTGACCCTTTGCGGCCTCGCCCTGATCGTCGTGGCGCCGGCGAAGCTCGTGCAGTCGGCGGACGGCTCCGAACGGACGGCCTAGGCGGCCGTCGCAGCACCGGGATAATACCCGTACGACCGCCGGAACATTTCGTTGGTATGCTCCTGGGACGTGCAGGTCGGAAATTTCCGCGGGAACTCGGCGGTGACGCATCCCGGCATCGGCTCGATCACGGCGTCGGGCCGCGGGCTGTTGAACGCCACGATGGAGTAGCGGTCGCGGCCGCCGCGGTTGTTGAGCACGCGATGCATGTTGGCGTTGTAGATGCCGTTCGACCAGCGGGCCATCAGGTCGCCGAGGTTGATGACGAACGTGCCGGGGACTGGTGTCGCACTCACCCAGTCGCCGCGTGCATTGCGCACCTCGAGACCACCCATGTCGTCCTGGGCCAGGATCGTCAAGGCACCCCAATCGGTGTGCGCGCCGGCGCCGAGCTGGTTGAATGCTGCGCCCTTCGGCTGCGGCGGGTATCTGAGCAGACGCATCGAGCCCGAGTGCATTTCGAAATAAGGGGCGAACCAGTCAGCGGGCAGGTCGAGGGACCGCGCGACCAGACGCAGCAGGTGCGTGCGGAGCGTCGCGAGCACGGCCTGGTGTTCGAGCATGTGCTCCCGGAAGCCGGGCAGCTGCGCCGGCCACTGGTTGTGCCCGTAGTTTCGGAGGCGCTTCAGCGCCCAGGGATGGTCATCCGGAAGGTCGGTGCAGAACTGGAAGCTCTCCTTCAGGTCAGGCGGCGCCTTTTCCGCGGCCGTATCCTGGCTGTCCAGCTGCTGCACGCCGGACTCATAGCCTGAGGTCGCCGGCGAGTTGCGCATATCGAGGGCGAGCTTCGCCTCGCGCGGCAGGTCGAAGAATGCCTTCGACCAGGCAAAGCTCCGGTCGATCAGCGCCTGCGGGACGCCGTGCCCGGAGACGTAGAAGAACCCCATCTCGCGGCAGGCCTTGTGGATCTCGTAGGCCACCGCGTCGAACGCGGCCGGATCGCCGGTGAAGGACGGCGCGAGGTCGATGACGGGAATCTGCTGCGGCGCGACCGGGGGTTGATAGATGAGCATCACCGTCCTCCAAATGTCTTCGTGCCGTCGAGCGGCTACTCGGCCGCGATCGTCAGGTCCACGGCCTGCATCGGGTCGAGTTTGTCGAGCGGCGCGCCTTGCTCCTTCGCCGCCCACTCCCAGGTCGTTTTGACCAGGGCGGGCGAGAACACGCCGAGGCCGTCCCGGGTCGTGTTGGCGTTGAAGATCAGCGGCAGGCTGGCGCGTGCCATACCCTCGGCCGCCTCGGCATCGGTTTGCGGCACGGCGGCCTTGAGGGCGGCGACCGCGCGGGCCGGGTCGTCGCGGGTTGCCGTGATGGCCTTGCGCAAGGCGCGGGTAAAGCGGAAGACCAGGTCGCGCCGGGTGGCCAGCGTCTTGTCTGAAACCGCTATCGAGTTCGAATAGCCCTCGAGCCCGTATTGCGACCACGGGAGAACGACGATCTCCTTGTTGTTCTCCCGCAGGACCTTGCTGACGAGCGGCTCGTTGTTGACGAACTGGATGACCGCGTCCACCTGTCCCGCCGCCAGCATAGGGACGAGGGCGGACGGATCGGCCTTGACCAGCCGCACCTTCTCCGGATCGACGCCGTTGAGGCGTAGCAGGAACGGCCACGGCCCGTTCGATGACGTAAAGGGCGAGGTGGCCACCGACTTGCCGGCGAGATCCTTCAGGCTGCGAATGCCGCTGCCGGTCGTCGTCGTCAGGCCGTCCGGCGCCATGGTGAATACGGGCATGACCGCTTTGACCGGTACATCGCCCTGGATCTTTGCGGTCAGAATGGCATCCAGACCCGCGTCACCGAAATCGGCCGCACCAGTGGCGAGCTTCGTGATCACGTCCGTCGCTCCCTTGCCCGGCAGGATGCGGACGTCGAGGTGCTCGGCCGCGAACAGGCCGGCCTCCTTGGCCAGATAGAAGAAGGCGCGATCGCCGCCTGGGATCCAGCCGAGCTGCATGGTCACGGAATCGTCGGCCATGGCACCGCCCGCCCAGGCAAACGATGCCAGGATCCACAGCCAGTGTAGCCGACGCAAATTCATGCCTTGACCCCAACGCGAACGCGGTCGTCGAGCGACCGATCGCGCTTGGCTCATGCGAACGGCATGCCAACCAACAGGCCGGCCCGCCGGCGGGCGGGAGCTCCGGGCGATTTACCCCTACAGCGCCTTCTTTTTGGCCAGATAGTCGTGCACGACCCGGCCGTACGGCAGGGTCAGGTCGGCGATGAAATGCCGGCCGGTCACGATCTTGCGCACCGGCAGGTCGGCCACCGGCGCGTTGACATGCGGGATGAGGTGCAGCCGTGCGGCACCCGACCACGACCCCTTCACCTTGATGTCCGTCAGGTTATAGGCGACCAGCTGGGCGATGGCGGGCTTGCCGTCGACATCGGGGATCAGCTTCAGATTCACCTGCAGCTTCGACAGCGCCGCGACCGTCTTCTTGGGGTCGCGCGCGAAGACCTCGTGCTTGTAGGCCATCGTGCCCATCGCGACCGTCTGACCGCTGTACACCAGGGTCCCGGTCAGCGTGTCCGACGCGATCTCGAGCTTGGGATGTCCGTACTTTTTCGGGAAGCCCCAGATCTCGCGTCCGGCCACGATCGGCGGGTCGTCATCGAGGTACATCTGGGATGTGAAGTTGCACGGCTCGCCCTTCCAGGTGCACGGGATCACCACGCCGCTTTCGGTGTAGTCGCCGAAGCCGGAGCTGTCCGGCATGCGGATCCATTCGTAGTACACGAGATTCTCGGCCGCCGGCTCGAGCGGCGCCGGCACCGCGTGACGGATGGCGTCGGGATCGCTCTCGTAGATGATGATGAAGTATTCGCGGTTGATGAAGCGGAACGGCCCGTGCGGATAGCTGGGGCTCGCGGCGGGCATGGCGGGCAGGTTCAGGATCTCTTTCTCGTTCATGGTCGATCGTCCCGTGGTTGGAGTCAGAGATATGTGGCGCGGATATCGACCGTCGAATCGACGCCGAGCTTCTCGAAGTTCTGGCGCAGCCACGCCTCGGCCCGCTCGCGGCCGATGTCGCGCAGGTGGGTCAGGAAGTCCCAGTCGGTGTTGAGCTTGCTGGCCACACCCAGATCCTTCATCAGGGCCTCGGCCTCGACCGCGTGAATCAGGATGCGCCGCATGTTCTTGGACTTGAGCTCGCCTTCCTCGATCAGCTTGGTGACGAACGCGATCGCCCGCATCTCGCGCATCAGCGAGGAGTTGAAGCTGATCTCGTTCAGGCGATTGAGGATGTCGGTCGCAGTCTGCGGGACGGCGTCGCGCGTGATCGGGTTGATGTGCACGATCATGACATCGGCCGACTGGCAGCCGTAGATCAGCGGAAAGATGGCGGGGTTTCCCATGTAGCCGCCGTCCCAGTAGGGCTCGCCGTCGATCTCGACCGCGCGGAAGAGGAACGGCAGGCAGCCCGACGCGAGCACGGCGGACGGCGTGATCTCGGCGTTCTCGAAGATCTTGACCTTGCCGGTGCGCACGTTGGTCGCGCACAGGAACAGCTTAACGACGTTCCTGGCGCGCAACACCTCGAAATCCACCGACGCCTCGAGCACGTCGCGCAGCGGGTTGAAGTCGAACGGGTTGAACTGATAGGGCGACAGAACCCGCGTCATGAGGTCGAAGAACAGGAACGCAGGGTTGCTGTCCATGGAATGCCGGTTCAGCAGCTTGTCGAACGGTGAGGGGCGCAGCGGGCTCAGCGGTGCCGCGTCGCTGATGCGGCGCCAGAAGGCGGCCAGGGCCGTGCGCGCGCCCTCGCGGCCGCCGACCGTGAGTCCGTACGCGGTGACGGCCGCATTCATGGCGCCGGCGCTCGTGGCGCTGATGCCTTCGAACTCGATGCGCCCGTCTTCGAGCAGCCGGTCGATCACGCCCCACGCGAAGGCACCATGCGCTCCGCCGCCTTGCAGCGCCAGGTTGATGCTTTTGACGCCGGCGCGGCCCTTGGCGGCACCGCGCCCGTCGACGCTTCCCTGGTCGTCCACCGGTGTCCTTCCCTTTTTCCTGGCTTGAGCCCGCTTCAATGGGCTTCCCCGCATCTACGCGTGCGCGAATAGTCTGCAACTATCACGCCACGGTTGCAGAAATATAGCAAAGGGGCTCCGGCGGCGAGCCGCAATCATGCAACGGGCCCGACGCCCGCGCCTGCCGGGTTTTGGGGCTCGCCCCGCCGCTGACCGATTGGTAAACTCCGGCCAAAGTCGGTCATACGTTACGAGGAGGGGCCCATGGCGAAGACAGCGCGCGCCAGCGGAAACGGCAATGGCGGCGGAGCGGTGAAGGGGGCCGAGATCCGCGAGCTCCCCAAGATCACGATCAAGAGCGACACCCGTGACGTGCTGGCGCATGCCGCCAAGGACGCACGGCAGTACAAGGACTACTTCATCGCCGATATCGACGCGCACGTCACCGAGACGGCGTTCTGGTCGGAGATCACCGACCGCATCGACAACGACTACCTCCGCCACGCCGCCAAGGCGTTCAAGGACCGCGGCGGCTCGCCGCCCGGCCTGCTCAACGCCACGCCCGGCATGCTCTACCAGGATCTGTTCGGCCGAATCCCCCACCAGCAGCAGCAGGCCGAAGCAGTGGCCGCAAGCGAAGGCCATCGTCAGGTCGTGCTCACCCGCCGCGCCATGGACAGCATGGGGATCGACACGATGGTGGTGTTCCCGACGCCGATGCTCGTGCTGGGCATGCATCCGCAGGCCGAGGTCGAGGTCGCGCTGGGGACGGCGTTCAATCGCTGGCTCTGCGAGGAGGTGCTGCCCGAGGAGGACCGCCTCAAGGGCCTCATGTACCTGCCGTTCAACGACCCGGCGGCGTCGGTCGACGTGGTTGAGGAATTCGCCGACAAGCCGGGTGTGATCGGCTTCACGGTCGTCTCGACGCGCTACAAGCCCGTACACCACAACGACTACATGCGGCTCTATTCGGCCATCCAGGCGTCGGGGAAGCCGCTCGCCTTCCATTCGGGCTTCCATTGGGGCGATGAGTCGATGAAGCAGACCAACCGCTTCCTGTCGATGCACGCGCTGTCGTTCTGCTACTTCAACATGATCCACATGACGAACTGGATCATCAACGGCATCCCGGAGCGCTTCCCCAAGCTCAAGGTGATCTGGGTCGAGAGCGGGCTCGCCTGGGTTCCGTTCCTCATGCAGCGCCTGGATTCCGAATACATGATGCGCAGCTCCGAGGCTCCGCTGCTGAAGCGCAAGCCGAGCGACTACATGCGCGAGATGTACTACACGAGCCAGCCGCTCGAGACGAGCAACATGAAGCTGACCGAGGCGACCTTCGAGGCGATCAACGCCGAGACCCAGCTCCTGTTCGCCTCCGACTGGCCGCACTGGGACTTCGACCTGCCGAACTCGATCACCCACCTGCCGTTTCTGACCGAGAAGGCAAAGCGCAACATCCTCGGGCTGAACGCGGCGCGGCTGTTCGGCTTCGAGGTGCCGAAGACGAAGCTCGCGAAGGACCCGGGGACGCCGGCGCGCGAAAAGGTGCCCGCCTGATGGCGAAGCGGGGAAAGAGAAATGCGTCGGCCAAAAAACCGGCACGCAGCGTGCGTGCGAAGGACAGCGGGGCCGCGTTTTGCAGCGCCGTGGACGCAGCGCTCAAGCGCGGCGAGCTGACGGCGATCTCGGATGACGCGCTGCGCCGCGTGTTGACCGCCGCGGTCAAGATCTACGCCGCCAAAGCCGAAGACGCGGAGACGGAGATCCCGCCGTTCGACAAGCACGACGTGACGGCGACCGAGGCGGTCACTGCGGTGTGCGCGATGATCCGTGCCGTCGATTTGAACCTGTTCGATGTGGCCATGTGGTTCCGCCGGCCGTTGTCCGGCGCGATCGCGGACTTGGAGAGACGAGGATGACGGAGATCGAGGTGGGGAGCCTTGGCGATTTCGCCGATGGCGATTGCCGCGTTCTGG
>DATJPD010000019.1:0-3042 GCA_035506575.1 Alphaproteobacteria bacterium
CGCGCGTGCGCTCAATGCCTTCGTGCTGGAGACGCCGGAGCGGGCGCGCGACATGGCGCGCGAGGCCGATGGCCGGATTGCCAAAGGGGAGCGCGGCCCGCTCGCCGGCATTCCGCTCGGGATCAAGGACCTGTTCGCGACAAAGGGTTTTCGCACCACCGCCTGCTCGAAGATCCTTGATAATTTCGTGCCGACCTACGAATCGACCGTCACGTCGCAGCTCTGGCGCGACGGCGCGGTCATGCTCGGCAAGCTCAACAATGACGAGTTCGCCATGGGCTCGTCGAACGAGACCTCCTGCTTCGGGCCCGTGGCGAACCCGTGGCGGCGCGAGGGCTCGAACACCAATCTCGTGCCCGGCGGCTCCTCGGGCGGTTCGGCGGCGGCCGTGGCGGCCCTGCTCTGCATGGGGGCGACCGCAACCGACACCGGCGGCTCGATCCGCCAGCCGGCTGCGTTCACTGCGACCGTCGGCATCAAGCCGACCTACGGCCGCTGCTCGCGCTGGGGCATCGTCGCCTTCGCATCCTCGCTGGACCAGGCCGGCCCGATCGGGCGGACCGTGCGCGACAGCGCGATCCTGCTGCGCTCGATGGCCGGCCACGATCCCAAGGATACGACCTCGGTGGACACGCCCGTGCCGGACTACGAGGCTGCGATCGGAAAGTCCGTGAAGGGGATGAAGATTGGCATCCCCAGGGAGTATCGGCTCGACGGCATGCCGGCCGAGATCGAGAGGCTCTGGAGCGAAGGCGCGGCCTGGCTCAAGGCCGCCGGGGCCGAGCTCGTCGAGGTATCGCTGCCGCACACCAAATACGCGCTGCCGGCCTACTACATCGTAGCGCCCGCGGAGGCCTCCTCAAACCTCGCCCGCTATGACGGCGTGCGCTACGGCCTGCGCGTGCAGGGACGCTCCGTTGGCGACATGTATGAGGGCACCCGCGCCGCCGGCTTCGGCGCCGAGGTGCGCCGCCGCGTCATGATCGGCACCTATGTGCTCTCGGCTGGCTACTACGACGCCTATTACCTGCGTGCGCAGAAGGTGCGCACCCTGATCAAGAAGGATTTCGAGGACTGCTTTGCGAAGGGCGTGAACGCGATCCTCACTCCGGCAACGCCGTCGGCCGCGTTCGGGGTCGGCGAGAAAGGCGGCGCGGACCCCGTCGAGATGTATCTGAACGACATCTTTACGGTGACCGTGAACATGGCGGGACTGCCTGGTATCGCGGTGCCCGCAGGCAAGGACGCCCAGGGCCTGCCGCTGGCGCTGCAGCTGATCGGCAAGCCCTTTGACGAGGACACGCTGTTCTCGCTCGGCGAGGTGATCGAGCAGGCAGCCGGCCGCTTCACGCCCAAGAGGTGGTGGTAGGGTGGTGGTGAGGATCGCCGAGTTCAGAGCGAGCCTGTCGGGCGCGGCGCCCGCGATGTCGGTGAGCGCACCGCTCGCAGGGCTCTGGTGGGCGGCCAAGGGCGATTGGGACAAGGCGCACAAGCTCGTGCAGGACGATCCGTCGCGCGAGGCGGCCTGGGTGCATGCTTACCTGCACCGCGTCGAGGGCGATCTTGGCAACGCCGGTTACTGGTACCGGCAGGCCGGTAAGCCCGTCGCAAACGGCTCTCTGGAGACCGAGTGGGAGAGTATCGCGTCCGCACTTACTGCGTCGGCGGAGAGGCGCTAGACGCCCCGCGGGGCTGTTGCGGCGCAGCCCCCAGCTTTCCCTTGGGCAACAGATACTCGTGCACATGCGGGCAGATGTTGCCGCCGCACTTTTCGCCGTTGATCAGTGGGTCGAGCTGCGCAAGCAGCGCTTTCGCGTTGAAAACCTTCGGCGGCGCCGACTCGACCGGGCCAGTCAGCATATGCACGTCGCCCTCGAGCGCCGGCTTCGGGATCGAGGCGCCGCCGCCATAGATGAACACGGCCGCCGCCATCCTGGTCGGTTCGTCAGATTGAGCCGCGGGATGCTCGTACCGCCGCCAGATGCTGAAATCGGCAGCCTCGCCGCGCGATACCGGAATTTCGGTATTCAGCGAGGCCAATGCACTGTTCAGCCGAGGCGTGAGAGGATCGCTCGTCGACGGGTGCCGCATCGCGAACTGCATCTCGGAGAGAATTTCAAAGCCCGTGAAGCCCTTCTCGACGGCGAGGTCCGCACAGCGCTTCAGCCAATAGACCTGGACGCTTTCCTTGGTGGTGAAGCCATTGCCACCGAAGCTCACCCGGAAAACGTCTGGCCTCAGCTCCTTGACATAGGCGCCGCCGGTCAAGCCGGACTCCTGATAAGGTGTCGCACACGAAGCCAGCGTGACGGCCGCAGCCGCCAACATCGACCAACGAAACATTCCCATCCCCCTGTCCCCAGGCAATTTTTACGGTAGACGCTGTCGTGCCGTCAATGCTTGACAGAACCGAGTTGTGATTGCTCGGCTTGGTTGTGCCGACGCGTGGCAACCGGGTTAAGCCCTCGCGGTCCCCGGCTTGACTGCCGCGATCCGTTGCGCGAAGCCCAAGCCCGTCCCAGATATCCTTATGTTCGAAAACCAGAGCCAGAAATCGACCCACATGAGCGCATCTGCCACTCCCCACAAGCTGATCAAGGGCGCAACCGGCGACTGGGAGGTCGTGATCGGCATGGAGGTGCATGCCCAGGTCACCTCCAAGTCAAAACTGTTCTCCGGCGCGTCCACCGCCTTCGGCGGCGAGCCGAACAGCCATGTCTCGCTGGTGGATGCGGCAATGCCCGGCATGCTCCCCGTGATCAACGAGGAATGCGTCAGGCAGGCGGTGCGCACCGGGCTTGGCCTGAACGCCAGGATCAATCTGCGCTCGGTGTTCGACCGCAAGAATTATTTCTACCCGGACCTGCCGCAGGGCTACCAGATCAGCCAGTACAAGTCGCCGATCGTGGGCGAGGGCGAGGTCACGCTCGAACTCGACGGCGGCAGGACGGCGACCGTCGGCATCGAGCGGCTGCATCTCGAGCAGGACGCAGGCAAGTTGCTGCACGACCAGTCGCCGACCATGTCCTTTGTCGATCTCAA
>DATJPD010000020.1:0-5747 GCA_035506575.1 Alphaproteobacteria bacterium
AGCGTTGTGGTGCCGTGGCGCTTGTAATCATGCGTCATCGTCCCGGCCCGCCCGCGCTTCAGTGGCAGACCGGGCTGGGTGCGGTCGAGCGCCTGGATTTGGCTTTTCTCATC
Organism: Alphaproteobacteria bacterium; assembly: GCA_035506575.1. GTDB lineage: Bacteria > Pseudomonadota > Alphaproteobacteria > CACIAM-22H2 > CACIAM-22H2 > DATJPD01. The sequence continues at coordinate 114 of DATJPD010000020.1, forward strand.
CACCGAAAGAACCACGGCATGGACCAGCGGATCGACGTAAAGGCCGACGACGTCATGCAACTTGGCGGCGACCGCCTGGCGCAGCGCCGGGGTGCGTATTCCGGGGCAAGTCGGCCGGCCATTCCGATCTGATGTCGGCCACCCCTGAGGGGGTGGAGTTGTTCGACGGCTGGGCAGGTGAGCGGTCTGTCCTCTCGTCGGGGCGAGAGGGGGACCGATGCCAACCGAGAGAGTGTCGATGCGACGCGTGCGTGAGATCCTGCGGTTGAAGTTCGAAAGCGGCGCCTCGGACCGTGCGATCGCGGTTGCGGTCGGCGTGGCGCGTAGCACCGTGCAACTGTGCCTCGCCCGCGTGGCCGCGGCTGGTCTGACCTGGCCACTGCCGGCGACGCTGACCGAGCAAGGCCTCGAGGCGATGCTGTTTGCGCCGATGGGCGGCTCCACGCCCGGCATTCGGCACAAGACGGAGCCTGACTGGGCGGCGATCCATCACGAGCTGCGTCGCCCGGGCGCGATGCTTCTGCTGCTCTGGGATGAATACCGGGCCATCCATCCCGGCGGCTACGGCTACAGCCGCTGGTGCGAACTCTACCGCGGCTGGGAAACGCGGCTGTCGCCGACTGCGCGGAGACAATCAGGGTGGTTTGCGGCGACGATCAGGATGGACGACGCGGGGGTCGGCCGGAGGGCGGGCGTAGCCCGACCGTAGGTGTGCCTGGCATGGGCACTGGATTGGAGGTGAAAGTCCTTTGCGGGGCGAGTTGGTAGCAACCGCGAGCCGGAGGCAACTGCACGCAGGGAAATGCCGTCGTGAGACGCCGGCCCTTCCGCCGCGAGGCCGTGTGGGAAAGAAGCCCGAGGCGTACCGCAGCACCGAACGAGAGTGAACCCCTGGGCAAGCCGGACCGGCCGGGTGAGCGTGTCTACGAACGCGACGCCCGAAATCCAACCGAGGCCGGGGCGGTAATGGGGGCGGGCGCGGCGGGACATCCAGTGTTCTTACCCAGGGAGGTCTGCGTGGGCCCGCGCGAGCGGTAGACCTGAAGGAGGCAACGACGACAGGACGATGCCCAGGCAGAAGTCGGATCTCTTCGTAGGAGCGATGACGCCGGTGAAAGCCGGCTGAGCAAAGGGAGAGATGGATTGAGAAGGACGGGACACCGTCAATTGGGCTTCGGGTTCGCCGACAGCCCGCAAGGGGGCGGCGTCGGGGGAGGTTCGGACGTATCCGAGCATCGCCCGTGGCTGCTGCACACAGCGAAGCGCAAAACCATGGCAGGTCCTGCCGCCCGGGCGGCCGATCCCGATCGGCTGCTGGAGGAGGTGGCGTCCGAGGCAAATCTCGCACGGGCGCTGCTGAACGTTGTGCGCAACAAGGGTGCACCTGGGGTTGACGGTCAGACGGTTGAGGAGGCCGAAGCGCAAGCTCCGCGCCTGCTGGCCAGGCTGCGCCGTGATCTACTGGCGGAACGCTTTCGTCCGGGCGACATCCGGCGGGTCTGGATTCCCAAGCCCGGCGGCGGAGAGCGCGGACTTGGCATTCCGAATGTGGTGACCAGGGTGGTCCAGCAGGCCGTGCTCCAGGTTCTGGAGCCGATCTACGAACCAACCTTCCACCCCAGCAGTCACGGTTTCCGTCCGAACCGAGGTGCCCACACGGCGGTTACGGAAGCAACCGTTTACCTGGAAGCGGGTCTTCGGACGGTGGTTGATCTGGACCTGGCGAAGTTCTTCGATCGGGTTCACCATCAACGCCTGCTGGATCGCATGAGCCAGCGGATCACTGACCGACGCGTCCTCGACCTCGTACGTCGGATGCTGAAGGCCGCCGTGGTGATGCCGGACGGCACACGAGTCGCCGTCGAGGAAGGAACCCCGCAGGGTGGTCCGCTCTCGCCGCTCCTGTCGAACATTGTTCTTGACGAGTTCGATCAGGAACTGGCGCGACGCGGCCTGCGCTTCGTCCGCTATGCCGACGACGCCAACATCTTCGTTGGCAGCGAGCGAGCCGGGATACGGGTCATGGCATCTCTTCGGCGATTTCTGGAGCGCCGCTTGCGGCTCCAGGTCAACGAGGAGAAGAGCGCGGTCCGCAGACCGGAGCAGGTCCACTTCCTCGGCTTCCGCTTCCTCGGCACGGAGGGCGCCCCTACGAAGATCGGGGTCACGCTATCCGACAAGGCGAAGCGGGCGGTGATGACCACCATTCGGGACATGACACCACCCAACTGGGGGCGGTCGATCACGTCCTGCATGGCTGATCTCAGCCGTTACCTGAACGGGTGGATGGCGCACTACCGGCTTTGCACGTCGGAGGCTGCGCCGGAACTTGGGGTGATCGATGCCCATGTTCGCCGTCGGCTCAGGGCGATCATCGTACGCCAGAAGAAGCGGCCACGCTTTCTGTTCCGACATCTCCTGTCCCGCAAGGTCAGCCGCAAGGCGGCCGCCGGGACTGCGTATTGCGGCAAGGGGAGTTGGCCGAAATCGAACCGGCCTGCCATGACGAAAGCCTATCCGACCGCATGGTTTCGCGATCGGATGGTCTCGCTCAAGGCGCGTTGGCACGAGCTGAACTCCCCACGGGTCACAGACCAGCTTACGCTGGCGATCTGATATCGATCCAAAGAGCCGGATGCGGGTCCGCATGTCCGGTTCTGTGAGAGGCGCGGTGGAGTAATCCGCCGCGCCTACTCGACCCCGACCGTAGGCTGACCCCCGCGTCGGCGCGGTTCCCTTTGGAGCCGCCTGCGACTCCGTGACGGCGTGCCGGAATGGCGAGGTTCTCAACTCCCCAGAAGAGACCCTCACCGTGCCGGGCACACACATCACCGATCAGCAGGCGAAGTTGTACATGATCCTCAGAAGAACCGACACCCGCCAGACGGCGTCGGCCAAGGCCGGCTTCAGCACCAGCACCGGTGCGCGACTGGATATGGATGGCCGGTTGCCCTCGCAGAAACACGCGCCGCGCGGGCGCCGCCGCCCCGACCCGCTGGCGCCATACTGGGACAGCGAGATCGTGCCGATGCTGCAGGCGACCCCGGGGCTGCGGCCGGTTACCGTGCTGGGCGAGATGCAGCGCCGCCACGCGGCGTTCTCGACCGATCTGCGCCGCACGCTGGGAGCGCCGGATCCGCCTGTGGCAGGCGCTGCATGGCCCGGAACGGGAGGTGATCTTCCGTCAGGAGCATCCGCCGGGCCGGCAGGGATTGTCGGATTTCACCGATGCCTCGGTGCTCGGGATCAGCATTGCCGGGGTGCCACTCGAGCACCGACTTTATCACTTCCGCCTGGCCTTCTCGGGGTGGGAGCATGTCCGCGTCGTGCTCGGCGGGGAGAGCTTCGTGGCCCTGGCCGAGGGCTTGCAGAACGCGCTCTGGACCCTCGGCGGGGCGCCGGCGGAGCATCGCAGCGACAGCCTCTCGGCGGCGTTCCGCAACCTGGAGCGGGACGCGGCGGAGGATCTGACCCGCCGGTATGAGGAACTGTGCGCGCATTACGAGATGGCGCCGACACGCAACAACACCGGGGTCGCGCACGAGAACGGTTCGATCGAAGGCCCGCACGCCCATCTGAAGAGTGCTCTTCGGCAAGCACTGCTGCTGCGCGGCGGCGGCGACTTCGCCGATCTCGATGACTATCGCCGCTTCATCGACGAACTGGTTGGGCGCGCCAACGCCGGCCGACGCAAGGCCCTCGAGATCGAGCGGGCGCAACTCAAGCCGCTCCCGCCACGGCGAACCGACGACCACGAGGAAGAACTGGTCACCGTCACCCGCAGCAGCGGGTTCCTGCTCCGCCGCGTGTTCTACACCGTTCCCTCCCGACTGATCGGCCATCGCCTGCGGGTTCGCCTCTACGATGATCGGCTGGAATGCCTGCTCGGCGGCACGCTGGTGCTGACCCTGCCGCGCGGCCGACGACCCGCCGGCGCCCGGCATGGCCGAACCGCCCATGTCGTCGACTATCGCCACGTCATCCATGCACTGCGCCGCAAGCCGATGGCGCTGCTCAACCTGGTCTATCGCGACCAGCTGTTCCCACGGGCGGCATTCCGTCGCACCTGGGAGGCGCTGATCGCCGCGCAGCCGCCGCGCAACGCCTGTCGCTTGATGGTCGGGCTGCTGGCGCTGGCACATGATCGTGCTTGCGAGGCCGAGCTGGCCGTGGCGCTCGATGCCATCCTCGATGAGGGCGAACTGCCCGAACTGGCGGCCCTGCAGCAACGGTTCATGCCATCCACCGCGTCCGTGCCGATGGTCACGGTCTCGCTGCCTGCCGCCATCGCCTATGACGCATTGCTCGGCGCGCCGCAGGAGTGGCTGCAGCCATGAAAGCGATCGAGGTCGACACCACCCGTCTGCCGCTTCTGCTGCATGATCTGCGCCCGCCCGCCATCGCCCGGCTCTGGCCGGACTTCGCCGAGCGTGCCGACAAGGAAGGCTGGCCGGCGGCACGGTTCCTCTCCGTGCTGACCGAACTCGAACTTGCCGAGCGCGGCCGGCACCGCGTGGAGCGTCATCTCGCCGAGGCTCGCCTGCCACCGGGCAAGACGCTCGACAACTTCGACTTCTCCGCCGTGCCGGTGCTCAGCAAGGCACGTGTCACGGCGCTCGCCGCCGGCGATGCGTGGCTCGACAAGGCGGCCAATCTGCTGCTGTTCGGCCCACCCGGCGCAGGCAAGAGTCACTGCGCGGCGGCCATCGGCCGGGCCCTCGTCGAGAACGGCTATCGCGTCCTGTTCACGCGCACCACCGACATCGTCCAGAACCTGCAGGCGGCGCGCCAGGGGCTTCAGCTCGAGGCCGCCATCGCCAAACTGGACAAGTATGATCTATTGGTGCTCGACGATCTCTCCTACGTCCACAAGGATCATGCCGAGACCTCGGTGCTGTTCGAGCTGATCGGTGCCCGATACGAACGGCGATCCATGCTGATCACCGCCAATCAGTCCTTTGGAGACTGGAACAAGGTCTTTCCCGACCACGCTATGATGATTGCCGCTGTGGACCGCCTCGTTCACCACTCGATCATCTTCGAGATGAACGTCGAGAGCTACCGCCGTCGGGGTGCCCTCGATCGAAAGGCGCGTGCAGACGCATCATCGAAGAGATCGACCGAACCCGCCGTGTGTTGATTGTCGCTGGCAGCGACAGCCAACGCGCGTCAATCAGAAACCAGCACAGCAACAAACAAAGCTCTTGCCAGCGTCAATCAACAGCGGCAATCATCATCACCAAGCGTGGTCACAGACTCCATCCTGATCGCCGCTCAAGCCCCATCAAAATCGTCGCGCTACATCGGACTGCGCCTGGTCGAGAGCTGCCGCTGCCTTGACGCCAACCGACGCTTCAAGGGCAGCCACCTTCTCGTGCGCAAGGGCTTGCAGGATGTCGCGTTCGATCCGCCGCATACCGCTCGCCTCGAGCGCCGTCACGTCATGACGAGCGTGCGCCTCGAGCGCCCGGCGCGCCGAGACGAGAAAGATCGGCGGTTCGTCACTCGCCAACCCAGAGCGATGCAGCGCCGTTTGCAAGAACGTGAGCGCCTCCGCCTGCTCCGGCTGGCTGAGATAGTCGATCTTGTTCAGGACGAAGAAGAGCCGAACCACGTGCTGCCGGACCTTGGCAA
>DATJPD010000021.1:0-12419 GCA_035506575.1 Alphaproteobacteria bacterium
TCGATGCCGTTCGCAATCGCGACGAAGCTGTGGGCAGGATCGGCCAGCGCGCCGCGGAGTCCGGCATCGCGGCCCGCGAGGATGCGCCGCCCTTTGGCGCTCAACAGATCGGCGAACTCCGCCGGGAATCGCTTCATCCCGAGACTATACCGGTCGCGCGGTGGGCAGCGTAGCTCTGCACCGCGGAGCCCTCTATAGTCCGGCCATGTCGTATTCGTCGTTGCGCGACTTCATGGCCCGGCTCGAGCGCGAGCGCCGGCTCGTGCGCGTGAGCGAACCGGTCTCGACGGTGCTCGAGATGACGGAGATCCAGACGCGCCTCCTGGCGGAGGCAGGACCGGCGGTGCTGTTCGAGCATCCCGTGCACGCCGACGGGCGGCGCGCCGACATGCCGGTCCTCGTCAATCTGTTCGGCACGGTCGAGCGCGTGGCCTGGGGCATGGGCCGCGAGCCCGGTCAGTTGCGGGAGATCGGCGAGACGCTCGCCTTCCTGCGCCAGCCCGAGCCGCCCGGCGGCTGGCGCGAGGCGCTGGAGCTGCTGCCGCTGGCGCGCACCGTCCTGGCGATGAAGCCGAAGACCGTCTCCTCGGCACCGTGCCAGGAGATCGTCTGGCGCGGCGGCGAGATCGACCTCGCACGGTTGCCGGTCCAGACCTGCTGGCCGGGGGAGCCTGCCCCTCTGATCACCTGGCCGCTGGTCGTGACACGGGGGCCGACCACGCGCCGGGAGGATGATTTCAATCTCGGCATCTACCGCATGCAGGTCACCGGCCGAGACACCACCTTGATGCGCTGGCTCAAGCACCGCGGCGGAGCCCAGCAGCATGCGCGCTGGGAGAAAGAGAAGCGCGAGCCGTTCCCGGCCGCAGTGGTGATCGGCGCCGACCCCGGCACGATCCTGGCCGCGGTGACGCCGGTGCCCGACACGTTGTCCGAATACCAGTTCGCCGGGCTTCTGCGCGGCCGGCGCGTCGAGCTTGTCGACTGCAAGACCGTGCCGCTCAAGGTGCCGGCGGAGGCCGAGATCGTCATTGAGGGGCATGTCAGCCTCGACGAGTTCGGCGACGAAGGCCCCTATGGCGATCACACCGGCTACTACAACGCGGTCGAGAAGTTTCCCGTTTTCCATGTCAGCGCCGTGACCATGCGGCAGAAGCCGATCTATCTCTCGACCTTCACCGGCCGGCCGCCGGACGAGCCATCGGTGCTGGGGGAGGCGCTGAACGAGGTCTTCATTCCGCTCCTGCAGCAGCAGTTTCCCGAGCTGGTCGATTTCTGGCTGCCGCCCGAGGGCTGCTCCTACCGCATCGCCGTGGTCTCCATGCGGAAAGCCTATCCGGGCCACGCCAAGCGGCTGATGCTGGCGGTGTGGTCGTACCTGAGGCAATTCATGTACACGAAGTGGGTGATCGTCGTGGACGACGACATCGACGCGCGCAACTGGAAGGACGTGATGTGGGCGGTCGCCACGCGCATGGATCCCGCGCGCGATCTTACGGTCCTCGAAGGTACGCCGATCGACTATCTCGACTTCGCCTCGCCCGAGCCGGGCCTCGGCGGCAAGGTCGGCCTCGATGCAACGAACAAGCTGCCGCCCGAGACCAGGCGCGCCTGGGGCACCAAGATCCGGATGAGCGACGACATCGTCCGCACGGTCACGGAAAAATGGCCGCGCCTCGGCCTGCCGGGTTCGGGCAAGCCGATCTGGAAGTGAGTCCTTACACCGACGCGGTCAGCGGCGCGGCAGATGCCGGTCGATCCATTGCCGCAGCGCCTGCCCCGGCAAGGCACCGCTGACGCGCGCGATCTCGAGCCCGCCCTTGAACAAGATGAGCGTCGGGATCGAGCGCGTCTGAAACCGCGCCGCCAGCTCGGGCTCGGCATCCACGTCGACTTTGCCGAAGCGCAGCCGCGGTTCGTAGTCGGCCGCGGCCGCCTCGAAGACCGGGGCCATGACCTTGCATGGCCCGCACCAGGCGGCCCAGAAATCGACCAGGAGCGGCAGCTCGGCGCCGGCATGGCGGTCGAAGTTGCCCCGGTTGAGGACAATGGGATGTCCGGCGAACAGGTCCTGGTGGCACCTGCCGCATTTGCCGTGCTGGTCGAGCCGCGCTGTCGGCACGCGGTTCTGGGCACCGCAATGGGGACAGGGAACAATGATGGTATCGGCTCCGGGCGGGACGGTTTGAGTGTCGGTCATCGACGAAGCTCCCGTGATCCACCCACGACTAGCTGGCCCCGCCCCCGGCCGGTTCAAGGCCTGATCGGAGGCGGCGCAAGCTCACGAAGCCTGCGCCACCTTCTGCCGGCCACGGCTTTTCGCGTCATAGAGGGCGGCATCGGCCCGCGCGATCAGGCGGTCGGCCGCCTCGCCGGGACGCTGCTGCGCCACCCCGAGGCTGACCGTCAGCTTGATGGGGTGCCCGTCGTGGTCGAAGGGGCGGGCCGCCACGCCGTCGCCGATCTTCTCCGCGAGCCTGGACGCATCGGCGAGGCCCGCGCCGTCGAACAGCACCAGGAACTCGTCCCCGCCCCATCGGCACATCGCGGCGGCCTCGCCCACGGCGGCCCGCGCCGCCTTGGCGACCTCGGCGATGCACGAATCGCCGACCACATGGCCGAACTGGTCGTTGATGTCCTTGAAGCGGTCGATGTCGAAGAGCACCACCGAGACAGCCTCCTGACTCCGCTTGCTCCCCTTCAGCGCCTGCGCGAACCGCGCTTCGAACCCGTGCCGGTTGAGAAGGCCGGTCAGCTTGTCGGTGATCGCCATCTCGTGGATGCGGCCCTGGAACGCACGGATCGCCGCATGGACGGCCAACACCACGATCACCGTGATCACAAAACAGATGGCGAGGTTGGCCAGCAGCGTGTGCCAGATGCCGGCGGTCGCGGCCGTCTCGTCCTGCTCGACAAAGACGTGCCAGCCGAGCTCGGGGATGAACCGCGTATTCAGGAACACGGTGTGCAGCCCGTTCCGGTACTGGAACGAACCGTCGCTCCCAGCCAAAATCCTGGGGGCCAGCGCCGCCAAGCCCGGCTTGGCCAAGATCGTCGCCGGGCTCTGTGCACCGGCGCCGGCGAGCACGATCTTGCCGGACGAGTCGACGAAGTAGACGTCGCGCCCGAAGCGGTCGCGATAGCGGTCGATCTGCTTGCGAAGCGAATTGACCGCCTGTCCCACGCCCACGGCGCCCAGGAACTTGCCCTGGTAATCGAGCAGCCGGAAATTGATGAAGATCGTCATCGTATCCTGATTGGCGAAATCCGGGTCGACGTTGATCTCGTAAGGCTCGGTCATCTGGCGGACGCGGAAGAACCACACGTCGCGCCAGTCGTCGGGCGACATGCGCTTGAGGACGCCGTCCGAGTAGTAGTAGGTGCGCGTCTTGTCGGAGACGAAGAAGGTCGAGATCGTGTCGTATTTGACCTTGATCTCGTCGAGGTACTTCGCGATCTGTGCGGCGTCGTGCTCGCCGCCGATCACCCAGTCGCGCAAGAACGTATCGTGCGCCATCATCGAGGAGATGAAGACCGGGCGCAGCAGGTCCTTCTGGATCTCGGTGTATATGTTGTCGGCGGTCAGCGGCAGCTCGCCTTCGACGATGCCCTCGCGCACCGACGCGCGGGACACGAAATAACTGGCGAGACTGGTGGCAAGGAAGCCTGCGACCAGCAGTGCCGTGATGAGCGGCACAAGTCGCCGATCGACGCCCAGGAAGCGGTCGAACATGTCCGCCCAAGTCCCCCGACTAGCTGCCCGGGCCCGGCGGCCCCTCGCCTCTCGGCCGGCTTTCGCGCGGGGTTGTTAGCATACGAAGCACTAGCTAGTCTTGCGGATATTGCCCGGTTGACCCGGCACCGGGGCCGCCCCAGATAAGCGGTACCGCGCTCACCCCTGACCGCCACGGCTCCCATGACCGACGCGTCCCCTCATTTGAACTTCCTGTCAGACCTGTTGCGCGCCGCCAAGCGTGCCGGGGCCGATTCCGCCGACGCGGTGCTGGTCGAAGGCTGGTCGATCAGCCATCGCCGCCGCCTGGGCAAGCTCGAAAAGCTCGAGCGCTCGGAAGGACAGGATCTGGGCCTGCGGGTGTTCGTCGGCAGGCGGCAGGCCATCGTCTCGAGCTCCGATCGCTCGCAGGCCACGATCGAGCCGCTGGTCGAGCGCGCGATCGCCATGGCCAGGGCCGCCCCCGAGGATCCGTTCTGCGGCCTCGCCGATCCGGCCGACGTCGCCAAGTCGATCCCCGACCTCGATCTGCTCGACCCGGTCGAGCCCGCGACCGATCTTCTGGTGGAGCGGGCGCGCGCCGCCGAGGAGACGGCACTCGCGGTGAAGGGCATCACCAACTCGGAAGGGGCGGAGGCCAGCTGGAGCCGCAGCCTCGTCGCGGTCGCCGCGACCAACGGCTTTGCGGCGTCCTACGCGCGCTCGGGCCACTCGCTGGGCGTATCGGTGATCGCCGGCGAAGGGACCGCCATGGAGACGGACGGTGACTGGTCGTCGACCGTCCACGGCGGCGACCTCGAAAAGCCGGAGACCGTCGGCCGGCGCGCAGCCGAGCGCACGTTGCGCCGCCTCGGCCCGCGCAAGATCGAGACGTGCAAGTGCCCGATCGTGTTCGAGCCGCGCGTCGCCAACGGCATCGTCCGCCATCTCGCCGGGGCGATCAACGGAAGTGCCATTGCGCGCGGGACGAGCTTCCTCAAGTCGAAGCTCGGGATGCAGATCTTTCCGGCGTCGATCACGATCGTCGACGACCCGCTGCGCAAGCGCGGCCTCGCCTCGCGTCCCGTGGACGGCGAAGGGATCGCAACCCAGCGCCGCAACATCATCGATCGCGGCACCTTGACGACATGGATCCTCGATCTCCGCTCGGCGCGGCAGCTGGGTCTCAAGAGCACCGGCCACGCCTCGCGCGGCACCTCCTCGCCGCCCGGCCCGTCGACGACCAATCTGTGGCTGGAGCCGGGTTCGGTGCCGCCACAGGCGCTCCTCGGCGACATCAAGGCGGGGCTCTACGTGACCGAGCTCGCGGGCATGGGCGTCAATCAGGTGACCGGCGATTACAGCCGCGGCGCGTCGGGATTGTGGATCGAGAACGGCGCTCTCACCTATCCGGTGAGCGAAGTCACGGTTGCCGGCAATCTGGCTGAGATGTTCCAGCACGTGTCGGCGGCGAACGACCTCGAGTTCCGCTACGGAACCGACGCACCGACCCTCAGGATCGATGGCATGACTGTCGCCGGGCGGTGACCCGGAATCTCGACGGGGCACCTAGCCGGCGGCGGCGCGGCGGACCGGAAACGGGATGATCTTCGCCGACAGACGCGGCGACGCCGCAACGGACGGCGGCGGCGTCAGCCACGCGGCATAGAACATCGCGGGTAATTGCGTAGCGATCACCCACGGCATCATCGGATACAACCAAAAGCTTGGCCACATGGCCGGGCGTTCCCTATTTCTTTGTTCGGCGCCTTGACGCCGACTCGGCACCGCCGAGTCGCGCGAATCGACCCCGAGGCGCGCAACAATGCGCCGTGTCCAGTTAAATTTCCATAACCGTCTCCGCGGGAGTTTTCCACACAGGCCAAAACCGGCGCCGACGGCCGCCCGGCCGCCCTCCCGCGATTTCCTGAAACCCAATCGTCAGGGATTTGTTTCTGGACAACGGGGACTGCCGCTCGACAATGGCGACCCCGCAACACGCGAGACGGGAGCAACATCATGGCCAAGACCACATCGCACTCGAGCCACTCGAACAACGGCGCGCAGCCGGAGCTCCGCAGCATGATCCAGCCGGAGGCGGTGTTCGAAACCTACGGCAAGTTCATGCGCCAGATCGAGAACGCCAACCGCCAGTGGGTGGGCAGCATTCGCCAGTCGGCGGAGGCCGGGTGGGAGCTCGCGACCCAGATGGCCGACACGGCGATAGCCGATGCGCGCCGCATGTCCGACTTCTACTTCCGTCTTTACGAGATAGATGTCACGGCGGCGACCTCGGCGATGCGGCACATCGGCAGCGAGGCCTCGGCCAGCACGAGCCGCCACTTCGCGGCCATGCATCGCTCCGCCGCGGCGGATTAGGATTTCATGATCCGGGAGTTGTGAGTCGTATGGGCGACTCGGGCGGCGATGCTAGGATCGCCGCCGCATGCCGGGATTCACACACGAGCGGAAGATAGGCGGGGTCGTCGCCGGAATCGACGAGGCAGGGCGCGGGCCGCTCGCGGGCCCGGTCGTCGCGGCGTGCGTCGTGCTCGATGAGTCGCGCACCAGGCGCAAGCTGAGGAGCGCCATCGACGATTCGAAGAAGCTGTCGCGCGACGAGCGCGAAGCGGCGTTCGAGTTGTTGCTCGAGGCGCGCGCCGACGGCATCGCTGCGATCGGCGTCGCCGCGGCCAGCGTGACCGAGATCGATCGCATCAATATCCTGCAGGCCTCGCTGCTGGCGATGCGGCGGGCGCTCGCGCGCCTGCCGCTGCGTCCCGACCACGTGCTCATCGACGGCGACCGCATCCCCCACGGCCTGCCGTGCGCCGCCACCGCGGTGGTGGGCGGCGACGCGCGCTGCATTTCGATCGCCGCCGCCTCGATCGTGGCCAAGGTCCTGCGCGACCGCGCGATGACCCGACTGGCGCTGCGCTACCCTGGATTCGGCTGGGCGACGAATGTCGGGTACGGGACCGAGGAGCACACCCAAGGACTAGCGCGTCTGGGACCGTGCCGACACCACCGCTTGAGCTTCGCGCCCTGTGCACAGTTTGTTCTAAGTCTTTGATTCCAAAAACTTATTGACGCGGACTCGGGCCTGACTCAAAGTCGGCCTATGACCACGCGCGCTCCTGCGGGCGGGAGGAGCGATGAGGGGCCGAACAGCTCCGCGCCAGAAGGCCGGATCCTGGTCGGCGACTGCGTCGCGCACATGGAGAAGCTTCCAGAAGGAAGCGTCGACATGGTCTTCGCCGACCCACCGTACAACCTGCAGCTCAAGGGCGAGCTGCACCGGCCCAACAATTCCCGCGTCGACGGCGTCGAAGACGCGTGGGACCAGATCGGCGATTTCGCCGCCTACGATCGCTTCACGCGCGCCTGGCTCGCGGCGGCGCGGCGGGCCCTCAAGCCCGACGGCAGCTTGTGGGTGATCGGCAGCTATCACAACATCTTCCGCGTCGGCGCCGTGCTGCAGGACCTGGGCTACTGGGTCCTCAACGACGTCGTGTGGCGCAAGACCAACCCGATGCCCAATTTCCGCGGCCGGCGCTTCACCAACGCGCACGAGACCCTGATCTGGGCCGCGCACAGCGCCGACAGCCGCTACACGTTCAATTACGCCGCCATGAAAGCGCTCAACGATGACCTGCAGATGCGCAGCGACTGGCTGATCCCGGTGTGCGGCGGACCCGAGCGCCTCAAGCAGAACGGCAAGAAGGCGCACCCCACCCAGAAACCGGAGGCGCTGCTCTATCGCGCGATCCTCGCCGCGAGCAGGCCCGGCGAGGTGATCCTCGACCCGTTCTTCGGCACCGGCACCACCGGCGCGGTCGCCAAGCGGCTTGGCCGGCGCTTCATCGGCATCGAGCGCGATGCGGCGTACGCGGAGATCGCCAAAGCGCGAATCGCCGACATCCGCCCGCCGGGCGAGAGCGACATCGAGGTCACCCTCTCAAAACGCGAAGAGCCGCGCATTCCGTTCGGCTGGCTCATCGAGCGCGGGCTGTTGCAGGCGGGAGAGGTGCTGACCGACCCCAGCGGCCGGCTGAGTGCGCGCGTGCGCGCTGACGGCACGCTGGCCACCTCGGGCCCGCGCGGCGATCACCGCGGCTCGATCCACCAGGTCGGCGCCGCCGTGCAGGGTGCGCCGGCCTGCAACGGCTGGACGTTCTGGTGCGTCAACCTGGAAGGCCGCCGGGTGCCGATCGACGTGTTGCGCCAGAAGCTGCGCGCGGAGATGAGCTAGCCGCCCGCCCCTCGAATCCTGCACCGGACCTGCGCAAAAAAATCCCCCCAAGCGCGAGATGACGGGGGGCCATTCGGGCGCCTGGGGGGACGGGGCAGCCGCAGCGTCAGGGATCACTGCGGCGCTGAACACCCGAAGCAGCGGGGGGTGCTGCGACGGGAGTCTGAGGAAACCTGGTCGATTACTTCTTCGGCGCCATGGCCGACGTCTTCGTCGCCGAAGCCTTGTGGTGCACGGTCTTGTGCATCTTGGTCGACTTCGTCTTCGACGGCGCGGTCGCCGCCGGAGCAGAGGTGCTGGTCTGCGCGAACGCCGCGACGCTGAGCGTGCTGCTGGCCGCCAGGGCGAGCGCGAGAGCGAGGGCTTGGAACTTCATGAAGGGGCTCCTTGGAATTGCGATCCGGCGTCTGCCGGACAACCTCACAACGCTGCAACTGGACGGCTTTATTCCACCGTCGCTCCATCAAATACGTGGGAATTGCGGCGGGAATACGGCGCGGCGGCATGGTATACGTCGTTGAAAGCCAGCCTGCATTTCCGGGGGGAAACATGAAACGCCGAATGTTCCTGGGCCTGGTCACGGCCGTGGCCGCCGTTCCCGCCGTGCCCCGGTTTGCGGGTGCCGAGCCTTACCCCGCGCGCCCGGTCCGCATCGTGTCCGGTTTTCCCGCCGGCGGCGGTGTCGACATCACGGCCCGTCTGATCGGCCAGTGGCTGTCGCAGCGGCTCGGGCAGAACTTCATCGTCGAAGACCGCCCCGGCGCCGACGGCAACATCGGCACGCAGTTGGTCGTGAACGCGCAACCCGACGGCTACACGCTGCTGCTGGCGACGGTCCCCAACGCGGTCAACGCCACGCTGTATCCGAATCTCAATTTCAACTTCATCCGCGACATGACAGGCGTGTCAGGCGTCATCCGCGTGCCGATGGTGATGTTCGTGCATCCGTCGGTTCCGGCCAAAACCATTCCCGAGTTCGTCGCCTACGCCAAGGCCAATGCGGGCAAGGTCAACCTGGCGTCCGCCGGCATCGGAAGCGCGCCGCACATGGCCGGCGAACTGTTCAACGCCATGGCCGGCACCGGCATGCTCCACGTGCCCTATCGCGGCCAGGGCCCCGCGTTGTCGGATCTGCTGGGCGGCCAGGTCCAGGTGTACTTTGCGACCTCGCCCGGAACGATCGATTACATCAGAACCGGCAAGCTGCGGGCCCTCGCCGTCACGACATCGACGCACGCCGAGGGTCTTCGGGACCTGCCGACGGTCGCGCAGTTCGTGCCGGGCTATGAAGCCAGCCAGTGGTATGGCCTCGCAGCGCCCAAGCGCACGCCGGCTGCGATCGTCGACATGCTCAACAAGGAGGTCGCGGCAGCCTTCACCGATCCCGCCATGAAGGCACGGTTTGCCGAGCTTGGCGGCGAGCCGCTGCCGGGATCGCCCGCGGCCTTCGGTCAGTTCATCGCCGACGAAACCGACAAATGGGCAAAGGTGGTGAAATCGGCCGGAATCCCGCTGCAGCAGTGATTACTTCAGCAGACCCTTGAGCTGCGAACCGACGTCGGGCGCCTTGTCCTGCAGCTGCTTCAACTGCTGACCGGCGGCGCCGCCGACCGCCTTTTGCAGCTCGGACGTGGCCGCCTTGGCCGCTTGCTCGCTGATTGCCGAGATCACGAGCTGCGCCACCTGGGCCGGTGTGGCTCCGCCTTCTTTCTTGCCGATATCGGTCAGGTGGATCGCCGGCAGGCTCGTCGTGAGCGTCTTGCCTTTCAACAGGCTCGCGGCGACGGTGACCTGCCCGTCGGTCACGTCGAGCTTGTCGATGATGAGCTTGCGCTCGGCCTGTGCCTGGTTCCCGGTGGAGGGCCCGGCGGCAGGCGCCGAACTCGATCCCGTCGCGGGCTGCGCCGGCGTCGAACCCGGCTTCGGCGCCTGGCCGCTGGGCGACTTGGCCGATGCCGAGCCGCCCGCATATTGCGTCACGTTCTGCTGCAGCTTCTGCAGGTTTCCGCCGTTCTCGCCTTGCTCATAGGTGATGTGCGGGGCGGAGATCGTGACCGCGGTCACCTCGACGGGATTCTGCGTCACAGTCGACGGATT
This sequence comes from Alphaproteobacteria bacterium, assembly GCA_035506575.1. Lineage (GTDB taxonomy): Bacteria > Pseudomonadota > Alphaproteobacteria > CACIAM-22H2 > CACIAM-22H2 > DATJPD01. Next base: position 10,062 of record DATJPD010000021.1, read on the forward strand.
GATGGTCACCGCAATCGAGCCGAGCTCCATCGCGTGCGGTGTGGTGAAGCCTTTCGGGTTGTCGACGACGAGACCGGTGATCGTCCCCTGGCCGCTCGACGCCGACAGCGTCACCGAATCGACCTTCACCTGGGATTGCGTCGCCTGCGATCCGTATTTCTCGATTCCCGCTTTCAGGATGGGGCCGAGATTGGAGTAGAGGAGATAAACCGCCCCGGCCACGACGACCACGAGAACGACGACGGCGATCAGAATCTTCTTGAGCATCGGACGATTTCGGCTCCCTGGAGCGCGCCCCGCCTTCCGGGCTTTCTCCGGAAGACGGGGCGTGCGTTCCTGCGCGCAGGCTCGGCGGCCACGCGCTCTAGAACAGGCGAGATCTCAACCTTGCGCCTTGCCGCGGTTCCACGGGCAATTGGCCTTGCTGGCCTGCGTCGCGTCAAACGTGCCGGACGAGTTCGGATATTGGCGATAGACGACCGATCCGTCCGGCATGCAGACCGGATCGAGGAACGACCCGTTCGGTTCGTCGCGGCTGTTGCCACACGCGGCGAGTGCCAGAACAGCGGCGATGGCGAGGAGGTAACGCATTTGAATTCTCCCTGGGTATTGATGGGATGAAGGGGCACTACTGGAATACGGCGGGATTCAAATTTGGAGCGATCGAGGGGGTCTTTCAATGCCACCGCGACCCCCCGGGTGGTGTGTCGAAAAAATGTCACAGCTGACGCGAAAAATGGGTCCGCGCGCCGCGTGCGTCAGGCCCCGTAGGAGTCGGCGGGCGGACCCGCTCGCCCACCGTTACAAGCTCGGATCATGGCTCAGGAGAATGGCGCGCCCGGAGAGATTCGAACTCCCAACCCCCAGATCCGTAGTCTGGTGCTCTATCCAGTTGAGCTACGGGCGCAACTCCGGACGGAATGTCGATCGTCCGCGAAAGGTGCGGGACACTACTTGATGACAGGCAGGAGGCGCAAGCGGTCCGCCACGCGGCCGCGAATCGCCCGGCCGACCTGCCGTTGCGGATCGGCCACGCCACTAAATCTAGAAGTCTTGGGGCCGTTTTAACCTTGTCGCCACAAGAGCCATTCGTTACCATAATCCGCCGATAAAAAAACGGCGCAGCAGGGGCAATTGGCATGCATTTTATTGTTTCGGCGTGGACTCCGGCGGGGGGGTCTCACGCCGGTCGCTCTGTGACCAAGGGCCGTCGCAGATGCAGCGCCTGGGGGACGGCCCTCTGTATCGGATTTGCGCTGACCCTCGGCGGGTGCGATTACGTTAATAACGCCCTCTGGCCGTCGCTGACCGGCCCCAATCCCACCAGCAGCAGCAAGAGCTCGACCAGCAGCCAGGCCCCCGCCCGGTCGTCCCAGGACATCTCCGGCGACACCAGCGCCCACGCCATGAGCGCCCAGCTGAGTGAGCGCGACGAGCAGCTCTCGCGCATGGCGGCCAGCAGCGCGCAGGCATCGAATTCCCCCTCTCCTTCTTCTTACGCACAGCTGCCAGCCGGCGGCACCGAGGTCGGACGGCGCGCCAATCAGCTCGCCAGCGACGCCCAGAAGCTCGACGGCTCCGTGGCGGCCCAGGCCAATGCCGTGCAGCAGCTGCGCGCCCAGACCGTGCAGTCCGCCGAGGCCTATCAAGGCCTGGTGGCCCAGATCAACGCCCGCCTCCAGGTCGGTACGACGCCCGGCAACCCGATCCTGCAGGCGCAGTGGGACCAAGCCAACACCGCATTGGACAATTTCGCAGCGCAGATCGGCCGCATGTCGGAAGTCTCCAACCAGGTTGCCGCCGACGCCTCGACGGCCGCGTTCCTGCTGGAGTCGGTGCGCGCCGCCTACAGCCTGTCGGGAGCCGTCGAAGAGGACCACCGCCACCTGGCGCAGGTCGAAGATCAGGTCAACCGCCAGGTCGTGACCATCGACCGGCTGCTCAACGACTTGAGCGACGACATCAGCCGGCAGTCGGCTTACATGAGCCGTGAGCGGACCAACATGACGGCGCTCTCGGTCGGCATCAAGAACGGCGAGTTGTTCGGAAACGGCCTCGCCAACCGCGCCTTCGCGCCGGCCTCGACCTCGGCGGGCCCCGCGCGTGGTGCCGCCGCGCGGCGCGCCGAGAATCCGGCATCGGGTGCGGTCGGCCACCGGCCGCTCGTGGTGATCCGCTTCGACCGGCCCAATCCCGCCTACGAGCAGGCGCTCTACACCGCCGTCAGCCGCGCCATGGAGCGCCGACCGAACGCGACGTTCGATCTCGTGGCCGTGAGCCCGACCAAGGGGACCCAGGCGCAGGTGGCGCTTGCCTCGGCCAGCGCCAAGCGCCAGGCCGAGACGGTTCTTCGATCCC
>DATJPD010000022.1:0-9125 GCA_035506575.1 Alphaproteobacteria bacterium
CCGGTGCAGATCTTCTTCGGCCATCTGACCGGTGACTACGTTCATGACGATCAGCCGGCCAAGTTTGCCGCCATCGAAGGGCGCTGGCATGACGAACAGCCGGCAGCGGAGGTCGTGATCGCGATCCCCGACGAGGCGTCCCAGAGCAACGCCTATGAGATCAAGGTCCCCGTTCTCGGCAGCTTGATCGGCAGCATGAGCTTCACGTCGAGGGAGGTCGGATTGACCGACTTTCCCCCGCAAGACCGGCCCCCGATGCTCATTCCCTTCTTCGCGTTCCGGATCATGGTCGGCTGCGGCCTCATCATGTTGGCGCTGGCGTGGGCCGGAAGCTATCTCGTGGCGAAGGAGCGCATCGAGCAGAACCGGATGCTGCTCTGGTGCATCTTTCTGAGCTTCCCGTTGCCCTATGTCGCAATCTTGACGGGCTGGTTCACGGCAGAGGTCGGACGCCAGCCATGGACGGTCTACGGCCTCATGCGGACGGCCGACGCCATGACGCCGTTCCTGACGACCCGCCTGGCGACGATTTCGCTGGTCGTCTTCTGCGTTGTCTACAGCTTCATCTTCGCGTTCGGCATTTTCTACATCTATCGCCTGCTGCGTGCGGGACCGGTTGCCAGCCTGGTTCTGCCGCCCGTCGCTGCGAGACCCAATCGACCGATGTCGGTGATCGACGAGCCTTCGCACGTGGCGACGACGGCCGCCCGGGATACGGCGCCGAGACACGTGCCTGCCGGAGAATAGCCATGGTGATGTTCTGGACGTTCCTCCTCGCTGCGGGGCTGCTGCTCTATGTGCTGCTCGACGGCTTCGATCTCGGGGTCGGAATCCTCTTCGGCCTGGCCCCTGATGAGGCGGCGCGGCGCTCCATGATGGGCGCCGTGGCGCCGGTGTGGGACGGCAATGAGACCTGGCTGGTGCTCGGCGGGACGGTTCTGTGGGGTGCCTTTCCAGTCGTCTACTCGGTGCTGCTCTCGGCGTTTTATCTGCCGCTGCTCGTGATGCTCGCCGGATTGATCCTGCGCGGGGTGGCGTTCGAGTACCGAATGAAGACAGAGCGGCTGCGCTGGATCTGGGACGCAGCGTTTTTCGGCGGTTCGCTCATCGCTTCCTTCATGCAAGGCGCGGCCGTTGGCGCGCTCGTGGAGGGGCTGCCCATCTTGAACGGCCGCTACACCGGGGGTGAATTGGGCTGGCTCAGCCCGTTCGCGCTGCTGTGCGGCGTTGGCCTCTGTATCGGTTACACGCTCCTCGGCGCATGTTGGCTGGTGCGGAAATGTGAGGCTGAGGTCCGCGATCTGGCTTACCGGCTGATTCCGGCTCTGTCGATCGCGCTGCTTGGTTTTCTGGTCGTCGTGTTCGTCTACGCGCTCGCCGAGAACCTCCAGGTCATGCAGCGGTGGCTCGAGCGGCCGATTCTATTCATCTTCCCGCTGATCGGCGCCGCGGCCACGCTGGTCTTGGCCTACAGCGTCCGCCATCGCCGGGACGGCGCGCCCTTCTTCATGGTGGCGCTTATCTTTGCGGCGGCGTTCGGGACGCTCGCGATCTCGTTTTGGCCATACATCATCCCGTTCTCGATCACGATCTATGAGGCGGCCGCACCTCACGCGAGCCTTGCGTTCATGTTCTGGGGCGAGGGGCTTTTCGTCTTCCCGCTGCTGCTGGTCTACACCGCGGTCACCTACAGCGTCTTCCGCGGAAAAGCCAGCGCGACGTCGCACCACTACTGAAAAACGGAAGTGTCGCCATGAGCTACATCGACAGCGGAATGCAGGACGATCGTTCCGAGTTGCGCCGCAGGCGGCTCTTATTCCGGTGCTGGCACCGGGGGACGCAGGAGAGCGATCTCATCCTGGGCCCGTTCGCCCAAACCTGCCTCGCGGGCTTCGACGGCGTTCAACTCGATCGGCTCGAAGCCTTGCTTGATTGCACCGACCCCGATGTCTTCGACTGGATTATCGCGGGCATCGCGCCTCCTCCACAACACGACCACGACGTGCTGCGCCTGCTGCGCGATTTCTGCGCCCTTGGTTCCCGCGGCCGGGGCCAACACGTACAGCCTTGAACGCAAGAACAGGAGCAAGAGCCATGCAACGCCCGCTATCGCCCTTCATGTTCCCGATCTGGTACCGCTTCCAGATCACCTCGGCCCTTTCGATCCTTCACCGCCTCACCGGCGTCGCGCTCGCGGTGGGGTCGATCCTGCTCACCTGGTGGCTTATCGCCGTGGCGGCCGGCGGTGAATTGTTTGCCGCGACCCATGCTTTCCTGTCTTCGCCGATCGGTCTGCTGCTGTTGTTCCTCTGGTCGGTCGCCTTCTTTTATCACCTGTGCAGCGGAATCCGGCATCTCGCCTGGGATGCCGGCTATGGCTTCGAGATTCGGAACGCCTATCGCAGCGGTTACGCGGTCCTCGCTGCGACTGCGCTGCTCACGGTGCTCACCTGGCTTTATGTCGGTCTGGCCTAGGAGGTCTTCGATGGCAGATGTTCGTTCATTGGCGAACTCGACCGCGTTGCGCGACGAGTCCGCGCTCCGGCGGGTGCAGCATCTCGGCAGCGCACGGGACGGGCTGCGGGAATGGCGGGTGCAGCGCTGGACGGCGGTCGCCCTGATCCCGCTCGGCCTATATTTCGCGGCATCGGTCCTGCGGCTCGCCACCTCCGACCACATGACCGCGACTGCGTGGCTCGCCTCGCCGGTCGGGGCGTTGCTGGTCATGCTCTTCGTGCTCGCCGGGCTCGCGCATGCGCTGGTCGGGCTGCGCTCGATTCTTCTCGATTACGTGCATACACGCGCCCGGCTGTTTGTCGGCGAGCTGCTCGTTCGCGCCGGCACGGTCATCCTCGCAGGTGCCAGCGTGCTCGCCATCCTCAAGCTCTTCCTCGGCCGATAGGAGGCCACACATGCCCAACAGCTACGAGATCATCGACCATTCGTTCGACGTGATCGTCCTCGGTGCCGGCGGCGCCGGCCTGCGGGCGACCCTCGGCATGGTCGCGGCCGGCTTGAACACGGCCTGCATCACCAAGGTCTTTCCCACGCGCAGCCACACGGTTGCCGCGCAAGGCGGCATCAGCGCCGCACTCGGGAATATGGCGAAAGACGATTGGCGCTGGCACATGTTCGACACGGTCAGGGGCTCTGACTGGCTCGGCGACCAGGACGCGATAGCATACATGTGCCGCGAGGCGATCAACGCAGTCGTCGAGCTCGAGCATTTCGGCGTGCCGTTCAGTCGGACCGACGCGGGTAAGATCTACCAGCGGCGGTTCGGCGGGCATACGACGGAGTATGCGAAGGGCGACATGGCTTATCGGGCCTGCGCTGCGGCCGATCGCACCGGCCATGCGATCCTGCACACGCTTTACCAACAGTGCCTGAAGCACCGGGCGCGGTTCTTCATCGAATATTTCGCCATCGACCTGTTGATGGACGAGGACGGCGCATGCCGCGGTCTGCTGGCGTGGTGCCTCGAGGACGGGTCGATCCACCGCTTCCGTGCCAACATGACCGTGATCGCGACCGGCGGTTGCGGGCGCGTTTACCAGTCCTGCACCTCCGCCCACACCTGCACAGGCGACGGCAGCGCCCTGGTGCTGCGCGCCGGGCTGCCGCTGCAGGATATGGAATTCATCCAGTTCCACCCCACGGGCGTATACGGCGCTGGCGTTTTGATCACCGAGGGTGCCCGCGGTGAGGGCGGCTATCTGACCAACAGCGAGGGCGAGCGGTTCATGCCGAGATATGCGCCGCACGAACAGGACCTGTCCTCCCGGGACGTGGTCAGCCGCGCCGAGGCGATCGAAATTCGGGAGGGCCGCGGCGTGGGCGAGAAAAAGGATCACATCCACCTGCATCTCGAACATCTGCCCGCGGATGTCCTCGATCAGCGCCTGCCTGGCATCGTGCAGAGCGCGCGCACCTTCGCCGGCGTCGATCCGCACAAGGAGCCGATTCCCGTCATTCCCACCGTTCATTATGTCATGGGCGGTGTCCCGACGAATATCAGGGCCGAGGTCGTCGCCCCGACCAAGGACGATTCCGAGGCCGTCGTGCCGGGCCTCATGGCGATCGGCGAAGCGGCCTGCGTTTCCGTGCACGGCGCCAACCGTCTCGGGACCAACAGCCTCCTCGACCTGATCGTGTTCGGACGGGCGGCGGCACTGCGCGCGGCAGAGCTCATCAAGCCGGGATCGCGCGTGCGCGAGGCAAACGGACTCTCGCAGGAGAAAGCGTTGTCGCGCTTCGACCGCATCCGTAACAGCAAGGGCGGCAACAAGCCCGGCGAGGTGCGTCCGCTCATGCAGGAGGTGATGCAGACGGGCTTCAGCGTGTTCCGGCGCGGCGACACCTTGAAGGAGGGGCTCGACAAGCTGATCGCGCTGCGCGAGCCGCTCGATCGCGTCACGGTCGATGACGACTCGTTGCTGTGGAATACGGCACTGGTCTCGGCCCTCGAGCTGGCCAATCTCGCTGACCAGGCGGTCGTTATCGCGCATTCCGCTTGTGCCCGCACGGAATCGCGCGGCGCGCATGCGCGGGAGGACTATCACCAGCGCGACGACAAGACCTGGCTGAAGCATACCGTCGCGTGGAAGGACGAAGACTGGAAGGTCACATTCGCGTACCGCGAAGTCCGTATCAACACGCTCACAAATGAGGTGCAGAGCTTTCCGCCCGCCGAGCGCACCCACTAGCGGGTGCTCGCCACTGCCGTCGCCATCGCCGAACAGGAGATTCAGACATGTCCGAGTTCACGCTTCCGGCAAATTCGAAGGTCGGGGAAGGCAAGCACTGGGCGCTCCCGCAGCAGCCCAAGCACGTCAAAAGCTTCCGGGTTTACCGATGGAACCCGGCAAAGGAGTCCAACCCGACGCTGGATACGTTCGACATCGACCGCGATACCTGCGGGCCCATGGTCCTCGACGCCTTGGTCAAGATCAGCGACCAGATCGATCCGTCGTTGTCGTTCCGGCGGTCCTGCCGTGAGGGCGTTTGCGGCTCGTGCGCGATGAATATCGATGGCGTCAACACCCTGGCCTGCCTCACGCCCATCGACAGCCTCAAGCGCGGAACCAGCCGGATCACGCCGCTGCCGCACATGCCCGTCCTGAAAGATCTCGTTCCCGACTTGACCGGGCTATACGCGCAGTACGAGCTGATTGAGCCGTGGCTGCAAACCGACCAGCCGCCCCCCGACCGCGAGCGCCGGCAGTCTCCTGAAGATCGCGCCAAGCTCGATGGGTCGTGGGAGTGCATCCTCTGCTTCTGCTGCTCGACGTCGTGCCCGAGCTACTGGTGGAATCAGGACCGCTATCTCGGCCCATCGATCCTGCTGCAATCGTATCGCTGGCTCGCCGACAGCCGGGACCAGCGAACCGGCGAGCGCCTCGATCGGCTGGAGGACCCGTTCCGGCTCTATCGCTGCCATACCATCATGAACTGCACGCGGACCTGCCCGAAAGGCCTCAACCCGGCGCGTGCGATCTCGAAGACCAAGGACATGATGGCCGAGCGGGGCTGAGTTCCGAAGTCGTGTTCCAGATTTCTACCGATCCGGAGGTTGCGATGACCAGACTGAGCGAGCAACACCTCAAGGGCTATGACCTTCTTCATCATCCGCAGTTGAACAAGGGCACCGCCTTCACGGAAGCGGAGCGGCGCGCCTACGGGCTCGAGGGCCTGCTGCCGCCCGCGGTCACGAATATCGACCTGCAGATCGCCCGCCGGCATGCGGAGATCGCGAGCCTGGAGAATGACCTCCAGAAATATCTCGTCCTGTCGGACCTTCAGGCCCGCAACGAGACCTTGTTCTATGCGGTGCTGATGTCGGACCCGGCGACGTACATGCCACTCGTGTACACGCCGACGGTCGGCGAAGCCTGCCAGAAATTCGCCCACATCTTTCGATCGGCGCGCGGCATGTACCTGCCGATCACCGCCCGCGGCCGGCTGCGCGAGATCCTCGGCAACTGGCCGGAGAAGGACGTGCGCTTCATCGTCGTGACTGACGGCGAGCGGATTCTCGGCTTGGGCGATCTCGGCGCGAGCGGTATGGGCATCCCAATCGGGAAGCTGGCGCTCTATACGGCCTGCGCCGGCGTGCCACCGCAATACTGCCTGCCGGTCGTTCTCGACGTCGGCACGAACAACCAGGCGCTGCTCGATGACTCGCTTTATTTCGGACTGCGGAAGAACCGGGTGCGCGGTGACGAGTATATGACGTTCGTTGACGAGTTCGTGACTGCGGTGCAGCAGCTTTACCCGAAATGCTGCATTCAATGGGAGGATTTCGCAAACATCAACGCGGTGCCGATCCTCGATCGGTATCGGGACAAGGTCTGCACATTCAACGACGACATCCAGGGAACCGCGGGTATTGCATTGGCCGGGATGTTTGCCGCCTTGCGCATCACCAAGCAGAAATTGACCGAACAGCGGTTCCTATTCCTCGGCGGCGGATCGGCCGGTACGGGGATTGCGGAGCTGATCAGCCAAGCCATGGCGCTCGAAGGAATGGATCTACGCGAAGCCAGGCGTCGTAATGCTCTGTTCGATATCCATGGCCTCCTCGTCACGTCGCGCACCGATCTCGCCGCCTTCCAGAAGCCGTTCGCGCAGGACCGCGCGCCGATCTCCACGTTCGTCGAAGCGGTGAAGGCGATCAGACCGACCGGCATCATCGGGGTCAGCACGGTGCCGAAGCTGTTCACCCGCGACGTCATACAGGCGATGGCCGAGATCAATGAGCGGCCGATCATCTTTCCGTATTCGAACCCGACCTCACGCTCCGAGTGCACCGCCGAGGAGGCTTATCGCTGGTCCGGCGGCCGCGCCATCTTTGCCAGCGGTAGCCCGTTTCCGCCGGTCGAGATTGGCGCTCGGAAATTCGTGCCCGGCCAAGGCAACAACGTCTACATCTTTCCGGCCATGGGCATGGCGCTGTTTGCCACGGAGGCCAAGCGGGTCACGGAAGAGATGTTCATCGTCGCCGCTAAGGCCGTCGCCGAGCAGGTCAGCGACGAGAATCTCGCGGCAGGACTGATCTATCCGCCACAGGGGCATATACTCGAGGCCTCCCTGCACGTCGCCGAGCAGGTCGCCGCTTACATCTTCGATAAGGACCTCGCTCGGGTGCCGCGGCCGAAGGACATCGGCGCGTTCATCCGGGCGCGCGCTTATCATCCGGCTTATCCGGAGTGAACCCGCGATGGCCGAGCAACTCGACCTTCGGACACGCGAGAGTGCAGTTGCCGACCCGGCGCCCGCGGTTCCAGCTACGCGCCGGGAACCGTCGCCCGCCGGGCAACGCTTGCATCGGATCGTCGTGGTCGGCGGCGGCGCGGCTGGCCTCGAGCTTGTCACGCGGCTCGGCGACCGCCTCGGCCGGCGCGGACGGGCGGAGATCGGGCTCGTCGACTGCGCCAGGACGCATCTCTGGAAGCCGCTCCTGCACGAAGTGGCCGCGGGAAGTCTGGACCGCGCCGAGTGCGAGCTGAACTATCTGGCGCAGGCGCACTGGCATGGGTTCCGCTTTCGCTTCGGCGAAATGGTCGGCCTCGATCGGGCCAAAAAAGAGGTACATCTGGCCGCAACGTTCGACGACGAAGGCCGGCAGGTGACCCCGTCGCGGGCCATCGGCTACGACACGCTGGTCATCGCGGTCGGCAGCGTCACCAATGATTTCGGCACGCCCGGCGTTGCCAAATACGCGGTTCCGCTCGAGACCCCGGCGCAGGCGGCGCGCTTCAACCAACGACTGGTCAACGCCTGTTTGCGGGCACAGACCCAGTCGGGCCCGATCCAGCCAGGCCAGCTTCACGTCGCGATCATCGGCGCAGGAGCCACCGGGACAGAACTGGCTGCGGAGCTGCATCGGACCGCGAGGGAACTGGTCGCCTACGGGCTCGACCGCATCGTCCCCGAGCGCGACATTCGCATCGTGCTGATCGAGGCCGCGGACCGGGTGCTGCCCGGGCTGCCCGAGCGTATCTCGAAAGCAACACTCCGCCTCCTCGACAAGATGGGGATCGAGGTCCGCACCGGTGCCAAGGTCACCGAGGTGACGACCGAAGGGTTGAAGCTCGCGGACGGCAGCTTTGTCGCCTCGGAGCTGATCGTTTGGGCGGCGGGGGTCAAGGCCCCAAAGGTCTTGCATGACCTCGACGGACTGGAATCCAACCGTATCAACCAGCTCGTCGTCTTGCCGACATTGCAGACGACCCGCGACCCCGACATTTTCGCGATGGGCGACTGTGCAGCCTGTCCACGTCCGGGCAACCTTGGACTGGTGCCGCCGCGCGCGCAGGCCGCGCACCAGGAGGCGACGCATATCCTGCGGCAGATCAAACGGCGGCTCCGCGGCGCCCCGCTCCTCCCGTACACCTACCGGGACTTCGGCTCTCTGGTGTCGCTGGGGAGATGGAGCACCGTCGGGAACCTGATGGGCTTTCTGTTTGGCCGTGGCTTCTTCATCGAGGGGCTCTTCGCCCAGCTGATGTATCGCTCACTGAGTCTCATGCACGAGCGGGCGCTGCACGGAACCCCAAGCGCCGCGTTCGGCGTCGTCGCCCGCGCCTTGTCGCGGCGGACCGGCCCGGCGGTGAAACTGCATTGAGCAGCGGGCGAGGACGATACACGCACGGGAGACATCGATCATGACCGACATCAGGGTGGAATCCGACAGTATGGGCCGCGTCGAGGTGCCGGCGGACAGACTGTGGGGCGCGCAGACGCAGCGTTCGCTCGAGCACTTCAGCATCGGGCAGGACCTGATGCCGCGCGAGATGGTCACCGCCTACGCCATCCTGAAACGGGCCGCGGCGGCGGCGAATCGCGCCAGCGGCCGGCTCAACGACCAGCGGCACGAGCTGATCACGCGCGTCTGCGACGAAATCCTCGCCGGCCAACATCACGATATGTTCCCCCTGCACGTCTGGATGACCGGCAGCGGTACCCAGTTCAACATGAACGTGAACGAGGTCATCTCGAACCGCTGCTGCCAGCTCGCGGGAACGCAGCTCGGCAGCAAGAGCCCGGTTCATCCCAACGATCACGTCAACATGGCGCAATCGTCGAACGACAGTTTTCCGTCCGTGATGCACATTGCGGCCGCC
>DATJPD010000023.1:0-4622 GCA_035506575.1 Alphaproteobacteria bacterium
GGCGAGTTGAACAGGGAGGCTTCACGTCTGGGAGACGTAGGATCCGAAGACCCTGCACCCCGGCCTCGGCCGGGGCGGCGCAGCCGGGCAGGGAAGCCCGGCGACGCTGCGATGCTGCGACGCAGCACCACACGAGGTAAAAGCTAAGCATCCGCCTCAGGCTTGAATATCGCAGATTAATCAACCGAGATATGCGGTGCTCGCATATCCTTGGTCAGAATTCCGTCTCCGAGACCTTGCGCACGAGGAAGTCGCGAAACACCGATATACGCTTGGAATTCCTCATTTCTTCGGGATAGACGAAATACGCTTCGTAGGTCGGCCCGTCGAGGTTTGGCAGGATCTGGACGATCTTGCTGCTCTCCTGAGCCATGTAATCCGGGAAGGCCGCGATCCCGACTCCGTGCTCGACCGCGCGCAAAATTGCCGAAACGTTGTTCACCTCGAGAATCGGCTGGCGGCGCTGGCCGGCCGGCCGACCCGCCTCGAGCAGCCAGTTCACGCCCGGAAAGGGCGGTCGCGGGTCCTCGCCGTAGACGATGATCCGGTGCTTGTCGAGATCGGCCGCGGTCTGCGGCGTTCCGAAGCGCTTGAGATAGGTGGGGGCCGCGAACACGTGGATGTGCACCGCCATCAGATGGCGCTGGATGAGGTCGGGCTGACGCGGCGCCTGCATGCGGATCGCGCAATCCGCCTCGCGCATGCCGAGGTCGAGCTCCGAATCCTCCACCAGGAGGTTCACGTTGATGTCGGGATAGAGCTCGAGGAACTCGCGCAGCCGCGGCACCAGCCACACCGAGCCGAAGGCGACCGTGGTGGTCACGCGCAGCAGTCCCGAGGGCCGCTCGCGCGTCTCGGTGATCTGCGTCTCGACCGCGGCGAGCTTGCCGAACACCTCGCGCACCGTCGAGTGCAGCATCTCGCCAGCCTCGGTCTTGATCAGGCCGCGCGCATGGCGATGGAACAGCGGCGTCTTGAGCGATTCCTCGAGCGCGCTGATCTGCCGGCTCACCGCCGACTGGCTGAGATTGAGCGTCTCGCCGGCATGCGTGAAGCTGCCCGCCTCGGCGACAGCATGAAAGATCCGCAGCCTGTCCCAGTCCATGCTCACGGTCGAATTCCCCCGGCCCGCACCTATTGGGCGGCGGCTGGCGTCGCGGCTTCTTCGTGCGCGAGAAAGCGTTCGGCTTCGAGTGCGGCCATGCAGCCCATGCCGGCCGCCGTCACGGCCTGCCGGAACACCTTGTCCTTCACATCACCCGCGGCGAACACGCCGGGGATGTTGGTCGCGGTCGAATCCGGCTTCGTCACCAGGTAGCCCTCGGCGTCCGTGTCGAGGACCCCGCGGAACAGCTCGGTCGCCGGCGTATGGCCGATGGCGATGAACAGGCCCTCGATCGCGAGCTCGCACCGGGCGCCGGTGACGGTGTCCTTGAGCCTGAGGCCGCTCACGGCCGGCGGCGCGCCGCCGCCGAGCACGTCCTCGACGACCGCGTTCCAGATCACGTCGATCTTCGGATGCTTGAGCAGGCGGGCCTGGTTGGTCTTGTCGGCGCGCAGCCGGTCGCGGCGGTGGATCAATGTCACCTTCGTGGCGTGGTTGGTGAGGTAGAGCGCTTCCTCGACCGCGGTGTTGCCGCCGCCCACGACCGCCACGCGCTTGCCGCGGAAGAAGAAGCCGTCGCACGTTGCACAGGCGGACACGCCCGCACCCCGGAACTGGTCCTCGCTGGGCAGCCCGAGCCAGCGCGCCTGCGCGCCGGTGCAGATCACAAGTGCATCGGTCAGATACACATCGCCGCTGTCGCCGATGAGCGTGAACGGCCGGCCGCTCAGGTCGACCTTGACGATGATGTCCTCGATCATCTTGGTGCCGACATGCTCGGCCTGCTTCTGCATCTGCTCCATGAGCCACGGGCCCTGGATCACCTGTTCGAAGCCGGGGAAGTTCTCGACATCGGTGGTGATCGACATCTGTCCGCCGGGCTGCATGCCGCGCACCAGAAGCGGATTGAGGTTGGCGCGGGCGGCGTAGATCGCGGCCGTGTAGCCGGCCGGACCGGAGCCGAGGATCAAGACTTTGCTGCGATGCGTCTGGGCCATGGTCCGAATCTGGGGAAAGCGACTCCCGAAGCGGGAGTCTCGCTACCCTAAGGGGGGTGACCGGGCGAGGCAAGGGTGCCGCCGGTCACGAAAAACCCCTTTTCGTTCGTGGGTTTACCCCACGCCCATGGCCGCGCCGAAGCGCACGGACGCGGTCAGCTTTTGTCCGCCATCTTCATGAGACGCAGCGCGTTGCGGAAGTAGATCTTCTCGCGATCGGCGTCCTTGAGGTCCATCGCGTCGAGCACCTTGATCGTCTCGCGGATGAACATCGGCCCGGCCTCCGGGTCGAACGGGCAGTCGCTGGCGAACAGCACGCGGTCCGGCCCGAAGAACTTGAGGCCGCACTCGATCGCGGCGGCCGAGGCGCCCACGGCCGTGTCGCCGTAGAACATCCGGAAATATTCGAGCGGCCGCTTCTTCATGCTTTTCAGCAGCGACGAATAATCCTCGTCCGACGTGCGTGTTCCAAGCTGGTCCCACAGCGGGCCGACGCGGCCTTCGAAGTAGGGGATCATCGCACCCAGATGGTGGGTGATGATGACCATCTCGGGCAGCTTGTCGAGCATGCCCGAGAACACGATACGCGCCATGGCGACGCTGGTGTCGAACGGCCAGCCGAGCACCTGCCAGATCTCGTATTTCGATTTGGTCTCGCCCGCATAGTCGGCCACGTTGGCGCCGCGGGCCGGATGCATCCAGATCGGCACCTTGTGGTGCTTCACCGCGCGCTCGAAGATCGGGAAGAACTCCGGATCGTCGAGCGGCCGGCGGTTGACGTTGGTGAAGATCTGGATGCCGGACGCCCCGAGCTTCAACGCGCGGTCCATCTCCTCGAGCGCGCCCTGCACGTTGTTCATGGGCATCGACGCCGCCCAGGCCGGGAATTTGTCCGGCCGCGTGTCGCAGATCTTCTTGATCAGGTCGTTGGCGAGCCGCGCGAGGCCGGGCGCATCGCCGGGGGCCGCGATGTCCTCGATCGGCGGGCCGGAGAGCGTCAGCACCTGCTGGTAGCCCGGCCATTGCTCCATCATGCGCACGCGTGCGTCCATGTCGTAGAGCATCGGGATGCTTGTCATGCGCTTCATCAGGTCGCCCTTCTTCGGCGCCAGCTCGCGCGCGCGGTCGGCGACCGGGCTCGGGAACACGTGGTTGTAGATGTCGAGTTTACGGCCGCTCATCGTTTCCCCGCCGGTTCGATGTTGATTGGCGGTGATTATCGCTCAGCGTCTGCGGTTGTGCCAGACTCCGAAAGCTCTTTGCCGGAGTCGTCATGGCCTCTTCTCAATCCTCGGCGCAGCTCGAATCGCCGTCCTATCGTCTCGCCGCTCTCGATACCGACTTCATGCTCGGCGACAGCATGCGCGGCGCCCGCTTCATGCTCGAATATGCGAAAGCCGAGGAATACCTGCGCGCCTGGGGCATCCGCTCGACGATCGTGGTGTTCGGAAGCGCCCGGGTCCGCGAGGACGGCCCGCCCCAGGTGCGCGCCTATTACGAAGCGGCTCGAGCGTTCGGCCGCATCGCGTCCGAGCGCGGCGGCGCGTTGGCCGCACCGGGCGGCATCCGCGACAACGTGATCGCGACCGGCGGCGGCCCTGGTGTGATGGAAGCGGCGTGCCGCGGGGCTGCCGACGCGGGGGCGCCATCGATCGGCTTCAACATCTCCTTGCCGCACGAACAGGAGCCGAACCCCTACACGACACCGGAGCTCACGTTCCGCTTTCATTATTTCGCGATGCGCAAGATGCATCTTGCCATGCGCGCCAATGCGCTCGTCGTGTTTCCCGGCGGCTTCGGCACGTTCGACGAGCTGTTCGAGCTTCTGACCTTGCGCCAGACCAACAAATCGCCGCCGATTCCGATCGTGCTCTTCGGCGAGGCCTATTGGACGCGCGTCGTGAATTTCAGGGCGCTGGTCGACGAGGGCATGGTCGCCCCTGAGGATTTGCAGCTGTTCGACTTCGCCGAGGACGCAGAGGCGATGTGGAAGACGCTGATCGCGCGCGGCCTCGTGGCGCACACGCCGGCCGCCGCCCGTCCCACCGGTGACTAATCGCGCTGAGCCTCGCTGAATGCCACGGGCATCAGCACGGCCAGCGGCAGCAGGAGCTTGAGCAGGCCAAGCTCCTTGGCCGCGAGGCTCAGAACCGCCCCCACGGCGTAGGACAGCCAGGTCAGCCAGAACACCGATAGGGCGGCCGCCGGAATCGGCGGCGGCGCGCTGCGGGCCGGGAAGACCCGGTAGACCGTGGCTTCCGCCAGTTTCAGCATCGTGCCCGTGATGACCACCGTCTGCACGTTCACGTCGGCAAAGCGGGCCACGGCGCCGCCCTGCAGGCCCATCCCGAGCGCCAACGTGGCGAGCGCCCAGTTGTCCTGAAGGTCCAGGGCGTATACGGCGATGAGAGGCACGCCGGACAGGAGCAGCGGCAGGGTCGGGCGCACATGTGCGCGCTTGAAGCCTTCGGCGGCGAGGGCGCCGGCCAGGAACGCCGCGAGGGTCAGCGCGTAGGTGA
>DATJPD010000024.1:0-19429 GCA_035506575.1 Alphaproteobacteria bacterium
GAGGCGGCGGACGCGGCGTTCTGCGGCCTCTTGTCGGGCGAAGAGGCGCACGACCTCCGGCGCTGGATCGTCGGACCCGAAGCCGGGCGCCGCTCGCGCGCCCGCGGGCTCAAGTCGCGCGCGGGGGACCTCGTGGCGGGCGACGGGGTAGCCGAGCAGGCGCTGGAGACGGCCCTCGCCACCGCACGCGCGCTGCCTGGCGACGGATGGCTGGCGCGCATTGCGGCGGCACCGCGGCTGCGCCAGCCGGTGGGTCCCGCCGAAGCGTTCCTCGCCCTCGTGCGCGACCAGGTCTACGCGCGCGCCGCGGATGTCGACGACGGATACAGCCTCGAAACCGAGCCGCGCCCGGCCGACGCCGCCCTCCTTGAGGCGGCTGCTCGGCTCAACACCGCGCTCGGGCGGTTGCACGCGCCCTTGGTCGAGCTCGCCGGCAAGCTGGCGCAACGGCTCGATGACGAAGCGGCCACGCTCGACAGCGCCACGCGCGCGCGCATCGAAGGCGTGGTGCGCGGCCTGCGCCGCCGCGCCGAGACGATCGTGGCCGGCTGGCGCGCCATGCTGAAGTCTCTGGGCGATACGCCGCCGCCGGAATACGTCGATTGGTTCGCGGTCGAGCGGATCGAAGGCCGGGACCTCGACGTGGGCTTCCACCGCCACTGGATCGATCCGACGATCCCGTTCGTGGCCGCGGTGGCCAAGCCCGCGCATGGCCTCGTCATGACGTCGGCGACCTTGACCGATATCTCCGAGCAGCCCGCACCCGCCGGCGGCGCGGGCGGCGACGGCGTCTCGCCGATCGAAGCCGGCTGGCTGGCGGCCGAGGCGCGCACCGGCGCCCGCCATCTGCCGGAGCGCATGCGCGCGCGAGTCCCCTCGCCCTTCGATTACCCGGCGCGCACGCGGGTCCTCGTGGTGCGCGACGTCAAACGCGACGACATGACCCAGGCGGCCTCCGCCTATCGCGAGCTGTTCCTGGCCGCGGGCGGCGGCGGCCTCGGGCTGTTCACCGCCATCCACCGCTTGCGCGGCGTGCATGCGCGCATCGCGGGACCGCTCGAGCAGGCGGGCATCTCGCTCTGGGCGCAGCACGTCGACGGGCTCGATACTTCGACCTTGATCGATATCTTCCGCGCCGACCGCGATTCCTGCCTGCTCGGCACGGATGCGGTGCGCGACGGCGTCGACGTGCCCGGCGAAAGCCTGCGCCTCATCGTCTTCGACCGCGTGCCGTGGCCGCGGCCCGACATCCTGCACAAGGCCCGCAAGGCCGCCTTCGGCGGCACCGCCTATGACGACATGATCACCCGGCTGAGGCTGAAGCAGGCCTATGGCCGGCTCATCCGGCGCGCGGACGACAAGGGCGTGTTCGTGATGCTGGATTCGCGCCTGCCCTCGCGGCTCTGCGGCGCGTTCCCGGCCGGAGTCGAGATCCAGCGCCTCGGCCTCGCCGACGCGATCGGGATCGTGCGGGAGTTCTTAGGCAGCTAGCCCGGCGCGCTGGTAATCGAACGCGATCGGCTCGATCTCGCCGCGATGGATGGCCTCGATGCGCGCGGCCGACAAGGGCTGGCCGAACTGGCCGTTGCGCATCACGATCCGCTGGCGCAGCTGCTCGGCGACCAGGTTTTCCATCAGCGCCCAGTCGGCATCGACCAGGCCCTCGCTTGCGATACCGGCGATGCCGTCGAGCATGTGGCCGAACTCGTCCTCGTAGACGAAGGCGCAGGCGGCGGCGATCTTGTCGTCGATGCCGCCGCGGCCTTTGAGGGTCATGCCGGCACTGAACAAGGTGCAGTAGCCACCCTCGGTGAACCGGCAGGCGCGCAGGCCCACCGCGCCGTGCTGGTCCTGGTGGCGATAGCGGATGGCGGTCAGCGCATCCTCCTCGGGCCAGCTCTTGAGCACATGCGGGTTGAGCTTCGGCGTGCCGGCCGGGCGCAGTTCGTCGTAGATGTCGGCGAACGCGCAGTAATGCGAGAACTCCGCCTTCAGCCCCTCGACCACGTCGAGCACATCGTGGCGGTCGAACGTCAGGTCGATCTCGGGGGTCTTGGCGACCAGGCTCTTGAGCACGCCCAGGAACACGCCGCCGCGGTCGTGCTTGCTGGTGCCCGAGCCCCAGAACTCCTTGAAGCATTGCCGCGCGAGCCAGGCGAGATCGGTCTCGCGCGTGCGCTGGGGCGAGGAGAAATAGGTGCGCACGACCTCTGCCTCACCGGCCCAATACGGGGCGGCGACCGAGATCAGGTGCTGGACGCGTGATGAAGCCCGCATGTCGTCCTCCGTGCAGCCTTGTAGTGTACTGCTCGACGCCGTTGGCCGTGAGTCACCCGCGGCCACGGATGTGGCCGCGCCGGCGAGCGTGTAGGGTTGGTGTGGCGGCTACACGCGAGCCGGTCAATAAACGAGCCAGATCGCGGGTCGACAGCATGCGCCGGCCCGCCTCGGCTTCCTCGTCGCGCGCCAGGTTGCGGATCATTGCGAGCAGGGTCTGGCGGGTGATGGCGATATGCTCCGGCGCCACGCCGCGAACCGCGATGTCGTTGACCGCTTCGGCGAGCGGCACCAGCTTCGCCTTGAGCGCCGCACCCTTGGATGTCAGGAACACGTAGGAGTTCTTGCGGTTGTCGGCCTTCTTGCGCCGCGTGAGATAGCCGAGCTTCTCGAGCGCCCGCAGGGCGGCCGCCGTGGTCGGCTCGCTCATGCCGACCTCCTGGCTCAGTTCGCGTTGCGTGAGGCCGTCGCGCTCCCACAGCACGCGCAGGAACGCCCAGTGGCCGAACGACACCGCATGTGCCGTCAGCCGCATTTGTAACGCGCGCACGAGCCCCCGGCTCGTGTCCTTGACGAGATGCGCGAGGCGATCGTTGGGCACGGCCTCCAGCCAGTGCCGCAGCACGATCTCGTTTTCGAGCGGCATAGAGCTGCGCTTGCGGCTCATGCGCCTTCGCTCCCGGAGGAGCTTCGGCGCACGGGGCTTGCCCGCCGAAGCTTTAGCGAAGGCGGGCTCATGCTGCGGGCGCCTGATGGCGGAGCTCGATCTCGCGCCCCTCGGCGGCCGAGCGCAGGATGGCGAGGCAGACTTCGAGCGTCGCCATGGCCCATTCACCGGTATGCACCGCAGGCTTGCCGAGAACGACCGTGTCGTAGAGCTCGTCGATGGCGCCGCGGCGCGGGATATCGGGTTTCGCGAGCGGCCGCAGCTGCCGCTCCTCGTCGCCATAGACCATGACCCCGTGCGGCAGCGGTCGCAGATCGGCCCTCTCGCAGCTCGCGACCAGGAATCCGAAATGCTCGTGCACGCGGCCCTCGACCGGCGGCGGCGGCACGTAGTTGGCGCCGCCGTAGCCGCGGTCCATCTTGAGCGCCCCTTCGTCCCGTGCGGCGGCCGTCGCGAGCGCGCGGCGCACCGCGCCGTAGCGCTCGGGGTCCTTCTTCGTGCCGGCTTCGCTGATCCAGCCGCACAGCTCGTCCGAATCGAAATGGTTGTAGCCGCTATAGGTGATGGTCGCGGCGGCGCCACCCGCGAAGCTCAGGAATGCGGTATAGGCGCCCTCGCTGCCGCGGCGCGGATCGAGATCGGCCGTCGCGGCGCGCACGCTCTTGGCCATGCCGCCCGCGAGCATCCGCACGATCTCGATCTGGTGCGCGCCCTGGCTGAACACCACGCCGCCGCCTTGCGCGGTCACCAGCTCCTCCGGGCGGCGCGGGCGATACATGAAATCCGTGTACTGCGCCGCCGTGATCAGGCCGAGGCGCCCGAACGCGCCGCTCGCGATCAGCTTGCGGGTCTCGACCACCGGGGCGTCATAACCGTGGCTGGGACCGGCCAGAAGACGCACCCCCGCGCGCTTCGCCGCCTCGATCATCGCCTGGCAGTCGTCGAGCGTGATCGCCAGCGGCTTCTCCACCAGCATGTGTTTTCCGGCCTTGGCGGCCGCGAGCGCGTTCTCGGCGTGGACCTGGTGCGGAGAGGCGATATAGACCGCCTCGACCTCGGGATCGCGGCACAGCGCCTCGGCGCTGTCGTAGGTGCGCGCGCCGAAATCGGCGGCAAAGCGGGCACGCGCCTCGGGCCTGGGATCGGCGCCGGCCACGATCTTGAGCTTCGGATGCATCGACAGGGTCGGCAGCATCAGGACGAAGCCGCGGCTCAGGCCTATGACGCCAAGTCGGAGCGGGCGTTCGGTCATGAGGGGGCGGTCATGAGGGGGCGGTCATGAGTGGTGCGGTCATGCGTGCCTTCGTACCACCGCAAGGCCTGGGCTGGACAGGTCTTGCCGGCTCAATATATTATTCTTAGCGATCTAAGCAAAGGCCGGACAGGGAGAACGCCGATGGCCTACACCGCGCAGGATTTCGAGCTGCTGGCCCGCGTCGAGGGCGACGCGCCCATGGGCCAGATCATGCGCCGCCACTGGATCCCGGCCTGCATGTCCGAGGAAGTGGCCGAGGCCGACGGCACGCCCGTGCGTACCCGCCTGCTCGGCGAGGACCTCGTGGTGTTCCGGGATACCGAGGGCCGGCTCGGCGTGCTGGACGAGCACTGCCCGCATCGCGGTGCCTCGCTGGCCTTCGGGCGGAACGAGGAGTGCGGCCTGCGCTGCCTCTATCACGGCTGGAAATTCGACGTCGACGGCAACTGCACCGGCATGGCGTGCGAGCCCGACGCCCCGCGCATGATGCCGCACGTGAAGCAGAAATCCTATCCGGTGCGCGAAGGCGGCGGCTTCGTGTGGATCTACATGGGCCCCCGCGCCGAGATGCCCGAGTTCTCGCCGCCGGCCTGGGCGCCGACGCCCCAGACGAAAATCGCCATCGTCAAGATGCACACCGCCTGCAACTGGGCGCAGGTGCTCGAAGGCGCGATCGATTCCGCGCACAGCTCCAGCCTGCATTCGACCGATATGCCGTCGATGGCGGTGGACGGCGCCAAGGCGACCGAGACCAACTGGCCCCGCCCCTCGACCGACAAGGCGCCGCGCCTGCAGGTGCAGCAGACCGCGTTCGGCTTCCGCTACGCGGCGATCCGAAAGCCGATCCTCAATCCCGACACGCACGACTACGTCCGCATCACCCTGTTTGTGGCCCCCTTCACCGTGCTGATCCCGCCCAACGACCAGTACAAGCTGGCGCAGATGCTGATCCCGATCGACGACGAGAACTGCATGTTCTATTGGGTCGCCTGGCACGAGACCAAGGGCATCCCGCAGGAGCAGTGGCGGGAGTTCTGCGGCGCCCGGGTCGGCATCGAGCTCGACGAGAACTACCGCAAGCTGCGCACGTTGGAGAACCGCTTCCTGCAGGACCGCAAGGCGATGAAAGCCGGCGACTGGACGGGCATCAAGGGCATCCCCGCGCAGGACATGGCGATGTGGGAATCCATGGGCCCGATCTCCGACCGCAGTCGCGACTACCTCGGCGCCAGCGACCTCGCGGTCGCGCAGTTCAGAAAGCAGATGATCGAGGCGGCCAAGCGCGTCCAGTCTGGCGGCCCTGCCATAGGCACGACCGAGCCGCGCATCCCGCAGGTGAAGCTCGCGTCCTTCGAAGGCATCGTGCCCAAGACCACCAACTGGCGCACCCTCGCGGTGGCGCCCGAAGAACTGGCGCTCGGCGGCACGCAACGCGTCGCCTAACCCGCCGTTTCGGAGTAGAGTGCTCCCACCTGGTGCCCTGGCGACGGGGCGCTTGGCACAAAATTCGCAACCGCTTGACGCGACATGAAGCGGTCACCGGGGAGGCTCCTATGAACATGCTCCGCCTGCGGGCGTTTGTTGTGGCGTTAACGTTCTGCGCTGTGGGTTTGGTCGGACGCGCGAGCTTTGCCGCCGACGAGGCGCATACGCTCAAGCTGCGGCTGGAGTGGCTGACCTCCGGCTACCACGCGCCGATCTACTTGGCGCAGGCCAAGGGCTGGTACAAGGACGCCGGCCTCGACGTGACGACGATCGAGCCCGGCAACGGCACCAACACGACGATCCAGCTGGTGAACGCCGGCAATTATGATCTCGGCGAAGCCGCCATCTCGAACGTCGCGATCGCCCGCACCAAAGGCATGCCGGTCAAGGCGATCGCCACCTGGTTCCGCAAGGGGGATCTGGCGCTCATGGTCCCGGCCGATGCCGGCATCAACGGGCCCAAGGACCTCAAGGGCAAGAAGATCATCTATTCGGCCGCATCGTCCGAAGGGCCTTTTCTCGAGCCGTTCCTCGCCAAGGGCGGCCTCACGCGCAGCGACGTTCAGCTGCTCAACATCGACCCCAACGCCCGCATCTCGACCTTCGCCAACGGTCAGGCAGACGGCATCTTCGGCAGCCCGGTCGGCACCGGGGTCATCATCAACGACCTGCGCCACACGCATAACATCCTGTTCGCCGATTTCGGCCTCAACATGCCGGGCTTCGGCCTGTTCGCGACCGACGACATGCTGAAGAAGAAGGCCGATGCGCTGCGGAAGTTCGCGAGCGTTTCCGCCGGCGCCTGGACCTATGCCAAAAGCCACCCCGACGAGGCCGTGGCAGCGCTGATGAAGGAGCGCGGCGAGCAGGACCGCGTCAACCCCGACCAGATCAAGAAGCAGCTCCTCGAATCGTTCCAATTCCTCTACTCGCCCGCGTCGGCCGACCAGCCGGTCGGCGTCAACATCGAGAAAGACTGGGCCGAGGCGCTGGCGACCATGGTCGCCGCCAAGGCGATCGATGCGGGAGCGGTCGGCAAGCCCGCCGAATACTTCACCAACGAGTGCCTGGACCCGGCGATCATCAAGAAGATCGGCGGTTGACCGGCCAAGCTGACCAGATGGTCAGTTAACGCATCGTGGCTTGATTTCTCCGGGCCGGCAGCCCCTAATGACGGGGCGCGCCCCGCGCGCGGCAGCGTCGCGCGCCAGAGGAGGACCGTCTTGAAGCCACGCATGCACCTGACCTTCGACCTGTCGTACATCCAGCTCGACGGACGCTGGCGCAACCCCGGCTCCTGGATCGGCCGCACCTATCCCGACATCGGCATCTACGAGGAGATCGCGCGCGCCGCCGAGCGCGGCTGCATCGACATGATCTTCTTCGGCGACGGGACCGGAATCCCGGACACCTGGAACAACTCGCTGGAAGAAGCCGTGCGCTGGGGCATCCAGTGGCCGCGCCTCGACATGAGCCCGTGGATCACCTGCATGTCGCGGGTGACCAAGCATATCGGCTTCTGCCTCACCTACTCCTCCACGTTCATGCATCCGTTCTACGTGGCGCGGCTCCTGAACTCGCTCGACCACATCACGAACGGCCGCGTGGCGTTCAACGTGATCGCGTCTACCCGCGGGGCCGATGCCGCGAATTATGGCTTCGACGAGCTGATGGAGCATGATGCCCGCTACGACCGGATGGAGGAGTTCATCGACGTCTGCAAGGCGCTGTGGGACAGCGTCGGCCGCGATGCGTTCGTCTGGGACCGCGACACCGGCGTCGTCTGCGACCCCAAGAAGGTGCACGCGATCAACCACAAGGGCCGGTTCTTCAAGGTGCGCGGGCCGCTCAACGTGGTGCCCTCGCCGCAAGGCCGGCCGGTGCTGGTCCAGGCCGGTGCCAGCCCGCGCGGCATCAAGGCCTCGGCCTATTTCGCCGATCACGTGTTCGGCGCCGGCAGCGCGCCGTTGAAAGTGAAGATCGCGCACCGGCAGGCCCTCGACGCCGAGCTCAAGGCGCAGGGGCGCGACCCGGAAAGTGTGGGCATCCTGTGGGGGGCGTCGCTCATCATCGGCGAGACAGAGCAGGACGCGATCGCCCGCCGCGAAGGCCTCCTGAAGATGATCCCGCGCGAGGGTGTAGGGCCGTATCTCTCGCACAACATCGGCTACGACTTCTCGAAGCTTCCAGCCAAGTTCACCCTCGACGATCTCAACAAGGAGATCGCGGCCCGGCAGGCGTCGCCCGTGGGCTTCGTCCACCAGCTCGCGGTCAAGCTCGGCGGCAGCACCGAGATCACGCGGGAGGAGTTCTTCGAGCACGGCCTCCGGAACGCGACCGGCTACGACCGCACGGTGGTCGGCACCGCGGCCAAGGTCGCCGACCAGCTCGAAGAGGTGTTCGAGGCCACGGGCAGCCGCGGCGGCTTCATGTTCGCGCACCCGAACGCGGCGCCGCGCGACCTGCTCAACGTCGTGGATTTCCTGGTGCCCGAGCTGCGCCGGCGCGGCCGCTTCCGCGAGGCCTATGAGGGCAACACCTTGCGCGAGAACATGCGGCTCGGTTGAGCCGTCTTACATCGACTCGCGCGCAGCACCGTGGCTGCCGCGGATATGCCGCGGGACCGCGAGGCTTTCGGCGACCTCGATCAGGAGGTAGAAGCCGACCCCGAGCACCGTCAGGCCGACGAGCCCGGCGAACAGCAGCGGCGTATCCATGCTGCCGTTGGCGACCATCAGGAGGTAGCCCAGCCCCTTGTCGCCGCCCACGAACTCGCCGACCACCGCACCCACGACCGCGAGCGTGATCGCAATCTTGAGGCCGCCGAAGATCGACGGCAGCGCGTTCGGCAGGCGGATCTTGAAGAACGTCGCCGTTGCCCCGAAGCCCATCGAGCGCGCGAGGTAGATCTTCTCGGGCTCGATCGAGCCCAGGCCGACGGCCGTATCGATGACGATCGGAAAGAACGCGATCATGAACGCGATCAGCACCTTGGGAACCAGGCCGAAGCCGAACCAGACGATGAACAGGGGTGCCACCGCCACCTTCGGCATCGCCTGCGAGGAGACCAGCAGCGGATAGATCGATCGCGCGAACGGCGGCCACAGGAAGATGGCAAGTGCCAGCGGCACGCCGACCACGATGCTGAGCGAGTAGCCCAGCAGGATCTCGAGCGACGTCGCCCAGCTATACTGCAGGACGAGCGACCAGTGCGCGGCCAAGGACTGCGCGATGACGCTGGGCGGCGGCAGCAGGAACGCCGGCACGCCGAACGCCCTCGTCCCCGCCTCCCACACCGCGAGCACCGCCGCCAGCACTACGATCGGATAGAAGATCGCCGAGCGCCGGGCCCGCGATTCGCGGCGCGCCAGGCTCTGCTGGACGCTCGCCTCGACGTCCTCGATGGTCAGCGCGCGGGATTCGTCGGCCATGGCTCAGTGCTCCCGCAGCACGCCGCGCGCCAGGAACAGGTCCAGGATCTCGCGGTTGTAGTCGGCAAAGCGCTGGGTTTCGCGCATGGCCAAGGTGCGCGGCCGGGGCAGGTCGATGTCGATCACCCGGTCGATCTTGCCCGGCCGCGGGGTCATCACCACCACACGGTCGGACAGGAACACCGCCTCCGCGACGCTGTGGGTGATGAACAGCACCGTCATGCGGGTCTCGTTCCACAGCTTCTGCA
This sequence comes from Alphaproteobacteria bacterium, assembly GCA_035506575.1. Lineage (GTDB taxonomy): Bacteria > Pseudomonadota > Alphaproteobacteria > CACIAM-22H2 > CACIAM-22H2 > DATJPD01. The sequence continues at coordinate 9,364 of DATJPD010000024.1, forward strand.
GATCGAGCACCAGCTGGTCGCGGGTCAGCGCATCGAGGGCCCCGAAGGGCTCGTCCATCAGCAACTGCCGCGGATTGTGGACGAGCGCCCGGCAGATCGAGACCCGCTGGCGCATGCCGCCCGAAAGCTCGTGCGGGTACTTGTCCTCGAATCCGGCAAGCCCGACCGACGCCAGGAGCTCGCGCGCACGCCTCTCGGCCACGGCATGGTCGAGCTTCTTAGCCTCGGCCTGCAGCATCACATTGCCGAGGGCGGTCCGCCATTCGAGCAGCACCGCACTCTGGAACACGATGCCGATGTCGGTGCGCGGTTTGTCGACCACCTGGCCCTCGACGAACACGACGCCGCTCGACGCCGGGATGAGGCCGGATGCGATCATCAGCAGGGTGCTCTTGCCGCAGCCGCTCGGCCCCAGGATGGTCAGAAACTCGCCGCGCCGCGCCTTGAGCGATACCTGGTCGAGCGCCCGCACCGGGCCATCGCGCGTCGCGTAGACCTTGCTGAGATTGTCGACCCGCAGATAGTCCTGGTCCGCCGCACCCGATGCCCGTGCGGCCGCGCGTGCAAGCCCGAGATCAGTCATCGCCCGCCGCGGCCGTGCGCAGCACCGACGCTTCTTGCCAGCACCCCATGATCTCGGCGGCCGTGACCACCGGACCGTAGTCGCGGTCGAAGCGCGCCAGCGCCCCGATATGGTCCTGCTCGTTGAACGCGCCGCAGCAATCCTTCACCAGGGTCACGTAGTAGTCGATGAAGTAAGCGTCGCGCGCCGTCGATTCGACGCAGGTATCCGTGGCAACCCCCGTCATCAAGAGGCTCTTGATACCGTGGCGCTTCAGGACGGCATCGAGCTCGGTGTTGATGACGCCGCTGTAGCGATGCTTGATCACCACCTCGTCGCCCGGCTTGGGCTTCACGCGGTAGAAATCGGCACCCCAGGTGCCGGTGATGCAACGGGGCATGTCTCTGTTCTTGCGCAGGTTCCGCTCGCGCATCGGTGCCGACACGTAGGGCGGGTCGTAGATCGCCTGCACGAACACGACGAGCACGCCCGCCGCCCGCGCGGCGTCGATCAGCCGCTCGAGCGTCGGCACCATGCGCTGGACCGCCTTCACGTCCGCGCCGAGCTTGCCGAAATAGCCCTCATCGGCGCAGAAATCGTTCTGCACGTCGACCACCACCAGGGCTGCGTTCTTCGGTGCGGCCTTCTGCGCCAAGGTGATCAGCAGGTCATCGGTGCGGGTCATGGCTGGTCCTCAGGTCTGGGGCGGCACGAACTCCGCACCGGTCGGCACGAAGTCGTTGGTGTAGATGTCGGCGGGGGTGAGCGGTGTGGTGACGCCGCCGTATTGCTTGAGCACGTCGACGGTCGCCTGCCAGTCCTTTTCCGACATCCACCCGAGCGGTTTGCCCGCCGTGTTCGGGGTGACCCACGTGGTCCACGAGATCTCGAGCTCGCGGCGGGTGATCGCGAGGTCGACCGCCTCGGAATAGCTCTTCACGATCTCGCAAGTCTCCTCCGGATGCGCGCGGTCGTAGAGGAAGCCCTTGATGCTCGCGGCCACGAAAGCGCGAATGAGGCCGGGGTCCTCCTTGATCAGATCGGGATGCACGATGATGCCGTTGCTGACCGCGGTCACCCCGCAATCGGCGTACCACAGAATCCGCGCTTTCTTGTTGCCGCGGATCTCGACACTTGGCACGAAGCCCTGCGCGAAGCCGCCGATGCCGTCGACCTTGCCGGTGATCAGCGCCGGCGGCGTGCCGGCGGGATCGGTGTTGACCACCTTGATGTTGCTGGTGTCCACGCCGCAGCCCTTGGCGAAGGCAGGCCATTGCTGGAAGCCGGCACCACCGGTGGGGATGGCCAGGGTCTTGCCTTCGAGGTCCTTGGCCTTGGTGATGCCGGAATCGGCGAGCACTACGATCGCGGTCGGATTGCGGCGGTAGACCGCACCGACCATCTTGATGCTGGCGCCCTTGGAAATCGCATAGCCGACGCTGAACCCGTCCGAGAAGCCGAACTGCGTCGCCTTGGTGGCCACCAGCTGTGCCGTGCTGCCCGAGCCCTTGCCCGTGCCAACGTCGACGTCGAGCCCCGCGTCCTTATAGAAGCCCTTCCGCTGCGCCACCATGAAGCCGGCGTTCGGGCCTTGGTAGAGCCAGTCGAGGCGCATGTTGACCGAACGCAACCCGGCGGCGCGCGCGCGGCGGACTCCCGTCGAGGCAAGGGCGGCCAACCCGGCCGCAGCCGTGCCGCGGCGGAGGAACGAACGGCGGGAACTCGCGCGTGGACGCATGGTCGGCCCCCTTTTCAGATCAGCTTTGCGGCGGGATGAACTCGGCTCCGGTGGGAACGAACTCGTTGGTGTAGAGCTGCGCGGCGTCGAGCGGTGTGGTGACGCCGCCATACTGCTTCAGCACGTCGACGGTCGCCTGCCAGTCCTTGTCGGACATCCAGCCGAGCGGCTCTCCTGCGGTGTTGGGCGTCACCCACGTCGCCCATGACAGCTCGGCCTCGCGCTTGGAGATGCGCACGTCCGTCGCCTCCGAATACTTCTTCACGATCTCCGCCGCTTCGTCGGGATGCTGGCGCGCGTAGAGGAAGCCCTTGAGGCTCGCGGCCACGAAGGCGCGGATCAGCGCCGGGTCGCTCTTGATCAGGTCGGGATGGACGATGATGCCGTTGCTGACCGCGGCCACGCCGCAGTCGGCGTACCACAGGATGCGCGCCGGCTTGTTGCCGCGGATCTCGACACTCGGCACGTAGCCCTGTGCGAAGCCGCCGATCGCATCGACCTTGCCGGTGATGAGCGCCGGCGGGCTGCCGGCCGGGTCAAGGTTGACGACGCGGATCTTGTCGCCGTCGAGCTTGCAGCCTTTCACGAACGCCGGCCATTGCTGGAACTGCGCCGAGCCGGTCGGGATGCCGACGGTCTTTCCCTCCAGGTCCTTGGGCGTCTTGATCGCGGAATCCGCCAGCACCACGACCGCCGTCGGATTGCGGCGGTAGACGCTGGCCACCATCTTGAGCCCGAGGCCCTTGGCCACGCTGTTGCCGACCACGTAGCCGTCGGCGAAGCCGAACTGCGCATCCTTGGTCGCGACGATCTGCGCGGTGCTGCCCGAGCCCTTGCCCGGGCCCATCTCGACGTCGAGGCCCGCGTCCTTGTAGTAGCCCTTGTCGCGCGCCACCATGAACCCCGCATTCGGGCCCTGGTAGATCCAGTCGAGGCGGAAGGTGACGTGCTTGAGGTCGGCGGCCCGCGCGCGCCGCACCCGCAGCGCCGGAAGTGCTGCAGCTGCGGTCGCCGCCTGCAGGAACCGGCGTCTGGACGTGGCTTTCTTAATTGTCATCTCCCCGCCTCGCCTGTCTCAAAATTGGGACACCCCGACTATAGGGGAGCGATTTGCCCGAGTGAAACGGAATCCTGCACGATACGTGCCGACTTTGGTATTGAATGTCCGTTCAGTTACCGTCAGGCTCGAAAGACGACGAAAGGTGGCGTCATGGCCCAGGAACATACCGGCGGTTGCCTGTGCGGCGAGATCCGCTACCGCATCTCGCAGCCGGTCACGGAACTGCGGGCGTGCCACTGCACGCATTGCCAGCGCGCCTCGGGGGCGGGCGGCAGCGTGAATGCGATCGTGCCGGCGGCATCGGTCACCTTCACCAAGGGCACGACCAGGCGCTATGTCGACACGGCGGACAGCGGCAACAAGCTCTATCGCCATTTCTGCGGCAATTGCGGCTCGCCGATATTTAGCCACCGCGAGACATCGCCGGATATCTGGGTCATGCGCGCCGGCACGTTCGACGAGTCCTCGCAGATGCGCATCACCGCGCATATCTGGACCGCGAGCGCCCGGCCGTGGTCGCATGTCGATCCCAACGTCGAAACCCACCCGGCGGGCCCGCCGCTGCGCAAATAAGTGGGCACCCGGCGCGCGCTCGTCATCGGCGGCTCGGTCGGAGGGCTGTTCGCCGCGCATCTCCTTCGCTCCTGCGGCTGGGACGTCCTGGTGTTCGAGCGCAACACCGACGACCTCGCCGGCCGCGGCGCCGGCATCGGCACGCAGGACCCGCTGCACGAGATCATGCAGCGCATCGGCTTGCGCGACGACGAGAAGATGGCGGTCGAGACGCGCGCCTGCGCGTGCGTGGACCGCGCCGGCCGGGTGCTCTACGAGCTGCAGCTGCGGCGCGTGACCAGCGCCTGGGCGCGCTTCTACCGGCCGCTGCGGGAGGCGCTCCCCGATGCGATGTACCGGCCGGGCCACGAGCTCGAGCGCATCGAGCCGCGCGGCAGCGGCGTTGCGGCCGGCTTCGCCAACGGCGCGCGGGTCGAGGGAGATCTGCTGGTCGCCGCCGACGGCATCCGCTCGACCGTGCGCGGCCACGTCCTGCCCGAGATCAAGCCGGAGTATGTCGGCTATATCGGCTGGCGGGCGCTGGTCGACGAGGCAAAGGTGCCGGAGGCGCTGCGCACCGCGTTGTTCGGCCGCTACACCTTCTGCCTGCCCGACGGCGAACTGGTGGTGGCCTATCCGGTGCCGGCCCTCGACGGCGATACCCGTCCGGGCCATCGCGCCTACAACCTCGTCTGGTATCGTCCGGCCGACGCGCGGGTCCTCGCCGAGCTGTGCACGGATGCGACCGGCCGCCATCACGGCGCCTCGATCCCGCCGCCCTTGATCCGCCCCGAGATCGTGGCTCGGATGAAGGCCGATGCGGCCGAACGGCTGGCTCCGCAGCTCGCGGACATGCTCGCGCGCGCAGCACAGCCGATCTTCCATCCGATCTACGAGCTGCGGTCGCCGCGCCTCGTGTTCGGACGCGTGGCGCTGCTCGGCGATGCCGCCTTCGTGGCGCGGCCGCACGGCGGGGCCGGCGTCACCAAGGCGGCGCTCGACGCGGCCGCACTTGCCGACGCGCTGGCCGATGACGCGGATATCGACGCCGGCCTGGCGCGCTATGAGGCAGAGCAGCGGCGGCTCGGAGAGTGGATCGTCGGCCGCGGCCGGCATCTCGGCGCATATGTCGGCGCCAAAATGCGCCCGCCCGACGTGCTGGTGCGCGATTACAACGCCACCAACGCCGAGCTGAACGAGTTCCTGGGCCGCCGCGGCTAACGGCGCGCGCGGGTGAGGTCGTAGCCGGGCAGGACGGCGTAGGGCCGCAGGTTCGCATCCATCCAGCGCAGGCCGTCGCGGATCGCGGGCTTGAGCGCGCCGAGCTCGCGCACGACGCGGTGATTGATGCGCAGCGCCGAGAGGAACGGCTCGGTCACGTCGCCCGTCTCGGCGAAGAACTCGGTCTCTCCCGCATCGCCGCGATACTCGGCCACGATCAGAGTCGGGATGCCGTAGGATTGCTGGCCGCGCAAGAGATGATAGGCGCCGGCGAACAGGCCGAAATTCTCGATCAAGGCCGCCGGCCGCTTGCCGCCGAGCCAGGCGCCGGCGCACAGGCCAAGCCCCGTCCCCTCGTGCGCCACGCCGACATAGCGCAGGCCCGGATCCTCGAGACACAGCCCTTGCGCCCTGGCGAGCCCGCTCGACGGCAGGCCGACGACGAAGTCGACGCCGCTCTCGCGCAAGGCCTCGTACAGCACGCGCGCGAACTCATCGCCGGCACCGACCGGCGTGGAGACTGGATCCGGCCGCGGCGCCTCGCCGTGCGCCTTGGCCGAGGGCCTGAGGATCACCTTGCCTTCGAGCTGCTCGACATGGCGGACGAAGCGGTACTTGTTCTCCTTGGAGTCCATCGGCGTCGTGCCGACGTCTCCCTGGCCCGCATCGACCTTGGCGACGATCAGCGTCGGCTCGTTCGCGGACAGACCCGCCTCGACCGCGTCCGCGAACTCATCGAGGGTGCGCACGGTGCGGCTGTGCTGGAGTCCCATCGCCCCAGCGACGGCCTCGAGATCGGCCTTGCCCGCCGTCAGCGAGGCGGCGGACGGAAATTTCCCGGTCGAGACGTAGCCGCCATTGTCGAACACGACCACGCACAGATTGGGCGGGGCCGTCTCGGCCATCGTCCCCAGGACGGAGAGGTCGAACAAAAGGCCGCCGTCGCCGTCGAAGGCCAGCACGGTCCGCTGCGGCAGGGCGAGTGCGAGGCCCAGCGCGTACGGCGTGACCATGCCCATGCCGACGAAATAGAGATTGCCGTCCGAGGGATGGACCGCGCGCCATTCGGTCGCCGTGTTGGCGAGGTTGGTGACGACGAGCTCGTCCCGCAGCTTCGGCGCAATCGCCTTCAGGCAGTCGTAACGGCGCATGCGCGAGACCTTATCATCATGGCCGGACGCCCGCGAAGGCGACCATCACCACGGACAGGGTGATCACCGACATGACGGTCGAGACCAGGATCACGGCCGAGGTGCGCTCCACATAGACGCCGTAGTTGGTCGCGATCACGAAGGTGAGCGCACCCGTCGGCAGGGCCGCCAGGATCACCGCCGCCGCGAGCCAGAACGGCTCGAGCCCGAGATAGACGCCCAGCGCCCAGGTCAGGAGCGGCTGGAGGACGAGCTTGACCGCAACCAGCCAGGCGACCTCCACGAGCTTGCGCCCGCCGAGCAGGGTGCCGAGCTTGCGCGAGGCGAGGAACAGGCCGATGGCGAACAGCGCGCACGGGCCCGCGGCGGCACCCAGGAGATCGCCGAACGTGCCGAGCGAGGTCGGGATCGACAGCCCCGCCGCACTCCACACGACACCGACCACGGGGGCCACGATCAGCGGATTGACCGCGAGCGCGCGGCCCGCCCGCTTCAACGCCAGCACCGCCCCCGCATGACCGTGCGCCTCGATCTCGATCGCCGCCACGACGGCGCCGAGGACGCCGACCGTGGCGACCACGGTCGAGACCACGGCCGGCAGCATGCCCTTGGGCCCGAACGCGGTGAGGAATAGAGGGATGCCCATGTAGCCGGTATTGGAGAAGATGCCCGACATCGCCCCCAGCGCATGCTCCGCGGCACGGCCGGGGAAGGCCACGCGCGCCACTGCGAGCACGATGGCCACCACCGCCGCGAGGGCGCCGAAATAGTCGGCGAGGAACGGCAGGTTCGCGGATTGCGCGACCGGCACCCGCGCCATGCCGAGGAACAGCACCGCGGGCAGGGCGAAGAAATAGACGAAGCGGTTCAGCGCCTCCGAGCTGTCCTGCCCCAGGATGCCGAAGCGCCCGGCGATCACGCCCGCGAGGATCAGGCCGAACACCGGCAGGACGACGTTGAGGATGGCTTGCATGGAGGAGAGCTGAGGACTCGGACGACCGCGCTCAGCTTAAAGAAAAAGGGCGGGTCTTGCGACCCGCCCCGTTGCACCCGATGTCATTGCGAGGAGCGAAGCGACGAAGCAATCCAGGACTGGATCGCTTCGCTTCACTCGCGATGACGGATGGCCGGGTCAGTTCACGCCGGCTTCGACCTTGAGCTCCGCGAGCTTTCCGATGCGGCCGTGCATCGGCAGGATGGTCTCGACGGCGAGCTTGCGGCGCTGGATGTTGTCCCACAGGTTGCGCGTCGAGGGGTTGATGAAGGCCGGTGTCTTGGTGATCGGCGCCGCCTGCCGCGGGCTGAACGCGTCGGCCTGCATCAGGATCTTCTCCTTGGGCAGGTAGATCATCTCGAAGCCGTCGGCATGGATGTTGTTCTCGATGGCGTAGATCTCGATCCGCCGCGAGCCGTCGGTGATCACGTGCGAGGTGCGGTAGGTCTCGAACTTCGCCTTCTTGCCCGACTTGGCGAGGGCGTCGGGGTTGAGGGTGTGCGGGTTGGCATACCATTTTTCGAAATACGCCTTGTCGACATCGGGAACGACGATCGTCGCGCCTTCCGCCGCCGCGGCGCGCGCCCCGCCGAAATGATCGAAATGGTGGTGGGTCGCGATCAGGTAGCGGAAGGGCTTGTTCGGCACCAGCTCCTTCGCGGCCTTGATCACGGCGTTGGCGCGCCCGTCGCCGAGCGGCGTGTCGACGATGGCGAAGTAGTCCTTCATCTCGATCACGACGCTGTTGTGCGTGCCGCCGGAGATGAACCACACGCCGTCGGCCACCTTCTCGACCTTGACGTCCTGCGGGGTGGTGCCGATCTGCGCCGGCGCCTCGACGGCACCGGTGTTGGTCTTGACGTCGGTCACCGTCATCTCGAGCACCGGGAAGCCGCCCATCGACTGCAGGATGCGGCCGGGGAATTTGACCCCGCCATAGTCCTTGTAGTCGCTGTAGGTGGTGACGACGGGCGTGTCGCCGAGGACCGGCGTGTCGATCCAGGATTCGACCTTGGTCACCAGGTTCTGCGCGTCGACCGTGGCGCGGGCCTTGAACTTGCCGGGCTGCTCGATCTGGAAGGTCGAGCCGCTGAGCTTCGCCTTGCCGGCGAGGGCGGCTTTGACGATGCCGTGCGGGGAGATCCACAGATCGTGCTGCAGCGGCACCGCGGCCGTGCGCACCGGCTCGGTCTCCGGATAGTTGATCGCCCAGGCCGCATCGCCGGCCACACCGCCGCCGCGATGCATCTCGCCGCGCTGCGGGGTCGCGGTGCCGCCCAAGGTGTCGGCGCGGGTGATCGTGTAGTCGAAGCTCTGGGCCGGCTTCGCGTAGTCGTCGGTCACCGTGTAGCGGACGAGGTTGAGCTTCGGCCACGGCAGGCCCGGCCGGTACGCCTGGCCGAAGCCGAACATGAACCCGGTCCCGGAATACTGGACCTGGTCGACCTTGCCCGCCCCCATCGCCTGGGCCACCGCGTCGAGATCGGCGCGCGCCACCGAGGCGCTCAAGGCGACCGCCGCGACGGCCATGGCGGCCACCGCGAGATTAAGTCTACGCATGGATGTTCCTCCCTGTTTCGGCAGCCTCACCCGCCGCGCCCCCAGTTGAGAAACACTATAGCGCCCCGGCTATTCCGTTGCGCTCGCGTGACACAAAGAAAAAGGGCGGGTCCGAAGACCCGCCCTTCTCTGTTGGTTGCCTGGAAGGGTTGGACTTAGAAATCCATCCCGCCCATGCCGCCGCCGTGGTCATGACCGCCCATCGGCGCCGCAGCCTTCTTCTCCGGCTTCTCGGCGACCATGGCTTCGGTCGTGATCAGGAGGCCGGCGACCGAGGCCGCGTCCTGGAGGGCCAGACGCACCACCTTGGTCGGGTCGATCACGCCGTCCTTGATCATCTCGACGTACTCGCCGGACTGGGCGTTGAAGCCGAAGTTGGTGTTCTTCTGCTCCAGCAGCTTGCCGACGACGATGGCGCCGTCCGCACCGGCGTTCTCCGCGATCTGGCGGGCCGGAGCGGTGATCGCCTTCTTGACGATGTCGATGCCGACCTGCTGATCGTGGTTGTCGCCCTTGAGGTTCTTGAGCACGTTGGTCGCGTAGAGCAGGGCGACACCGCCGCCCGGGACCACGCCTTCCTCGACCGCCGCCTTGGTGGCGTGCATCGCGTCATCGACGCGATCCTTGCGCTCCTTCACCTCGACTTCGGTCGCCCCGCCGACGCGGATGATGGCGACGCCACCGGCCAGCTTCGCCAGGCGCTCCTGCAGTTTTTCACGATCGTAATCGGAGGTCGTCTCTTCGATCTGCGCCTTGATCTGCGCGCAACGGCCCTGGATGTCCTGCTTCTTGCCGGCGCCGTCGACGATCGTGGTGTACTCCTTCTCGATCGTGACGCGCTTGGCGCGGCCCAGCATGTCGAGCGTGACATTCTCGAGCTTGATGCCGAGATCCTCGCTGATCACCTGGCCCGCCGTCAGGACCGCGATGTCCTCGAGCATCGCCTTGCGGCGATCGCCGAAGCCCGGGGCCTTGACCGCCGCGACCTTGAGGCCGCCGCGCAGCTTGTTGACGACCAGGGTCGCCAGAGCCTCGCCCTCGACCTCTTCCGCGATGATCAGGAGCGGCTTGCCCGACTGCACGACCGCCTCGAGGACGGGGAGCAGCGGCTGGAGGCCCGACAGCTTCTTCTCATGGATGAGGATGTAGGGGCTCTCGAGCTCGCAGATCATCTTCTCGGCGTTGGTGATGAAGTACGGCGAGAGGTAGCCGCGGTCGAACTGCATGC
>DATJPD010000025.1:0-62063 GCA_035506575.1 Alphaproteobacteria bacterium
CGTTGTGCAACGGCAAGGCGCGGGCGCGGCAGGTGGAGCGGATTTACCGGGCGCTGTGGCGCCGGTGGTGTAAAGGCGGATGAGCAGCGCGCTCGAAGAAGCGATTGCGCACCATCGCGCCGGCCGGCTCGAGGCCGCGGAGCGTCTCTACGAAGATGTGCTACGCGCCGACTCGAATGCCGCCGACGCGTGGCAATTCCTGGGACTCATCGCCTTGAGCAGGGGTGATGCGGCCGGCGCCGTCGCGCGAATTGAGCGCGCGATCGCCCTCAAGCCCGAAACCGCCGTGTACCACTTCAATCTCGGGCTGGCTTGGCACCAACAGGGGGAGGTATCGAGAGCCATAGCGAGTTACCGGCAGGCGATCAAGTTCTCGCCAGGCCTTGCCGAAGCGCATACCAATCTCGGCAATTGCCTGCTGGAAACGGGTAACGCGGAAGGTGCCGCTTTGGCGTTTCGGCGTGCGGCGGCCCTGCAGCCGACGTCCTCCGAGGTCCATGTGAACCTCAGCAAGGCGTTGTTGGCGTTGAAGAGGCCGGAGGCCGCCGAAAATACCATTCGGCGCGCGCTCAGCCTCGAGGGAGATCGGCCCCTCGCCGAATTTCAGCTTGGCAACATCCTGCAGGTTCAAGGCCGCTACGCGGAGGCCGCGGAGGCGTACCGATCGGTGCTGCGCTCCCGTCAGACGATCGACGGGGTGAGGGTCAATTTCGGAAATGCGCTGGTCGCGCTGGGCGACTATGAAGCTGCCGGTCAAATGTATCGCGAAGCACTGTCCCTCAACCCGAATGACCTTCAGGCGCATTTCGGTTTCATACGGACCCGGCTGCACCTTACGCGCTACGACGAAGTTCTCGCAGCAGTGGCTGCAGCACCGGAGGGCGGACCGAGCGAAGCCCGGGATTTCGCGGAGATTTTCACGTCGATCGGCCTCGAGCGGGCGAGGCAGGGCGATGCGCGCGACGCCTGCACGTGGTTTGCCAAAGCCGCGGCGCGCGACCCCAGCTTCGTGCCGGCGCAGTTCAACCTGGGTCTCGCCTATCAGAACGAGGGCCGCCTCAACGACGCCATCGACAGGTACACGGCCGCGATCGAGCTCGAGCCGGGTGCCGTCGAAGCTCGAAAGAATTTGGCGCTGCTCCGCCTCATGCTGGGGCAGCCAGGCGGCGCCATCGCGGTTTACCGGGAGGGTGCCGCCATTCGCCCGGACGTGTCCGACTTCCAGCGGCTGCTGGTTGCCGCGACTTTTTATGACCCGGCATGGAGCAATGAGGATCGCTATATCGAAGCGCGCCGTTTCGCCGAGCGGTATGGACCGGACGAGCGGCCGCCGGCACGACGCGTCAGTGTTGACCAGGGGAAGGCCGTGACGCGCCGATTGCGTATCGGCTACTTCTCGTCGGACTTTCGCGATCATCCGATTAGCCGCAATATCGAGCCATTGCTGGCGCATCGCGACCGGGCACGGTTCGATGCGTTCTTGTATGCGGAGCTGCGCCGACCCGACGAGATGACCGCGCGCTTGGAGGCTCTCGCGGATGGCTGGCGCGTGACGACGGGCCGGAGCGACGAGGAGGTCGCGGGGCAAATGCGATCCGACGGACTCGATATCCTGGTGCTGCTCGCCGGACATCTCGACGAAAACCGCCCGCTGATCTGCACCCGTCGGCCGGCGTCGGTCCAGATTGCCTTTCACGACGTCACCACCAGCGGTCTCGACGATGTCGACTATTTCCTCGCCGATCGGGTGGTATGTCCGCGGTCCAGCACGGAGCGGTTCACCGAGAGGGTGATACGGCTTCCGAGCATCTACGCGCACGAGCCGATCGCCGACGCCCCGCCAGTCGATGCCTTGCCGTGCCGGAGCACAGGAGTCACGACGTTTGGCTCGTTCAACAATCCCGCCAAGCTGAATGGCGCGACCTTGGGGCTATGGGGGCGGATCCTGCAGGCCGTTCCCAGTTCGCGCCTCTTGCTGAAATTCCGGCGTTGGTTCGAGTCGCCAGACTTGCAGGCACGTGTGATCGCGGCGCTTGCTCCCTTTGGTATCGAGGCGGCGCGCATCGAGTTCACCGGGGCCGACGACCGGCGCGCGGTTCATCTCGGTCTCTACAACCGGGTCGATATCGCCCTCGATACATTTCCGTTTGCCGGATCGACCACCACGTTCGAGGCGTTATGGATGGGAGTACCGGTCGTCACGCTGATGGGGGGCACGATGATGTCCCGCTGGTCCGGGTCGATGATGAAGGCGTTGCGCCTGGACGGTCTCGCGGCGGACACGCCGGACGCCTACGTCGGGCTCGCAACCGCGCTCGCCGCTGACCGGGACAGACTGGCCGAGCTCCGTGCCGGCTTGCGCGACCGAATCATGCACTCGCCGATCGTGAACGGCCCGCTGCGGGCGCGGCAGATCGAACGCATATACCAGGCCGTCTGGGCCCGTTGGTACGCCAACACTCCCGCTGCCGGAAAGCTGCTCGGATGAGTGCGACGTCAGAGCAGCTCGCCAGGGCGGCGCAGGCGGTGCGGGACGGGCGGCTCGCGGACGCCGAAACATTGTATTTGCGGGTACTCGCCACCGAGCCCGACAACGCCGAGGGCTTGCGCGGCCTCGGGGCGCTCGAGTTTCAAACCGGCCGCTACGACAGCGCCGAGCGGAGAGCGCGCCGGCTGCTGCTGCTCCGGCCCCGTGATCCCGCCATATATTTCGGCCTCGGCTTGGTGTTGCATCGGCGCGGCCGACCCGAGGAAGCGGCGCAGGCATATCAGTCTGCGCTCGCGCTAAATCCGTCGCATATCGGGTCGTTGATCGCGCTTGCCGAACTCTATCGTGGCGACGGGCGATTCGGTCACGCCGTCGCCTTGGCACGCCGAGCGGTGAGCGCCGACCCGGCCAACGGAGAGGCGTGCAATCTGCTGGGCTCGGCGTTGCAAGGTCAGGGGCACGCGCAAGAGGCGATCCAATGGTTCGAAACGGCGGCTCGCCTTCGACCCGGCGATGCACGGGTCCAATACAATCTCGGGGTCGTTCTGCAATCGCTCCGGCGCACCGACGAGGCACTTCAGGCGTACCGCCGGGCCGTACAACTCGACCCCAGGCTCATGGAGGCGCGAAATAATCTCGGATTGGTGCTCGTCGACGAGGCCCGCGGCACGGAGGCCATCGGTCATTTGCAGGTCGCCGTCGGACTCGCCCCGCACTCCGCGGTCGCTCACAACAGTCTGGGCCGGGCGCTTTACGATGTTGGCCGATGCCAGGACGCGTTGAGCCAGTTCGAACATGCGTTGCAGATCGATCCGAACTACGCCGAGGCGCTGGCGAATATCGGGGCGGTCCAGCGGGCGCTGGCGCAGCCGGTGGCGGCTCTTGCGGCTCTCGAGCGTGCACTGGCTCTGAAGCCGGATCTCGCGGACGCACACGGTAACCGCAGCATGGTCCTGCGCGACTTGGGCAGGATCGACGAGGCGGCGGAAAGCGCGCTGCGCGCGATCGCGGCGCGACCGGATGAGTCCGTGTTCCATCTGACTTTGGCGCTTACGCAAAACGACCGCGGGCTCCATCGCGAGGCATTCGAGAGCTGCCGGCGCGCCATGGCGCTCGACCCGACATCCGCCACGCTCCACAGGCAGTTCCTGGGACTTCTTCTCTATAATCCGCAGCCGACCGCGGCCGAGCGTTTCGCCGAAGCACGGCGGTTTGGCGCGCGTGTCGGCGCTGTCGCTGCATCAGGGGCCGTGTTTGCCGATCGGTCGCAGGATCCGGAGCGACGGCTGCGCGTGGGGTATGTGTCGTCCGACTTCCGCGGCGACCACCCCGTCGCGCGCAACTTGCGCCCGATATTTTCCCATCACGATCGATCGCGGTTCGAGATTTTCGGATATCCGGAACTTACGGCGCCGGACCAGACGACCGCCGGATTCGAGCGGCATACGGATGGCTGGCGTCCGACGAATGGCATGACCGACGAGGAGCTCGCGCGAACAGTGCGCAAGGACGAGATCGACATCCTCGTTATCCTCGCCGGCCGGTTCGATCAGAACCGGCCTCTGGTCGCGGCTTACCGGGCCGCTCCGATTCAGATCAGCTTCCACGACCCCGCCACGAGCGGCCTGAGCGAGATGGACTATCTCATCGCGGATCGCGTTCTTGCGCCGCGCGACGGTACGGAGCGGTTCACCGAGCGCATCGTGAGACTGCCGCACTTCTACATTCACGATCCGCTCGAGGCGGCACCCCCCGTCAAGCCGCTGCCGCTCCTTGCCGGGGGCGGGGTGACATTCGGTTGCTTCAACAATCCGGCGAAGCTCAGCGACGATTGCCTGGCCCTATGGGCGCGCGTGCTCAAAGAAATTCCGCAGGCGCGGCTGCTGCTCAAGTTCCGCAACTGGTACCAATCGGAGGTGCTGCGTCGACGGGTTGCCGCTGCGTTCGAGAAGGGCGGCGTTTCGGCGGATCGATTGACGATCATCGAGGCGGACCGGCCCGGCGTGCACCACCTCGACATCTACAACGAAATCGATGTGGCACTCGATCCGCTCCCATTCACGGGCTCGACGACCACGTTTGAAGCGCTGTGGATGGGGGTGCCCGTCGTGACCCTGATGGGCGACAGCATGATTTCCCGTTGGACGACATCGATCCTGCATTCCGCCCGGCTGGGGCACCTGGCAGCTGCGTCGCCGGCCGCCTACGTAGCGGTTGCGGCCGACCTTGTGTCCGATCCGGAGCGGCTTGCGGCCCTCAGGGCCTCGTTGCGGGCGAGGATCGCGGCGTCGCCGCTGTGCGATGCGCCCGGCCGGACGCGCCAGCTCGAGCGTATCTATCGGGCGGTTTGGCGCCGCGCCTGTGCGAACGCGGTAGCGGAGCGCCAGCGTTAAACTCGCTTTAATCAAACAAGCACTTGGCCCATAATGGCTATTGTCGCTGCGCTAGCCCCACAGTGGGCAGCCGCCTTTAACCAAATATCAACGCCAATTCTGTAAAATTTTTCCAATGTCGCTGAAGATCGATCTGAAAGCGGGTGAGAAGTTCATTGTCAACGGCGCGGTCATGGTCGCGGGGAAGAGCGGGGCATCGCTCATTCTCCAAAATCAGGCCACGTTTCTCCGCGCCAAGGATATTATGCAGGAGAACGAGGCCAATACACCGGCCAAGCGCATCTACTTCGTCATCATGCTGATGTATATCGATCCGGAGGGGCACGACGACTACTACAGCAGGTTTGCCGGACTGATCGACGAGTATCTCGCCAGCACGACGCTGGCGGAGGTTCGCCGGGCGCTGATGGGAATCCTGCAGCAGGTCAACCAGAAGCGGTTCTATCAGGCGTTGAAACTGTGCAAGAGCCTGATCCAGTTCGAGGCGAAGCTGCTCGCGGTCGTCACATCGGGCGCCAAGGCTGTCGGCAAAAGATAAGGGTGGGCAAAAGGAGAAGCGGCGATGAGTGGGTATGCGGCGTACGGTAAGGTTCAGAAGGTCACGGAGAACCCGCGGGCAACGGAGCGCCGTCTGTTGACCCAAGTCACGGCCGCACTCATCGATGCCGGCAAGGACGTGAACAACATCCAGAAGCTGTACGACGCGATTCTCTGGAACAAACGGGTCTGGGACACGTTCGCGTACGAGCTCGCGGCCGACGACAACCAGCTCCCCAAGGAAATTCGCGCCGGCCTCATCAGCCTGGCGATCTGGGTGAACAAGGAAACGACGGCGATCATGGACGGGCAGACGGATCTCGAGCCCTTGATCACCGTCAACAAGAGCATCATGGAAGGGTTGAAATAAGCCTGGCCCCAGGCTTGCCGATCCGCTTCCTTCAGTCCGCGGCGCACCAGCGCAGCCACATCTCCCGAAACGCAGTTTCCATCCGGCGCGCGAATGCCGGCGCATCGCACAGCGCCGAGCGGCGCATGCGTTCGCGCAGCGTCCCACGCAAGGCTGCGCGCTCCCCGGAGTTTTGGGCGAGAGCTACGGCGCGTCCGACATAATCCGGGACGGTTCTCGCGATGAAGGTTTCGAGCCCGACCGCATGGAGCAGGCTTCCGCCGACCCGCCCGGCGTGGGCGTCGCCCGTGAGAGCCACCACGGCAACGCCCATCCACAGCGCCTCGCACGTGGTCGTCGTGCCATTGTAGGGGAACGGATCGAGCGCGATGTCGACCTGATTGTAGAGTGCGAAGTGGTCGGCCGCTGCCATCTGCCAGCCGACGAGCGTCAAGCGGTCGCTGCCAATGCCCTGGCTCGCGAACATCGACAGATATCGCCGGCGGACGTCGGGGTCGCCGAGCCGCTTTGCCTTCATGATCAGGCGCGATCCCGGGACTTGGGCCAGGATTTGCGACCACGCGGCCACGACTTCGGGCGTCACCTTGGGCAGATGATTGAACGATCCGAACGTTACCGGATCATGGCCTTCGCGCCTGCCGACGGCCGGCGCGGCTGCATCCGGCTCGTACACGATGAAGCACTCTGGCAACCGCCACAGCTTCTCGGCATAGGCCGCATCGACGCGGCTCTCCGCGGGGTCGGCGCGCGAATCGGTGAGCCGATAGTCGATTTCGGCCAGGCCCGTCGTAGCCGGATAGCCGAGCCACGTCACCTGGACGGGTGCGGGCTTCAGCGCGAACACGGGCAGGCGGTTGCCCGCCGTATGGCCCGACAGGTCGACGAGGATGTCGATGCCATCGCGGTGGACGAGCTCGGCAACCGCGGGATCGCCGAGCGACGCGATCGGTCTCCACGCCGCGGTGCGATCGCGGATGACCGTCGTTACCTCATCGTCGCGCGGGTTTTCGGAGTAGGCCACGACCTCGACGGTATTAGGATCGTGCGCCGCGAACAGCGGCTTGATGAAACTGGCGCAGGAATGCTGGCGAAAGTCGGCTGATACGTAGCCGATCCTGAGGCGCCGCGACGGGTTTCGGTCGCGCCGTTCGAAAGCGAAGGACGGGCCTTTCGGACGCAGCCGTGCGGCGATCTCGCGCGCCTCGGTCAAGGACCCGGCCCCGACATAGTTCCGGTTCATGAGGCGTGCGCTGCCCGCGGCGCGATGGGCGGGCTGGTGCTTGAGAACGCGGCCGACGAGCTCGAGAGAGGCCTGGGCGTCACCTTCCTCGAGGCGGATTTGGGCGAGCGTGTTCAGCGCGTCCGGATGATTGGGTTCGAGCTGGAGTGCGCGCAGTACGGCCCGTCGCGCGGCCGAGAATTCACCGCCGGACCCCTCGAACACGGCGCGGTTGTTCCACGCGGCGGCGGAATTCGGCGCCAGTTTCACGGCCCGGATCTCGGCCGCGATGGCGGCCTCGAGGTGCTCCTGGGCCGCGAGTGCCGCGCCGAGGTTCTGGTGCGCCGGCGCCAGGCGGGGCGCAAGCTTTACCGCGCGGCGGAACGCAGCTTCCGCCTCGGCGTTGCGGCGTTGACCGAGGAGGTCGATCCCAAGCTGATTGTAGAACTCCCCGGTTTCGGGCTGGATCGCGTCCGCGCGCTCGAACGCCGCTTCGGCGTCGGTGCGGCGACCAAGCGCATACAAGGCGCACGCCTTGAAGCGCAGAGCCAGCGCATTGTCGGGCCGCTGCGCGAGGGCGCGCTCGAACGCCGCGACCGATTCGGCCGGACGGCCCAGGCCGGTCAGCACGCGCCCGAGCAGGAACTCCGCTTCGGGGTTCTGGGGCATATCGGCCAAAGCCGCGGTGATCGCATCGCAGGCGGCGAACAGGCGCCCCAGGCGGTAGAGGGTTTCGGCGGCGACGAGGCGGAGCGCGGGATTCGCCGGGTCGGCCTCGATTGCCCGGGCGAAGAGGCGGGCGGCCTCGGCAAGCTGCCCGGCCTGGCGGCGGGCGATCGCCTGGGAGATCAGCGCGTTGCCGTCGGACGGGGACTGCGCGGCGGACTCGGGAGGATCGGCCATCGGCGCGAGAAGCTACGCGTCGCCGGCGGTCCCGGGCAAGGCCGTTCGCTTACAGGTAGTTCGCGAGGGTCAGGTTCTTCATCGTCGACAGCAGCTGGAACGACGCCTGAAGCTGCGTCTGCGTCTGGGTCAGCTGGCTGACCGCGCTCGCCATGTCGACGTCATCGAGGTTGCTCAACTGACTGGTCAGCGTGGTGATGAAGTCAGTCTGGCGGGTCTGCGTGGCGTCCAGCGTCTGCTGCTTCACGCCGAGGTTCGAGGCCAAGGTGGTCACCTGGGCGCTTCCGGTTTTCAGATCGTTGGCCGCGCGCGCGGCGATCTCGCGGAATCCGGACTGGGTCGTGGTGTTGAGGTTCGTGGTGGCGAGCGCAAACAGCGCGCCCAGGATGTTCTGGAAGGCCGGATCGTCGGCGCGGATGCCGTATTGCAAAGACTGGTTGTTGTCGATCTCGACCGATTGGGTCGGCACCGGCGGGCTGAAAGTTGCCGTGACGTCCGTTCCGGCCGTCGTTGCGGCGGGGCTCTCAAGGCCTTGCGGAATCGGCGCTGGGAGGGGGTCCGTCAGTCCCACGCCGCCACTCGTACCAGCCTCGGTGATCTCGATTTGCGTCGCGCTGACGACGCGAGTTACCGTGTAAACGGTCGAGCTGTTGCTGAACTTCACCGACATGCCGGCCGTGACGTTGGTTGTCGACGGAATGTTGATGATCGTGGATCCGGGCGGATTGCCGGGGATGATCGTGCCCGGGGTACCAGCCGCAACAGCCGCCGTCAACCCGCCGCTTCCAACCCCCGACTGAGCGATGCTGATCGTACTCGTTCCCGGATCAACATACGTCACGTCGTAGAAGGGCCCGTTTGCGCCGGCGAAACTGACCCGATCGCCGACGTGATACGCGGTGATGCTCGACACCTGAACGCTGGTGGCGCCGACGGCGGCAGCGACAGCCGCAGTGCCGCCGATCTTATTCACGAGCGCTACCGTCGTCGTGGAACTGGCCGGGATGGCTGTTTGCAATCCGCCGGCCACTGTTGCGCCGCCCGACATGAGGGCGAACGTGACGGTGGTGCCAGCGACGCCGGTCACCTGGTACTGATGGCTTGGATCGTTTGAAAATTCGATGAACTGGCCGGCGGCGTAGTTGCCGGGGTCCGAGACTGTCATCGTCGTTGCGGCGGCGGCGATGGCCGTCGAGGGCAAGGTCGCGAACGAGCTGGGCGATTCGACGGTCGTGACGGCGGTCGGGCTGATCACGTTCACCGAAGTCCCGGCGGGAAGCGTGCCCCCGGGTGCGTCAACGCCGCTGCCGACCGCGCCCGTTCCCGCTGGCACGCGTACGATTGTCAAGGTCTGGCCGGCAACGGCTGTGACCTTGTATGCCGCGTTCTGGGGCGGCACTGTGCCGAATTCGATGTATTGGCCGACCGTCGGCAAGTCGGCGGTCTGAGACAACGTCACGGTTGTCGCACCCTGCGCGACCGTGCCGCTCGTCGTGAACTGATAGGTACTGCCGCCGGGTTCGCCAGTCTCGCCGGCATAGCCAAAGGCGGAGGGGACCGTAGCACCGGTCGGCGCCGTGTACGTGGTCCCATTGCGCAGGAAGCTCTGGATGGCGTTGTACAGCTGGTCGCCCGACGCCGTGGTATTGCCGAGCGGGATCGAGCCCTGCAGGTTCGCAACCTGCCCGACGATCGAGCCGGCGCTGGCGGTGCTGCCGAAATTCGGCAGCGGCTGCGTGGAGCTTGCGCGCCCGGCGAACAGATAGCTGCTGCCGACCGTGGTGTTGAGCAGGTTGCTGATCTGGTTGAGGGCGTCCTGGGCTTCCGCCTTCAAGGTCGCGTTGCCTTGCGTCACCGGTAGCG
Source organism: Alphaproteobacteria bacterium (assembly GCA_035506575.1). Lineage (GTDB taxonomy): Bacteria > Pseudomonadota > Alphaproteobacteria > CACIAM-22H2 > CACIAM-22H2 > DATJPD01. Next base: position 9,774 of record DATJPD010000025.1, read on the forward strand.
CGTCGCTGCTGGCGTTCAGGGCGTCGTTGCGGACCTGGTTGGCCAGGTCCGTGATCTGCTGGAGAACGGACTGCATGGGCTCGATCGCGGTCGTCGCGTTCGAGATGTTGGTGAGGTAGCCGTTCGCCATCGTCTTCTGGTTCGTGAGCTGAAGCGACAGCTGGCTGACCGTATTGATGCCGCTGAACGTGTCGGACTTATTGCCCGAGCTGACCTGGTTCGACAGCTTATCGAGCTGCGTCTCGATATTCAGAATCTGCGCGTTCAGAAACGTGTTCTGGCCGATGGTCGATACGGTGCTCATGGCGCGGTCCCACTCATCTCATCAACCCTGCACGGCCTGCAGCAGCTGTTGCATCATCTGCTGGATTGCCGTGATCGTGCGCGCAGAGGCTTCGTAGGAGCTCTGGATCTGGATCATGTTGGCGAGCTGCTGGTCGACGTTGACGCCCGACTGGTCCTGGAGCTGCTTGTTCAGCGAGGTGTAGATCGTGGACGCGCTGTCGAGGCTCGCCTGGGTCGTGGCAGCGGCGTTGGCCTGAAATGCGACCGCCGCCGTCCCGAAGTTCTGCAGCGTTGCCAGCGTCGCGAGCCCGGTGTTCGTCGTGAAGTTCTGCTGGGTATTGAACATCGAGACGATGTTGGTCGGCAACGTGTTGTTCCCGGTCAACGCCGAGGGCTGCTGCACGCGCGTACCGTCGCGCACGCGCCATGGATTGTTGACCACAACCTGATTGAGCTGGATCGTGCCGGCAAGGCCGACCAGGCCGCTCACCGGCGGCTGGATGCTGATCGACTCGTTGGCCGTAACGGGCGATATGAGGCCGGTCGTCGAGCTGCCGCCGTCCGGCTGGATGGTGATGACTTGCTGCCCGGAACCATTCGTCACGACGTTCGTGATCGTGTAAATGGTCGCGTCGTTGGCGAACTTGATCCGCATGTTCGTTGCCGCGCCCACCGCACTGTTCAGGGTGACGGTCGTGCTGCCGATGGCGGTCGCCGTTGCGACGCTGGTCTGAGGGATCGCCGGTCCGAAGGTCACGTTGTCGGAGGTGGCCGGGGCCGTGGTCGCCGCATTCGCGGTGCCGGCCTTCACGTAGGTGATGGTGTTGCTGACGGAATTGATGGCCGTGATCTGGTACTGCGTGCCAGGCTGGCTCGCGAAGTTGATCGACATGCCGACCGAGAGACCGGACGTCCCGCCTGCCTGTACCGTGATCTGCGATGGCGGCCCGAGGGTCGACGTTTGCACGACGTCTGCCGAGGGGAGCGTGCTCGTGCCGGCCTGGAAGAGCTGGAGGTCGTTGTTGTTGAACTTCGTGATCAGCTGCCCGGCGAGCTCGTCGAGCTGCGACTGAGTCGCCGGCATGAGGTTGTCGCGGACATTGAGGTCGCCGGCGATATTGCCGCCGGTGATCTGCGAAGTGATGTCGACGCCGTTGATCTTGATCCCTGACAGCGGTTGCGAGCTCAGCGCCGACGATGGCGGGGGATAGTACGCCGAGCCTGGCAGGATCACGGGCGTCTGGGAGAAGCTGAGCGCGGGCGTGCTCGGGTTGTAGGTCGCATCCAGAAGCGAGGTGCCGTTGGCGGTCTGGATATAGATCGCGCCGTTGCCGTTCACCGACGTCTGGATGTTCATCTCTTGCGCGATCGCATTGATCTCGTCGTCGCGCTGGTCTTCGAGGTCGGCGGTGCTCAGGCCCTGCGCCTTGAGTTGCACGATCTGGTTGTTGAGCGTGAAGACCTGATTGAGCGCAGTGTTGATGTTGCTGACCGAGCTCGCGATCTGCTGGTCTGCCTGCTCGCGCACCGCCGAGATGTTCGTGGAGACGGAATTGAACTGCTGCACCAGGTTCTGCGCGACGGTGATCGCCTGGGTCTGAGCCGTGGGATCGTCCGGGCTGTTGGTGAGCGCGCTGAACGCGTTCTGCAGGTTGCCGATCTGGGCGGTGAGGTTCGTGGTGTTGCCCGGCGAGCCGAAGTTGCTCTGGAAGGCCTGGAGGAACGTATTCTGGGTGGTGAGCTGGGAATTGGTCGAGCTGGCGATCTGCACCTGCCGCAGCAGTGCCTGGTTCACATCGCGCGTCACCGCGAGCGTGCGCACGCCGGAGTTGGTGTCGCCGGTGACGATGGACTCGAGCGGTGCCGTTTTGGTCGTGTAGCCGACGACCTGCGAGTTCGCGACGTTGCGCGACACGACGTCCAGCCCGGCCTGGTTGGAGCTCAGGCCGGAAGATGCGATGAGGAGCGCGCCGCTCAGTGAGGTGGCTGTGGTCATGCGGGTTATGCGTCTTGGTTATTCGCGGTGATGCAATCCTGGCCTTGGTCGGAGAGGACGTAGCAAGGCATGTGCCATCGCATGTTGCCGTAGGGTGCTGAAACGAAAAGGAATTTTACAGATCGTGGCGACCTTGCTCGGCAAGCCTGGCCGATCGGGCGGCAGAATTTTCCGGGTGTCCGCACGCCGCGACCTCGGCGGCCGCGGCGGGACCGCGCTTACAGGGTGCGGTTGACCGCGACCGGCGGCGGTACCGGCACGCGCCCGGAACTGCCGTAGGGTTTCGCCATGGCGCCGTTGCGCGAATAGCCGCTGGCACGCGGCATCTGCTGGTTGGCCGCCTCGACGATGATCTTCATCACGCGATCGTTCGCCTCGCGGACAGCTTTCAGCCGACGCTCGTTGGTCGCACAGACCTCATCGAAACGCAGCATGATCTTCTTGACTTCGTCGCGCACCACCTGCGTCACGACGGCGAGCTTCGCAGGCTCCTTTTTGAGCTCGTGCACGTGCATCCCGTAGGCGCGCGTGAGTGCCTGCTTCTCCTCGTGCAGGGTTGCAACGCCTTTGACATCGCAGGCCGCGAGGAACTCGTTCTCCCGCTCCAGGAGAGCCGTAAGCCGGCTCGCGGTCTGGATGAGCGCTTCGAACGGGCCGTGCTTAGCTTGCGGCTGGGGCAGGGACATGGGCTTGCTCCTGGAGGCGCAAAATCTCGCGCTGCACGGCGGCCGCGATGCCGACGCCGCCGGACGCGGTCATGGCTTTGGCGTATTCGTTCACGGCCAGCGACTGGAACATCTCCTCGCCGTGTCCGCCGCCGAACACCTTGTCCGTCTTCAGGCCTGCGAACATCGGCTGCAGCATTTCCGACAGGTACATGGCCTCGAATTTTTGGCCGGTCTTGAGCGCTTCGGCGGGGGAGGCGGCCGCCGCCATGGTGGGCAGCTTGCGGAAGGCGAGGGGATCCGTGCCGACGGGGGTCGACAGAGCGCCGGCGCCCAGGCCCGATGACAGGCTGGAGGTCATCAGATCACCTCGATCTCGGCCTGCAGGGCGCCGGCCGCCTTGATCGTCTGCAGGATCGTGATGAGGTCGCGCGGGCCGACCCCGAGCGCGTTGAGCCCGTTCACCAGCTCTTGCAGCGTCACCGTATTGGGCAGCACGGCAAGACGCTTCTGGTCGCTGTTGTCGACCTGGATGTCGGTGCGCGGCACGGTCACCGTCGTCGCCCCCGGGATCGTGGTGCCGGAGGGCAGCGTGCCCGAGATGGTGCCGGCGAACCCCGAGAAGGCATTCGGCTGCGAGACCTGCGGCGTCTCGGTGATGCGGATGGTGAGCTGCCCTTGCGCGATCGCGACCGAGTTGATGCGCACCTTGTCGCCCATGACGATGGTGCCGGACTTCTCGTCGATCACGACACGGGCGATCGAATCGGGCTCTACGGTCAGCTGTTCGATATCGGTCATCAGACCGACGATGTCTTCCTTGCGGTCCTTGGGCAGGTTCACCGACACCGTGCCCGGATCGAGGGCGGTTGCGATCCCTTCCTTGGCGAAGCTGTTGATCGCCTGTTCGACCCGGCGGGCGGTCGTGAAATCCGGATTGCGCAGGCCCAGATTTACGGTCTTGAGGCTGTCCAGGCGGAAGCCGGTCTCGCGCTCGACGATGGCTCCGTTGGCAACCCGTCCCGAGGTGGGTGTGCCGCGCGTGATCGTCTGTGCCGCACCCGACGCCGTGAAGCCCGAAACAGCGATCGTGCCCTGACCGACGGCATAAACCTCGCCGTCGGCGCCCAGGAGGGGAGTGACCAGGAGCGTGCCGCCGAGGAGGCTCGACGCATCGCCCAGAGCGCCGACATCGATATCGATTTTCGAGCCCTGGCGTGCGAACGGCGGCAGGGTCGCCGTGACCATGACCGCGGCGACGTTCTTTGTCTTCATGCCGCTTGCGATGTCGCGCGTGTTGACGCCGAGGCGCTCCAACATGCCGATCAAGCTCGCTTGGGTGAACGGTGCCACCGTGCTGCTCGAATCGCCGGTGCCGTTGAGGCCGATCGCCAGGCCGTAGCCGACGAGCTGGTTGGCGCGTACGCCCTCGAAATCGGCGATGTCCTTGATCCGGGTACGCACCTGCGCCGCGGCGTCGCCGGCGGCGAGGCTGCACCCGACGAGCATGGCGAGTCCCGCCAACGTGGCGCGGGCGAGAAGAGTGAGGGAAGGGCGATGGGTGGTCATGGGGTCATCAGGGTCCGGTCGCAGCCGCTATTCTTGTCCGCGGGAAGATCGATCTGGCGGCGGAGTTGCGAACCCCGTGCCAGACGGGCATACTTCAAGCTATTGAATTGAAATAATAATTTTGCGACCCGAAACGGCAAGGACGGTCTGCAGGGGCAGCTTTCTGCCGGGCAGGCGGCAAGTTTTGCCGGGTCCTAAGCGGGGCGCCAGGCCTTGCTCCGGAGCACCGGCGCCTGTACACATCCGCCGAGCAGGAGCGAGCGATTCCAGTCCGCGTGATATGATGAGTCGTTCCCCGCGACCGCCCCAATTCGCTGTCGGAGAGTTGGTTTGAGACGACGCCCCCGCGCGGGCGGGGACGGGATGAAAGGGACGGCATGAAAATTGACAAGCCCGGGTCGGTGAGCTCGACGGTCGGGCCGCGCCGCAGCGAGCGCGCCTCTTCGGCACGGCCGGGCGAGTTTTCTCGCCTGCTGGATCAGCCGGAAGGCGCGTCCGCGGTGAGCGCCGGCAATGCCATCGGTTCGGTCGACGCTCTTCTGGCCGCGCAATCCGTCGAGGGGGCGACGGAGGAAGAGCGGCGGCAGGCACGCGCCCGGGGCGATGACATCCTCGACCGGCTCGACGAGCTGCGGCACGGGTTGCTGACCGGCACCCTCACTCGCGGCCAGGTCGTCGCCCTCGCCAACCTGGTGCGGTCGCGCCGGAGCTCGATCATGGATCCCAAGTTGCGCGAGCTGCTCGACGAAATCGAGCTGCGCGCCGAGGTCGAGATCGCAAAGCTGAGCGGCGACGGCCAGTCGTCCTCCTGAGACGTCACACGTTAGCAAAAATTTAAGCCGGCTCGTGCTTGAACCTGCGGGAGCGGATTCATATACTCCGGGCCCGTTTCATGCTGACCACTGCCGACGTTGACAGGTCCATGTCGAGTTTCATCAAGCTGCCTCCGGACTACCGCCCCAGCGAAACCGAGCCGTTCATGAATCCCGTCATGCGGGAGTACTTCCGCCAGAAGCTGTTGCGCTGGCGCGGGGAACTGCTGCAGGAATCGACGGAGACCCTGCAGCACCTGCAGGAAGACAACGTTCCCGAAGCCGATCTGACGGACCGCGCCAGCACGGAGACCGATCGTTCGATCGAGCTTCGGACCCGCGACCGCGAGCGCAAGCTGATCCAGAAGATCGACGACGCGCTGCGCCGGCTCGAGGACCAGTCGTACGGATATTGCGTGGAAACGGCCGAGCCGATCAGCATCAAGCGGCTCGAAGCGCGGCCGATCGCGACCCTGAGCCTCGAAGCCCAGGAACGCCACGAGCGCCTCGAGCGCACCCAGCGCGAAGAATAGCGCGGCCGCCGGGCGGGGCCGGCCCCGCATCTCTCCATCCGATCCTGCAAAAAAAAGTGGGCTTCGCCCCGAAGGGCGAAGCCCAAGTTGGACCCGGACTGGGTAACTGAGAAAGCCTGGATCGCCCGGGGGAAAAAGTGGGCTCCGTCCCGAAGGACGGAGCCCAAGTTGGACCCGGACTGGGTAACCGTTGAAACCTCCTATCCCGCCGTTAGAACGGGAAGATCACGTCGAGGACCTGGTTGCCCCAACGCGGTTGATTGAGATCGGTGAGCTGGCCGCGGCCGCCATAGATGATGCGGGCCTCGGCGATCTTGTCGTGCGTGATGGTGTTATCCGAGCGGATGTCCTGCTGGCGGATGACGCCGGCGATCTGCAGCACGCGGGTTTCGAAATTCACCCGGATTTCCTGGCTGCCGGCGATCACGAGATTGCCGTTCGGCAGGACCTGGGTGACGACCGCCGCGAGCGTCGTCGTGATCGCATCGGTACGCGCGATCGTTCCGCCGCCGGTTTCGGCGACGTCGCTGCCATACGACAGCAGGCTGGCCGGATTGATGGTCCCCTGCGTGCCCGGGAGCCGTTTCCAGATCTCGTTCTCATAGCCGAGCAGGGCGCTGGTGTTGGCGTCGTTCTTCGCCGTCTGCGTGCGTGACGTCGTGTCGGAAATCGACACCGCATCCTTCACCGCTTCGAGCGTGCCGCTGGTGTCGATGATCACGGTCACGATGTCGCCGACCTGGGCGGCGCGGCCGTCCTTCAGGAAGGCCCGTGCGCCGACGCGCCAGAGGGAGTTGGCACCCTGGGTCGGCGGCACCGGTGCCGGCATGGGCATGGTCACGTGCGGCTGGACCTCGGCGGGATTCTGCACCGGCGTGACCTTCGGCGCTTCGCCGATCTCGGAGAGCCGGTTGAGGACGCTGCCGCAGCCGCTGAGGCTTGTCGCGACCAACAGGGCGGCGACAAGACGGGCAAGAGGCTGATGTTCGGGGCGGATCATGAGGGTCTGCTTCCGGGGTTATTCGGCATCAATTCGCGGCCAGGCGCGGCCCAAGGCTCACGGTGACCAGATCGGGTCCCGCGACAGTGGCTTCGATCGTCTTGCTGCTCTGCAGGTTCTGCACACGGACGACGTCGCCGCGCGCCCCCTCGTCCAGGGCCTTGCCCTGCACCGTCAAGGTCATCGCACCGGCTACGAGCTTGATGATGACCTGGCTGTTGCGCGTCACGAGGGTCGGGGCGCGGGTGTCGGCCTGGCGGATGGGCTCGTTCGCGCGGACAACGGTCTGCGGCGTGCGGCCAACGATCTGGCTCGCCGACATGACGACGTCCTGACCGAGCTGGTCGTTACGCCAATAGACGGTGTCCACGTCGTCCTGGCGGATGATCTGGCCGGTGCTGATCGGCCGGCGCAACACCGGCACCGGGCTGGTGCCGAACGTACGGCCCTGAAGCACGACGCGCTCGGCGCCCGGGCTGCGCCCCCCGGCGAGGGCCAGACCGTTGAATGCACGCGTGGTCTTGTCGTAGGTCAGGTCCTGGATCTCGACCGTGGCCGGGGAGGTGACCGGGAGATTGATCTCGATCCGCGGATTGAGGAGGGCGACGTCGGCGTGCTCCTCCATGCCCTGTGCGATCAAGGCGCGCTTCAGGGCCGGCAGGACGTCGGACGCCGTGACGACCCGGCCCGCGCGCTGAACCGTGGTGTGGTCGTACTGGCTGAGCGGCCGCCAGGCGACCTGGAACAGCCGCGCGACCTGACCGAGCCATGTTGCATTCAACGTGACCTGGCGGCCGGGCGCCGGGGAATAGAGCACCGGCGAATCGGCCTTGGCGCCGGCGTCTTCGAAGATATCGCCCAGCTTTACGGTCTCGCCTTCGACGACCACGTTCGACCGCAGCGATGCGGCCGACGCCGGCATGACCGTGCCGAAGGTTGCAGCCGTCGCGAAGACAAAAGCCAGAAGGTGCGCTCTCACGGCGGTGGTCCGTTAGTGGGTGTTGTTGAGGGTCTGCAGCATCTCGTCCGAGGCCTGGATGACCTTGGAGTTCATTTCATAGGCGCGCTGCGCGCTGATCAGGTTCGTGATCTCCTGCACCGTGTTCACGTTCGAGCTCTCGAGGAAACCTTGCAGGATCGTGCCGAAGCCCTGGTTTCCCGCCGTGCCGATCGTGGGGTTTCCGGAGGCCTGCGTCTGGATGAACATGTTGTTGCCCAGCGGCTGCAGGCCGGTGTCGTTGATGAAGGACACGAGCGAGAACTGGCCCGCCGCGGCAAGCTGCGTCTGGCCCTGCTGCGACACGAAGATTTGGCCGCTCTGGTTGATCGTGATCGAGGTCGCGTTCGAGGGGATGGCGTTGGCACCCGTGATCTTGAGGCCGTCGGCCGTGACGATGTTGCCGTTCTGATCGAGCTGGAACGACCCGGCGCGGGTGTAGGCGATCGTGTTATCCGGGAGAGTGACTTGGAAATAGCCCTTGCCCTGGATTGCCAGGTCGAGCTGGTTGCCCGTGGTCGTCAGGTTGCCCTGTTCGGTGATGCGGTAGACGGCCGCCGTTTTCACGCCGAGGCCAAGCTCCACGCCGGCGGGGACAATCGAGTTGTTGTCAGCCGCCTGCGAGCCGACGCGCCGCTCGCTTTGATAGAGCAGATCCTGGAATTCCGCGCGCTGCCGCTTGTAGGCGGTGGTGTTCATGTTGGCGATGTTGTTGGAGATGACCTCCACGTTCAGCTGCTGGGCCAACATGCCCGTGGCTGCGATGCTGAGCGATCTCATGGCTTAGCCTTTCTTTCTTTCGCCTATGTCCGGGTTCAGCTCGTTTTGGTGAGCACTTGGATCGCCTGGAGGTCGCGGTCGTGTTCGTTGGTGATCATCGTCTGCGCGGCCTCATAAGCCCGTTGCACCTGAATCATCCTGCTGACCTCGACGACCGGCTGGACATTCGATCCCTCGATCATGCCCTGCTTGACCGTCGTGGTTGGATCGACGGGCTGCGTGGGGGAGTCCGTCTGGTAGAGGTCAGTCCCGACCCGCTGCATCGCGACGTCGCTGTCGAACTTGACGAGCTGGAGGCTGCCGATCGGGCCCTTGTCGCTGCTGAGCGTGCCCGTGGGGGTGACTTCGATCGTCGCGGCTCCTTGGGGCACGGTGAGCGGCCGGCCCTGGGGATCGACCACCTGAAAGCCCTGGGCGTTGACGAGCTGCCCCTGGCCGTTGATCTGGAAATGGCCGTCGCGCGTGTAGCGGGTCCCGTCGGGTGTGCTCACTGCGAAGTAGCCGCGGCCCTGCAGCGCGAAGTCGAGCTGGTTGCCGGTCGGCTCGACCGGACCGGGGCGGATGTCGGGCAGCGTCCCGCCGAGACCGACGAAGGCGATCTTCGAGCCTGCGCCGGTGATGCCGGGATTGGTGGCCTTGCCGAGGAATTCGTTGAACAGGAGCGTCTGGGAGCGATAGGCCGGCGTATTGACGTTCGCCAGGTTGTTGGCGATGACGTCCATCTGCTTGCTCAGCGCCATCTGCTGCGACAGGACTACAAAGGCTGGGTTTTCCATGGCTCGGTCCGGGGTTGCAGGGTCTTGAGGTCCTTTGTGACGGCGCACCCGCAAGCGCACCGCCTTGAGCCCGGTTCTGCAGAAGCCGTGCCAGCGACAAAACATTTGTTTTTCAAAATGTTATGGGAAAACAGCCCCGGCAATGGCTGCCACGAGGGGCCCGCGTGGAAAACTTTGCCGGGCGGAATCTTGCCCGCCCGGCATTGCGGTATCTGCCATCGTGATGACAAATAAACGAGGTATTAACCAACGCTGCTTCAAACTATCGAAAATTGAAGCTATCGGACGGACCCAGTGGCTAAAGAAGACAAAACGCCGGCCGGCGGCGAGGGCGAAGGCGAGCCGAAAGAGCTTCGGCGCCGCGCGCTCTCGGGCAAGAAGCTCGTCTTCTTCGTCATCATCCCCGGACTGCTGGTGCTCCTCCTGCTGGCAGGGGGGGCATATTTCCTCCTCGGCAAGAAAAAGGAAGAGGCTCCGGTCGCCACCGAGGCCCCGAAGGCGAAGCAGCTCGTCTACTACAACATGCCCGAGATCCTGGTGAACCTGAACGCGGCGGGACGGCGCTCGAGCTTCCTGAAGATGTCTATCAGTCTCGAGCTCGACAGCGCCGCCGATGTCCCGCGTATTCAGGCGGTCATGCCGCGGATCGTCGACAATATGCAGGCTTATCTGCGCGAGCTGCGCGCGGACGATCTGCGCGGCTCGGCGGGGCTCTTCCGCCTGCGCGAGGAACTGCTCGCGCGGGTGAATGCGGCGGCGCAGCCGGCGAAAGTGAACGACGTGCTGTTCCAAGAAGTTCTGGTCCAATAAACCCGGATCACAGGCGACACAGACGATGGCAAATCAGACCGAAGAAGAAAAAATGGCCGCCGAATGGGCGGCGGCGAGTGAAGGTGCCGGCGATTCCACCGCCCGCGTCCTGAACCAGGACGAAATCGACAGCCTTCTCGGCTTCGACAGCGGCGCCAGCAAGGACACGGAAAACTCCGGCCTGCAGGCGATCATCAACTCGGCGCTCGTCTCCTACGAACGATTGCCGATGCTCGAGGTGGTCTTCGACCGTCTCGTGCGCATGCTCACCACCTCGCTGCGCAACTTCACCTCGGACAACGTCGAAGTGTCGCTCGACGCCATCACCTCGACGCGCTTTGGCGACTACCTCAACTCGGTGCCGCTGCCGGCCATGCTGGCGGTGTTCAAGGCCGAGCAATGGGACAATTTCGGCCTGCTCACGATCGACAGCGCCCTGATCTACTCCATCGTCGACGTGCTGCTGGGCGGCCGGCGCGGCACGGCCGCGATGCGCATCGAGGGCCGTCCCTACACCACGATCGAACGCAACCTCGTGGAGCGCCTCGTCAACGTGGTGCTTGGCGACATGAGCGCCTCCTTCGACCCGCTGTCGAAGGTGAACTTCCGCTTTGAACGTCTGGAGACCAACCCACGTTTTGCGACCATTGCCCGGCCGGCGAACGCGGCGATCGTCGCCAAACTGCGCATCGACATGGAGGACCGCGGCGGCCGCATCGAGCTGCTGATCCCTTATGCGACGCTCGAGCCCGTCCGCGAGCTGCTGCTGCAGATGTTCATGGGCGAGAAGTTCGGCCGTGACTCGATCTGGGAAAGCCATCTCGCCAGCGAGCTGTGGTTGACCGACATCAACGTCGATGCCGTGCTCGATGAGCAGATGATGACGTTGCAGGACGTGCTCGACTTCAAGGTCGGTACCCGCCTGATGCTGAACGCGTCGCCCACGACCGAGGTCGAGCTTCGTTGCGGTCCCGTGCCGATGTTCCGCGGCCGCATGGGGCGCCGCGGCAACAACATCGCGATCGCCGTGGAGCGGCTCCTCTCGAAGCAGGCGCGCCAGGGATGAGCCCGCCTGCGCTAAAGCTTCGGCGGGCCGATCCCGCGCGCCGTAGCTCCGGCAGGAGCGGAGGCGCATGAGCCTGATGGCGCTTCTCGACGTCGTGGTCGCGGTCCTGCTGGTCATTGCGATCGGTGCGGCGGTCGTCCTCAATCGCCGTCTCGCCGCGTTTCGCGCGGCGCGCAACGATTTCGAGCAATTCATCGAGCGCTTCGACACGGCGGCGGCGCGCGCCGAGGCCGGAGTGAACGCCCTCAAAATGACCAGCGATGCGACGGGCCGCGTGCTGCAGCAGACGGTCGTCCGCGCGCAGGCGCTGCGCGACGAGGTCGCGTTCCTGATCGAGCGCGCGGAGCCGATGCTCGATCGCTTGTCGACGGCGCATCGCGCCGCCGCCGAGGCCGCCCGCGCCCGGCCCGTACCTGCGGCGGCAGCACCGGCTTCGGTTCCGTCCCCGCCGCCGGTCGCCAAGGCTGCGGCGCCGTCCAATGAGCCGGATCTGCTGAAAGCATTGTCGTCGTTGCGCTGAGGGGCCATGTCATGACGTCGCGGATCCGCTTTCTCCCGATCGCCATCGGCATCGCCGTCGTGGTGCTCGGCTTGCGCGTCGGCGCCCTCTACGTCGGCGGCGGCGCCGCGCAGGCGCAGCAGGCGGCAAATACGCCGGCGGCCGCACCGACACCGCTAGCACCTGCGCCGGCGCCCGCCGCGACGCCGGCCGCCGCGCCGGCACCCGCCGCCGCTCCGGGGGGCAATGCGCCAGCCAATGCGGCTCCGACCCAGGAGCAGGATGTGACCAACCTCTCGGGGTCCGAGATCGAGGTCCTGCAGCAGCTCGCCGGCCGGCGGGCCGAGATCGAGAAGCGCTCCTCCGAGCTCGACCGCCGCGAGGCTGTCCTGAAGGCGGCGGAGGAGCGGATCGACGCGAAGATCCAGGAGATGAAGAAGCTGCAAGCCAGCATCCAGCAGGCGATCGGCCAATACGACGACCAGGAGGCCAAACGCATCGACAACCTGGTCAAGGTCTATGAAACGATGAAACCGCAAGAGGCGGCGCGCATCTTCGAGCAGCTCGACATGCCGACGATGCTCGGTCTTGTGGAGCGGATGAACACCCGCAAGCTGGCTCCCGTGCTGGCGCAGATGAACCCGGTCCGCGCCAAGATGGTGACGGACGAGCTGGCCAAGCGGCGCAAGCCCGGCGACGTGACGACCGCCGAGAACACCACGCCCGCCCAGCCCGCGGCAGCACCAGCCGGGGCGGCCCCGGCTCCCGCGGCGGCAGGCCCGTTGCCGCCCGGCCCCCAGCCCGGCAGCGCCGTGCCGGGAGTGCCGCCGCCGAACGCGGGCGGTTGAAGGCCCCGCTCAGGGGTCTCTGAGCGTCGTCAGGGGGCTCTCCGAAGCCCTTGAGAACGACAAGTTTTCAAGATTTACCTCGTTTTAACCCCGATATCGTAAATCGTGGGTAGCCGATGCACTGTCCCGATCGAGAACGGTTGGGGAGGCGAGGAGAAGATCATGGCCGTTGATATGAAAATGAATGTGCTCATCGTCGACGATTACAAGACGATGCTGCGCATCGTGGGCAATCTGTTGAAGCAGTTGGGCTTCACCAATATCGACGAGGCGACCGACGGCGCCACGGCGCTCGAGAAGATGCGGCAGAAGAACTACGGTCTCGTCATCTCCGACTGGAATATGGAGCCTATGACGGGCCTGCAGCTCCTCAAGGAAGTGCGGTCGGACATCAAGCTCAAGGCCGTGCCGTTCATCATGGTCACCGCGGAAAGCAAGACCGAGAACGTCGTCGCGGCAAAGCAAGCCGGCGTGAACAACTACATCGTCAAGCCGTTCAACGCGGCCACGCTGAAGGGAAAGATCGCCGCCGTCATCGGCGACTTCTAAGTTCGATCCATCGGGGGAGGGAACGAACATGCCGAGCGGTGCGGGACACCGGCCGGCCACGGCGACACGCCGTACGGCCAAGGGGGCAACTCAGGAACGCCGCCTGTTCAACGAACTGACGCGCTTGGCGCGGTTCATCGAAACGGCGAAGCGAGACATCGCAGCAATGCATCCCGACGAGATCCGCCAGAAACACCTGCCGACGGCCACGGATGAGCTTGACGCGATCGTCGCGGCAACGGCCGAAGCGACCGGCGCCATCCTCGATTCCGCAGAGAAGCTGACGGCGATTGTCGGCAATGCCGATCCGGCCCTGCGCGACCAGATCACCGAGCAGGCGACCCGCATCTTCGAGGCCTGCTCGTTTCAGGACATCACCGGCCAGCGCATCACCAAAGTCATCAAGACGCTGAAGCAGATCGAGGCCAAGGTTGGCGATCTCGTGCAGGCATTCGGCGACGCGCCGGCCGCACCACGCGGGTCCAAATCCGCCGGTGACGACGAATCATCCTTGCTGAACGGCCCTCAGCTCCCGCACAACGCGGTGTCCCAGTCGGACATCGACGCGCTGTTCGAAAAAGAATAAGTTTTATAAAATTTTAACGTTAATCAATTTATGATTCGCGGTTGCGGGCTAGGAGTCTATCCCGCACGTGGGCGAATCAGGTCGTAATTCCTCGCCTGCCGAACATGTGGTAATTTTTCGGCCCGAGTCGCCACGAGCGCGGCTTTTGGAGACGGCATGCGCGTGCGGAGGACCAGGCACTATCAGGCCGGGATTGCCGCAGTAGGGTTGAGCATCCTGGCGAGCGGAATGTCCGGATTTGCCCTGGGGCAGACCGCATCGCCGCCGTCGTCGGTGCCGGTCCGTTTCGGCGGCCACCCGACCTATGATCGTTTGGTGTTCGATTGGCCGGCCGAAGTGCCTTACCGGGTCGACGACCAGGGAACCACGGCCTCGATCACGTTCGAGCAGTCGGCGACGTTTGATGCCGCTCAGATCAAACGGGATCTCGCGAAGGTCGCGCCCGGGGTCAGCGTTACCACGTCTGCCAATTCGACGACGCTGACCTTTCAACTGGACAGCGGAGTGCATCTCCGACACTTCCGCAGCGGCGCCAAGGTCGTACTGGATTTCTCGCGCACCGAGACGGCGCCGCCACCGCCTTCGGCGGCTGCGGCGCAGACTGCGGCCTCGGCGGGCACCGCGGGCCGTGCCCCGTTGCCCTGGGAGAAACTGCCGTTAGCGCCCGCGGCCGGCGTCCCGCCGGAACGCGAGCCTGCCGCGCCGGCCGCATCGACCGCGCCCGCGGCACCCACTTCGGCCAGCAGCGGTGCATCGCGCACGCGGGCTGCGTCGACGGCCGCGTCACAAGCCCCGACGCCATTGCCCAGCGAGCCCGAGGCGCTGGCACAGGTGCGCGAACAGGCCAAGCAACTCGCCACGGCACCCCCGGTCCGTCTTGCTCCGCCTCCATCCGCCGTATCGCCGCCTCCGGCCCCGGCGGCGGCCGCGCCCGCGACGCCCGGGGCAGCGCCGCAGGGAATGGCGCGCGCCGCAGATCGCTCACAGGCCTTTCGCGAGGCACAAGCGCGGCGGCAGGAGACGAAGCTTGCCGCGGCCGAGCGCCGTGACCTCGGTCCGCCCGTTCCCGTCGTGCGCTCCGAAGGGCAGGGGCTGCGCTTCAAATGGTCCGATCCCGTTACGGCGGCGGCATTCACGCGCGGGCCTTACGTCTTTCTGCTGTTCAACAAGCGCGCCCTGCTCGATCTCTCCGCGGTCAAAACCCCGCCGCCGGACGACTTGGTCGGCCAGATCACGTCCGTGGATTCCGAGGGCACGGCGGTCCGCCTCCTGCCACCGCCGAACACCTATTTCGCCATGCGGGCCGAGGACAATGATTGGGTCATCGAGATGACGCGCCGGCCACGGCTGCCCGACGCGCCGGCCGACGTGGCGACCGTGAACGAGAATGATCCTGCGCAGGCCCGCGTGCGCGTCGCCCTGCGGGGCGGCGAGGCGGTCGTGTCTCTCCATGATCCTGAAATCGGCGATGACCTGAAGATCGTGCCGACCGCGGTCGCGGGTGCGGGCATCGAGGACGAACACGATTTCCCGCAATTCGACATTCTCGCCAGTGCACAGGGCCTGGTGATCAAGTCGCAGTCGGACGGCCTCATCGTGCGGCCGGTCGGACCGTATGTGGAAATCTATTCACCGGGCGGTACTTTGTTGTCGCCGCCGGACGAGGTCCCGGCGGATCAGCGGCGCGACGCCGCGGATACGGCCCAGCCCCAGATCTTCCGTTTCGCCGATTGGCGCCGCGATGACGGGCGACCCTATCTGGTCCGCCTGCGCGAGCTCGAGCAGGCGGCGGCCGCGGTGCCACGTGGTCAGCGCAATCCGCCGCGGCTGGCGCTGGCGCGCTTCCTGTTCGCGAATGGGTACGCGGTGGAGGCCGATGGCGTTCTGGCCAACATGGCGCAGGATCAGCCGGCGCTCGCCAATACAGAGCTTTATCACGCGCTGAAGGGCGCCACGTCGCTCATGGCGGGCAATCTCGACGAGGCGGCGGCTCACCTTCGCAACGCGATGCTCGATCGGGCGCCGGAGATCGCGATGTGGCGCGTGGCACTCGACATGGCGCAAGGCGACCAGACCGCCGCGATCGAGCAGATGTCGAAGGGTCCCGACATGACCCGCAGCTATCCCGCGCCGTATGCGAACCGGCTGGGGCTCGCGATCGCCGAAGCGTTGATCGATCTCGGCGACATTCCGGCGGCGCGCGACCGGCTCGACGCGATCGGGGGCAATTCGCCCGATCCGTCGGAAGAGGGCCAGGAGCGCTATTTGCGTGGCCGGCTGGCGCTGCTCGAAGGCAAACCCGATGAGGCGCGAGAGATCTGGTCCTCGCTCGAGCACGGCGATCCCTCGCCGGCCCGTGTGCTCGCGACCTTGGCCCTGGTCGATGAGGAAATGAAGGAGAAGCGGCTTACGCCGGAGCAGGCCACGAGCCGCGTCGAGAACCTTCGCTATACCTGGCGCGGTGACGATCTGGAATTCGCGGTGCTCCGCAAGCTCGGCGAGCTTGCGATCGAGTCCGGAGATATCCAGAAGGGCCTCCGGACGTTGCGCGACCTGATCGCGCTCAAGCCCGACAGCCGCGAGGTCACGGCGGTCACGCAACAGATGTCGCAGGCGTTCCAGAAGTTCTTCCTCGGCGGCGGCGCGGACAAGCTGTCGCCCATCGCCGCGATCGGCATGTTCAACGAGTTCCGCAACCTGGTACCCAGCGGCCCGCCCGGCAACGCGATGATCCGCAACCTGGCCGATCGCCTCATCAAGGTCGACCTGCTCGACCAGGCGGCGGCACTGCTGCAGGACCAGATCAAGAACCGCCTGGACGGCGCCGACAAGGCCGAAACCGGCGCGAGGCTTGCGTTCACGCGGCTCCTCGACGGCAAGCCGAAGGATGCGCTGGCCGCGTTGCAAGACACGGACATGGCCGGCCTTCCCGAGAACCTCGTCAAGGATCGCAACCGGCTGGCCGCTCGCGCCCTAGCCGATCTCGACCAGGTACCGGACGCGCTGGCGCGCATCGCCAATGATCAGACCCCGGAGGGCGAGAGGCTGCGCGCCGAGATCGATTGGAATGCCGGCAATTGGCGCGCCGCGGCGGCATCGCTCGGGCGTCTCGTCGGCGATCCCCCGTCCGGCGACGCGGCGATGCCGGACGACCAGGCCCGGCGGGTGCTTCGTTACGCGGCCGCGCAGGCTCTGGCGGGCGACCAGTCCGGGCTCGATGCGACCCGTGGCAAATTCGGCCCGGCGATGAACAAGGGGCCGTACAAGGATATCTTTGCCGTCCTCGCGAGCGACAAAGCCGGGCCGCTGCCCGACGTGCGCGACATCCAGGCGCGGCTTTCGAGCACGGCTCCGTTCGATACGTTCTTGAGCGAATACCGCCAGCGCTTCGGCGGTACGGCCGGCTAGAAGGTGCCGAAACTGCGGACCAGCGACCCGACGACCAGATACCAGCCGTCGACGAGCACGAAAAAGATCAGCTTGAAGGGCAGGGAGATCATCGCCGGCGGCAGCATCATCATGCCCATCGACATCAGGACCGAGGCGATCACCATGTCGATGACCATGAACGGCAGGAACAGCAGAAAGCCGATCTCGAACGCCCGGCGCAGCTCGCTGATCATGTAGGCGGGGAGCAGGATGCGCAGCGGCGTATCCTCGGGGGTGGCGACTGGCGGCAGGTTGGCCATGTCGAAGAACAGCCTCAAATCCTGCTCGCGGACCTGGCGCATCATGAATGCGTGGAAGGGCTTGATCGACCGGTCGAACGCCTCGGATTCGCTGATCTGGTTCTGGATGAGGGGCTGGACCCCGTCGCGATAGGCCTGCTGGAAGGCCGGCGCCATGATGAAAAACGTAAGGAAGAGGGCGAGGCTGATCATCACCTGGTTGGGCGGAGCGGACTGCGTGCCCATGGCGCTGCGCAGGAACGACAGCACGACCACGATGCGGACGAACGACGTCACCATGATCAGGATCGAGGGAGCCAGGCTGAGCAGCGTCAACAGCGCGAAGAGCTGAATCAGCCGGCCGCTGGTCGTGCCGCCGTCCCCGAAATCGAGATTGATCGCCTGGGCGAGCGCCGGCGTCTTCCAGAGCACAACCGCGGCCACGATCGCGGCTCCCAAAGCCAGGATTTGGGCGACGAGCCAGCGACGCCGGGAAGAGGGGTGTGTCATTGGCGTCCGGTCAGCAGGTTGCGCAGGCTCTTGCGCGGGTCGTCGTGCGGCGGCGCCATGGACGCGATTTTTCCCGCACCGCTCCGCGCCGGCTCGCCGGCCGCAGCAGCCGGAATTCCGGTTTCGACGACCACAGCACCGGCGGGGCCCAGCACCAGGAGATGCTCGGTCGTGTCGCGCCGCACGAGAACCAGCCGTGATTTGCCGTCCAGCATCGCGTACTCGACCACGGACAAACGGCGCCTGCCGCCGAGATTGCCGATCAGCCCGGTGGCCAGATAGCGCCGGGCGATCCAGGTCACCGCCGTGATGAGTGCCAGCACGACCGCGAGCGCCACGAGCGCGCGCGCGGCGGCACCCCAGTCGGTGGACACGAAAGACGTCAACGGGGGGCTCCCGAGGGCCGCGCGGCCGGCCCTTCGCTCTTGGCGCGATAGATGAATGCCAGAATCTCGGCGACCGCGACGAATGCCTCCACGGGGATATGAGTTTCAAGCTCGACGGCCGACAGGAGTTGCGCCAGATCCGGGTCTTCCTTGATGGCGATCCCGTGCTCGCGCGCCAGCTCCAGGATCTTGAGCGCAAGCTCGCCTTCACCTTTGGCCACGATCCGCGGTGCAGAGTCGCGGTGGCGCTGATACTGCAGCGCCACGGCGCGCGGCTGGTCATCAGGCGGCTGGGCGCCGCGGCGAATCGGAGGACGTGTCACGGCGGAGCCTTATAGCCGTCAGAGCCGGCCTGATGGCAACATGGATAATCCGCTACAATTTTACCGATTACGCTTAATATTCCCTTAAATCGGGCAATGATCTCCGCCGGACCAAGGGCCTATCGACCTCAAGCAATTTGTCTCGATTTTTACTCATATTTAACGGAATCCACCGTAGGCTTTGGAGGTAGGCAAAACAGGCCCCCACCTCCGGCACCGCATGACCGGAGGACGAGCCAAAGACCCGGACCGGATATGGACTTCGCTCATCTGCCACTGTTCGCGATGTTGTCGGACCGCCTGAGCTGGCTCACCGATCGCCAGAAGGTGCTGGCGCAGAACATCGCGAACGTGGATACGCCCGGCTACCAGGCGCACGATCTCAAGAAATTGAGCTTCGACCAGATGGTGAAGGGCTCCTCGGCGTCGCTGCCGATGATGCAGACCGACGGCAAAGACATCTCCGCCCGGACGAGTTCCGGCGTCGGTCCGAACGACGTCATCAAGCCCAAGCCGCTCGAAACCACGCTCTCCGGCAACTCGGTGACCCTGGACGCTCAGCTGATGAACCTCCAGGAGACGGCGGGCTGGCACACGATGGCGCTGAACCTCTATCACGACCAGCTGGCGATGTTCCGGACCGTGCTCGGCAACGGCGGCGGCGCGTAACGGGGAGGGCGACAGCCATGGATTTCGGCAAGATCATGCAGATCTCCGCCTCGGGCATGAACGCCCAGAGCGTCCGTTTGCGGACGATCGCGGAGAACATCGCCAATTCCGAATCCACCTCCACCGCGCCGGGTGGCGATCCGTACCGGCGCAAGCTCGTGACGTTCAAGGAGGTGTTCGACAAGACCGCCGGCGTCAACGAAGTGAAAATCGGCAAAGTGACGACCGACAATTCGCAGCTCGAAAAACGCTACGACCCGCAAAATCCCGGCGCCGACAAGGACGGCTACGTCCTGATGCCGAACGTCAATCCGCTGATCGAGATGATGGACATGCGCCAGGCCCAGCGCAGCTACGAGGCCAACCTGAGCGTCATCGATGTCACACGCTCGATGGCCGTGAACACGGTCAATCTCCTCAAAGGCTAAGCGGCAAAAGCCGCAGCACTCACCTCGGACCCGGACATAAATCATGCCCCTGACCCTTGCCAGCGTCACCGCCGCCTACAACTCGATCGCCAAGAGCGCCGCGACGACGCCCGGCATGGCCGCGCGCGACGGCAAGGCCCCGGATTTCGCGAGCATGGTTCAGGACGCGGCCAAACAGTCGGTCGATGCCCTGAAGCAGGGGGAGGCCGCGAGCATGCTTGGGGTCGCCGGCAAGCTCGACCTCACCCAGGTGGTCACCGCCGTCAACAACGCGCAACTCACGCTGCAGACCGCCGTTGCGGTTCGCGACCGCATCGTGCAGAGTTATCAACAGATCATGCAGATGCCGATGTAGGTTCGAGTCCGAAGAAGGGCTCGGGTCGGTTTTCCGCATGCTGGGCGGGGCAGCATGAACGCCAACGATTTCATCGACGTGTCGCGCGACGCGGTCTGGGTCATGATCAAGCTCGCGGCGATTCCGATGCTCACCGGTCTCGCGGTGGGCATCGTCATCTCCCTGATTCAGGCGCTGACGCAGATCCAAGAGATGACCCTGTCGTTCGTGCCGAAGGTCCTGAGCCTCTTCGCCGTGGTCATCCTGACCCTGCCGTTCATGATCGATGTCATGACGCGTTTCACCAACGAGGTCATGTCGCGCATCGCCAACGGCGGCGGCGGCTAGCCCGTCCCGTGTTCGCGACCTTCGCGCAGTGGCTGTCGGCGGAGGCCTTCGGCATCTTTTTGGTGTTTTCGCGCGTCGGCAGCGCCATGGCGGTGCTGCCCGGCTTCAGCGAGATCTACGTGCCGACGCGCTTCCGCCTCGTGCTGGCGGGGTTGCTGACGTTCGTCATCGCTCCCGTGGTTCTGAGCCGTCTGCCGCCGCTCCCGCAGACCGTGTCGGGCCTTCTGCTCCTCGAAGGCGGGGAGATCGGCATCGGGCTCTTCATCGGCATCATCGCCCGCACCTCCTTCAACGCCTTGCAGACCGCGGGCACGCTCATCAGCATGCAGTCGGGCCTGTCTGCCGCGGTGGCCTTCAACCCGACGACGGCCACCGAGGGCGCGCTCACCGCGTCCTTCCTCGCCGCCGTCGCCCTGGTCATCATCTTCGTGAGCGACATGCATCACCTGATGCTGCGGGCGCTGGTCGAGTCCTACGGCCTGTTCCCGCCGGGCGATCCATTTCCGATCGGCGACTTCGCCGACGCCGAGACGCGCCTGGTCGCCAGCAGCTTCTCGCTCGGCGTGCGAATCGCCGCACCTTTCATCGTGTTCGGCGTCATCTTCTTCCTGGGGCTCGGGATACTCGCCCGCCTCATGCCCCAGATGCAGGTGTTTTTCGTCAGCCAGCCGGCCCAGATCCTGCTCGGCCTCGTCATCTTCGCCGGCACGCTGGTGGCCGCGGTGTCCGTGTTCCTGGGCAGCTTCCAGGACGCCCTGTCGATTTTCCTCGGACCCGTCCCCCCCTGAGGGCCTGCCGCGATGGCTGACAGCGATTCAGATAAAACAGAAGACCCAACGGGAAAACGTCTCGGCGAAGCGCGCGAGAAGGGGCAGGTCGGCAAGTCGCGCGAGGTCGACCACTGGCTCATGCTGCTTGCGATCACGCTCGTGATCTTCATCTTCGGACCCAAGATGGGCAGCGATCTCAAGGATGCGCTCATCATCTTCATCGCGCAGACCAACCAGATTCCGGTCGACCAGAATGCGCTGCAGGGCATATTCCTGCGGCTTGCGACGAAGCTCGCACTCAGCCTTGCGCCGTCGATCGCCCTCCTGATGGTCGCCGGAGTGGGCTCGGGCCTTCTGCAGCATGGCTTTCTGTTCTCTCCCAGCCGGTTGATGCCGCAATGGTCCCGCCTGTCGTTCGGCAACGGGTTCCAGCGCCTGTTTTCCTGGAGCGCGCTGATCGAATTCGCCAAGAGCGCCCTCAAGCTCGCGATCCTGGGCGGGTTCTGCTACTGGTTGCTCAAGGGCGATTTCGACCAGCTCGAAAAGTACATCTTCCTCGAGCCGAGCCAGATCCTGGCGCTGGTGGACAAGCTCGCCCTCAAGCTGCTGGCCGGGTTCCTGTCGATGCTGGCGTTTATCGCCTCGCTCGATTTCATCTATCAAAAGTTCTCGCTGATGCGCAGCCTGCGCATGACCAAGGAAGAGGTGCGCGAGGAGCACAAGCAGTCCGAAGGCGACCCCATGATCAAGGGGCGGCTCCGTCAACTGCGCATGGAGCGCGCCCGCCGCCGGATGATGCAGGCGGTGCCCAAGTCGGACGTAGTGATCACGAACCCGACGCACTTTGCAGTGGCGTTGAAATATGACGCAGCCACGATGACGGCACCGCAATTGGTCGCCAAAGGCCAAGACCTCGTCGCAAAGCGCATCCGCGATCTGGCCCTCGAGCACAACGTGCCCATCGTCGAGAATCCGCCGCTGGCGCGGGCTCTCTACGCAAACGTGGAACTCGATCAGGAAATACCGCCCGAGCACTACAAGCCGGTGGCCGAGGTCATCGGGTACGTGATGCGCCTGCGCAAGGGTCATTCGGGCCCGCCGCCCAAGGCCGAGCCGATCCTGCCGCCGCCGGCGGCGGCGCAGCGGCCTGCGCCGCGCGGCGCCCCGAGATGAGCAGGCCCGCCGGCCGTCTGTGCTAAATTTCGCCCATGGAAGATTCGCTTATGGCCGTGCCTCCGCCCGCTAAGAGCACTTCGGCGTTTGCGGCGCCGGATTGGGGGCGGCTCGCCGTCGTTGCCGGCTTGGCCATCCTGCCCAGCCTGGCGCTCGCGGCCGCGGACGTCGGCTGGCCTCTGGTGGCATTGGCGCTCCTGCCTGCAATTCTGGCCGTCGGCGCTACGACCCTGTGGATCCGCAGCCAGCGGCAATGCGCCGGCCAGGCGGCCGAGCTCGCGCGCATCACGGCGGCCGGCGAGCAGGAGCGGGCGGTCCAGCGCAGGCAGGAGACACAGCTGCGGCAGGACCATGCCCGGGCCCTGGCGCGCGCCGAGCGGAGCTTCGAGCGCTTCTTCGAGGAGGCGCCATTCGGGATCGCGCTGATCGACGACAAAGGCGGGGTTCTCGAGGGCAACCGGGCCTTCCGCAACATGGCGGGCCTGATCGACGGTCCGGTGGCGGCACGTCAGCTCGCGGAACTCCTGCGCAGCGAAGACCGCAGGGACCTCACGGGACGGCTCGAGCGGCTTGCCACCGGGGGTGCGGGGTCCGGTCCGCTCGATGCACGGTTCAAGGTCGGCGAGCGCGAGACCGTCGTCTCGATCTTCGCCAACCGGATCGAGAGAGACGATCTGGGCGGTCCGCGGTTGATCGTGTACATGCTCGACACCACCGACCAGAAGAAGCTCGAGACGCAATTCGCGCAGTCGCAGAAGATGCAGGCGGTGGGTCAGCTCGCCGGCGGCATCGCGCACGACTTCAACAACCTGCTGACGGCGATGATCGGGTTCTGCGACCTGCTGCTGCAGCGTCACCAGCCTGGCGATGCGTCGTTCGCCGACATCATGCAGATCAAGCAGAACGCGAACCGCGCCGCCAACCTCGTGCGACAGCTCCTCGCGTTTTCGCGCCAGCAGACGTTGCAGCCGAAGGTCCTCGACATCACGGATGCGCTCACCGAGCTCTCGCATTTGCTCCGCCGCCTGATCGGCGCCAGCATCGAGCTCTCCATCGTCCACTCGCGCGATCTGTTCCTCGTCCGCGTCGACCAGGGCCAGCTCGA
The DNA here is from genome assembly GCA_035506575.1 of Alphaproteobacteria bacterium. Classification (GTDB taxonomy): domain Bacteria; phylum Pseudomonadota; class Alphaproteobacteria; order CACIAM-22H2; family CACIAM-22H2; genus DATJPD01. Next base: position 33,259 of record DATJPD010000025.1, read on the forward strand.
GCAGGTGATCATCAATCTCGCGGTCAATGCGCGCGACGCGATGCAGGAAGGTGGGCAGCTGACCATCCGCACGCGCAACGAAACCCGCACCCAGATGGAGCAGCGCGGCTCGGAAATCATCCCGCCGGGCGATTTCGTCGTCATCGAGGTCCAGGACACCGGCACCGGGATCCCGCCCGAGAACCTGCAGCGGATCTTCGAGCCGTTCTTTTCGACCAAGGAGGTCGGCTCGGGCACCGGGCTCGGCCTGTCCACCGTCTACGGCATCGTGAAGCAGACCGGCGGCTTCGTTTTCGTCGAGTCCGAGCTTGGCAAAGGCACGACGTTCACCATCATGCTGCCGCGTTACCACGGCACGCGCGAAGTCGAGGCGACGGCCGCCAGCGGCGATGAGCGGAAGAGCGATCTGACCGGCGTCGGAACGGTTCTGCTGGTCGAAGACGAAGACGCGGTCCGCCTGTTTGGCTCGCGCGCGTTGCGCAACAAGGGCTACAAGGTGGTCGAGGCGAAGTCCGGGGACGCGGCCCTCGAGGTTCTGCAGAATTACAACGGGACCATCGATCTGATGATCACCGATATCGTGATGCCGCAGATGGACGGCACGCAGCTCATCAAGCACGTGCGCGAGCGCATGCCCGAGCTCAAGGTGATCTGCATTTCCGGCTACGCCGAGGAGTCCTTCCGCAAGCGGCTGGACACCGTGGAAGGCGTCCACTTCCTGCCCAAGCCGTTCAGCCTCGACCAGCTCGCCGGCAAGGTGAAGGACGTGATGCGTTAGCTCGGGACCCGTGGACCTGCCGCGGCTGCGCGCCTATATCTGGCGGCCATGGACAAGCCCTTGCCGACCGGCCCGGACGACGCGGCACGCTATCGCGAGAACCTGCAGGGCGAAATCGACAGCGCCAGCCTTTACCGGGCGCTCGCCGACACCGAGCCTGATCCCAAGATCAAGCAGGTGTATCAGCGTCTTGCCGCGGTGGAAGACGCCCACGCCGAGTTCTGGCGCCGGCAGCTGCAGCGCGTCGGAGCGAGCGTGCGCAACCTGAAGAGCGGCTGGCGCACGAGGGCGCTCGGCTGGCTTGCGCGGCGCTTCGGGCCGCAATTCGTCCTGCCGACGATCAATACGCTCGAAGCGCGCGACAGCACCCAGTACGACGTGCAGCCCGAGGCTGTCGCCGGCGGCCTGCCGGGAATGGAGCGCTCGCATGCCAGGATCCTGCGCGCGATCGAAGGGTGGGGAGGGGCGGAAGGAAGTGCGATCGCGCGCCTCGAAGGCCGGCATCGCGGCATGGCCGGGAATTCGCTGCGCGCCGCCGTCCTCGGCGCCAATGACGGCCTCGTGTCCAATCTGAGCCTCGTCATGGGGATCGCGGGGGCGGAGGCGGGCTCGAACGCGATCCTGGTGACCGGGTTGGCCGGTCTCGTCGCCGGCGCCTGCTCGATGGCGCTGGGCGAGTGGCTGTCGGTGAACAGCTCGCGCGAGCTCTATCAGAGCCAGATCGCCACCGAGAAGTACGAGCTCGAGCACGTGCCCGACGAGGAAAAAGAAGAGATGGTCCTCATCTACCAGGCCAAGGGCCTGGGCGAGAAGGAAGCCCGCGCCCTTGCCGAGCGCCTGATGGCGAACAAGGGAACCGCCCTCGACACGCTGGTGCGCGAGGAGCTCGGCATCGATCCCGAGGAGCTCGGGGGCTCGGCCTGGGCGGCGGCCGGCACGTCGTTCTGCCTGTTTTCTGCGGGAGCGATCTTCCCGGTGGCGCCGTATTTCGCTCTCGCCGGCTGGCCGGCGCTTCTCGCCAGTCTCGGCCTGTCGGGCCTGGCCCTGGCGCTGGTGGGCGCCGGCACGTCGCTGTTCACCGGCCGCCACGTCGCGTTTTCGGCCGGCCGGCAGGTCGCGATCGGCTTCGTCGCCGCAGCGATCACGTTCGGCATCGGCAAGCTGCTCGGCGTGTCGCTCGGCGGATAGACTTCGCGGGAGGGATGGATCATGCCTTTGGACGACAGCGGCTGGCGCGGTGGGGGAGGGGACGGCTCGTCGCGCAACGTGCTCGGCGGCCGGCTGGAAAGCTGCTCCATCAAGCCGATGACGGGCTTCTTCCGCAACGGCTGCTGCGACACGTCGCCCGAGGACGTGGGAAGCCACACGGTGTGTGCCGTGATGACGGACGAGTTCCTGAAATTTTCCAAAGCCCGCGGCAACGACCTGTCGACGCCGATGCCGGATTTCGGGTTTCCCGGGCTCAAATCGGGTGACCGCTGGTGCCTGTGCGCGCCGCGCTGGCAGGAGGCATTCGAGGCCGGGCAGGCGCCGCGGGTCGTGTTGCGCGCGACCCACGAAGGGGCGTTGCGCTATTGCTCGCTCGCCGACCTCAAGCGCCACGCGGTCGACCTGTCCTAAGTCAGCGCGATGCGTGCCGGCGCATCCAGGCTGCGGCGTAGCTGCACAGCGGCACGATATGGAGCTGCTCGGCGCGCGCGATCTCCATGATGCCTTCCATGAGCCGGCCCGCGGCCCCGGTGCCGCGCAGGCTCGGCGGCGCTTCCACATGGCGGATATAGAGGGTCGATCCGTCGCGCCGGTAGATCGCGAACACGATCTGCCCCTCGACGTCGAGCTCGTAGCGGCTGGTCTTCCGATTGTCGCGGACGGCGGTCGTCATGGTGCTTCATGGAAGACTTTATCGGCCGTCTGTCCACGTTCAAGAGGGTCGACAACCGACGATCTGCGGTGCTACGCAACCACCCGCTGGGTTGCAAAACCGACTGTAAAAAAGAGGCCCCGATGACCGACGCTCCGTCCCCCGCCGTCCTTGAGGCGCGTGCCGCGATCACGGCACTGCGCTCCAAGATGTCCCGCCTGGGGAATGTCGAGTTCGACCTCCTGTTCCGCACGGCACGTACGCACAATGCCTGGCAGAACAAGCCTGTCCCGGATGCGCTGCTGCGCGAGATCGTGGAGATCATGCAGCTTGGGCCGACCAGCCAGAATTGCCAGCCCGCGCGGATCGTGTTCGTACGGTCCGCCGAGCAGAAGGCGAAGCTGGCCGAGGCGGCGGGCCCGACCAACCAGCCCAAGATCAAGGCGGCCCCGGTCACGGCCATCATCGCCTACGACACGCATTTTTATGATCACCTCAAGCGGACGTTTCCACACCGCCCCGAGGCCGCGGACAATTACCGCAACAACGCAGCCCTGGCCGAGGCGACCGCGTTCCGCAACGGCTCGCTGCAGGGCGCTTATTTCATCATCGCGGCGCGTGCGATGGGGCTGGATACCGGTCCGATGTCGGGCTTCAACAACGCGAAGGTCGACGAACTGTTCTTTGCCGGCACGACCTGCAAGTCCAACTTCCTCTGCAACCTCGGTTACGGTGACGTGGCCGGCGTGATGCAGAAGCTGCCGCGGCTGGGATTCGACGAAATCGTCCGTTTCGTTTGATCGGGTGGGTGTCCTCCGCCAACCGCCTGAAGCCAAAGCATTAAATTTTGCTCTTGCCGGGAGAGAACAAAGCAGGTACAGTCTTTTTGCCGCTCCGGTACGGATTTGGCTGCGCCGCCAGACCGTTTTCGGAGCGGAAAAAATAAAAGAACAAAACAGGTACTGGAGAGGTCCCAGGCGCCCGCAACCGAGCCCGATCCGGGGCGGGGTTGGTTGCGCAACACAGACCCGGCGGATCGGCCCAGTTCTCCGTCAGTCACGTCTTTGCGACTCGCGGGGGGCTATGAAATAAGGAGTGTCGAACATGTCGGTGACCGCGTTGCGTCCCGCCCTCAAGGACGCTGTCGAAAAGGACTCCATGGACAAGAACAAGGCGCTCGAGGCCGCCCTCGGCCAGATCGAACGGGCTTTCGGCAAGGGCTCGATCATGAAGCTCGGCCAGCGCGAGGCGGCGACGACGGCCGATGTCGTGTCGACCGGCTCCTTGTCGCTCGATATCGCCCTTGGCATCGGCGGCCTGCCGCGCGGCCGCATCATCGAGATCTATGGGCCGGAGAGCTCGGGCAAGACGACCCTGGCCCTGCACGTGATCGCCGAGGCGCAGAAGAACGGCGGCGCCTGCGCCTTCATCGATGCCGAGCACGCGCTCGATCCGACCTATGCGCGCAAGCTGGGCGTCAACGTCGACGACCTCCTGATCTCGCAGCCCGATGCGGGCGAGCAGGCGCTCGAGATCGCCGACACCTTGGTCCGCTCCGGAGCGCTCGACGTACTGGTCGTCGACAGCGTCGCGGCCCTCGTGCCGCGCGCCGAGCTCGAGGGCGAGATGGGCGATTCCCACATGGGCCTGCACGCCCGCCTGATGAGCCAGGCGCTGCGCAAGCTCACGGCCTCGATCTCGCGCTCGAACTGCATGGTGATCTTCATCAATCAGATCCGCATGAAGATCGGCGTCATGTTCGGCAACCCTGAGACGACCACCGGCGGCAACGCGCTCAAGTTCTATGCCTCGGTGCGCCTCGACATCCGCCGCATCGGTGCCATCAAGGAGAAGGAAGAGGTCGTCGGCAACCAGACCCGCGTCAAGGTGGTGAAGAACAAGCTGGCCCCGCCGTTCAAGGTCGTCGAATTCGACATCATGTATGGCGAGGGCGTGTCCAAGACCGGCGAGCTCATCGATCTCGGCGTCAAGGCGGGCGTGGTCGAGAAGTCCGGCGCGTGGTTCTCACACGACGGCCAGCGCATCGGCCAGGGCAAGGAAAACGCCCGGGCCTTCCTCAAGGAGCACCCCGAGACCGCGGCCACGATCGAGGCCGCCATCCGTCAGAACGCGGGCCTCGTCGCCAACCAGATGATGGCCTCGGCCGAGACGGCAGCCGAAGAGGACTGATACTCGATCGCCGGTCGCGCGCCGCTTCTTCGCTGCCCCACTCCTTGGCTGCCGACGGCGCGTATCGGACGTACAGGCGGGCGGTTCCTTCGCGAAGCTCAGGTCGCGCGGGGCCGCCCGCTCTGTTTTTTGATCGGGTCTACGCCGGAATCTTGAACGGCTGCGGCGGCCGGCCGGCGACGTATGTGTCCCACATGGTCCGGTAGGCGGTTTCGAGGTCGCGAACGAACCCGGCAGCATCGAACAGCGGTGCGCTCGCCTTTTGCGCGCCGAGGCGGCTGCGCACCGCGTTGAGGACCGCGGGCTCGGCGGCGAGCCGCAACGCCATCGCTTCGTATTCCTCGGGAGACGAGGCGACGAGCTCGCCGAGCCCTGCGGCGCGCAGCAGGCTGGCGCCCACTCTCGCTGCAAAGCGGTCCCCGTGGGCGGTGACCACAGGTACCCCGAGCGCCAGCGTGTCGGCGACCGTCGAATGGCCGTTGTAGAAAAACGTATCGAGACAGAGATCGGCGGCACGTGCGCGGGCCAGGTGTTCGCGTCGCGGCAGCCGCGGCGCGAAGATCAGGCGCTCGGGCGCCACGCCGCGCGACGCCGCTTCCCGGCGCAGGTTGTCCTGCGCCGTCGCATTGTCGATGCGCAGCCACAGCACGCCGCCCGGGGTGCGGCTCAGGAGTCGCATCCAGATGTCGAACACCTGCGGCTCGATCTTGTGGGCGAGAGTGAACGCCACGAACACCATGCCCTGGTCTGGCAAGCCGAGCGCCGCACGCGCGGGCGCATCTCCGGGGTCCTCGGGCTCAATCGCGAAATACGGTCCCGGCAGATGGACAAGCCGTTCGCTGTAATACGGCTGCTCGCCCGCCGGGGCGACGGTCGCATCGGCGAGGAGGTAGTCGATGAAGTCGGTCCCGGTCGTGCCCGGAAAGCCGAGCCAGGTCACCTGCAGGGGGGCTGGCCTGTGGGCGAGGATCGCCAGCCCGTTTCCCTTCGTGTGGCCGCTCAGATCGATGAGGATGTCGATGCCGTCGGCGTGGATTCGCCGTGCTGCACCGCCGCGAGACTCTGCCGAAAGGTCCACCAGGCGGTCGACCGCGGCCGCCAGCCGCCGGCGCTCCGCACCGCGATCGTCCGGCGACAGGGCGTAGGCGACCGTCTCGAACTGCGCGCGGTCGTGGTGCGGAAACAATCCGCTCACGATATGGCCGACCGGGTGGTCGCCGAAATCAGCCGACACGTACCCGATCTTCAGGCGCCGCGCGGCCCCGGCAGGCCCAGGGGCAGGGAAGCGGAAGAGCGGCCGGGCTGTGAGCTCCTTCGCGCGCGCGAAGTTCACCGCGATCGTGTGAAACTCCGCAGGCGGCAGCGGGATTGGCAGGCGCAGCACCTCGAGCGGCACCGGCGGGCGTGCCGAGGCGAACCCCGGACGCAACGCCGGGGCAATGATCTCGCTGCGCGCCCGATCGAGCCCGCTCCAGTCGCACAGGGTCTGGCGCAGGTTGATGGCACGCGAGCGGGCGTCCAGTTCCGCGGGATCGCGCCGCGCCGCCTCATCATAGCTGGCGATCGCCTCCGGGAGCCGGTTGAGGGCTGCGAGCACCAGACCCAGATCGTAATGCGCCGGCACGAAATCCGGGACCTGCTTGAGGACGTCGCGGTAGGCGGCCTCGGCGCCCGCGTAGTTTTCGGCGCGGAACAGGGTCTCGCCGATCCGGAACTTGAGCATGTGGTCGCCCGGTGCCAGGTCCAGGGCGGCCATGAAGCAGGCGTGGGCGGCCTCGTAGTGCCCGCGCTCGAACTGCATCTGGGCGAGGTTGGCCAGGACATCCGCCGAATCCGGCCGCAATTCCAGCGAACGCGTCAACGCGTCGATCGCGCCGTCTTCGTCGCCCTCCCGGAAGCGGGCGAGGCCGGACAGATGCAGGGCCTCCGGATCGTCCGGCCGCGCCGTCAGGATGCGCTCGCAGATGCGGAGCGCCTCGGCATAGCGTCCGGCGGCGAGGTGGTCCGCGGCGGCGGCAAGGTCAGGCGGAAGCATGATAGGCGTGAAATCCTCGGCGATTCTTGATACCGGGGCGGCTGGACAGCGGGCCGGTCCGGCGCTAAATCAATGATCGCGACAATTTTTTCAAGCCCCCAAATAATTTAACGATGGCCAGCGCCAACGAGATTCGCAGCGCCTTTCTGGATTATTTTGCCCGCAACGATCATCAGGTCGTCGCGTCGTCTCCGCTCGTCCCGCGCAACGACCCGACCCTGATGTTCACCAATGCCGGGATGGTCCAGTTCAAGAACGTGTTCACCGGCGTCGAGCAGCGGCCCTACAAGCGCGCGGTGACGGCACAGAAATGCGTGCGCGCCGGCGGCAAGCACAACGACCTCGAGAACGTCGGCTACACCGCGCGGCATCATACGTTTTTCGAGATGCTCGGCAATTTCTCGTTCGGCGACTATTTCAAGGAGCGGGCGATCGAGCTCGCCTGGAATCTGGTCACCAAGGAGTACGGGCTCAAGAAGGATCGGCTGCTCGTCACGGTCTACAGCGAGGACGACGACGCGGCCGGCTACTGGAAGAAGATCGCGGGGCTACCGGACGACCGGATCATCCGCATCTCGACTTCCGACAATTTCTGGGCGATGGGCGACACCGGCCCGTGCGGCCCGTGCTCCGAGATCTTCTACGACCACGGCCCCGGAATCCCCGGCGGCCCGCCGGGCAGCGCCGAGGCGGACGGCGACCGGTTCATCGAGATCTGGAACCTCGTCTTCATGCAGTTCGAGCAGCAGACGCCCGACACGCGCGTGCCGCTGCCAAGGCCCTCGATCGACACCGGCATGGGTCTCGAGCGCATCACCGCGATCCTGCAGGGCAAGCACGACAACTACGACATCGACCTGATGCGGCGGCTGATCGAGGCCTCGGCCGAGCTGTCGCACCAGGCGGCGGACGGCCCCCACGCGGCCTCGCACCGGGTCATCGCCGACCATATCCGTGCCTGCTCGTTCCTGATCGCCGACGGCGTGCTGCCGTCGAACGAGGGCCGCGGCTACGTGCTGCGCCGGATCATGCGTCGTGCGATGCGGCATGCGCATATCCTCGGCTGCAAGGACCCGCTGATGCACCGGCTGGTGCCGGTGCTGGTGCACGAGATGGGCCAGGCCTATCCGGAACTGGTGCGCGCCCAACCGCTCGTCACCGAGACCCTGAAGCTCGAGGAGACGCGCTTCAAGCAGACGCTCGATCGCGGCCTCAAGCTGCTCGACGACGCGACGGCCGGTCTCGCAAAAGGCAAGGCGCTCGATGGCGAGATCGCGTTCAAGCTCTACGACACCTACGGCTTCCCGCTCGACCTGACGCAGGACGTGCTGCGCGGGCGCGGGCTGGCCGTCGACGTAGACGGCTTCAACGTGGCCATGGAGCGCCAGCGCGCCGAGGCGCGTAAGGCCTGGGCCGGCTCGGGCGAGGTCGGGGCCGAGAAGATCTGGTTTGCCGTGCGCGACCGCGTGGGGGCCACCGAGTTCCTGGGCTATGACGCCGAAGTCGCCGAAGCGCGCGTGACGGCGCTCGTGGTGAACGGCACCGAGGTCCAGGAGGCGAAGGCCGGCACGGAGGTCGCCGTGGTCGTCAACCAGACGCCCTTCTATGCCGAATCCGGCGGGCAGATGGGCGACACGGGCGTCATGTTCACCGCGACCGGCACCGAACTCGGGGTCAACGACGCGCAGAAGCAGGCCGGCGACCTGTTCGTCCACGAGGCGAAGGTGACCCGCGGTGTGCTCAAGGTCGGCGACGTCGTCGAACTCAGGATCGATGGTTCCCGCCGCGCGGCCTTGCGCGCCAACCATTCGGCCACCCACCTGCTGCACGAGGCGCTGCGCCGGCGGTTGGGCAAGCATGTGACACAGAAGGGCTCGCTGGTCGCTCCCGACCGGCTGCGCTTCGACATCAGCCAGCCGACGCCCATTCCGCCGGAGACGCTGAAGCAGGTCGAAGACGATGTGAACGCACGCATCCTGCGCAACGAAGAGGTGGTCACGCGCCTGATGACGCCCGACGCCGCGGTGCAGGCGGGCGCACTGGCCCTGTTCGGCGAGAAATACGGCGAAGAGGTGCGCGTCGTCAGTATGGGCGGGCCCAGCTCCGATGACCCTGGGGATGACCTTCATTTCTCGACCGAGCTCTGCGGCGGCACGCACGTGCGGCGCACCGGCGATATCGGCCTCTTCCATATCTTGTCGGACAGTGCGGTCGCCGCCGGCGTCCGGCGCATCGAGGCGCTCACGCGCGACGCGGCGCGCGCGTATCTGGAGCAGCAGGAGGCTCTGCTGCGCGAGGCCGCGGGCACGCTCAAGACGTCGGGCGCCGAGCTGCCGGGACGCCTGGCCGCCCTCCTCGAGGAGCGGCGGAAGCTCGAGCGCGAGCTTGCCGACGCGCGGCGTGCGCTTGCCGTGGGCGGCACGGGGGCCGCGGCGTCCGGACCGGTGGCGGAAGAAGTGGCGGGCATCAAGTTCGCCGGCCGCCGGCTCGAGAACGTGCCAGCGCGCGAGCTCAAATCGATGGCCGACGATCTCAAGAAGAAGATCGGCTCGGGCCTGGTGGCGCTCGTCGCCATCGAGGACGGCAAGGCGAGCGTGGTCGTCGGCGTGACCGAGGACCTGACCGGGCGGCTGAATGCGGTCGACTTCGTGCGCGCCGGCGTGGCCGAGCTGGGCGGGAAGGGCGGCGGCGGCCGCCCCGACATGGCTCAGGGCGGCGGGCCCGATGCGACGAAGGCGGACGCGGCACTGGCAGCCATCAAGAGCGCGCTCGCGCAGAAGGCCGCCGCTTAGCCAGCCTTCATTCGGCGGCGGCCGGACGGCCAAAGCCCGGGCCGGCGGGTGCCATCTCCTGGAACGGCCGGTCCGGGTGCAGCCAGAACGCGGCCACCGCGCCAAGCAGCAGCAAGGCGATCGAGGCCAGGAACGGGTACGCCCAGTTTCCCGTCAGATCGATCAGGTAGCCGAAGGCGAACGGCGAGATGATCCCGGCGATCCCGAAGCCGAAATTCATCATGCCGCTGGCCGAGCCGGCGTAGCGCGGGGCGATATCCATCGGCACCGACCAGATCGGCGCCACGATCAGCTCGGCAAAGAAGAAGGCGAGCGACAGCCCCGCCGCGGCGATCGTCAGGTCGTGGACCAGGACGACCGGCAGGAGGCATACGAACGCGCCGAGAAAGCCGGTCACGATCACATTGCGGCGCGCGGTCACGAGGCTGCGCGTGCGGCGCAGCAGCCGGTCGCTGACGACGCCGCCCACCGTGTCGCCGATCACGCCCGCGAAGAACACGCCCGAGGAGAACAGGGCCGAGTGGGTCAGGTCGAGATGGTAGTTGTTGAAGAAGAACGAGGGGATCCAGCTCAGGAACAGCCACAAGGTCCAACCGTAGCAGAAGTCGACGGCGGTCACGGGTGCCATGCGCCGGGCCAGGCGCAGCCACGGTACGGCCGGGCGCCCTGCGGCGCGCGCCCGATTTGAAAGGGCGGCTAGGTCGGTCGCGGTAACGCCCGCGTGGTCGCGCGGCTCGTCGCGGAAATACCAGATCCAGACCGCGACCCACACGAGGCTCGCGATGCCCAGCACCACGAACGATCCCCGCCACGACAGCCACAGGACGAGAGCGGCGATCAGCGGCGGCGTGAGCGCGTTGCCGATCCGCGCGAACGAATGCGTGATCCCCTGCGCGAACCCCCAGCTGCCCTCGGGTGTCCAGCTCGCCATCGCGCGGGTTGCGGTGGGGAACGAGGCCCCTTCACCGAAGCCCAGCGCCAGGCGCGCGACGAACAGCGACATGAGGCCCCCGACGAGGCCGGTGAGTGCCGTGGCGGCACACACGAGAATCCCCGATACGCCCAGGATGCGCCGCGGGCCGTACTTGTCGCCGAGCCAGCCGCCGATGAGCTGGAAGATTGCGTACGGATAGGCGAATGCGGAGAAGGCGAGGCCGAGCTCGGTGTTGCTGAGGTGCAGGTCGGCCTTGATCAGCGGTGCCGCGGTCGAGATGTTCACCCGGTCGACATAGAAGATCAGGTACATGACGCAGAGCAGCAGCAGGACCGCGTTCGGCGTCGTCAACCGCATGCGCATGGCCGGTTTCCTTGTGAGAGGAGCGCGAGGGTCACGCAGACGGCCGGGTCTCGCCTTTGATCTGCGTGCGATGGAGGATGCGCCGTGACGACGGATCGAACGGATCGCGCCGGTGCATCGTGGCCCGGTTGTCCCACAGGACGACGTCGCCGGTGCGCCACAGATTGTACCAGGTGAACTCGTCGCGCGTGGCGTAGCGCCAGATCTCGTCGAGCAGCGCCTCGGATTCGGCGAGCGGCAACCCGCGGATATAGGCGTTGCGCCGCCGTCCGAGGTAAAGCGCGCGGCGTCCGGTTTCAGGATGCGTGCAGACGAGCGGATGGACCGCACCCGGCGAGGTCACCGGATCGTCGGTCGCCGTGATGCCCTGGCGCACATAGCCGCCGCTGTTGTACGTGCCGTCGTGCTTGATCGTCAGGCCCTGGATGCGCTGCTTCAGATCGGCGGGCAGCGCTTCGTACGCGCGGTACATGTTGCAGAATCCGGTGTTGCCCCCGGCGGGCGGAATCTCGATCGCGTAGAGCATGCTCGCCTTCGGTGGGTCGGGCACGTAGGACATGTCGGTGTGCCATACCGCTTCGCCGGCACCGAGGCTGCCGATCGGCACCCCGTTCTCGATCACGTTCGAGACGACGTAGATCTCCGGATACCCCTCGACGAAGCGCCGCCCGGTCTCCTGGATCGGCGCCCAGTCGAGTTCCCCAAAGCGCCGGCTGAACGCAATCAGCTCGTCGTCATCGAGCTCCTGGCCGCGGAACAGCAGGACGAGGTGGTCGAGCCAGGCGCGGTGGATGGCGGCGAAATCGGCGTCATCGATGCGGCGCAGGTCGACCCCCCGGACCTCGGCGGCCAGGGCGGCACCGGACGGCACGACATCGAGGTGCGATCGCCCGGACGTGGCCGGTGCGGTGGTGGGGATGGACGCAGGCATAAGTCCTCCCGGCCGAGGCTACGCCCCCGGCTCGTCTGGTCAATTCAATATAATTATGCCGCAGGGAAGGATTTTTTGAAGACGCCGGTCGCGGCAGGCGGGCATCCTGTCGCCTTCTAGTCGTCCCCGGCTGCCGCATCCGCCGCGCGATCGCGGTCATGGTGGGGAAACAGGATGGCCTCGGCGTAGCGTTCGAGCCGGCTTGCGAGCGTGAGACCGTTCGGGATACGGCTAGCCTTGTCGCGGAGTTCCGCGGCGGCCTCGTGCAGCTTGCGGGCCCATTGCACCGGGTCGGGTCGGCTCGACACGCTGTTCATGGGTCGAGTAAAGCCGGCGGCCGTGACCCATGAGTGAAGGATTTGCGACGGTTCGATGACGCCGCTAAGTCCCTGTCCCGCAATCGTTTCCGCTATTCCTGGACCGCCAGCTTGGCCTTTTGGGTGGCGAGGGAATGTTCGCGATGGCGCGCCATTTCCTCCGGAGTCCGTTCCTGCAGCAGCGAGGGGTCCTGCAGGCTCGTATCCTGCCCGCGCACGGGGGTTGCCACCGCCTCTTCGAGGCTGTGCGCCCACCGCCATTCCTCGGGCGGACGGGTGCTGCCGTTGCTGCCGACCTGGTCGAGGCCCCAGAAGATTTCGAGCCGGTGTCCATCCGGATCGTGGAACTCGACTGCGATCTGAGCGCCGGCGCGGCGCCGCCCTTCGAAGTCGATCGGGATCTCGTGCTTCTTCAGATGCTCGCGCGCCCGGAAGACCTCGTCGAGCGTGCCGACCTCGAAGGCCAGGTGATTGAGCTCGATGTTCGAGGAGTGCCCCGCCATCGACCCGACCAGCGCCACGCCATGGTGGTCGGCGTTACAGCGCATGAACACCATTCCGCCCGGTGCGATGTCGGGCGTGTACACGTCGGAGACCTTGAAGCCCAGCACCTCGGTGTAGAAGCGCGTGGATTTCTCGAGGTCGCGACAGTTCAGCACCACGTGTCCGATCTTGGAGATGTTGAACGGCATGCCCTTCGGGCGCGTGTACGATTTGATGCGGGCGGGATCGATGTCCTTGGCCACGTGATGCTCCATCCTTGAGTCTATTTGCTGAATCAGGCGGCGGACGGGCGGAGATGTCAAGGTCGCCGGCGGACGCAAAGAAAAAGGGCGCGAGGAGCTCCTCGCGCCCTGATCCTTGCCTCGGGCGGCGGGGCGCCTACGCGCCCATCGCCTTCTTCAGGTTCTCGTCGATCTTGTCGAGGAACTGGGTGGTGGTCAGCCAGTTCTGGTCGGGCGATACCAGGGCCGCGAGGTCCTTGGTCATGAAGCCGCTCTCGACCGTGCTGATGCAAACCTTCTCCAAGGTCTGCGCGAACTTCGACACCTCCGGCGTGTTGTCGAACCGGCCCCGATAGTCGATCCCGCGCGTCCACGCGAAGATCGAGGCGATCGGGTTGGTCGAGGTCTGCTTGCCCTTCTGGTGCTCGCGATAGTGGCGTGTCACCGTGCCGTGCGCCGCTTCGGCTTCGATCGTCTGGCCGTCCGGCGTCGTCAGGACCGATGTCATCAGGCCGAGCGACCCGTAGCCCTGGGCCACCACGTCGCTCTGCACGTCGCCGTCGTAGTTCTTGCACGCCCACAGGAAATCCCCGTTCCACTTGAGCGCCGCGGCGACCATGTCGTCGATCAGCCGGTGCTCGTAGGTGAGCTTCTTTTCCTTGAACTTGTCGGCGAACTCGGTGTCGAACACCTCCTGGAAGATGTCCTTGAAGCGGCCGTCATAGACCTTGAGGATGGTGTTCTTGGTCGAGAGATACACCGGATAGCCGCGGGTCAGGCCGTAGTTGAACGAGGCGCGGGCAAACCCCCGGATCGAATCGTCAACGTTGTACATCGCCATGGCCACGCCGGAGCTCGGGAAGTCGAACACCACGTGCCGGATGTTGCTCTTGCCGTCCGTCCCAGTGAACGTGATCGACAGCTTGCCCGGACCGGGAATCTTGAAGTCGGTGGCGCGATATTGATCGCCGTAGGAGTGGCGGGCGACGACGATCGGCTTCGTCCAGCCGGGGACCAGCCGCGGCACGTTCTTGCAGATGATCGGCTCGCGGAAGATCGTGCCGTCGAGGATGTTGCGGATCGTCCCGTTCGGCGAACGATACATCGCCTTGAGGTTGAACTCCTTCACGCGGGCTTCGTCGGGCGTGATCGTCGCGCATTTGACGCCGACGCGGAATTTCTTGATCGCGTTCGCGGCATCGACGGTGATCTGGTCGTCGGTCCGGTCGCGCGCCTCGATGCCGAGGTCGTAGTATTTCAGGTCGACGTCGAGATAGGGAAGGATGAGGCGCTCGCGGATCATCTTCCAGATGATGCGCGTCATCTCGTCGCCGTCGAGCTCGACGATCGGGTTGGCGACCTTGATCTTCTTCATTGCTTAAGAACCTTCAGCAGGGGTGGGGCCCGCTTGTGCGGGGAGGGCGGTGTTTTAGCGCCAAAACAGGCCGTTGTCTGCAGGTTTAGCCGCAGGTCCTACAGGCGCCGCGCGCGCGGCTTCACCCGCGGGCGATGGGCCCGATGCAGCGCCGGCAGCACCTCTGACACGGTGTCGACGATACCGAACAAGCGGCGGAATCCGGCGCGGGCATAGCCCTGCGCGATGATCCGCTCGATCAGGCGGAGGAGGGGCCGCCAGTAGCCGTCCAGGTCGACGATGACGATCGGCTTGTCATGGAGGCGCAACTGGCGCCAGGTGACGATTTCGAAGAACTCGTCGAGCGTCCCCGGCCCGCCGGGCAGAATGACGAACGCGTCCGAGCGCCGGAACATCGCCGCCTTGCGCTGGTGCATGCTCTTGGTCACCACGAGCCGGGTCACGCGGGCGTGGCCGACCTCGGCGCGGATCAGATGCTTGGGTATGACGCCGGTGACGCGTCCGCCCGCACCCAGCGCTCCGTCGGCAAGCCGCCCCATCAGCCCGACGCGGCCGCCGCCGAACACGAGCTCGATACCGGCCTCGGCCAGCCGGCGGCCGAGCTCGATCGCGGCGGTCTGATGGCGGCTCGGCCCCCGGTTGGAAGAGCCGCAATAGACGCATATGGACTTCAGGCGTCTCATGAAATTAACTAGAAGAAGCGGGCACGATATCGTGAACGACTGCCGGGAATAGACTGCGTTGCGATTCGATAAACCGTCCGTACAATAACCTCTTGGGAATAAAACGCGATGGGCGGGGTTTATCGTTCGCACGGCGGGTCCGTGCCTCGGTTAAAAACGGTTTTAGCTCAGCAAGAGGAGCAGGGGAATGGGCACGGCAGCGCGCATGATTACGGCGGCCGCAGGATTTGCGGCCCTTCTGGTAGCTGGAGTGGTGGTGGCCGAAGCGCAAAACGCGCCGGCGGAGGTCATCAAGCAGCGCCAGGAAATGATGAAGGCCAACGGGGCCGCGGCCAAGACCTTGGCCGACATGATGAAGGGCGAGAAGCCCTACAGCCAGGACGCCGCGCACCAGGCGGCGGTCACGATCAACGCCAACTCCAAGAAGATCCCGAGCATGTTTCCGGCGGGCAGCGGCACGGAGGCCGGGGTGAAGACCGGCGCCTTGCCTGCGATCTGGCAGAACAAGGCGGATTTCGACGCGAAGTCGAAGAAGCTGGAAGAGGAGTCCGCCAAGCTCGTTGCCGCGAACGACGAGGCGGCGGTGAAGGCGCAGTTCGGCAACGTCGGCAAGGCCTGCGGCGGCTGCCACGAGACCTACCGGTCCAAGGAAAAGTAAGCCTCATCGGCGCAGCGTCCCCGTCCTCGGCGCAGGGGCGCTGCGCACGTCTCCGCGATTACGCGGCAAAAGCGGCGGCGGCGGTGGTGACTGCGGCCGCTTTTGCTTGTCTGATCCAGGCGGCATTTCCAGGGCCGGCGCGCGCGCAGTCGCCCGCCCAGACGCCCGATGCGGGTGCGGTTCAGCGCGGCGAATACGTCTTCACGGCCGCCGGCTGCACGAGCTGCCATACCGACGAAAAGCATAAGGGAGCGTTTCTCGCCGGCGGGGTTGCGTTGGCGACGCCGTTCGGAACCTTCTACGGGCCGAACATCACGCCCGACCCGACCTACGGGATCGGCCGATGGAGCGAAGCAGACTTCATCCGGGCGGTCCGCGAAGGCAAGGGGCCGGGCGGCGAGCTCTTCCCGGTATTCCCCTTCACCTCGTTCACCAGGATCTCCGATGCGGACATCCACGACCTGTGGGCCTACCTGAAGACGGTGCCGCCGGTCGCGACGCCAAGCAAGCCGCACGACGTGGGGTTTCCGTTCAACCTGCGCTTCGGCCAGGTGTTCTGGAAGCTGCTGTTCTTCACATCGGGGCGCTTCCAGCCGGATCCGACGAAGACCGCCGAGGTCAACCGTGGCGCTTATATCGTCCAGGCGCTCAGCCACTGCGGCGAGTGCCACACGCCGCGCAACATGCTGGGCGGAACCAGGACCGGCATGGCGCTGGCCGGTGCGGCGAAGGGCCCGGACGGGCACAGCGTGCCGAACATCACGCCCGATGCCGAGACGGGGATCGGCAAGTGGAGCGATGGCGACATCCTCGACGTGCTGAAGAGCGGCATGACGCCGGACGGCGATTTCGTCGGCGGAGCGATGGCGGAGGAGGTTCGCAACACATCAGGTAAGCTGACCGACGCCGACCTTCGCGCCGTGGTCGCCTATCTGAGGTCGTTGCCGCCGATCCGCAACAAGGTCGAGGACAAGGACTAGCGGGCGATCCCGGCGGCGGGCGGCGGTACCGTAACAAGTAGGGTCTGGCGCCTCCGGTGGTCTGGGACTATCCTGCGCGAAAATCGCACGATTCGCGGGCCCCCGAAGAGCTACCATCTCACGCTCTTTTTTCGGCTTCATTTCGGTTCGGATGTTCAATCGACCTCTCATCATCGGCGTCATCGGTGCCGTGTTGCTCGCCATCGGCGTCCTGTCCGGATGGCTGGCGTTGCGGCACGAGGAGCGAGAGGATCACGCTGCCGCGACAGCTCCGCAGGCGGCCACAACGCCCGCTCCGCCCGCGCCGAGCGCGCCAGCCCAGCCGGTCGCGCCCAGCTTCGATGTGGTGCGCATCAATCCGGCCGGTGATGCGGTGATGGCCGGACGTGCGGCACCCAATGCCACGGTGCACATCTTCGATGGCGACCGCGAGATCGGTACGGTCACGGCGGATGCGCGCGGCGAATGGGTGTTCGTGCCGCCGGGACCGCTGCCTCCGGGGTCGCGCGAGCTCAGCCTGTCCGCGCATGTCGGCAACCAGGATATCCGCTCTGACCAGGTGGTCGTTCTCGCCGTCCCCGAGCACGGTCGCGACCTCGCGGGCCAGCCGACGAACGAGGCGACGCAGCCGCTCGTCGTATCGACCTCGCGGTCGGGCCAGGGCCAGCCCCGCGTCCTGCAGGGGCCCGGCGCCGGCGGCAATGCGCGACTGTCGCTGGACGTCGCCGGTATCGACAACAGCGGTGCCGTCACGCTCTCCGGCCATGCGCCGCCGAATGGCACGTTGCAGATCTATCTCGACAACAAGCTGCTCGGGCGGACGACCGCGGATGCGCAAGGCCGCTGGACGCTGGCTCCGCAGGACCATGTGGAAATCGGCAGCCACACGCTCCGGTTGGACGAGCTTAAGAATGACGGGACCGTCGCCACGCGCATCGAGCTGCCGTTCGCCCGCGGCGCCGCAGTCGCGGAAAACGCGGGCGGCGAGCTGGAGCCGAGCAACAACGTCACCGTGAAGAAGGGGGATTCGCTGTGGCGGATCGCCCGCCACATGAGCGGCCGCGGCATGGCCTATCTGGTCATCTACGAGGCGAACCGGGATCAGATCCGCGATCCCAACCTGATCTATCCGGGTCAGGTCTTTCACGTCACGCGCTTGAACTGAAGCGGCTCCACCAGCCGCCGCCGCTGTTCCGGCCCGTCCGCGACCCGGCGCCGTGGCTTGGAACTGCGTCAGGCCACGGATAGACTGCGGCTCCCCATGCATCCGATGTTCAAATCGATCACCATGCGCCTGCACCCGGACGGCTGGCCGTTCGTTGCCGGAGCCGCCATCGCCACGATGCTCCTGGGTTGGCTCTGGGTGCCGCTGGGCTGGCTCGGTCTCGTCGTGACCTTGTGGATCGCGTTCTTCTTCCGCGATCCGGACCGGGTGACTCCGATCCGCCCGGGACTGATCGTCAGCCCGGCGGACGGACTCGTGCAGATGATCACCTCGGCCGTACCGCCGGACGAGCTGGGGATGGGACCGGATCCGCGCACACGGATCAGCATTTTCCTGAACATCTTCGACGTTCATATCAACCGCGTGCCCGCCGACGGTACGGTCACCGTCGCCGACTACAGGCCCGGCCTCTTCCTGAATGCGGCCCTCGACAAGGCGAGTGAGGACAACGAGCGCATGGCGGTCCGGCTTGCGATGCACGAGGGCCGCGACATGGCCTTCGTCCAGATCGCCGGGCTGATCGCGCGCCGGATCAAGTGTACGCTGCGCCAAGGGCAGGCCGTGCGGGCCGGCGAGCGCTACGGGCTGATCCGGTTCGGAAGCCGCGTCGATGTCTATCTGCCATCGGGTGCCGCGCCGCTGGTCATCGCCGGGCAGCGCGCCATCGGCGGCGAAACCGTGCTCGCCGACCTCGCCTCGGGCGAGGTGGCACGCCACGGAGAAATCCGCTGATGTTCGGGGCGCGGGGCGAGCGGCGAAAGCGCCTCAAATTCCGCGGCGGCCGGTTCAAGCCGCCGATGATCAACCGGCTGATCCCCAACGCGCTCACGATCGCCGCCCTGTGCGCCGGCCTGACATCGATCCGGTTCGGCATGCTGCAGCGATGGGATCTCGCCATCTTTGCGATCGTGGTGGCGGGCATTTTCGACGGCCTCGACGGGCGGGCGGCGCGTCTGTTGGGCGGTACGTCGAAATTCGGGGCTGAGCTCGACTCGCTCTCCGACTTCGTGAGCTTCGGAGCGGCCCCGGCGGTGGTCGTCTATATGGCGACGCTGTATCAGATCGGCGGGGTGGGGTGGACGGTGGCGCTCATCTTCGCCACCTGCTGCGCGCTGCGCCTGGCCCGTTTCAACACGATGCTCGGCGATCCGAACCCGCCGCCCTGGGCCGGCTCGTATTTCGTCGGCGTTCCAGCACCGGCCGGTGCCGGGCTCGCCATCCTGCCGCTCATGGCGACGATCGAATTCGGCCACGGTTTCTTCGACCGGCCGGCGGTCAACGCGGTCGTCCTGGTGGGTGTGGCGGCTCTGGAGATCAGCCGGATCCCGACCTTCTCGCTGAAGAAGCTGCACATACGTCCGTCGATGGCTTTGCCGCTGTTCATGCTGGTCGTGGTGATCGCGGCCGGGCTCGCGAGCGAGCCGTTTCTGACCTTCATCTGCGTGGGGGCCGCCTATATCGCGAGCATCCCGCTGTCGATCTTCATGCAGGGGCAGGCCAAGCGGCACTCGAGCGGGGCCACCGCCGCACCAGCGCCGCCGCCGGAGGCCGCCGATAGCGCCCAGGGACCATCGCCCCATGGCGACGGCACGACCTCGCCGTAGTCTCTAGCGCCGCGAGCCGGGAAGCTTCGGGCCCCGCTCGGGAAGTTGGGTGAGCGCGGCGATCCAGAGCGGCGGGTTCCACAGGAACGGCGAGACCCACAGGAGCGGGGCGAGGTACATCCAACCTGTCGCGGCTTTGATGGTTTGGTCCCACACGGTCGTGGCGCGAGGGTCGGCTCCCGGCTGTGACGGTCGATCGGAGGCCGCGGGTCGGGCCCGATCCGTCGCGAGGCGCGCGACGCGGACCATCGCGCGGCGCTCGTCCGGCTCTCGGTCCATCTCAAGCGCAGCCGATGCGCGCGTTTGGGCAGGCGGGGTCATGCAAGACACAAGAGCTCCGGTCGCCGAAAGTTCCGTCGTATTTAAGCACCACGCGCGCGGAATGGGCGGTCCGTTTCACCGCGTCGATGCGGGCGGCGCGCGGCGGGAGAGGAGAAAGTCGCGGATGCGCTTCAGGTTGTCGTCGCCTGTCTCGAGCTGTATGCGCACCTGCTCGATCAGGTAGTCGAGGCGAAACGGCTTGATCAGGCACGGCACCCGGCCATCGAGAAGCTCGCGGGCGGTATCCGGATTTCCCGTCATGAACAGGACCGGAATCCGGCGGTCGATCGCCCATTGCGCGACGTCCACGCCGGCGAGTCCGGGAAGCAGCATGTCCACGACGGCGAAATCGGGCCGATGCTCGTCGAGGATGGCGACGGCGTCCGGCCCGCTGTGGCAGCAGCTGACGTAGAATTCGGGCGCCGTTTCGAGGCCCGCTTTGAGCACTTCGCAGATGTCGGCCTGATCGTCCACGACCAGAATATGCGCCACAACGTCTCCCTCGTGCCGAGAGGCCCGGGTCCGCGACGTTGAGCAATCTACCGGGAACCGGTGCGTTGTCGCAATGTCGCGGCGGGGACGCCCTCTCCCCGCCGGTGTCAGGCAGTGGTATCAGACACGAAATGGGAACAGCTTGGCGACGGTTGAACGACTGGATCGGGCGCGGGCCCAACCAGATTGCGCTGTCCACGGCCTTGCGCGGCATGATCGCAACCGCGACGCCGCTCGTGGTGTTGCCGCTGATCGGCGGCGCCGAGCTCGCGCATCTGGCCGTGATCGGCGCCCTCGGCGTGTCGATGGTCGATGTCGGCGGCCCGTATCGCCGCCGCCTCGTGGCCATGGTCATCGCAGGCGTGCTCGGCCCCTCGCTGCTGATCGCCGGACTGCATGTGGCCGGCAATGTCTGGCTCGGCGCCGCGCTGATGGCGCTGCTCGCGCTCGGCTCCGGCCTCGTGCGCGCGCTGGGACCGGGCGGCGTGTCGTTTGGGATCAACATGGCCGTGGCGTTCCTGATCGGCGTGGGTGCCGGCGCCCTCGGCGGCGCCGACGAGGGAGTATGGGCCGGCGGCTACGCATGTGGCGCCGCGTGGACCGTGCTGGTGACCGTGGGCTTCTGGCAGGTGCGCCCCTATCGGCGGCTCGAGCAGGAGGTCGCAGGCGCCTGGCAGGCGGTCGCCGATCTTCTCGCGGTGATCGGGCCGGAGCAGGAACTGTCCACGCGTCACCGCCGCGAGCAGGTTCTCGCTGCCCGCCACCGGGCGGCACGCGAGGCCATCGAGCGGGCGCACGACACCGTCGGGGAGGCGCGCGCCGGCACGTCGGGATTTGGCCTGACGATGGCTCAACTCGTCGTCCTGATCGCGTCCGGGTCGCGGGTCGGCGCGGCTGCCGTGAGCTTGAGCGAGATCGGATGGGAGCGCTGGACCGACCCGCAGGCCGTGCGCGCCGCCGCCGCGATCATCGAGGAGATCGAGCGGACATGCCGGACGATCGCCAGGGGCCTGCTGGCCGGCCGGGGCGGCTTCGACCTCGGTAACCTGCGGAGCCTCGTGGCGGGCTTGCAGCCAACGGCCACGAAAGACGCCGCGATGTCGGTGCCGCGTCCGGCGGTCCTTGCCTTTGCGCAGGCGCTGCGCAATCTCCAAAATGCCGATGAGGCTTTGCGGCTGCTGCGCGACCAGCGGCGGCACCTGCCCACCTTTGCCGGGCTGGCGATCGGCGGCGGCGGCCAAGGCCGCTTCGTGGATCCGATCCGCAATCACCTGAGCTTCAACTCGGCGATCTTTCGCCACGCCCTGCGGGTGGCACTGCTGACCGGACTGGGTACGGCCATCATCGTGCACTACAACGTGGGGGCGCACGGGATCTGGCTGCCGATGACCGCCCTCGTGGTGCTGCAGCCCGATTATGGCGGCACTCTCACGCGCGCCCTGCAGCGCTCGGCCGGCACCGTGGCCGGCTCGATCCTGGCCAGCATTCTCATCGTGACCCTGCGCGGCACCGCGGCTTTCGAGGCGGCGGTCGCCGTGCTCCTGTTCGCGACGTTCTTCCTGATCCGCCGCCGCTATGGGCACGCCATGGCGTTCCTGACCCCGCTGATCATCCTTCTCGTCGGCTTCAGCGGGCCGAATCCCTGGGAGGATCTGATCGAGCGGGTGGTCTTCACCCTGATCGGTGCCGCGGCGGCGCTGGTCGCGGGCTACGTCCTATGGCCGCAATGGGAGCACGACCGCCTGCCGGACCGTCTCGCAGCGGCCCTGCGTGCCGGCCGGCGTTATGCCGCGGCCGTGTTCGAGGTCTTGCCCGCGGCCGCAGCACCGACCGAGAAACTGGGCCCTCTGCGGCGCGCGGCGGAGATCGAGGTCACCAACCTGGACGCCGCCTTCCAACGCATGCTGACGGAACCGGCGCGTCAGCGCGGACGGGTCGGAAAGCTCTTCATGCTCACGGTCTACATCCATCGGCTGTGCCGGCACACCATAGCGCTCGAGGCGCAGGTGGGAGCGCCGCCGCTTCCAGCCGAACTGGTGACCCCGCTGCGACGGCTCATCGAGGGCGCGCTGGATGACATCGCAGATGCGCTGGTGCAGAACCGGGCCCCCGTGCCGCGCCCGGACTTTGATGAGCCTTTGGCGCGCATCCGCGAGACAACCGGAGGCGCTGACGCCACCACCGTCGGCGTCGATCTCCTGCTGGGGCAGATCGTCAGCGACGTGACCGCCCTGAACGCGGCGGCATGCGCCGTCGCGGAGGCCGCCAGGGATGGCTAGTGCGCGAGGCCGCGGATCGACCGGATCCGGTCCGACAGGTCGGACCACCGATACGGCTTGCTGAGGAACGTGAACTCGTCCGTGAGCCCGTGCTGCGTGGACAGCGCCGCCGTGGGATAGCCCGAGGCCAGCAGGATGTGCAGCTCGGGATGGAGCACGCGCGCCTGGCGCGCCAGCTCGATCCCGCTCATCCCCTTCGGCATGACGACGTCGGTGAACAGCACGTCGATCGAATTGTTCCGCTGCAGCTTGGTCAGGGCGCTGGGACCGTCGGACGCGGTCAAGACTTCATAGCCGAGCGACTTGAGCGTCTCCACCGCGACCTGCAGGACGTCCGCATCGTCCTCGACGACGAGAACGGTGCCGGCGGCCCGCCCCGGAGCGCTCGGCCGCGCGTGGGTTTCGGCTTCCGCGGCGATCGGGTCCGCAACCGCCGGAAGGTAGATCGCCACCTTGGTTCCGGCGCCGGCCTCGCTGCTGAGCTCGACATGGCCGCCCGACTGGGCCACGAACCCGTAGACCTGGCTCAAGCCCAGTCCGCTGCCTTTTCCGACCTCCTTGGTCGTGAAAAAGGGCTCGAAGGCGCGCGACTTCACGTCCGGCGGCATCCCTTCGCCGTTGTCCGCCACGGTGATGACCGCGTAGAGGCCCGGCTGGACACCGGACATCTCCGCCGCGCGGCCGGCGTCGATTTCCTCCGCGTTCGTGGTGATTGTCAGCCGGCCGCCGCGGGGCATGGCATCGCGCGCGTTGACGGCCAGGTTGAGCAGGCTGGCCTCGAATTGCGGAGCATCCACGTGGGCCGCGATCGGGCGCGGCGAGGCGTTGATCTCCAGCTCGACCAGTTCGCCGCAGGCGCGGCGCAGGACCGCCTCGATCCCGCCGATGAGGTCGTTGAGGCGATGGGTTTCAGGGCGCAGCGACTGACGGCGCGAGAACGCGAGCAGCTGCTGGGTGAGCTTGGCGCCGCGGGCGGTTGCGCGTTGTGCCGTGTCGATGATGCGCCGGCGCTGCTGGTCCGCGATATTCGGCCGCAACAGCAGATCGAGGGCGTTGGTGATGACCGTCAGCAGGTTGTTGAAGTCGTGCGCAACGCCGCCGGTGAGCTGGCCGACGGCCTCCATCTTCTGCGCCTGGGTGAACGCGGCGCGTGCCTTGTCCAGCGCCTCCTGGGCTTTCACGCGGTCGGTCATGTCGCGCGTGACCTTTGCAAATCCGATCAGCTGCCCCGAGGGATCGCGGATCGCATCGACCACGACATGGGCCCAGAATCTCGTCCCGTCCTTGCGGACCCGCCAGCCCTCCACTTCATACCGGCTGGCGTCGGCGGCCCGCTGCAAGGTGCGCTGCGGCGCTCCCGCGAGACGGTCTTCTTCGGTGTAGAAGCGGGCGAAGCTCTGACCGACGATCTCGTCGGCGCTGTATCCCTTGATCCGCTCGGCGCCCTTGTTCCAGCTCGCCACGCGTCCTTCGGGGTCGAGCATGAAGATCGCGTAATCGACGACCGCGTCGACGAGGATCTGAAATCGCCGTTCGTCGGACAGCGCCGCGGTCGGCGATTGGGTACTACCGGTCATCGAACGTCCCCTGACGGTTCGTCGCTGCGCTTTGTCGGTGTGAAAGTGGCTGATGACGAGAGGGAACGTGCTTACTCTCGCGAAATTCTTAACGCAAGAGGGGACAAAATCGAGAAAAGCCGCAAAATTGCGCGTGAGCGACATACCGGGGCAAAATGAACGGATCGGCAGGGGCCTCCGCCGCTCGGAGTGACCGGGATCACTGCAGGATCGTTCGTTCGCGGTAGTATAGTGCCTACCCGCGCTCCGGGTCGCATGGTACGGTCGTCGACGGGGTCGGACAAAGTGTTGAGCAGGACAGGGGATGCCTGGCTTTAACCTCAGGGAGTTGCTTGAGCGTGGTGCGCCCAGGAAATTTGCGCTCCACGAACGGCTTCTGAATGGCCAGCTTGTCCGCGTTTTGCGGACCATCGGTTTCGATCGCCAGTATGTGTCCGGGCAGGGCGCGCATCTTTACGATGCCGACGGCAACCGCTACCTCGATTTGTTGAGCGGCTTCGGCGTCTTCGGCATCGGACGCAACCATCCGACGGTCAAGGACGCGCTGGCGCAGGTTTTGGCCGCCGACCTGCCGAACCTCGTGCAGCTCGACGTCTCGGTTCTGAGCGGTCTCTTGGCCGAGCGGCTGCTGAAGCTGATGCCCGGCCTGGACAAGATGTTCTTCTGCAGCTCGGGCGCGGAGGCGGTCGAGGCGGCGTTGAAGTTCGCGCGCTTCGCAACCGGGCGTCAGCGCATCGTGTACTGCGAGCATGCGTTTCACGGCCTGACCTATGGCGCTCTCTCGGTCAACGGCGACGACGAGTTCCGTTCGGGCTTCGAGCCGATGATTCCCGATTGCCGCGCCGTGCCGTTCAACGACCTGGCGGCGCTCGAGGCGGCGCTGGCCAACCGCGACGTCGCCGCCTTCATCGTCGAGCCGATCCAGGGCAAGGGTGTCAATCTGCCGGCCGACGACTATCTGCCGGAGGCCGCCAGGCTGTGCCGCAAATACGGCACACTGTTCGTCGCCGACGAGGTCCAGACCGGAATGGGCCGCACCGGCCGTTTTCTCGCCCTCGAGCACTGGAACGTCGAGGCGGACATGGTCCTGCTGGCGAAAGCGTTGTCCGGCGGACACGTGCCGGTCGGTGCCGTCGGTCTCAAGCGCTGGATCTTCGATCGCGTCTTCGACCGCATGGATCGCGCCGTCGTCCACGGCTCGACCTTCTCGAAAACCGACCTTGCCATGGCGGCGGGCCTCGCCACGTTGTCGGTGATCGAGGACGAACGCCTGATCGAACGCGCGCGGCTTCGGGGCGCCGAGCTCCTGGCAGATTTCGAGGAGATTCAAGCCCGGCACGAAATGCTGATCGACGTGCGCGGCAAGGGTCTCATGATCGGGCTCGAATTCGGCTGCCCGGACAGCCTCAAGATGAGGATCGCCTGGCGGATGCTCGACCAGCTCGAGAAGGGGCTGTTCTGCCAGATGCTGATCATGCCGCTGTTCGCCCGGCACCGGGTCATCGCGCAGGTGGCCGGCCATCGCATGCCGGTGATCAAGCTGCTGCCGCCCTATGTGATCTCGGACGAGGACCGGGTGTGGATCCGGGATGCCTTCGACGCGGTGCTCGCCGACTGCCGCAGCGTCAGGTCCTCGGTGCTGCCGATGATGCGCGATCTCGCCGCGGGTGCCATGCTCGGGCGCGCCAAGGCCGGTTAGCGTCCGCTAGGAAATTATTAACCGCGTTGCGCCAAGGTCCCGACCGGGCTGTCTTCCGGATCGGGGCGATCGGTCATGCGGACTTATTTGGCAAGCCGGCTGTTCGGCGTGCTGTTCATCGAGTATCACCGGGCCCGGACCGTCGCGCCGCCCTTCTTTGCGCACCAAAGCTGCGGCGGCGAGCATTTCTTCTGGCTCGGGCGCCTTTATCTGGCCTACGCGCCGCCGCGACTCGTGTTCGGCTGACAGGCCCGTTTCCGAGGGGCCCCTTGGCGGCCGGGCGCGGATTTGGCACATAAGCTCTGCCGGGCGTGACCCCGGCAGTTTGAGGAGCACGATGGCAGCCGAGCCGGCGGCGGATGCGGGCCGCGATTTCATCCGCGACATCATTCAGGCCGATCTGGACGCAAAGCGCCACACAACGGTGGTGACCCGCTTTCCGCCGGAGCCGAACGGGTATCTGCATATCGGCCACGCCAAATCGATCTGCCTCAACTTCGGCGTGGCGCAGGAGTTCGGCGGGCGCTGCCATCTGCGCTTCGACGACACCAATCCGGCCAAGGAGGAGCAGGAGTTCATCGACGCCATCAAGCGCGATGTCAACTGGCTGGGCTTCGACTGGGGCGAGCACCTCTATCACGCCTCGGACTATTTCGAGCGCCTCTACGAATGGGCCGGGCACCTCATCCGCAACGGCAAGGCGTATGTGGACGACACCCCGGTCGAGGAGATGCGCGCCATGCGCGGCACGCTCACCGAATCCGGCCGCAACAGCCCGTACCGCGACCGGCCGGTTGCCGAGAACCTCGATCTCTTCCAGCGCATGCGGGCGGGGGAGTTCCCCAACGGGGCGCGCGTGCTGCGCGCCAAGATCGACATGAGCGCCGGCAACATGAACCTGCGCGACCCGGTGCTGTACCGCATCCTGCATGCAGCGCATCCGCGCACGGGTACGGCGTGGTGCATCTACCCGACCTACGACTTCGCGCACGGACAATCGGACGCGATCGAGGGCATCACGCATTCGCTGTGCACGCTCGAATTCGAGGATCACCGCCCGCTTTACGACTGGCTGATCGAAAACCTTCCGGTGCCCTCGCGGCCGAGGCAATACGAGTTCGCCCGTCTCAATATCGAATACACGGTTTTGTCCAAGCGCTTTCTGACCGACCTCGTGCAGAAAGGCCACGTCAAAGGATGGGACGACCCGCGCATGCCCACGTTGGCGGGCATGCGGCGGCGCGGCGTTCCGGCGGCGGCGATCCGCGAATTCGTGCGCCGGGTCGGGATGGCGCGCGCCAACAGCATGGTCGAGCTTGCGATGTTCGAGCACCCGGTGCGGGAGCATCTGAACAAGACCGCCGCCCGGCGCATGGCGGTGCTCCGCCCGCTCAAGGTGATCATCGACAATTATCCGGAGGGCAAGGTCGAAGAGGTCGAGCTCCAGAACAATCCGGAGGATCCCGCGGCGGGCACGCGCAAGGTGCCGTTCGGGCGCGAGATCTATGTCGAACGGGAAGACTTCATGGAGGATCCGCCCAAGAAGTTCTTCCGCCTGGCGCCGGGCCGCGAGGTCCGCCTGCGCGGCGCCTACTACGTGACGTGCCGCGAGGTGGTGAAGGACAACGCCGGCGAGGTCATCCAGCTTCGCTGCACCTACGACCCGGCGACGCGCGGCGGCGGGTCGCCGGACGGGAGAAAGGTCCAGGGGACCTTGCATTGGGTGAGTGCGGCGGACTCTGTCGAGGCGGAGATACGGCTCTACAACACCTTGTTCACGCGGCCGGATCCCGGCGCGGCAACGGGCGGCGACTTCTTCGCCGATCTCAATCCGGCCTCGCTCGAGATTCTCGGCGGCTGCCGGGTCGAGCCGGCCCTGGCCTCGGCACGGGTCGGCGAGACCGTGCAGTTCGAGCGCCAGGGGTATTTCTGCGCCGATCCGGACTCAAGCCCGGGCCGGCCGGTGTTCAACCGCACCATCGGGCTGCGCGACAGCTGGGCCAAGGCGCAGGCAGGACCGAACGTGCAGGCGGGAGGCAAATCGCCGCCGGGCCCCAAAAAAGCCAGGCCCTAAATCTGGGAGCGGGCGACGGGGGCCGCGCATTATCACCCCGAGAATCGGCGCAACAAACAACCTCTGCTGACTTTCGGCGCCGTTGCAGCAAGTTGGGAGGGGCCCGAAATGTTGCGCAGATCGTTTTCGCGGGTTCGCGCGCAACAGGTTTGCTCAGTCGTTTCAACGCGAAGCGGAACTTCGCAAGGGCCGGCGACAAGCGCGACCGGCGGACCAGATGTAGCGGTCCGGATGTAGACGTTCCCGCGCCCCGGGCTCAGGCGAACAGATACGCGGTCAGAAACACGAAGCCGGCAATGGCGAGGGTGGCATGAATGCCGACGAGCAGCCCGGCGAGCGGCCTCTTGAGCAGGCGACAGCCGAGGGCGCAGCCGCCGGCCGCGACGGCCAGAGCGAGCAGCGCCGCGGCGATCATGCCGAACGCGCCGGTGCCCGAAGCAACGCCGCGCGGCGGTCCGCGCAACGCGAGCAACAGGACGATGAAGCCGCTCATGGCCACAAGTCCGTGCAGCACGCTCAGCCACGGCGGTATGGCCGGGCGCTGCGGCAACAGATAAAGCAGAGCCAGCACCGAGCCCGCCAGCGCGGCGGCTCCGAGAAGAGCGAAGGCGGTGACGAGAAGGATTGAAGGGGATGACGGCATTTCGAGGCGTGGGTCCCCGGGTCAAGACCGGGGACAGCAGAGTTTCTAGGCTCGCTTTGCTCGCCAAGAAGCTCGAGCTGGTTGGGGGAATAGGATTCGAACCTAGATAAGCAGAGTCAGAGGGTATTGCACACCCCAAATGGGTTTCTTAATCAATCGCTTCGTCGGCGCGTGTTGCATTCGTGTTGCTATCAAGTCGGACCATCGAGGCCGGCGCGTTTGCCAATGCGCACGGATCACTACTTCACGGTAGAATGTAGTCGGGCAAC
>DATJPD010000026.1:0-50659 GCA_035506575.1 Alphaproteobacteria bacterium
CCTGACCGTCGAGGCGGTGTCGAAACGCTTCGGCGGCACGCAGGCACTTGCAGGGGTTTCGCTGGTGCTGCGGCCGGGCCGGGTGCACGCGGTCGTGGGCGAGAACGGCGCGGGCAAGTCGACCCTGATCCGGATCCTCGGTGGCATCACGGCGCCCGACGAGGGCCGCATTCTTCTGGAGGGCCGGCCGGTCGCGTTCGGCCGGCCGCGTGAGGCAGCCGCCGCGGGCCTCGGTGTCGTGTCGCAGGATGTGCGCGTGGTGCCGCGCCTCAGCGTGGCCGAGAACGTGATGCTGGGTGTGCTGCCGATGCGTCGCGTGCTCGGTGTTGTCCCGGTCCTCGACCGGACGACACTGCGGGCCGGCGCGCAGGCGGTTCTCGACCGGCTCAACTTTCACCCCGATCTCGACGCACCGGCCGGGGACTTGCCGTATTCCGAGCGCCAGCTGATCGCCATCGCCCGCGCGCTGTCGCGCAACGTGCGCATCTTGATCCTCGACGAGCCCACCGCCGCCCTCGAGCGCCGCGAGGTCGGACGCCTGTTCGAGACGGTCAGGGGCCTGGCCGCGGAGGGGGTCGCGATCCTGTTCGTGTCGCATCGCCTCGATGAGGTCGTGGAGATCGCGGACGACTGCACGGTCTTGCGCGACGGGGCCGTGATCGCGCATGCCGCGCGCGGCGCGTTCGATGCCGAGGCTTTGATCCGCCACATGACCGGACGCGACCTCGAGGAGCTGCACCGGCCGCACGCCCGCGAGTTCGGGCCTCCCGCCCTCGAGATGCCCGCGAGCGATCTGCGCGCCCGCGCACGCGAGATCGTGGGGCTTGCAGGCCTCCTCGGTGCGGGCACCACGCCGCTCTTGCGGCGTCTCTTTGGCGCCGCGGGCGGGGGAGCCGTGCGCCGCCGCGGCCATGAGACGACGATGCGCCATCCTGCCGATGCCATCCGCGCCGGCATGGGACTGGTGCCCGGCGAGCGTGCGCACGGCCTGGTGCTGGGCATGAGCGTGCGCGACAACATCGTGCTGCCCAACCTCGAGCGGCTGGCCGGCCGCTTCCGCTTCGACGGTCCGGCCATCGAGCGGCTGGTCGGCCGGCTGATGGATGAGCTCGACATCCGGCCGCGCGATCCGGAGCGGCCGGTGCGCGAGCTCTCCGGCGGCAATCAGCAGAAGGTGATCTTCGCGAAATGGCTCGCGGCCGAGGCCGACATGCTGTTGCTGGATGAGCCTACGCAAGGGATCGATGTCGGCGCCAAGGCGCAGATCCATCGCCTCATGCATGATCTGGCCGGGCGCGGGGGAGCTATCGTGTTCGCGTCATCCGAGCTGCATGAAGTGATGGCGATGAGTGATGCCGTGCTCGCGATGCGGCGCGGCGAGATCGTGGCGCGCCTGGACCGCGGCGGTGACTACACCGAGCGCGCGCTGCGTACGGCGCTGGGCGGCTAGATGTCGGACGCCGCCACGTCATCGTCGGTTCCGGCCGCCAAGCGCCGCTCGTTCGACATCGGCGGACATATTCCGCTCGCGGCGTTGATCGTGCTCGTGGCCGTCGCGGCGCTCGCGGCCCCGCGGTTCTTGAGCGTCCTCAATCTCACCAACGTCCTGGTGCAGGGTGCGGTCATGGCGGTGGTCGCGATGGGCATGACCTTCGTCATCATCGGCGGCGGGTTCGATCTCTCGGTCGGCTCGACCGTGGCGCTGGCGGGCTGCATCGGTTCGGCGGTCATGCTCAAGGGCGGCGTGGCGGCGGGGGTGATAGCCGGTATCGCTGCCGGCGCGCTGGTCGGTGCGATCAACGGCGCCGTGGTCGCGGTGCTCCGGGTCAATCCGTTCATCACCACGCTCGGCACCATGGTGCTGGTCCGCGGCGTCGTCTATCTCGTCACCGGCGGAGCGCCGGTCGAGGGCGAGTTCGGCCTGCCGCCTGCCTTCATCGCGTTCGGCACGGCGCGCCTGCTCGGCATCTCGCTGCTCGTCTGGGTCCCGGCTGTGCTGCTGCTGGCGCTGAGCTGGCTCCTGCACGCAACCCCGTACGGAACCCGCGTGTTCGCGGTCGGTGGCGGGCGCGAGGCGGCGTTTCTCTCCGGCATCCGGGTCGAGCGCGTGGTCGCTTCGACCTATGTCTGGTGCGGGGCGCTCGCGGGCCTCGCTGGCATGATGCTGGCCTCGCGCCTGCAGTCCGGCCAGCCGACCGCCGGCGAGTTTTACGAGTTGACGGCGATCGCCGCGGTGGTGCTGGGCGGGGCGTCGCTGACCGGCGGCGACGGTAAGCTCTACAAAAGCATCATCGGCGTCTTTATCATGGTGGTGTTGGGGAACGGCCTCAACCTGATGAACGTGGATTCCTACTGGCAGCGCGTGGCGATCGGGGCCGTCATCATCGCTGCCGCCGCGGCCGACCGGCTGCGGCACCGAGCGCAGGGGAGGATCATATGAAGCAGTTTCTCGCAGCGGCAGTGCTGGCGGCCGGCACATTGCTGGGAGCGGCCCAGCCGGCCCGCGCCGACGACATCACCATCGGCGTATCGCTGGCCCAGGACGACAACCCCTTCTACATCCAGATGCTGAAGGGCATCCGGGCGCGCGCGGACGCGTTGGGCTGGAAGGTCATCACGGTCAGCGCCAACGAAGACAAGCAGAAGCAGATCAACGGCGTGCAAGACCTCGTCGCGCGCGGCGTCAAGGGCGTTCTGATCTCGCCGATCGATGCCACCGGCGTGAATGCCGCGTATGACGCGGCGGCCGCGGCGCACGTGCCGATCATCTCGGTCGCCCGCGGCTCCACCTCGCCCAACCAGACCCTGCACGTGGCGATGGACGAGAAGCAGGTCGGCCGCGACATCGCGGCGTGGACCGCGGCCAAGCTCGGCGACAAGGGAAAGGTGGCGTTCCTCGGCGGGCCGGCGGGAGCGCCCACCTTCCGCAACCTCTGGGACGGGTATTCGGAGACCATGGCCAAGCATTCCGGCATCCAGATCGTCTCGCACAACGACGGCCCCCTGACCCGTGAGCGCGGCGTCAAGGAAGCCGAGGACGCGATGGTGGCGCATCCCGACCTCGCCGCGATCTACGCCGCCAACGACGACGTGGCGCTCGGAGCGCAGCAGGCGGTGGTCGCCGCCGGCAAGAAGGGCAAGGTCCTCGTCACCGGCATGAACGGCGTGCCGCCGGCGCTGCGCGCGATCAAGGACGGCGGCCTGTCTATGACCGTCGAGCTCAACCCGGTGCAGTGGGGCCAGCTGGGCGTCGACGTGCTGGCGGGATATCTCAAGGGCGAGAAGTACAACCAACAGGTCTTCATCAAGCACGTCATCATCGACCAGTCGAATGTCGATGACGTGCTGAAGCGGATGCAGGCGGGGTAATGCGCGGATGACCGCCGCCGAGGACCCGGGCCTGGCACGGGTCGCGGCGCTGCTGGAGCGCTACCGCGACGATCTGCTCGCGCTCGCCGCGGCGAGCATCCGCTACCCGCTTACCGGGCGAAAGCCCGTGGTGCGGCCTGAGGACGTGCAGGCAGACCTCGCCGCACCGGGGGCCTCGTTCATTACCTTGACGCGCGGAAGCGAACTGCGCGGCTGCATCGGCTCGCAGCGCGCATGGCGGCCCCTGGTCACTGACGTGATCGAGAACGCGGCCGCCGCCGCTTTCCAGGATCCGCGTTTTCCGCCTTTGACGAAAGAGGAGCTGTCCGGCCTCGCGCTGTCGGTCTCCCTGCTGACGCCGCCGGTGCCGGTCCCCGCGGCGAGCGAGGCCGAGCTGTTGTCGGCACTGCGGCCCGGCCGCGACGGCGTGATCCTGATCGACGGCGCCTGTCGTGGACTGTTCCTGCCACAGATGTGGGAGCAGTTGCCGACGTCCGAAGAGTTCATGCGGTGGCTGAAGCGCAAGGCGGGCCTGCCCGAGACCCACTGGTCGCCCACGGTGCGCATCTCGCGCTTCGAGACCCTGTCGGTCAAAATCGACGATATCGCGGAGATCGGCGAGCCGGCGTTCGCGTCGCGCGTCGGCTAGCTGGCGTCAGTCCAGGTGGATCCCCGCGGTCGGGATCACCTTGGCCCAGCGCTCGGCCTCGGCGCGGATGAAGCCCGCAAACTCGTCCGGCGTCTTACTGGGATCGGCGGTGAGGCCGAACGTGGCGAGCTTGTCCGTCACCTCCGGCAGCGCCAGCACGCGCCCGAGCTCGTCATGCAAGATGGCGATCGCGGCCGCCGGTGTGCCGGCGGGCGCCATCAGGCCCTGCCATGTTGCGATGTCGAAGCCGGGCAGGTCGGCCGCCTCGGCCAAAGTCGGCACGCCGGGCAGTGCCGCGACGTGATGCCCGCCGGTGATCGCGAGCGCCCGGAACGCGCCGCTCTTGATGTGCGGCACCGACGGCGCCAATCCGTCGACGATGAAGCTCACGTCGTGCGCCAGCAGGGCCTGTACCGACGGGGCGCTGCCTTTGAATGGCACGGTGATGATGTTGAGCCCAAGCTGCTGCTTGAACATCTCGCCCGCGAGCTGCGTCGTGATGGTGCCGGCGCCGAAGCTGAGCGTGCCGGGCTTGGCGCGCGCGCGTTCGACGAGCTCCTTGATGGTGGCGGGTCCGGTCGCCGTATCGGTCGCCAGGATCGACGTGCCGCGCACCACGCGCGTGATGGGGGCGAAGTCCTTCAACGGATCATAGGGCAGGGTTGCGTAGAGGTACTGGTTCATGACCAGGGTCGAATCGATCGCCATCAGCAGCGTGTAGCCGTCCGGCACCGCCTTTGCGACCGCCACGGCGCCGATGATCGTGTTGCCGCCGGGACGGTCGTCCACGATCACCTGCTGCTGCCAGCGCTGCGACAGCTTTTCGGCCAGGATGCGCGACTGGACGTCGGTGGGTCCGCCGGCCGGAAACGGCACGATGATGCGCACGGGCCGGCTCGGGTAGGGCTGCGCCGCGGCGTGCCCGACAGCGGCAAGCGCTGTTCCCATCAGCACGGCCGCCGCGATGAGGCGTAGTCCTGACGTCATCGCCGTTCCTCCCGCTGGTATGTCGTTTCCCGCAGTCCCAAGCGTTGAAGCCGCGGCATCACCTCGGCGCAGAAATAGGGCAGCTCGTCGGCGTAATTAACGAACGAGACCGCGATCCCTTTGAACCCGGCGGCATTCAGCTGGGCCAAGCCCTCGGCGATACGGTCGGGATCGCCGACCAGCGGCACGCCGCTCAGGCCGTGGGCGGTGTTGTTGCGCAGATGCTGGAACTCCTCCGGCGGGACCGAACCCGGTGTCACGCCGCGCATCGCCATGATGTGGTCGACGGCGGCCCAGTCGGCGTGCTCGATCATGCAATGGCGGTGGTAGTCCTCCGCATCCTTCTGGGTCGGCCGGCAGGTCACCACGCCGACCGTGTAGACGTCGATCTCGCGGCCGGCGCCCTGTGCAAGGGCCTTCACCTTGCGGATGTGGACGGCGGAGTCCGGCAAGGTGTTGAGCCGGGTCGAGGAGAACAGGGCATCGCAGTTGCGGATCGCGAAGCTCTGGCCGGTCGGCGACATGCCGGCGTTCATGATGAGCGGCCGAGTGCCCGCATACGGCTTGGGCTTTGCGCGCACATGCGCGAGCTTGATGTACCGGCCGGCGAAGTCGAACTCCTCCTCCGGCCCCCACATGCGCTTGATGGCGTCGAGCCACTCCTGCGCGTACTCGTAGCGCGCCTCGTGATCGCGCTGCTCGACCCCGAACATCTCGAACTCGTCTTCGTTCCAGCCGCACACGACGTTGAGCCCGAAGCGCCC
This sequence comes from Alphaproteobacteria bacterium, assembly GCA_035506575.1. Taxonomy (GTDB): domain Bacteria; phylum Pseudomonadota; class Alphaproteobacteria; order CACIAM-22H2; family CACIAM-22H2; genus DATJPD01. The sequence goes on from DATJPD010000026.1 coordinate 5,770, forward strand.
CTCGCCGATATGGTCGGCGGTCACGAATTCCTTGGCCGCGATCACCGGGTGGATGAGGGGCGCATGCACCGTGCCGAACACGGTGATGCGCTTGGTCCGTGCCAGCAGGCCCGCGGCCCAGGTCACCGTCTCGAGCGTGGCACCTTGATAGTCGGTCTCGCCGCCATAGCCCTTCCAGCGGCCGATGGGCAGCAGGAAGTCGATGCCCGATTCCTCCGCCATCGTGGCCAGACGCAGGCAGTCCGCCCAGCTGCCGGACCAGCGCTCCGGCGCCTTGGTGACCGCACGTCCGGACGAGCAATTGGCGCCGAACAGCCCGAGCTTGAAGCGATGCGGGCCGTACATCGCAAGCCGGCCCGCGAGCGAGCCGCCCGGCATCGGCGCCGTGTCAGGCACGGTGCAGGGTGCCGCGCGGGCCCGCGGACCACAGGCGCTTCGACGCGATGGCGGCACCCTCGACCATGGCGGAGAGCTTCTTGAACGAGATCTCGGGATCGAGCTTGCCGTGGCCGGCCGCGGTGCCGAAGCCGCAATCGCTGCCGGCGATCACGCGCTCGCGGCCGACGATGTCGGCGAACTTGCACAGGCGTTGCGCCACCAGCTCCGGATGCTCGACCACGTTGGTCAAGGTGTCGAGCACGCCGGGGATCAGGATCTTCTCCTCGGGGATCTTCGCCTCGGCCCAGACCGCCCATTCGTGCTCGTGGCGCGGGTTGGACGCCTCGAACGAGATCGCCTGCGGCTTCGCCTTGAGGATGATGGAGAGGATCTTCTCGAGCCCGATATCGTGATCGTGCGGGCCCTCGTAGTTGCCCCAGCAGATATGCATCCGGATCGAGCTCGCCGGCACGTTCGCCAGCGCTTCGTTCAGCGCCTCGACCTGGTGCTCCGCCTGGCGCAGGAACTCGGCCTCGCTGAGCTCCTGGAATCCGGTGTGCCGCGACATGGCGAGGTCGGGGCAGTCCACCTGCAGCACGAAGCCTGCGGCCACCACCGGCTCGTATTCCTGCTTCATCGCCGCGGAGACGGCGTCGATATAAGCGTCCGTGGTCGGATAGTGGCGGTTGGGCAGGAACGACGTCACCACCCCGGGCGAGGCGGCGTTTACGAAGGCATCGACCGCCGGGGTTTTCTCGAGTGCGGCGCGGAATCGCGCGAGGTCGCGGCGCAGCGGCTCGGCATTGGTGCGCTGCACCTCGCCGATGCAAAGCGGCCTGCGGAACGCCTGCGGGCCCGTCATGGCGGCGAGGCGCTTGCGGAGGTCGGGGTAGTCGCGCAGATCGGCCTGGGCCTTGCGCTCGCTGTTGCCGCCGAAGCCCGACAGCCGGTCTTTCACGTAGGTCGCATAGCTGGCCTTGCTCATCTCGCCGTCGCTGACGACGTCGATGCCGATCGATCTTTGCCGCGCCACGATGTCGCGCACCGCCGCACCGATCACGGCTTCGAACTCGGCTGCGTCGACCGGCTGCTCGTCTTCCTTGCGCCGCAGCAGCTCGAACACCGCGGGCGGCCGCGGCAAGCTCCCCACATGCGTCGTCAGGATGCGGTCCGTGCTGTGCTTCATGTTGTCCTCCCCGAGCCACTGTAGCGGACGATGCGGGAATGCCGCTAGACTGGTGGGGCCCAAAGGGGGGAGCTGTCCATGCCGCTTCAGTTCGGAGATGCGTCCCGGGCCTGGGACGCGACACTCAAAGCCGTGATTTTTCCTGCCAAGGATGGCAACCAGCCGGTCCGCTGCATTGTCGGCGCGGAGGCGCTCGCCGAGCATTTCGGGATGGCCAAGCAGGAGGAAATGGATGCGCTGCGCGCCTTCGACCGCAGCCGGCCGGTGATCGAGGCCGCGGCGTCGCGCAAATACGATCGCTGGAAGCTCGCTGGCAGCGGCGAGGTCAGCTTGCGCAAGCGCGACTTCGGCTGATCTGCGGGATGATGACTAAGACGGGCGGCGGCGCGGGGCTGGCCGCCGGTGGCGTGCCGCGCGGGCGGCCATGGCGGTCAGCCTGATCTCGATCTGCAGGCTCGCCTCGGCGAGATAATTTCGTGTCCGCGGCGTGATGTGGCTGTCATGACGCTTCAGGTAAGCGTCGATTTCGAGCTGTACGTTCCGCAGCTCGGAAGCCAGTTGCGCCCGCTCGAGCGCGTCCGCCGTCACATTGAGGGCCGCGATGACGCGCCGCAGCACGCCCGTGAGCTCGGCGAACTCGCGCTGTGCCGCGAGATGCGGCTCGTCAGGAGCTGACAGGGGTGCAGAAGAGGCGGGCGGGAGCCGCGCGGAGGATACCATCACACCGCCAACGCCGGCTTGGTGCCGGAGTTCCGGGGCCGTCCCGGCATCTTTGTGTCAAAAAATCGAGCCGGGCGGTACGTTGGCACTGCGTCCTCACGCTAAGACGAGACAACCAAGGGGAGGTGCTGCATGCCACGGCGGTTCCGGCGGGTGGTCACCGGCCACAACGCGGCAGGCAAGTCGATCTTCATCATGGACGGTCCAGCCCCCACCGTGTTCGATCGTGGCCCGGGCCGTACCTGCGTGACCGAGTTGTGGGAGACCCGCACGAGCCCGGCCGACAACACCGGCAACGCCGAGGTCACCGACCATCCGAACCGCCTCCCGCCGCCGCCCAATGGCAGCGTGTTCCGGGTCGTCGAATATCCGCCGGACCGGCTGCGCGTCGCGACCTTGCGCGGTCCGGGCGAAAGCCACGATAAGGCGCGCGAGGGGTACGTGCGGGATCTCGCGAACACGCGCCATCCCGGATTCCACAAGACCGACACGATCGACTATGCGATCGTGCTGTCCGGCGAGATCTACGCGCTGATGGACGAGGGCGAGGTCCTGCTCAAGGCGGGCGATGTGCTCGTCCAGCGCGGCACCAACCATGCGTGGAGCAACCGGACCGACCAGCCGGTGCAGATCGCCTTCGTTCTGATCGACGCCAAGCCGCTCTAGGCCCAGATCCGCCCGAACATTAAGGCAGCATTTGCCAGGAGCCGTCCGGGAGAACGCACAGAGTGCCGGCTCTTATGTCGCTGCTCTTGTCCAGGATGACGTGATAGGCGGCTGGGCGGCAGTCGAGCGGCGAGGCCGCACCAACGAAGGCGGTGGGCGGCGAGGGCGTTGCCGCCGCAAGGGCTGCGGCCACCGTGCCGGGTTTGGCATTCCCGGACCTGGCCGGGACGTCCCATGGCCGCGGCGCCGGGACCGCGCGCGCCTCGTAGTCGAAGCTGGAGCGCGGGGCGCCGGCCGTTGGTGCCTCTTCGTGCGGTGCGATCGTCACCAGGGTCGGCACGTCGATCGGGCTTTGCGCCAGGCCGGCTGCCGGTGCGCTCGCACCGGCGGACAAAAGCGCGGCGCAGATCGCCCGCGCTTGGCGCAAAGCGCTCACCATAGTGCCGCAAACCTATCAGCCCCGCGCGCCGTGTCCTGTGGCCTTTTCGCGTTCGCGCGCGCCTATCGCAATTTGCGCCACTGCCTCGCGCAGCCGTGGAAAGCGCCGGCCATACGCTTTAAAACTCCCGGTCATGTGGCGGGTTCTTGTCCTTGGGATCGGAGATATCGGCTCGGCGGTCGCACACCGGCTGTTCCGCGCCGGCGAGCTGGCGGCGATCCAGGACGATCCGCGGCCGGCCACGAGCCGCCGCCGCATGGCGTTCGTCGATGCCATGTTCGACGGCGAGACCCAGCTCACCGGCGTGATCGCGCGGCTCGTCTCGCCGGCCAAGCTGTCGCCGTCCACCTGGTCGGTGCGCTTTATCCCGGTTACCGCCACCGCAACCGCGAGTGCCATCGAGAAGCTGCGGCCCGACGTCATCGTCGACGCACGAATGAAGAAGCGCGCGCACCCGGAGCGCTTCAAGCGGCTTGCGCGGCTGACGATCGGGGTCGGTCCGGGCTTCGTCGCCGGCGAGACCGTCGACGTGGCCGTGGAGACCGATTGGCGCAATCCCGGTCGGATCCTCCGCACAGGGCCGGCGGCATCGGCGAGGCCGCACGCGCCCAACGGATCCGGCCGTGAGCGGGTGTTGTACGCGCCGGGTGCGGGTATGTTCACCTCGCCCTGCGATATCGGCGATGTGATCCGCCGCGGCGAGACGATCGCCAAGATCGGTCGCCGGGCGGTCAGGGCGCCGCTTGCAGGCAGGCTGCGCGGCCTCGCGCGGTCCGGCGAGCCGGTCGCCGCGGGCGCCGAGATCGCCGAGATCGTGCCGGCCGGGGTCGACGAAAAGATCGTCGGCATCGCCGAGCGCCCGCGGCGCATCGCGGAGTCCGTGCTGACGCTCGTCCGCGAGCTGCGGGGATAGGCGCGAAATTACATCAGCGTGCGGCCGCTGATGTAGGGGTGAACCGCGATCAGCGCCACATAGAGGAGAGCCGTAAGCCCCAGGCGCCACCAGCCGAAGTCGCCGAAGCCGATCGTCGTGCGGCCCGCGATGAGGGCTGCAAGCGGAAGGTTCGACGTCTTGGATGCCAGGCGCGCGAAGGCGTCCGGATCGCGCGCCCGCCGTTTCGCGTCGATGGCCACCGTTCCGGCGAGTGCCAGCACGGCGATGCCGCCGAAGAGGAGCAGGGCCGCCACCTCGCCGTTCACGATGAGATGCGCGAGCGCCCATAACGCGAACGCCCACAGCATCGGATGGCGTGTCACCTTCACGAGGCCGGGGGCGGGGTCGCCGCTCGCAGCGACCGACTGCATGACCATGGTCGGATTGCGCACCGTCAGGCTGCCGACCAGCAGGAGGCAGGCGAACGGCATGACCAGGACGGGGATCATGCGCGCCGCAGGCGCCACGCTCCACAGCGGCACGTAGGGCGCCGCGCGGAAGGCGCCGACCATCCAGACGAAGGTGGCGAGCATCAGCGCCGAATACGCGCCGGAGAACGCCGTTTCGCCCAGGCGGGTTGCGACCGGCCCGCGCACCGGCCCGCTCGACAGCAGAAAATGTCCGCCGACAAACGCCAGAACCGCGAGAGCGAGGTTGGTCATCGGTTACTCCGGTCGAATCCCGGCGAGGCGGACCATCTCGGCGTAGTCCTTCACCTGTGCCGCTAGGAATCGCTTGAACTCGGCGGGCGGCGTGCCGACCGGATCCAGGCCCAGGTCGGCCAGGCGTGCGCGCACCGCCGGCGTGTCCAGCGCCGCCTGGACCTCGGCGTGCAGGCGTTCGACCACGGCGGCCGGGGTCCGCTGCGGTGCGAACATCGCAAACCACCCGCCGTCCATCGTCATGCCCGCGATGCCGGCTTCGGTCATGGTGGGCACGTCGGGCAGGAAGGATGCGCGCACCGGACCGGTGAAGGCGAGCGGGCGGATCTTGCCGGCCTGGATATGCGGCAGCGACAGCGGCGGCGTCATGAACATGAGCTGCACTTCGTTGGCGAGCAGCGCCTGGATCGCCGGCCCCGCGCCCTTATAGGGGACATGCACCATCTTGAGTCCGGCGCGGGCGGCGAACAGGGCGGCCGCGAGATGGAGCGTGTTGCCCACGCCCGGCGAGCCGTAGGACAGGTCCGACTTACGGCCGAGCGCGATCAGCTCCTGCGCCGACTGCGCCGGCACGGCGGGGTTCACGCCGAGGATGAGGCCGGGCGTGGAGCAGATGTTGGTGACGGCTGCGAAGTCATTGAGGGGATCGAACGGCAGCTTCTTGTAGATGCTCGGGTTCACGGCGAACGACGCGGACGTGACGAGGAGCGTGTAGCCGTCCGCCGGTGCCTTGGCCACCAGCTCGGCGCCGATCACGCCGTTGGCACCCGGGCGGTTGTCGACCACCACGCGCTGGCCGAGCTGGGTGGTGAGCTGCTGGGCGAGCACGCGCGCGACCGTGTCGGGAGCCCCGGTCTCGAACGGCACGACGATATGCACCGGCCGGGTCGGGTAGGTCTCGGCCGCCTGCGCGTGGGCGGCGATCAGCCCGGCGGCGAGCAGGACGAGGAGGCGCATCATCGGGACATCCCCTGTTCGTCGACGATGCGCGTCCGCAACGTGCCGATGCGCGAGATCTCGACCTCGAGCGCATCGCCCGCCTTCATCCACAACGGCGGTTTGCGGCCGTGGCCGACGCCTTCGGGGGTGCCGGTGGCGATCACGTCGCCGGGCACCAGCGGTGTGATGTCGGAGAGATAGCTGATGATCTTCGGCACGTCGTAGATCATCTGGTCGGTCGTCGAGTGCTGCACGACGCCTCCGTTGAGCCGCGTGGTCAGTTCGAGCCGGCCCGGGTCGGGGATCTCGTCCGCGGTGGTGATCCACGGCCCGAGCGGGCCGGTCGCCGGGAAGTTCTTGCCGGCGGTCACCGAATGCTTCTGGAAGTCGCGCACGCTGCCGTCGACGAAGCAGGTATACCCGGCGACGCAGCCGAGCGCCTGCTGCGGGGTCACGTGCCGCGCCGCTCTGCCGATCACGACCGCAAGCTCGCCTTCGAAATCGAACTGCACCGAGATCGCTGGGCGGATCATCTCGCCGTCATGGCCGACGAGCGTGTTGGTCAGCCGCGCGAACACGCTCGGCTGCGGCGGCAGCTCGCGCCCCACCTCGGCCGCGTGCGAGCGATAATTGACGCCGACGCACAGGATCTTGTCCGGATCCGGGATCGCCGGCAGGAAGCGGACCTGCGCCAGCGTATGATCGGTCCGCCCCGCGGCGGCGAGCGCGCGCATGTCTTCGAGGGTACCGGCGGCCAGCGCCTCGCGCAGCGTCGCGGGCGAGCCGCGCAGCCGGCCGCTCATGGTCACGACACCGTCGCCGACGATGGCGCCGAACGCGGGCTCTCCGCCGATGCGATAACTGGCGAGCTTCATCGTCCGATGTCCTCCCCTTTGCCATTATGCCGCGATTGCGATAATGGGTGCTACGGCAGGATGTTTGGAAGTTTGGAAATGAGGGGAGCGAAGCAATGACGTTGAAGCTGCGCCGGGTCGTCACCGGCCACGATGCGAATGGCAAGGCCGTGGTGAAGATCGATGAGACGGTGAAGAACGTCATATCGAGCCGGCCCGGCGCCAACTCGTCGGTGATCTGGTCGACCGACAAGTTTCCGACCGACAACGACGACGCGTATGACGGCTCGCAGCGCAAGGTTGGGACGAGCGTCGACACGGGCACGGTGTTCCGGGTCGTGCAGTTCAATCCCGGCGTCAGCCCGCGCAATCACCGTACCGATTCCATCGATTATGCGGTGGTCATGGCCGGCGAGATCGACATGGAGCTCGACGACGGCAAGGTCGTACACCTGAAGGCCGGCGATGTGCTGGTCCAGCGCGGCACGATCCACAACTGGGTGAACAAGGGCAAGGAGCCCTGCCAGATCGCGTTCGTGCTGGTTGGCGCCAAGCCGGTGACGGCAGGGGGCAAGACCCTGAACGCGGTCGGCTGAACCGGCCGGCGCGCTTACGCCACCACGAGATAGACCGAGAAGGCGGCCGCAAGCAGCGCCAGGATGGCGGACAGGGCCACCTGTGTCCGTACGTCGGATGTCATGCGCGGTTCCGGGTCGTCGATCTCCCGCGCCGTGCGGGCGTAGCGGATTCCGGCGATCACCATCAGCGCGATCCCGACGACGATGAGCGCCAGGCCGTCGTAACGCCCGAGCGGCGTGGTCAGCCGGTGCAGCCACACCCTGCGGTCGGATTCGTTACGGGCCGTGTCCGCGATGGCTGTGATGAACAGGTTGAGCCGTTCGATAACGAAGCCGAACGCGACGATGGCAAGGCCGGTCCGCACCCAGGCGAGAAAGGTGCGCTCGTTGGCCGCATGATCCGTGAAATGCGGAATCATGCGCGCGGCCTGGCGGCCGGGGCTAGCGCTTCGGCGCCCAGGTTCCGTCCGGCTGCTCGCACAGCCGCCCTTTGACCGTGGCAGGCTTGCCGTCGATCGTGGTCGGATACGTTCCGTCGCGGCACGGCAGCGGGGACAATGTCGAGCCCGCCGGATCGTGCCTCACGGGCGCCGGGGCAGGGGGAGGCCTGCCGGTGGCGATCTCGCCGCCGCGGTCGTGGATCACGGGGGCGGGCACGGTGGGCTGGGGCGCCGACATCGGCGGTTGCTGGGACGGAGGCGGACCGGGGGTTTGCGCCGGGGCCAAGTCCACCGCGGCCGCCGCCAGCAACCCGCCGCATAGGAAGAGCGAGGCGCGCATCGATGCTCCGTCTCTCGGTGGCACCGGTCACATCGACCGGCACCACAGACCATGACGTGGCGCCGGTGGAGAAGTTCCCGCGGCCGTTAAGCTGCGAGAGGAGGCGAAGCAATCCGGGGGGTGCCCCGGATTGCTCCGCTGGCGCACAACGCTCAGTGCGCGGGGACGACCGTGGTGGTTCCCGCGGGCGGCGGCGTCACCACAGTGGTGCTCGGTGCAGGCGCGGTATTGGCGGGCGGATTGACGACCACCGTGCGGTCGCGATGCGCGCAGGCGGCAAGCCCCAGGGCCATGAACGTCGCGAACGCAATCGCCATCGTGCGTTTTTCCATCTGGTCCTCCTTTGTGAACCGATGGACAACCCAAGCTGCGTTACGTCGTTTCCGCGACCGCGGTAAGAGCGGATGCGGGAATCGAGTTATCACCGTCCGGTCACCGCGGTGCGGGGATGCTCTCCGCTGCTCGTTGCGGCGGCTTTGCCTGGAACGCGATCACGTGCGCGAGGCCGATGGTGACGAGCGGCCACACCATCATCGGCGCGAATGCCGCGAACGGGATACCGGATGCGTCCCAGAGAAATCCGCCGAGCGTCGGCGTGATCATGGCACAGCTGTAGCCGATGGCGATCATCCCGGCCGACATGCGGTGCACGTCATCGGGCGGACTGAGGAGGATCGGAAGCGCGAACGCGAGCACCAAGGCCACCGCCGTGATCATGCCGACGAGTGCTGCGCTCACGACGACCCACACGCCGGTCAGCAGCGTCATGCCAAGAAGGCTGGCGAAGGTCAGCAGGGCGGTGGTCACGTAGGTCGTACGGTGTCCGGCAAGGCGCCCGGCCAGGCCGAGCATGGCCAGCGACCCCGGCACCTGGCCGAGGTTGATCGCGGTCAGGGTGGCGCTGATGAGCTCGCTCTGTCCGGTCTGCGTCAGATAGTCCGGCAGGAAGGCGTTGGACGCGAAATAGACGCTGTTGACGCTGCCGAGCATCAGCCCGAGCTTCCACAGCTGCGGGTCCGTCCAATCGGGCCACCAGCGCTGGCCTGCGGCCGCCGCGGTCGCCCGGCTCACGGGCCCGAGCGTCAACGAAGGAGAGCGGAGCATCCCGGCCGCGAGGATCGCGGTCGCCAGCACCGGCAGCGACCAGACGACGAGGTTCCACCGCCAGCTTCCGCCGAGTGCCGGCAGCACCACGGGAATTGTGAGTGCGACAGACATCGTTTCGCCGACGAGCATGCCGTTCGTGTACAGCGCCGTTCCGAAGCCCACACGCTGCGGCAGCCAATAGCGCACGAGCTGCGGCAGGGCGGGCTGCATGATCGCGACGCCGAGCGACATGGCGATGGTGGCGCCATAGAGGACCGAGACGTCCAGGACTGCCCCGCGCGCGGCACCGGCCAGCGCCGATACGAACAAGCCGGTGACCAGGGTCGGCATGGCGCCGAGCCGTGCGACGAACAGCGAGCCCGGAACGGCCGCGGCCGCGAACAGAAGCGGCGGCAGGCTCGACAACACGCCGATGGCGGTCTCCGACAGGTGCAGATCGACGTGCAGGAGCGGCACGATCGGCGGCACGGCGAGCACCGTGATGCGCAGGCTGGCACCGGCGAGCCAGAGCAGCACGACGTAGACGAAGCTTTGGGTTCGAGTCACGTGAGGCGGAAAAGAACGAGGACCAGAGGGCACAGTGGGCCAAACCGGGCCCACCTGCAACGGCTCGTCCTACACGGGTGTCCGTCCGATCAGGAGACGCCGGCCTTGGCGGGTGCTTCGTGGCTCGGCCGCCGCACCAGGCGATCCTCGGGCAGCCGCAGGTCGACCTGCGTGCCGCGACCCGGCTCGCTGCGGATCTGCAAGCTGCCGCCGTGCGTCTCGATCAGCGCCTTGGTCAGCGGCAGGCCGAGGCCGGTGCCTTCGGTGCGGCGCGTCAGCGCATTGTCGATCTGCCGGAACGGCTCTAGCGCCAGCGCTATGTCGGCGGCTTTCATCCCGATTCCGGTGTCGGCGACCGTGATCACGGCACCGCCGTCCGGCAGCAGCCCCCCAGTCACCTCGATACGCCCGCCTGGCGGGGTGAACTTCACCGCGTTCGACAGGAGGTTCAGCAACGCCTGTTTCAGGCGCAGGCGGTCGGCGACGACCAGCGGGAGGTTCTCCGGCAGGCTGGTCTCCAGCGTCACCTGGCCGGCCTGTGCCTTGTCGAGGAGGAGCCGCATGCATTCGTTCGCCAGGTCGGGGAGATCGACCATCTCCTCGCGCAGGTCCATCTGCCCGACCTCGATCTTCGAGAGGTCGAGCAGATCGCTGATCAGCCGCAACAGGTACTGGCCCGACACATGGATGTCCTGCGCGTAGCTCTGATAGGGGCCATGGAGCGGGCCGAGCAGCCGCTTGCTCATGATTTCCGAGAACCCGAGGATGGCGTTGAGCGGCGTGCGCAGCTCGTGGCTCATGTTGGCGAGGAAGCGCGATTTCGCGGCGTTCGCCGCGGCGGCCGATTCGCGCGCGTGCTCTGCGGCGATACGCGCCATGTCGAGCTCTTCGGCCTGCCGCTCCAGCCGCGCGCGGATGTCCCGCAGGTCGTCTTCGCGCCGCCGCGCCGCGCTGACGTCTATGTAGGTCGTCACGAACCCGCCGCCGGACAGCGGCACGCGCCGCGTGTCGATCGTGCGGCCCCCCGGCCGCGTCCGTTCGAACTGGAAGAACTCCGGGCGCTTGGCGATCGCCATGCGGCGGCGGATTTCCGCCTCGATATCGCCGATCGGCCCGTACTCGCCGCGCGTGGCATTGATGCGGACGAACTTTTCGAACGGGTCGCCGACCTGGATGCTGCCCGGTGCCAGGTCGAACAGCTCGAGGAAGGCCCGGTTGAAGGCCTGCCATCGAAACTCGCCGTCGACCAGCCCCACGCCCAGCGGCAGGTTGTCGATCAACGTGGAGAAGACCTCGGTCTGGTGCGCGAGTGCCCGGTCGGCCGCAATCTCTGCCGTTACGTTCCGGGTCGTGCCGCGATATCCGATGAACCTGCCGCGGTCGTCATAGACCGGCTTGCCGCTGAATTTCACGAAGTACGTTCGGCCGAAATCGCTGCGCTCGGCGAGCACGTCGCGTAGCGGGCGCCGCGCCAGCACGTCGGCTTTGTGCGGCTCGGCCACGCCGTCGTGCTCGAGATAGAGGCAGCGGCCGAGCACCGCGGATCCCGGGAACCCGAGTGCCTTCTCGAACCCGTCCGAGACGAAGGTGAGACGGCACTCGGCGTCGGTCTCCCAGAACCAGTCGGTCGCCGCCTCCGCGAAATCCGCCACGCGCACTCGTGCCGCCTCGGCCTCGGCCTGGGCGCGCTTGCGCTCGGTGATGTCGATGCGCAGGCCCGCGATTCCGCCGTTGCTCGTCCGGCGCTCGGTGACCATGATCCAGCGGCCGTCGCTGTGGTGCTGCTCGATGGCACCGCTGGCGGCGCGGTGCTCGCGCAGCCGTTCGGCCAACCATTCCTCTTCGCGACCGACGGCGTCGACATATTCGCCGCGCCTCAGGCCATAGCGCACGATGTCCTCGAACGTCGTGCCCGGGACCATCGCGGGGGCGCTCTGCGGATAGAGGTCGAGATAGCGCTGGTTGCACATCACCAGCCGGTCCTCGGGATCGAAGATGACGAAGCCTTCCGAGATGCTGTCGACCGCATCGCGCAGCAGGGCCCAGGCCTGGTCGCGCTCGTGCGAACGCTGCCGCAGCAGGCTGTCGGCCGCCTGATGAGCCGCCACGACGTCGTTGACCTCGCGGATGGTGGAGTGGAACGGCACCCAGGGCAGATCCTCGGCGAGAGCCAGGGCCACCTGAGAGACCCGATCGAGCGAGCGGGCGAGGTGGCCGCCGACGACGGCGGCAAGCCCTGCACCCAGCAGCAGCAGGGCCGCGGCGGCAAGGCCGATCTGCCAGAACGTCTGCTGCATCGGCGCATCCACCTCCGCGCGCGGAATACCGATGAACACGGTCCAGCCCGAGAAGGGGGAGCGCACGAACGCGCCGAACACCGATTCACCTTCGTGCGAGGCGGACTGGAAGGTCGCCGCGTCGGAGGTCTTCATCAAAGCGTCTGTCGTGGGCGTGACCTGGCGGCCGACGTAGCGCTCCATCTCGGTGTTGCGGGCGAGGATGACGTGATTGCGATCGACCACCGCGACGATCCAGCTCTGCGGCAGGTTCCTCTGCCGCAGGATGCGCGCGATCTCATCGACCTTGAAGCTCATCATCAGCGCAAAGCGCTCGCCATCGGATCGGAAGATCGGCAGGAACGTGCTGACCTGCGGGCCGTTGCCGGTGTTCATGTTCCGCAGGTTGGACACCTGAAAGCTGCGCGTCTGCAGTGCGCGCTCAAAGGTCTTGCGCAGCTTGAGCCGCCGCGGCGCCATGTCCAGGGGCCGCTGGGTGTTCAGCAGTTCGTTTCCGTCGGCATCGGTGAGGAGGATCCAGGCATTGTGCTCGGCGGCCACCGTCGCGCATTGGCGGTAGAACTCTGCCAGGGTCGCGCGCGAGAGGGCTGGCGAGGTGGCTAGCGCCGACAAGGCCGTCGCCGCGTTCTGCAATTTGAGATCGACCGCGGCGGAGAGCGCCTCGGCCGTGCCGCGGAGCTGGATGCGGTCCGAATCGCGCTCGGCTTCGGCCAGCCGCCACGTCGCGAGCAGCGACACGGCAAGCAGGGGCAGAATGCAGGCGGCGCACAGGAACACGACATGCGACCGCACGCCCCACGCGCGCAGGCGCCGTTTCAGCGCGGTGGCGCTCACCACCGCGTCCCCCCGTGATCGGCCCGGCCGCGGCACCCCGCGGTCGGCCGGCAGACTCCCTGCGCCATCGGCAGCGCTTTCCGTGAACGGCCCGCCCCGGGGCCTGGGTCCTCAGATACCGAAAGTTGGTTAAGGAACTGATAAGGCAGCACTTATCCACAGGCGCGGCAGCGCGCCCGGGGCCGGCCGCTCAATGGACAACGCGCGCGCGCGACTGCAGCCGCTCCACGCATTGGCATAGGCAGTCGAAGATCAGGCCGCCTTTGATGTCGCCGGCGGCGCGCAACTCGCGCGCCTGCGCGGACGCCCAGGCCGCGGCACCGTTGCCATGTTTCTGGATGAGGCTGAGGGCCGCCGCCCACATGATGCGATCGACCATGACCGTCCTTATCTCTGGCGCCAGGCTCGTCAGCCAGCGACCGGGCGCCAGAGGTCACCCTACGGGCAACACGGTTAGCAAATTGTGAATCCGGAACCATGAAACGCGCACCGCGTTTCATGACACGTGGGGGCAGAGTTTTTTCTGGAGGGACCCATGGCATCGACCCGACAAAAACGCAAAGTCGGCCGCGTCATGCATGAATACAAGCGCGGCAAGCTCAAGAGCGGCGGCCGCCGCCGCGTGAAGAGCCGCCGGCAGGCAATCGCGATCGCGATGTCCGAATCCGGTCAGTCGCGCAACCGGCGCAAGAGCAGCCGCGGCCGCCGCAAAAGCAGCCGCGGCCGCCGGCGCAGCCGCTAGACCGCTTTCAGGCGCGGCAGGATCCGCCGGGCGTTCTCGTGCTCGATGGCGGCCACCGTCGCCTTCGAGAAGCCGTACGAGCGCAGGCCTTCGAGGTTCTGCTCCTCGGTGAGATACGGCACGTCGCTGCCGTACAAGACGTGCCCTGTCGGAATGAGCTTGGTGAGTGCCGCGAGCGTCGGCGGATAGGCGGCGTTGGCCGTATCGTAGTAGAGCCGCTTGAGCTCGGCGTCGGTGCCCTCGGGCGCTACCTCGTGGATGTTCTTCGCGATCTTCGACTGATTGCTGATGCGTCCGGCGAGGAAGGGGATGGTCCCGCCGCCGTGCGAGAAGATCCACTTGATGTCGCGGAAGCGCGCGAGCGAGCCGGTGAACAGCAGATTGGTGATCGTGCGGCCGGTGTCGTAGGGGTATTCGATCCAGGATTCGCCGACGGCCGGCATCAGCCCCGCGCAGCACTGGGGCGCGTACGGGTGGAAGTAGACCACCGCCTTGCGCCGGTTGAGCTCCTGGAACACGGCGTCGAACGCCGGATCGCCCGGCCAGCGGTCGCCGAAGCTGGTCATCAGGTTGATGCCGTCGGCCTTCAGGGTGCCGAACGCGTAATCGATCTCCTTGAGGGCGCCCTCGACGTCGGGCATCGGCAGCGAGGCGAACAGGCCGAAGCGGCCGGGATAGTCGCGCACCATGCCGGCCGCGAACTCGTTGCACAGGCGCGACATCTTGCGCATGCCGGCAGGATCCGCGCCGAACCAGACGGCGGGCGTGGAGGGCAGCGACAGCACGCAGGTGGCGATGCCCGCCTGGTCCATCCGCTCGATGGCCCATTGCGGCGTCCACCCTTTCACCGCCGGCGGCAGTCCCTCGTTGCGCTTGGCCGCGAACTCCTGCCAGGTCTTCAGGTAGTCCGGCGCGTAGTAATGGAAGTGCACGTCGATGACGCTGCGCGCCTTTGCCGCCTGGTGCTGGGCCTGCGCGAACGCTCGCGGCGGCAGCGCGGCCGCGGCACCGAGTGCCGCGATCGAGGTCAGGAAGCGGCGGCGCTCGGCCAGCGGATTGTGGAACTCAGTCATGCACGTTTCTCCCCTTGGTGTCAGGCGCCTGGTTCGAGCGCTCTCGGTGAAAGTCTAAGCCATCACGTGCGGCTTTGCAGCATCGCCCACAGCCGCTGCGGCGTCAGCGGCATGTCGATATGGTCGATGCCGAGCGGGGCAAGCGCGTCGAGCACCGCACCCACGATCGCCGCCGGGGCGCCGATCGTCCCTGATTCCCCGCAGCCCTTGGCGCCCAGCGGGTTGAGCGGGTAGGGCTGGCTCTCGTCGGTCTCGGTCACGCAGGACGGCAGGTCGCCCGCGCGCGGCAGCGCGTAATCCATGAACGAGCCGGCCAGCACCTGGCCGGATTGCGGGTCTACTGCCGCGTGCTCGAACAGCACCTGGCCGATGCCTTGCGCGAGGCCGCCATGCACCTGGCCTTCGACCACCATCGGGTTGATCACCGTGCCGATGTCGTCGACCACGCAATGCGCAATCAAGGCCGCAACGCCGGTCTCGGGGTCGATCTCGATCTCCGCCACGTGGCAGCCGGCGCTGAACGCGAAGTTCACCGGGTCGAAGAAGGCGCTCTCGTGAAGGCCGGGCTCCATGCCCGGCGGCAGCCGGTGGGCGACATTGGCCGCGTGCGCCACTTCGTCGAAGCCGATCCGGCGGTCCGTGCCGGTGACCCGGAAGGCGCTATCGTCGAACCCGATATCCGCCTCGGCGGCCTCGAGCAGATGCGCCGCCAGCCGCTTTCCCTTGGCGATCACCTTGTCCGCCGCCACCGAAAGGGCCGAGCCGCCGACCGCCATCGACCGCGAGCCGAACGTGCCGGTGCCATACGGCACCATCGCCGTGTCGCCCTCGACGATGTCGATGCGCTCCAGCGGCACGCCGAGCCGCGTGCTGAGCACCTGCGCGAAGGTCGTGGCATGGCCCTGGCCATGATTGTGCGTGCCGAGAAACGCGGTCACCGATCCGTCGGCGCCGACGCGGATCTCCGCCGATTCGAAGAATCCGGCGCGGGCTCCCATGGCGCCGGCGAGCTTCGACGGCGCGACACCGCTCGATTCCACATAGAGCGCCATGCCGATGCCGCGCCGCTTGCCGCGGCGTTCCGCCTCGGCGCGCCGCGCCTCGAAGCCGGCGTAGCCGGCGATCTCGAGCGCGCGGCTCAGCAGACGGGGATAATCGCCGTTGTCGTAGGTCGGCCCGAGCGGCGTCTTGTACGGCATGGCCGTGGGCGGGATGAGGTTGCGCCGGCGGATTTCTGCGCGGTCGAGCTTGAGGGCCGCCGCGGCCTTGTCGGCCAGGCGCTCGAGCACGTAGCACGCTTCGGGCCGTCCGGCGCCGCGATAGGCGTCGGTCGGGACCGTGTTGGTGAACGCAGTCGTGACCTCGACATAGACCGCCGGCGTCTTGTAGACGCCCGCCAGGAGTGCGGAGTAGATGGCGCTCGGGATCGAGGCGCCGAAGGTCGACACGTAGGCGCCCACGTCGGCGATGGTGTCGACGCGCACGGCGAGGAAATTGCCCTCGCTGTCGAGCGCCAGCTGGGCCGTGGTCGCATGGTCGCGGCCTTGCGCGTCGGAGACGAAGCTTTCGCTGCGCGAGGCCGTCCAGCGCACGGGCCGGCCGAGCCGGCGCGCGGCCCAGACCGCGAGCGTCTCTTCCGGATGGTGCTTGCCCTTGGTGCCGAAGCCGCCGCCCACGTCGGGCGCTATCACGCGCAAGGCGCCTTCCGGCAGGCCCAGCTCCTCGGTCACATGGCGGCGGATGTGGTGCGGCGCCTGGGTCGAGCTCCACAAGGTGAGGGGCTCAGGATTCGCCGCGACCACGCGCGGCTCGAGGGCCGCGCAGATCAGCCGGTTGTTGATCACCTCCACGCCGACCACGTACTTCGCGACCGCGAACGCCGCCCGCACCCTGGCCTCGTCGCCCCGTCCGACCTGCGCGCACAGATTGCCCGGCGCCTCCGGATGCAGCTGTGCGGCACCCGGTTCCAGCGCCCGCACGGCGCCGACCACCGCCGGCAGCTCTTCGTAATCGATCGCGATGAGCTCGGCCGCGTCCGCGGCCTGGGCGGCGGTTTCGGCGATCACGATCGCCACCGGCTCGCCCACATGGCGCACCGTGCCGCGCGCCAGCGCCCAGCGCGGGGGCAGCGCCATCTTCTTTCCGTCCTTGCCGGTGATGATCCACAAGGGCTGCATCGGCCGCACGCCATCGGCCGCCATGTCGGCACCGGAGAGCGCCGCAGCCACTCCCGCCGCCGCCGCGGCCGCACCGGTCTCGATGCGCGCGATCCGCGCATGTGCGTGCGGCGAGCGCAGGATGTGCATCCACAGGGCGCCCGGCAGCGCCAGGTCCGCCACGAACCGGCCCTGCCCGGTGAGGAACCGCCGATCCTCCTTGCGCCGGACCGCCGCCCCGATGCCCTGGTTCTTCGTCACGTGTCGCTTACTGCAGCTCTTCGCGGATCAAGTCCAGCTTCTCGTACACCGCCTTGTCGGTGACGATGAAGAGGTCGGCGTCACCCGAGAGCGCGGTGTGCTGGGCGAAGGTCCAGTGCGGGATCGAGAACACGTCGTGCTGCGCCCATTCGAAGGAGTGATCGCCCACGGTCGAGCGGCCTTCGCCCGACACGACCAGGCACACCGCATTCCACGTGCCCCGCCGCGGCCGCGTCGCCTGGCCGCCTGCGAGCCGGACCGCGTAGCAGTCGAGGGTCGGCATGACCGGCCCGCCGGTCAGCGGATTGACGTAGCGGACTGTGCGCGCGCCATCCGCCCCCGGGGCGGTGGCGGCAAGCAGCCGCCGCGTGGCGGCACCGGGATAGCGGTATTTCGGCGAGATCGGCTGCGGCCGCTGGTCGCCGGACACCAGACCCGCCGCGTCCCACAGGCGCTCCTCGCCTTCGTCGACCTGCCAGAAGTCGTTCGCCTGGCGGCTGCCGGGTTCGAAAAAATTGGCGTCGAGCGCGTTGATCAGCGGCATGTTGGCGGCATCGAACCAGATCGTGCGTTGCCCGCTGTCGTTGATGTGGCCGTGCCAGCACATCGGCGGCGTGAGGATGAGGTCGCCCGGCTCCATGGCGCAGCGGCGGCCGTTGACGATGGTGGCCGCACCCTCGGCGCGGGTCGAAAAGCGGATCGCCGCGGCGACGTGCCGGTGCGGCACCGCCTTGTCGCCTGGCTCGAGCACGGTGAACGCCCCGATCAGGTTGCTGGTGGTGGCGGTCGCTCCGCCGAACGCCGGGTTGACCATGATGATGGCCCGGCGCTCCACGTCCTCGATCGGCACTTCGGCGGCCGCGCGCCGGGTGAGGGGCTCGATGTCGCGCCAGCGCCAGTGCATCGGCGCGTCCTGTGCGGCCGGATGGATCGGCGTGATCTGCTTGTAGCGCGTCCACAGCGGATGGAGCCGCGCCTCTTCGAGGGCGGCGATCAGGCCTGCATCGCGGCGTGCGCTGTCCATCACCAGCTCTTCCCGCGCCGCTCGTCCAATTTATAGTCCCGCACCACCTCGGCGACGCGGATGCGGAAGTCCCGGAACACGCTCTCCTTGCCTTCGCGCTGGGCCATCTGGTGCCCCATATGCGTGCGCCAGGCCTTGATCGCCGCCTCGTCGCGCCAGAACGACAGCGACACGTATTTCCCCTTGTTGGTCAAGCTCTCGAAGCGCTCGACCGAGATGAACCCGTCGATCTTTTCGAGCTCCGGCTTGAGCTGCGCCGCCAGGTCGAAATAGCGGTCGGCGCGTCCGTCAGTCGGCTCCACCTCGAAAATCACCGCATACATGCGTCCACTCCCGCGTCCGTTGCCGGTTTGGTCGCACCATCCGGCGTAAAGTAACTGTCACATTCACCATTCTAATTTGATCACATCCGGAGACAAACGTCCGTGGGCAGCTTGGTTTATTTCCCCTATTAGTTAACGAAATGCGCCGTTGCTGATCGAACGATTAATGCGTTACGTTACGGGCTTAGCAGAAAGCCGATATGTTCATGACTCACGCGTCCGATCCCGCCCAAGTCACGTGGCGGAAGCTGTCGCGCTCCGAACTCGACAAGATCCTCCACGCCCACTTGCTGTTCCGCGCCGCGCGGACCGGCGGCCGGCGCGCGAATCTCTCCTATTGCGATCTGTCCGGGCTCGACCTGTCGGGCCGCGACCTCTCCGACGCCGACCTGACGGCCACGCGCTTTCGCCAGGCGCGCATGGTCGGCACGAAGCTGAACAATGCGATCCTGTTCGCCGCCGACATGCGCCTCGTGGTCGCCAACGGCATCGACCTCTCGCTCGCCGACATGCGCGGCGCCTGCCTGCGCGGGGCGGACCTCAGCGACGGCAAGCTGCTGCAGGCGGATCTGCGCGAGGGCCAGCTCGTGCGCACCGACACCACCGGCAATCTCGCCCAGATCCGCTTCGAGCCGCTGGCGGCCGAGATGACCGCGGCCTCCATGCCGCGCGCCAATCTCTCGGGGGCGCGGCTGTCCACGGCGTTCGTGGTCCAGGCCGATCTCAGCGACGCCATCCTCAAGAACATCAAGGCGATCCGTACCGACTTCCGCAGCTCGCTGCTGTCGGGTGCGGTGCTGAGCGGCGCCGATCTGTCGCATGCGAATCTCGCCGGTGCGGTGCTGCGCGGCGCCATGCTGGTCGATGCGGAATGGTCGGGCGCCAGCTTTGAAGGTGCTGATCTCGCGGGTGCGGTGGTCGACGCCTCGGCCTACTCGAGCAAGGAACTGTCCAAATCCAATCTCGCGCGCCTGGACCGTTCGGTCGGCGAGCGGCTGCCGCAGATCCTGGCCAGCCACGACGAGTGGGTGCAGTCCGCGAGCCGCTCGGGGACGCGCGCCGACCTGTCGCAGACCTATCTCGCCGAGCGCAATCTGCGCGGCGTCAACCTCGCCGCGGCCGTCCTCAACTGCGCCGTGCTCACCGGCGCCGATTTGAGCGAAGCGCGCCTGGCCATGGCCGACATCGCCTATGCCGACATGCGGCGCGCCAAGCTGATCAATGCCGACCTGCGCGGGGTGAATTTCGACCACGCGATCCTCGAAGAGGCCGACTTGTCCGGCGCCAGCATGACGCCCGTGTCCGGGACCGGTGTGGCGGCCGGCGACCGCACCTGGCAGGCGCGCCTGGACCGCGCCAAGCTCGCCCGCGCCAAGCTGCGCGGCACGATCATGCGCGGGGTGCGTCTGCCCTATGCCGACTTCACCGACGCCGACCTGTCCGGCGCCGACCTCTCCGGGGCCGTGCTGCACAACGCCAACTTCACCGGTGCCAAGCTCGAGGGCACCAATCTCGACAAGGCGGAAATCCAGAACGCCGTCGGCCTGAAGCGCTAGGCCGGCGCGCGAGCGTCGTCCCCGCGAAAGCGGGACCCAGGGCCGCGGTTACGACGCTCGCCCGTGGCGCAGGCTTCCTGTAAGTCACCTCTACATGCTCAAGATCCAACCGGACTCGGCCGCGATGACGGTCCTCCTCGGCGCGCTCACGGCCTTGGGGCCGATGTCGATGGACATCTACCTCGTGTCGGTGCCCTCCATGACCGAGGCGTTCCACACGAGCGTCGCCGAGGTGCAGCTGACCTTGAGCCTGTACATGGCCGGCTTCGCGCTCGGCCAGCTGTTCTACGGGCCGATCTCGGACGGGCTCGGGCGGCGGCCGGCGCTCATCCTGGGCCTCGGGATGCACGTCATCGCCTCGCTCGTGTGCGCGCTCACGACCAGCATCGATACGCTCGTCTGGGCGCGGCTGTTCCAGTCGACCGGCGTGTGCGGCGCGTTCGTCGTGTCGCGCGCCGTGGTGCGCGACCTGCACACGCGCGAGCGTGCCGCCCGCCTCCTGTCCTACATGGGCATGGTGACCGGTGCGGCCCCCATCATCGCCCCGATCATCGGAAGCTATCTGCATGTCGCGTTCGGCTGGCGCGCGAACTTCGTGTTCGTGACCGTCTACGGGCTGCTGTCGCTGCTGGCGGTCGTGTTCCTGTTCGCCGAGACCAGCCGCAACATCGATGCCCGCGCGATGGACCCGCAGCGGGTGGTGCGCAATTTCGCAACCTTGCTCAAGCACCGGAGCTTCGTCGGCTTCGCCTGCACCTCGGCCTGCGCCACGGGCGCGTTGCTGGCGTTCATCTCCGGCGCGTCGTTGGTCTTCCTGCGCGTGTTCGGCTACCCGGAGCGGGACTTCGGCTTTCTCTTCGGCTGCATCATGCTGGGCAACATCCTGGGGGCGGCACTCGGCAGCAAGCTCGTGATGCATTACGGCATCGAGCGCCTGCTCTATCGCGCGGTGCTGCTGTCGATGGTATCAGGGGTCGGCATGGCGGCACTCGCCTGGGCGCATGTCGACACGGCCTTGGCCGTGCTGCTCCCGATGTTCGTGTTCATGCTCGGCTTTTCGCTGGTGATGCCGCAGTCGATGGCGGGCGCGCTCAGCCCGTTCCCGCATCTGGCCGGCAACGCCTCGGCCTTGCTGGGCGTGATCCAGTGGACCTTCGCCTCGCTGGTCGGCGAGGCGGTCGGCATCCTCTTCGACGGCACGCAGCGGCCGATGGCGGGCGTCATCGGCGCGTTGAGCGTGCTAACGTGGCTCGCGGTCGTGCTGATCGTGCGGCCGGCCGCCGCCAAGCTGGGAAAACACCATGAGTGACTCCGATGTCCTGATCGCGGAGCCGAAGCTCCGTGCCTATGCCGCGTCGATCGTGCGCGCCGCGGGTTCGGAGGCGGCCGAAGCCGACAAGGTGGCGGCCCAGCTCGTCGAGGCGAATCTGCGCGGCCACGACTCTCATGGTGTGGGCCTGTTGCCCGACTACGTGCGCAACGTGAAGGCGGGGACGCTCAAGCCCAATCAGTCTGCGGTCGTGGTCAAGGAGACGGACACGCTCGCGGTCATCGATGGCCGCCACGGCTACGGCCAGGTGATCGGTGAGCAGGCGATGGACATCGGCATCGCCAAGGCGAAGCGGAGCGGCATGGCCCTGGTGGCGATCCGCCGCACCCACCACCTGGGCCGCATCGGCCATTGGGCGGAGCAATGCTGTGCCGCCGGGCTCGCCTCGATCCACTTCACGAGCGTTGCCAGCAACCCTTGCGTCGCACCCTGGGGCGGATCGGACGCACGCCTCGGCACCAATCCCTTCACCTGCGGCGTGCCGGTCGAGGGCGACGAGCCGGTCATCCTCGACATGGCGACCAGCCGGCTGCCGGTCGGCAAGGTGCGGGTCGCGCACAACAAGCGGGCGAAGATCATCGACGGCGCCCTCATCGACTCCCAGGGCCGGCCGACCAACGATCCCAGCGTCTATTTCACAGCGCCGCGCGGCACCTTGCTGCCGTTCGGCGAGCACAAGGGCTACGCGCTCGGGCTGATCGTCGAGCTGTTCGCGGGCGCCTTGACCGGGGGCGGGACCATCAGCCTCGGCCCGGACGCGCCCAAGGGCATCATCAACAACATGTTCTCGGTGATCGTCGATCCGGTCGCACTCGGCACAGCGCGGGCGTTCTACGACGAGGTCGACGCCATGGTGCGGTTCGCCAAGGCCTCGCCGCCAGCCCCCGGCACGGAGGCCGTGCTGGTGCCCGGCGATCCCGAGCGCCGCGCGCGGCGCGAGCGCCTCGCGAATGGCATTCCGATCGATTCCGGCACGTGGGCTGTGGTGGGTGAGGCCGCGCGTTCGGTCGGGATCGAGCCGCCGAAGATCTGAGTCTCCATACCTTCGACACGCGTCCGTAAGAGGCTGCGCATCACGCCAGCGATGGCCCCGAAGGTCACGATCACGTCTGGTTGCTAGGAGACTGCGACTTTGGCTAGCCAGGAGGGGGCGATGGCGAAAATTGCGAAAATCCGTGAAAAGATCAGCGTTTTTATCGGTGAGCTACTCGGCGGCATCGTTGGGTGGTTCGTCTGCCTTTTCATACTCGCCGGCATGTATGGCCTAGGAACCGGAACGGCAGATTACTTGGACTGGCCAGGCAACCATGAGCCCTACGGAATCTTGTCGGCCTTGGCGTTCATCTGGTTTTACGAGCGGCGCCTGGCCCAAGAGCGCTACGACAAGTTATGGGAGATAATTAGCACCCGAATTTCGCGCTAAAAAATCGCCAAGCTTGCCGACAAGGTGTAGGACTCCAGTTCCCATCAACCTGGGAGGGTAATATGGCAGATGCACCCGTAGTTCATATCGGCGAGAACTCGCCCGAGGAAGTTGCATACAAACTTTTCCAAATGGTCGCCAATGTAGAAGGGAAAAAGCTCTACCGCGACCAGGGAGCCGCTGACCGCGCGTACATCTTGCGCACCTACTATGAATGTCTCCGGTCAGTTAAGGGATACGAACCGGAGTAATTACCGCATTGGTGGCGGGCGGCGCGATGCTATCGCTGCCCGTCACAAAGTCTGCCCATTCACGCTCAATGCGCTCGACCTGGCTGTGTGGTCGCTGACGCCAGCCATGGCTGCGGGCGCAACCGATCATGTCTGGGGCTTGGAAGAAATCGCAGCGTTGGCAGACTGAGTACGCTTCTGATGTTCCGCTCGTGCAAGGGCTTCCCCATATCGTCGCACCATTTCGTGCAAGTAACCTGAGCGCATCGCGAATGCCTGTCCTAATGTTTCAGCCGCTATTCTCAAATCGTCATGAGGGCTGCTCGGTCGTGGTTGATTCCGGAAGTGATAGTAGTCTGCATAACCAAATTCTTTTTTTAGAACACGCTCGACATGTGGCGCCCAGCGGTCAAACACTGCGCGCGCCATAGCAAGATCGCTGGGGGTGTCAGGCATGCGGATCGAGTGCACCACAGCTTCAGGAATGAACAGATATCGTATGATATCTACTTTGCGGCGGGCTTCCGCTTCGTCCGCCTCTGGCATCGGTATAGATGGGCGCCATTCACTTTTACGGGCGCGAACGTCCCGCACAATCAGGGTCAATCCAATCAGAACGATGATGACCCGTAGTCCATAGTTCAAAAGCCAATCTTGGATACCATGGCTTAGGAGGGGGATAGCGTGCACGACGCGAGCAATCCATTCCTCCGGCACGCTGCCGAAGATCACAAGACAGATGCCGGCAATGACAGCGTGCGAAATAAAATGCTTCGCCTGCTCGGCGAAGAATCGAGCGGTACCGCCGGTCATGGCCGATCATAGCGGGCAAGACCCGCGCCAAGGGCGCCGAAAAATACCCGTCCCGAAATTGAAACTGAGACACTACCCCCGACGAGCCGCCCATCTGAGGGTGTATAGTCCTGTGTCCAACCAAATTATCCTGGGGATATGTGGAAAAAATTCGGGATAAGTGACTGACACGCGCTTTGAAATCGCGAGTCTGGCCAAGTAAGTCCTGGGAAATCCGAAGGGGTCGTGGCTGGGGCATCACATTTGACGCAAACGGCCTACATTCCTTGACTTTAAGGCCCTGAATCCCAACAATTTTACAATATTACCGCAACGATTCGCCCTGGGCCGGGGAAACATCCGTGCCCCGGGCCAGCAGAAGCTGGGCCGCGATGACGTCATCTGAGAAACCCGAATCCGAGTCCGTTCTCGCCTCCATTGGCGCGCTCGATGCGCCGGCCGTCACCGCCGCGAAGATGCTGGGCGGCCTGATCGCCGCGTGCCGTAGCGAGGATGTGCACCGGACCCGTGCCGAGGTCGATCTGCGTGCCATCCAGGACATCCAGCGCAAGCTTCAGGTCGATCCCGAGGACCAGTCGGCCAAGCAGTGGGTGCGGCAGCTCGCGCAGACCTGGTCGTTTCGGGTGCGCGACAACACGCGCTCGATCCGCCGCATCTTCGATCTGCTCGACGGCATGCCGGGTCCGCGGCGCTGAAGGCGGAGGTAACGGTTTGAGAAGACGCGCGGATCGGTCGTTAAAGAAAGCGGTAATTAGTTGCTCTTAGAATCGTCGGTGTTGGGGGCTTCGAGTCGCAATTGACGGGTTGGCTGGCCGCATGTCGCTCACGACATGCGGTGGAGGGACAAAAAGAACATGCCGGTATTCGATATTCCGATGGTCACTCGCGATCGCGTCCGCGCGGGGAAGCTGTTCCTCTTCGCGTTCGACGACGACGAGATGCGCCTGACGGAGACGGGCCTCGCGGCGCAGTGCCGCGGGGAGGCGAATGCGATCGGCATTCGCACCCGCCGCGGCCCCGGCAGCGATCCGTCGCTCGCCTGGCGCGACGACCATCTCGCCCAGCATCAGCAGATGATCGACGACGATTTCGCGATCCTCATTTCGTGGGTGGAGGCCGGCGGGCCGGTCTTTCTGCCCAAGGCCGGGCTCGGCATGCTGCAGCCGCGGCTGGTCGACACGGCTCCCCGGACCTTCCTGTTCCTGCAGAAGAAGGTGAAGGAGCTGCGCGCCGCCGCCGCCCAGCCGTGGAGCATCGACGCCTACAAGCAGCCGAGCTTCTACGAGGGCGTGTTCCGCCAGGTGGCCCGGCACATGCAGCCCGTGAGCGCCCCGGCCGCCGCCGCGGCCGCCCCCCAGCGCGCCTGATCGCACCCGCGGACTTGATCCGCGAGTCCATCTGCAGCTTCCGCATCCCGGCGGCCGGGCTAAGATAGCCCGGTGAGCAAGCTCAAGATCCATCTGCACGTGATCTGGCGCGCGGTCGCATTCGGCCTCGGCGCCTATGCCGTCGTGCGCCTGCTCGTGTACGCGAGCGCGCATGCGGGCCTCCTGAACTGGTTGAAATGAACAGAGGAGCGAACGCCGTGAGTCGCCCGAACGGCCGGATGGCCGTTCGCCCGCGAGCGTTTAGGGTTGGTGTGGCGGCTAAACGCGAGCGGGTCAGAAGATGAATCTCGCCACGCATCTGGCGCGCAACGCCCAGGCCCGGCGCGATCTGCCGGCCTTGGGGCAGGGTTCGCGAGTCGTCGCGACCTGGGGCGAGATGCACGGCCGCGTGGCACGGCTCGCGGGCGCGCTGCGCGGCCGCTTCCGGCTGCAGCCAGGCGACCGGGTGGCCCTCCTGATGAAGAACGCGCCGGCCTATGCCGAGCTCATGTATGCCTGTTGGCACGCGGGCGTGGCGGCGGTGCCGATCAATGCGCGGCTGCATCCGCGCGAGATCGCCTATGTCTTCGAGCACTCGGGGGCGGCCGTCGTGTTCGCGAGCGCGGATCTGGCCGGCGCCGCCGGTGCTGCCGCGCGCGAAGCCCAGGTCACCGTGCCGATCGTCGATGTCGACGGCGCCGAGTTCGCCCGCCTCGGTGCGGCCGATCCGCTTCCGATGGCCGACGCGGCACCGGACGATCTCGCTTGGCTGTTCTACACCAGCGGCACGACCGGCCGTCCCAAGGGCGCCATGCTCACCCATCGCAACCTGCTGGCGATGGCCATGGCGTATTTCGTGGACATCGATCCGCCGGTGCCCCCCGATGCCTCGGGCCGCACCGGCTGCCTCTTGCATGCCGCCCCGATGTCGCACGGCTCCGGTCTCTACATGGTGCCGCACGCGATCCAGGGCGCCTGCCAGCTCCTGCCCGAGAGCGGCCAGTTCGACCCCGGCGAGGTGTTCGATATCCTGCGCGCGTGGACCGGCGTGTCGATGTTCGCGGCCCCGACCATGGTCAAGCGCCTGGTCGATCACCCGCGGGCGGCCGAGGCGAACGCGGCCGCGATCCGTGCCATCGTCTTCGGCGGGGCACCCATGTATGTGGCCGACCTCAAGGCCGCGGTCGCGCGCTTCGGCTTCCGCTTCGCCCAGCTCTACGGGCAGGGCGAATCGCCGATGACCATCACGGCGATGAGCCGGGCCCTGATCGAGCGCGCCCATCGCGAGGGCCGCGACGACCGTCTCGGCTCCGCCGGTATCGCCCAGAGCGTGGTCGAGGTGCGCGTCGCGGATACCGACGACCGGGCGCTGCCCGCGGGCGACACCGGCGAGATCCTGGTGCGCGGCGAGGCGGTGATGCGCGGCTACTGGCGCGACGCCGACGCATCGGCTGCCGCCTTGCGCGGCGGCTGGCTGCACACCGGCGACGTGGGCGCCTTCGATCCGGACGGCTACCTCACGCTCAAGGACCGCTCCAAGGACGTCATCATCTCCGGCGGCTCGAACATTTATCCGCGCGAGATCGAGGAGGTGCTGCTGCGGCACCCCGACGTGGTCGAAGTGTCGGTCATCGGCGCCGCCGATGCGGAGTGGGGCGAGCGCGTCGTGGCCTATGTCGTCTGCCGGGCCGGGGCCTCCGCCGCCCCGGAGGCGCTCGACCGCCTCTGCCTCGACCACATCGCGCGCTTCAAGCGGCCGAAGGAGTACCGCTTCCTCGACCAGCTGCCGAAGAACAACTACGGCAAGGTGCTCAAGACCGAGCTGCGGAAGCTTCAAAATCCACGATAATTCCGGGCGCGTCCCTTCCTTGTCACGGAATGGCGCAATGCTGACGCGCGTTGCTCATGCGAACGCCACGAAAGGGTTGAGGCATGAGCTCGCGCCGTTTGCTCCTCACCAGCGCCCTGGTCGGCTGCCTCGCCGGCGCTCTCATCCTGGCACCCGCATCCGGCTGGACCCAGGACACGATCACGCCAATCCCGCCGTCCCAGGCCGCCCTTCCGCCTGCGGCGCCGCCGGCCACGGCACCCGTGTTCGACCCGGCGCAGCTCCAGTCGATGCTGGCGCCGATCGCGCTTTATCCCGACCCGCTGCTGAGCAACATGCTCATGGCGGCGGCGTATCCGGACGAGATCGCGGCCGCCGACCGGTGGGTCCGCGATCCCGCCCACGCCGGCTTGCAGGGAGAGGCCCTGAACGCGGCACTGGCGCCGATCGACTGGGACCCGAGCGTGAAGTCGCTGGTGCCGTTCCCGCAGGTGCTCGACACGATGGCGCAGCACATGGACTGGACCCAGCAGCTCGGCCAGGCGTTCGTCGTTCAGCAGGCCGACGTGATGAATGCCGTGCAGAGCCTGCGTCAGCGGGCTCAGGCGGACGGCAATTTGCGTCCGTCGCCGCAGCTCGCGGTGGCGTCGTCCGGCGGGGTGATTACCATCGAGCCGGCCAATCCCGCGATCGTCTACGTGCCGATCTACGATCCGGCCGTGGTCTACGGACCGTGGGCGTACCCGGTGGCGCCCGTCCTCATCTATCCGCCGCGCGTCTATGCGGCGCCGATCATCTTCGGCGTGGGGTTCGCGGTGGTCGCACCGCTGTGGGCCTGGAACCATTGGGACTGGCCGCACCATCGCGTGTTCATCGAACCCGAGCGGGTCAACGTGATCAACGCGCGGCTCATCGAGGAACACCATCGTGAGCGCGTGAGCGACGATCACTGGCATTTCGACCGCTCGCACGACCATGGCTTCGATCACGGCCGGGCAGGGCCGCGTCCGGCGGGCCACGCCGCCGCCGCGGCTCCGCATCCCGGCCCGCAGCCGCACGCCGTCGCACCCCACGCGCAGCCGCACCCGGGCGGCTTTTCGAGCGGCGCCCCAGGTCACGGCCAGATCCATGGTCAACACCCGGCGCTTGCCGCGGCACCGCATGTCAGCGCGCCGCACCAGGCGCCGATGCATCCCGCCACGATCCAACACGCGCCGCCGCCGGCTCATCAGGTGCCGCAGCACCCGCAAGGCCACGCCGAGCCGCCGCACGGCGGCGGGCATGCCGAGCACGGCCCGGACCACGACCAGGGCCACGAGCATCATTAGGCCCCGTCTCTCCGTTGGGGAGAGATGCCCCCGGGTGATGGACGGAAATTAATGTAAGTCCCACTGGACCGGGGAGCGGCTTTGCCGGTAAGCCTTAAGCTCACCGTCCGGTTTCTTTTCCCCACCCGAGCTCATGGCCTTCAATACATTCGAGCGGATGATGGCGATGCGCTATCTGCGCGCGCGCCGCCAAGAGGGCTTCATCTCCGTCATCGCCGGCTTTTCGCTGCTCGGCATCGCGCTCGGTGTGGCGACGCTGATCATCGTCATGGCGGTGATGAACGGCTTCCGCGCCGAGCTCCTGGGGCGGATCCTCGGGCTCAACGGGCATATGACCGTGTTCGCGCAGTCCGGCCCGCTGAGCGACTTCGACCACGTGACGCAGGAGCTGCGCGGCATCCCGGGCGTGGTGTCCGCGACACCGCTGGTCGAGGGCCAGGTCATGGCGACGGCCAAAGGCGGCGCCGGCGGGGCCCTGGTGCACGGCATGCGGCCCGAGGACCTGAAGGCGCTCACGCTCCTGAGCTCGCGGATCGTGCAGGGCTCGCTGGCCGACTTCCAGGGCGACGACGCGGCGGTGATCGGCCTGCGCATGGCGCAGCGCTTCGGCATCTCGGTCGGCGACCGTGTCACCCTCATCTCGCCCCAGGGCAACGCGACCGTCTTCGGCACCATGCCGCGCCTGCGCGCCTACAAGGTGGTCGCCCTGTTCAACGTCGGTATGTACGAATACGACAGCTCGTTCGTCTACCTGCCGCTCGCCGCGGCGCAGTCGTTCTTCCAGCTTTCGCCGCAGCAGGTCACGGGCATCGAAATCCGGGTCAAAGATCCCGATCGCGTGTTCGAGCAGCGGCTGTCGATCGCGCACACGCTCGGCAACGGCGTGCGCATCCTCGACTGGCAGCAGGCGAATTCGAGCTACTTCAACGCCGTGATGGTAGAGCGCAACGTGATGTTCCTGATCCTCACGCTGATCATCGTCGTGGCCGCCTTCAACATTATCTCGAGCATGATCATGCTGGTGAAGGACAAGTCAGCCGACATCGCGATCCTGCGCACCATGGGGGCCTCGCGCGGCGCCATCCTGCGCATCTTCTTCCTGGCCGGGACCAGCGTCGGCGTGATCGGCACCGTGACCGGCTTCGTGCTCGGCCTCGTGTTCTGCGCCAACATCGAGACCATCCGCGAATGGCTGCAGTCCCTGACCGGCACCCAGCTGTTCTCGCCCGAGATCTACTTCCTGTCGCAGCTGCCGGCGAAGGTCGATCCGGTCGAGGTGGCGCAGGTCGTGATCATGGCGCTGGCCCTGTCGGTGCTCGCCACGATCTATCCCTCCTGGCGCGCCGCCCGCCTCGATCCGGTGGAAGCGCTCAGATATGAGTGAAGCGGCGATCAGGCTCGACAACGTCCAGCGCCGCTTCAAGCTGGCGGGCGGGGTCCTCGAGGTGCTGCGCGGCGCTTCGCTGACCGTCAATCGAGGCGAATGCGTGGCGCTGGTCGGCCCGTCGGGGGCGGGCAAGTCGACGCTCCTGCACATCGCGGGTCTGCTCGAGCGGCCGGACGGGGGCGATGTGATCCTCGCCGGCAGGGCATGCGGGCGCATGGGCGAGGCGGAGCGCACGGAGATGCGGGGCAAGACGTTGGGCTTCGTCTACCAGTTCCACTACCTGCTGCCGGAGTTCTCGGCGCTCGAGAACGTCATGATCCCGCTGATGATCGGCGGGGAAAGCCGCGGCAAGGCGCGGGCCCGCGCGCGCGAGCTGCTCGCCACGGTCGGGCTCTCAGCGCGCGAGAGGCACCGGCCGGCACGCTTGTCGGGCGGCGAGCAGCAGCGCGTCGCGATCGTCCGGGCAATCGCCAACCGCCCGCACGTGCTGCTGGCCGACGAGCCCACCGGCAACCTCGACCCGGACACGGCCGAGGGCGTGTTCAACGAGCTGCTCAAGCTCGTCCGCACCACCGGGCTCGCTGCCCTGATCGCGACGCACAACCCCGACCTCGCTCAGCGCATGGATCGCATCGTCGCCCTGCGCAACGGTACGCTGGCGCCCGCCTGAGTCGGCGTCCTTGACCGACCTGCGGTTGCAGAGAACACTGGTCGCGGTGCCGCGACTCGGGGGATGGCTGGTGCGGATGAGAGGGCGCGAACCCGTGAGATCGTTGAAGCTAGGTCCGAAGCCGGGATGGATGGCGGCACTTGCCGCCGCCGCGGTACTGGCGGGCTGCTCGGGGATGAGCTCCTCGAACCCGGCGCCTTCGAACGGCAATCCGTCAGGTCCGCAACAGGCCGGGTTCTCGCAGTTCACCGATATCCCGATCCCGCCCAAGAACACGATCGACCTCGACCGCACGCTCGTGTTCGGCTCCGAGCGCGACTGGATCGGCCGCGTCTCGCTTTCGACGTCGATGGCGGTGGGCGAGGTCTACGATTTCTACAAACGGGAAATGCCGAAGCTGGGCTGGAACGAGCTCACCAGCGTGCGCTCCTCGACCAGCGTGCTCACCTATGAGATGGACAACCGCGTGGCCACGATCCAGGTCGGCAGCGGCCGCTTCGGCCTCGGGACCCAGGTCGATTTCTGGATGAACCCCAAGTCCGGCGGCGGCGCTTCGACCTTCACGTCCGGCCGCGGCAGCGGCAGTGGAGGCGGCAGCAGCCGCGGCGGCAGCATCGACTCAGCACCCTTGAAATAATGGCATCGCACTCTGATTTCGTGCACCTGCGGGTGCACACGGCCTATTCGCTGGCCGAAGGGGCCGTTCGCCTGGACAAGGCGACGCCGGCCGACCGCGCCGCGAACCTCATCACGCATGCGGTGCGCGAGCGCATGCCGGCGGTGGCGGTCACCGACACCGGCAACCTCTTCGGCGCGCTGCAGTTCTCGGTCGCCTGCGCCGAGGCCGGCGTGCAGCCCATCATCGGCTGCGATCTCGCCATCCGCCGCGGCGAGGGCGGGGTGCGCGGCGGCCGGGTCGCGGCACCCGATCGCGTGGCGCTCCTGGTGCAAAGCGAGGCCGGCTATCGCAACCTGATGAAGCTGTCGAGCAAGGCGTATCTCGAGACCGATTCCGCCGAGCTGCCGCAGGTGGACATTACGGCGCTCGAGGCGCATGGCGAGGGGCTGATCTGCCTGACCGGCGGCCCCGCCGGACCCGTGGGCCGGCTGCTCGTCGACGGGCAGGCGCCGGCGGCCGAGGCTATGCTGCAGCGTCTGGCCGCGGCCTTCCCGGGCCGGCTCTATGTCGAGCTGATGCGCCACGGCCTCGAGGTGGAGACGCGCATCGAGGAGGCGGCGATCGGCCTGGCCGACAAGTTCGGCCTGCCGCTGATCGCGACCAACGACGTCTACTTCATCGACGAGGGCATGTACGAGGCGCACGACGTGCTCCTCTGCGTGGCCGAGGGCAAGCACGTGGCCGATCCCAAGCGGCGGCGCGTGACGCCAGAGCACCGCTTCAAGTCGGCGGCCGAGATGCGGGTTCTGTTCGCCGATCTGCCGGAGGCGATCGACAACACGCTGGTCGTGGCGCGGCGCTGCGCGTTCATGCTGGAGAAGCGGAAGCCGCTGCTGCCCACGCCGCCCAGCGCAGCCAAGGAAGGGGCGGAGGCCGCCCTGCGCCGGCTCGCGGCCGACGGGTTCGACAAGCGGATGGCTCAGCTGAAGCTCGCGGGCGAGGCGGCCAAGCCCTATCGCGACCGGCTGGGCTATGAGCTCGACATGATCGTCAAGATGGGCTTCGCCGGCTACTTCCTGATCGTCGCCGACTTCATCCAATGGGCGAAGGCGCACGGCATCCCCGTGGGGCCGGGCCGCGGCTCGGGTGCCGGCTCGGTGGTCGCGTGGGCGTTGACCATCACCGACCTCGACCCCTTGCGCTTCGGCCTGCTGTTCGAGCGCTTCCTCAACCCCGAGCGCGTGTCGATGCCGGACTTCGACGTCGACTTCTGCCAGGACCGGCGCGACGAGGTCATCCGCTACGTGCAGGACGAGTACGGACGCGACCGGGTGGCGCAGATCATCACCTTCGGCAAGCTGCAGGCGCGCGCGGTGCTGCGCGACGTGGGGCGCGTGCTCGGCATGGCCTACGGCCACGTCGACAAGATCTGCAAGCTGGTGCCCAACAATCCCGCCAACCCGGTGACCTTGCAGCAGGCGATCGACAGCGAGCCGGCGCTGCAGGAGATGCGCAAGGCCGACGAAGCGGTGGCGCGCCTCATGGACATCGCGATGAAGCTCGAGGGGCTCTACCGCCACGCCTCGACGCACGCCGCGGGTGTCGTGATCGGCGACCGGCCCCTGGACGAGCTGGTGCCGCTCTATCGCGATCCGCGCTCGCCGCTGCCGGCGACTCAGTTCAACATGAAATACGTCGAGTCCGCGGGCCTGGTGAAGTTCGACTTCCTGGGCCTCAAGACGTTGACCGTGCTCGCGCGCGCGGTCGACCTGATCAAGGCGCGCGGCATCGAGCTCGATCTCGGCACTCTGCCGTTCGACGACAAGCCGACCTACGAGCTCCTCGGCCGCGCCGACACGGTGGGGGTGTTCCAGCTTGAAAGCTCGGGCATGCGCGATGCGATGCGCAAGATGCGGCCCGACCGCTTCGAGGACATCATCGCCCTCGTGGCCCTCTATCGGCCGGGCCCGATGGAGAACATCCCGAAATACATCGCCTGCAAGCACGGCACCGAGCAGCCGGATTATCTGCATCCCTCGCTCGAAGGCATCCTCAAGGAGACCTTCGGCGTCATCATCTACCAGGAGCAGGTGATGCAGATCGCGCAGGTGCTGTCGGGCTACAGCCTCGGCGGCGCCGACATCCTGCGCCGGGCCATGGGCAAGAAGGACAAGGTGGAGATGGCGAACCAGCGCGCCACCTTCATCAAGGGTGCCAGGGAGCGCGGCGTCGACGAGGCCAAGGCGAGCCAGATCTTCGATCAGGTCGACCGGTTCGCGGGCTACGGCTTCAACAAGTCGCACGCGGCGGCCTACGCGCTCGTCGCCTACCAGACGGCCTATCTCAAGGCCAATTTCCCGGTCGAGTTCCTCGCCGCCTCGATGACGCTCGATGTCTCCAACACCGACAAGCTCAACATCTTCCGCCAGGAGATCGACCGCCTCGGCAGCAAGATCCTGCCGGTCGACATCAACAAGTCGGCTCCCGTGTTCACCGTCGAATACGCCGAGGACGGCAAGACCGGTGCCGTCCGCTACGCGCTCGCCGCCGTGCGCAATGTCGGCCTCGCGGCCATGGAGGCGCTGACAGCCGAGCGCGCCAAGAACGGGCCGTTCAAGGACCTGACCGACCTCGCGCGGCGCGTCGATCCCAAGCAGGTGAACAAGCGCTCGCTCGAGTTCCTCGCCAAGGCCGGCGCGTTCGATGCGCTCGAGCCGAACCGGGCGCGGGTGTTCGCCTCGATCGAGAGCCTCTTGCGCCTCGCCTCGGCTGAGACCGCCGAGCGCGACGGCAACCAGGTGAACCTGTTCGGCGGCGGTGGCGCCTCGGCGCCCGGATTGCGCCTGCCCACCATCGCCGACTGGCCGCTGCACGAGCGCCTCGCCAACGAGTTCGAGGCGATCGGCTTCTACCTGTCCGCGCATCCGCTGGATGCCTACGCCAAGGGCCTCGAGCGCCTGGGGGTCGTGCGCTCGAGCGATCTCCTGACCCGCCTGGCCGTCGGCGGTGCGGCGCGGGTCAAGCTCGCCGGCACGGTGATCGGCAAGAAGGAGATCAACGCGCGCAACGGCAACCGGCTCGCGTTCGTGCAGATGTCGGACGCGGGCGGCAGCTACGAGGTGACCTTCTTCCAGGAGGTGCTGTCGACCGCGCGCGAGCTCCTCGATTCAGGCCAGCCGCTCCTGCTGTCGGCCGATGTCGGCTTCAAGGACGACGTGATGCGCATCACGGCACAGTCGATCCACGCGCTGCCCGAGGCGGTGGCGCAGGCGGCCGCGGGGCTCAAGATCACCATCAACGATGCCGCCGCCATCGCCGGCCTCAAGGCCGCGATCGAGAAGGAGAAGAGGGGCCGCGGCCGCATCGGCATCGTCGTCGACTTGGGAGCCGACCGCGAGGTCGAGGTGGCGCTCCCGGGCCACTACCAGATCACGGCCGCGACGCGGCTTTCGATGCAGTCGCTGCCGGGGGTCACGGCGGTGCAGGAGATCTGACGAGTTGCCGCCCACCATCAGCGCCGAGGAGCAACAGAGGAGGCATCAAAAATTCCTCCACCTGAAGGATATGATCATCGATGGCAATAAGCGGGCCACCGATCTGGGCTTGGCCGCGCTCAAGGCTGTGATGATTATCAACGGATCGGGTGCCGCCGGACTCCTCGCGTTCATTTCGCAAATGGCAAAGGACGATCGTGGAAAGGCTGCCGCTCCCCTGATCGGATCTGTGCGTATCCTGGTCGCCGGCGTCGCGGCCGCCGCGCTCGCGGTGATGTTCGGTTATCTCAGGATGTACTTTGAGTCGGTGGGCTACGGCCGCGAGATACAAAAAGACGGCGCCTTGTATCGCTGGGTAGTAGTGGCAAACGTGTGCCTTTGGTGCGCGATCGTTTTGACGGGCCTCGCGTACGTCGCGTTCATAATGGGGATGCTCGATGGTGCGCATACTATCCGCTCAATCCTAGAGGCTGCGGTGGGCATTCAGCCCACGCTCGGATGAGGGCGGCCCTATCAACTAGCCCTATTTTTTACGGCCTCACCCGCCTTTCGATGGGCGTGGACGACGCCAAGCGCGCCGACACACTTAACCGAGCACGCCGTGACGGTCCGAAAGCCAGCGTACGTTGAAATCATTCCGGTCTTTGTTGCGGAGGGGTTCGCGAAAACGGCCTCTGCAACAAAAAATGTTCCAAATCTGGGTGTCGGAACAACAACTTCCAGCTTTTGTTGTTTGTTGGGGAATGTTGGCGATTGCAAACCCATCCCAATAGCTAGGGCGGTCTGTGACCCGTAGCGTCCGGGGCGTTGTAAAGGTACACGGTGGGTTTCGGCGGACTCTCGTACCAAATCACGCCTACGACGGCTGCCACCGCAGCCACAAGAATAGCGATTGCGAGACGGTTGGGGCTCAATCGTCCGCCTTGGGCGCTTTCCGCTTCTTCTTAGTGGGGGCGATTCGCCGCAGCTTGTCGGCAAACGCGGACTCACTCTCGTCCGCGCCTACCTCGCGCGCGAGTTCTACGAATTTGTCGTGCTGCGTCTTTTTCCGCCTTGAAGGCGGCTCTTTCCGCTTCAAACCGCTGCTTCTCCGTCACTAGTGCCTTGTTTGTACGTCAACCGCTTCCCCTTCGCGCCGAGAAGCGCCCGCATCGTGCGGGTGAAATCGTCCACCTCCAACGCGGCGCGTTCATTGTAGCGGAAATCAAACTCAGCCAGATAGCGCTTCAAGTGCTGAGCGCTGACATGGTGATAGGTGCCGATGATCCCGCGCTTGAGGATGCTGAAATAACCCTCAATCGTGTTCGTGTGAACGTCGCCGCGCACGTATTCGCCAATCCGGTGATTGACTGTCTGGTGGTGGTTGAAGTGGCTGGCCGCCGACTTGTTCCACACGCCATCATCCGTCATCAGGCGCGTATTGCGCTTCAACTGCCCATTCAGGATTGGGCGTAGCGTCTTGGCGGTCACGTCACCGACATGACGCGAGCGGACACGGCCCTCGCGCTCGACCAGCGACAGCACGATTTCCTTGTCGCCCTTACCCTTCGGATTCGGGTCGCGCTTGCTCCAGTGCTTATTCTTCTCCTTGCCGCCGATGTAGGTTTCGTCGCTTTCGACAACGCGGCCAGGGCCACCCAGCTTCTCGACAAGGTGCGGATGCGGCGCCATCGCCTCGCGAACGCGGTGCATGAGGAACCACGCCGCCTTGATGCTGATTTCGAGCGACCGCGAAATCTGGTGCGCGCTCATTCCCTTCTTGGACGAGCACAGTAGGTAAGCCGCCTGTAACGCCTTATAGAGTGGCACCCGCGCGTGCTCGAACACGGTGCCGACCTTGACCGTGAATTGCTTGCGGCAATCGCGGCACTTGTGAAGGCCATAGCGCACGCGCTTCGCGGGATTGGCCGCGATCTTGTACGCGGTGCCGACCACGCCACAGTGCGGGCAGACTGGCCCGGACGGCCACAGGATGCTTTCAAGGAAAGCGTGGGCCGCTTCTTCATCGCGGAAATACGGCCGGTTCAGGATGCTCATTCGGTCCCCCGATGCGTGCTTATCTTGAGATTATAATGCGTGCTTTACAAAAAGCAAGCATCGTGTTACCACATGCGTGCACAAGCGCAGGAGATAGCCATGCCCAAGGAACCGAAAATCCTCAATAGGTCCGAAATCGCTGCCCAAGGGGGCCGTGCACGAGCGGCCAGTTTAGGGCCAAAAAAGCTATCGGAACAGGCAAAAAATGCAGCAATAACAAGGTGGTCCGGGGACGTGCACCACGCGCTAGAAGAAGGGCCGCTTGATCTGGTCGGCATGACCTTCCGTTGCGCGGTTCTCGATAATGAACTGCGGGTTATATCCGGCACCGAATTCATGCGGACCATGGGGATTTACCGTAGCGGTGCACTGTCTACGCGCCGAACCGACGCGGATGATGTGCACTACCCGTTGTACTTGGCCTTCAAGAATCTGCGCCCGTACATCCTCGAAGACGAACAACTCGTTGAGGCTATGCGGAGCCCGATCCGCTATCGCGCCCTAAGCGGCTCTATAGCTGAAGGCATCCCGGGGACGGTGCTGCGCCGCATCCTTAGTGTCTGGGTCCGCGCGCACCGGGCCGGCGTACTAGGGCCGTCGCAACAGCGCATCGCGGAGAAAGCACAAATCCTACTCGACGGACTTGCTGACACCGCGATTGACGCATTGATTGACGAGGCGACTGGATACCAAAAGCGCCGTGCACACGATGCGCTCCAGAAGATTCTGGCCGCCTATGTGCGACCTGAGT
Organism: Alphaproteobacteria bacterium; assembly: GCA_035506575.1. Classification (GTDB taxonomy): domain Bacteria; phylum Pseudomonadota; class Alphaproteobacteria; order CACIAM-22H2; family CACIAM-22H2; genus DATJPD01. The sequence continues at coordinate 43,102 of DATJPD010000026.1, forward strand.
TTCGTACCTATCAGTCCAAGTTCCCCATCTCGTTCTATGAGCAAATTTACCGGGTCATGGGCTGGCCGTTTAATGCGAACTCGACGGCCCGCACGGCCTATGTCGGTAAGCTGACTAATAAACTGATCTACGACCAGTTGCCGCCCGGCGTGCTTGACGAACTGCGGCGTAAGAACCCCGTCGATCCGGTCACGAAACGGCGCAAGCGTAAGCACTATTATTTTCTTACGGAGGACGTTGGCAATCCTCATGTCGATAAGCAGATCACCGCCGTGACAACTCTGCTTCGCGCGACTCCGACCGGACAATGGAAATTCTTCGACGCACTCTTCACCCAGGCATTCCCCCCTGCCCAGCCCGACATGTTTCTGGCGGAAGAAATTGAGCGGCTGCGGCTTGCCGATCAGAGCACGCCGCAATGATCGCACAGGTTAGAAAGGAGGTGGTGCTAGATGCGGAAAGACCGCGTGGCTAAACCATGGATCGGAATCAAAAGGGCCACGCCAAATTGCGTGGCCCTTAGAATCTGAAAAAGGCGATTCAGGCCGCCACTTTACGGCGACCAATTCCTTCAGCGAGAAGAGTAAGTGCAAAGGAGTTCAAGCTAACACCCTCACGTTTCGCTTCAGCAGCCAATTTTTGATGCAAAGATTTTGGAACTCGCTGCACCCATTTGCCACTAAATCGGTCGTTTGAATTCGGCTCCGGTATTGGTCGTCCCATTTTAGCGGCCGCATCAATCCATTCTTCTACGGCCTCTTTTGCATTAATTAGCGCCTCCTCGGCCGTGTGGCCGTCTGCGATGCAACCCGGAAGATCCGGAAACTCCACCAAAAACCCCCCGCCATCTGCCGGGTCGATTTCTCGAACCATAGCGGGATATTTCAGCACATCGACCTCCTTGTCGTCGGGTGCAAACGCTCCATCCTCGCTACCGCGCACCCAAACGGTAGCGGGGACATGCCCCATAACTTTACGCAGCACTCTGGCCGCCATTTTCTTCATTCTTCGCCCTCTCGATGATACTGTCCATCATACTAACGAATCGTTTCACGTAAATCGGTTTTATCGGACGGCGCGCCGGGACCGTCAAAATGTCGTCTATCCCGTCGCACGTAACCTTGTAGTGCGATCCACGCGCTGGCGGACGCATCATCACTCCATAATCCGCTAACGCACTGCAAACCTTTTCAAAATCCGCGATATTCCAGTTATTGCGGGGGTTATTCCGCATCTGCTCTAAGGTCTTCAAACCGCCGCTGCCCATTCGGACCTCATCTTGAAATCGTTAACGACCCGCGCCGATACCGACCGCGTAAACGATATTGTATGTGATATCAGAATTTCAAGGGGCTCATGGCGGTACTTGGACAAGATTTAGCCGTGGGTTTGCACTCGCCAACATTCCCGTTTGTTGCGGCGTTTTTCGGGGTGGTACTGTTGACCTGGATGTTCGCGAAAATCGGCAGATCAACACCTCCGAGGTCGAATTGCGCTGTTGCTTCAGTGGCTTCCACGAACTGTTGACCGGTTGACCGGGTTTAAGAGGAGATATACTCCTCCCGGCGGGACCGGGGCGTTCGACCGGGCCTTTAATGCTTGAATTAAGGCCCATTCCCCCGTATCTAACCGCTCCAAGCCGGGGATGGTCCCCGGCGGAAATCCTCACGCGGGACACACGGTTCCGGCCGTCATAGGGCCGGGGTCGATCCGGTGTCCGGCTCTCCCTCCTGAACCGAGGGAGAAACCGGGCGCATCGTTCCGCGGCGGCTGAACCGGAGAACGATCTATGGCGCTACCCGCCTTCACCATGCGCCAGCTCCTTGAGTCGGGCGTCCATTTCGGACACCACACGCGGCGCTGGAACCCCAAGATGGCCCCCTTCCTGTTCGGGGTCCGTAACAACGTCCACATCATCGACCTGCAGCAGACCGTGCCGATGCTCGAGCAGGCGCTGAACGCCGTGCGCGATGTCGCGGCCAACGGCGGCCGTGTCTTGTTTGTCGGAACAAAAAGGCAGGCGGCGGAGCCGATCGCCGAGGCGGCCAAGCGCTGCGGCCAGTATTACGTCAACCACCGCTGGCTCGGCGGCATGCTGACCAACTGGAAGACGATCTCGAACTCGATCCGCCGGCTGCGCGAGCTCGACGAGGCGGTGCAGCAGCAGGAGACGTCGGGCCTGACGAAAAAAGAGCTGCTCAACCTCACGCGCGATCGCGACAAGCTCGAGCGCGCGCTGGGCGGCATCAAGGAGATGGGCGGGCTGCCCGATGCGCTGTTCGTGATCGACACGAACAAGGACGCGATCGCGGTGGACGAGGCGCGGCGCCTCAACATCCCGGTCATCGCGGTGGTCGACAGCAACAGCGATCCGACCAACATCAAGTTCCCGGTTCCGGGCAACGACGACGCGCTGCGCGCGATCCAGCTCTACTGCGACCTGTTCTCGGGTGCCGTGCTCGACGGGCTCCAGGCCGAGATGAAGGCCGCCGGGGTGGACGTGGGTGCCGCGGCCCAGCCGGTGGCCGAGGGCGTTCCCGAGGCGGCTGCGGACGAGGCGGCGCCCGGCGAAGAGCCGGTGCCGGAAGCCAAGCCGGGCGACGAGGAGCCGGCCAAGCCCGCGGGCAAGAAGCCCCGGGCGCGCGGCAAGAAGGCCAAGGAGACCGCTGCCGCGGAGTGAACGGCACGGGCGCCTTCGCGGCGCTCGCGCGCACGAAAATAAACGGCGGCGGCTCGGGATGAACCCGCGGGCGGCCGCCGTTTCGATATCTGGGCGGCCCTTCGTTAACGGCCGACCCGCTACAGCATGAGGTGACCTATGGCCGAGATCACGGCCGCGTTGGTGAAGGATCTGCGAGAGAAGACCGGCGCCGGAATGATGGATTGCAAGAAGGCGCTGACCGAGACCGGCGGCGACCTCGAAGGTGCGGTCGACTGGCTGCGCAAGAAGGGCCTCGCCGCGGCCGCCAAGAAGGCTGGCCGCGTGGCCGCCGAGGGCCTCGTCGGCGTCGCAGCCGCGGGCTCGCGCGGGGCCATGGTCGAGGTCAACGCCGAGACCGATTTCGTGGCGCGCAACGATTCCTTCCAGGACTTCGTGCGCAAGGTCACCGAGCTTGCGGTGACGGCGGGCGGCGACGTCGAGAAGCTCAAGGCGGCCGCCTATCCGGGCGGCGGCACGGTGGCCGAGAAGCTGACTTCCCTCGTGGCGACGATCGGCGAGAACATGTCGCTGCGCCGCGGCGTCGGGCTGTCGGTCGGGCAGGGCGTGGTGGCGAGCTATGTCCACAACGCGTCTTCGCCGGGCCTCGGCAAGATCGGCGTGCTCGTGGCATTGGAATCCGCAGGCCCGGCCGACAAGGTGGCGGCGCTGGGCAAGCAGCTCGCGATGCACATCGCGGCCGCGAACCCGCTATCGCTGAGCGTCGCCGATCTCGACAAGGCGGCGATCGAGCGCGAGCGCGCGGTGCTGTCGGAGCAGGCGAAGACCTCCGGCAAGCCCGACAACGTCATCGCCAAGATGGTCGAGGGCCGGCTGCGCAAGTTCTACGAGGACGTGGTCCTGCTCGAGCAGGTGTTCGTGGTGGACGGCGAGAGCCGCGTCTCGAAGGTGCTCGAGAATGCCGCCAAGGACATCGGCGCTCCGGTGAAGGTCGCCGCGTTCCGGCGCTACGCGCTCGGCGAGGGAATCGAGCGCAAGACGGAGGATTTCGCGGCCGAAGTGGCGGCCCAGCTCGGGCGCTGAGGCGGCGTTTCGTGTAAGCTAGCGCAGAGTCGGAAAAGAGGCCGGAAGAGCAATGGTGGCCCCCAACAACGCCGGCGAGGCTTCAGTCAAAGGCGCAGGCGCGTCCCAGTCCGGCACGTCTACTTACAAGCGCGTGCTGCTCAAGATCTCCGGCGAAGTGCTGATGGGCTCGATGGAGTTCGGGCTCGATTCCGGCATCGTCACCCGCATCGCCGAGGACGTGAAGGCCGGGCGCGCGCTCGGCGTCCAGGTCTGCCTCGTCATCGGCGGCGGCAACATCTTCCGCGGGCTTGCGGGGGCGGCGGCCGGCATCGAGCGCGCGAGTGCGGATTACATGGGGATGCTGGCGACGGTCATCAACGCGCTGGCGCTCCAGAACGCGCTCGAGCGCGCGGGCGTGCATACGCGGGTTCTCTCGGCGATCCCCATGGCCTCGGTGTGCGAGCCCTATATCCGCCGGCGCGCCATCCGCCACATGGAAAAGGGCCGGGTGGTGATCTTCGCCGCGGGCACGGGCAACCCCTTCTTCACGACCGACACGGCCGCGGCCTTGCGCGCCTCGGAGATGGGCTGCGATGCCATCCTCAAGGGGACCAAGGTCGACGGGGTCTACAGCGCCGATCCCAAGCGCGACAAGGCGGCCACGCGGTATGAGCGGCTCACCTATCTGGACGTGCTGTCGAAGGATCTGAAGGTGATGGACGCATCGGCGATCTCGCTGGCGCGCGAGAACCGCATCCCGATCCTGGTGTTTTCCATCGAGGAAGCCGGCGGCTTCGCCCAGGTGCTCGCGGGCCGGGGCCGCTCAACAATCATAACGGAAAAGGGGTGAGGCCATGTCTACCGCGGATCCGAATGAACTGCGGCGCCGGATGACGGGCGCCTTCGAGGTCTTCAAGAAGGAAATGTCCGGCCTGCGCACCGGGCGCGCCTCGGTCAGCCTGCTCGAGCCCATCCAGGTCGAGGCCTATGGCAGCCACATGCCGCTCTCGCAGCTCGGCACCGTGAACGCGCCCGAGCCGCGCATGCTGACCGTGCAGGTGTGGGACAAGAGCATGGTGAAGGCGGTCGAGAAGGCGATCCGCGAGGCGAACATCGGCGTCAACCCGATGACCGAGGGCCAGCTCCTGCGCGTGCCGATCCCGCCGCTCACCGAAGAGCGCCGCAAGGAGCTCGTGAAGCTCGCGCACAAATTCGCCGAGCAGGCCCGCGTGTCCATCCGCAACGTGCGGCGCGACGGCATGGAGGCGCTGAAGGACCTCGAGAAGTCGCACAAGATCAACGAGGACGAACATCGCAAGCGCAATGCGGAGACGCAGAAGCTGACCGATGAAATGATCAAGAAGGTCGATGAGACGCTGGCGGCGAAGGAAAAAGACATTCTCAATGTCTGACGTGCCACAGTCTCAGCCCGCTCCCGGCGGGACGGGCCGGCCACCGGCCCACGTCGCGATCATCATGGACGGCAACGGCCGCTGGGCGCGCGCGCGGGGGCTGCCGCGCGTGGCGGGCCACAAGCGAGGCGCCGAAGCGGTGCGCCGGACGATCCGCGCCGCGGCGGAGCTCGGGATTCGCTATCTGACCCTCTTCGGCTTCTCGTCCGAGAACTGGAAGCGCCCTGCGGACGAGGTCAACGACCTCATGGGACTGCTGCGCCACTATCTGCGCGCCGAGCTCGCGGAGCTGCACCAGAACGGCGTGCGTATCCGGATCATCGGCGACCGCTCCCGCCTGGCACCCGACATCGTGAGCCTGATCGAGAACGCCGAGACGACGACCGCGGCAAACTCGGGGCTGACCCTGATCGTCGCCCTCAGCTACGGCGCGCGCGCGGAGATCGCGATGGCGGTCCGCTCGCTCGCCCGCAGGCTCGCCGCGGGCGAGATCGCCGCATCCGACATCGACGAGGATGCGGTCGCCGCGTCGTTGTGGACGCGGGCGATCCCCGACCCGGACCTCATCATCAGATCGAGCGGCGAGAAGCGGTTGAGCAACTTTCTCCTGTGGCAGTCGGCCTACTCCGAGCTGGTCTTCGTGGACACGCTGTGGCCCGATTTCGGGAAGGACGACTTGATGGCGGCCATTCATGAGTTCCATAGGCGTGAGCGGCGTTACGGCGCGGCCGGTGGCTGACAGCGTCGCCATGGCGGATCTGGGGCCGCGGGTCCTGTCCGCCATCGTCATGGCGGCGATCGCGCTCGTGGCGCTCGAAGCCGGGGCCGCGGTGTTCGACGTTCTCGTTGCGATCGGAGCGGCCATCCTCGCCTGGGAATGGACGCGCCTGTGCGGCGGCGGCCGGTTCGGCTGGACCGGCGTCGTGCAGGCGATCGCCGTGGTCGCGGTCGTCGCGGCCGCGTCGCTCGTCTCCCCGGCGGTCGGCGTGGCGCTCATCGCCGCCGGCTGCCTCGGCGACTACGTGGCGGCCCGCGTGAGCGGCCGCGTCCATCCGCGCTGGATCGCCGCCGGCACCGTGTATATCGGTCTTCCCTGCATCGCCATCGTCTGGCTGCGCGGGGGCGAGCCGGCCGGGCAGGCGGTCATCCTGTGGCTGATGCTCTCGGTGTGGGCCACGGACACCGGCGCCTATTTCGCCGGCCGCCTGGTCGGCGGCCCGCGCCTTGCCCCGAGGCTGTCGCCCAAGAAGACATGGGCCGGATTGATCGGCGCCGCGCTGTCGGCCGCCGCGGTCGGCTGGATCCTCCCGGGCTTCGACAGCGGCGCGCCGTCGCCTGCGGTACTTGCGGTGGCCGGTGCCGTGCTGGCGCTCGTGGCACAGGCGGGCGACCTTGCGAAATCGTTCGTCAAGCGCCGATTCGGGGTCAAGGATTCGAGCCAGCTGATCCCGGGCCATGGCGGCCTCTTCGACCGGGTCGACGGCCTCCTGGCCGCCGGGCTCGTCCTCGCGGTGCTGCAGTGGGGCACGAACGGCGCCGTGTTGAGCTGGCGGTAGTGATATGATGATTCGGCTCGCACCGACGGGATGGATTTGATGGCCAAGACCGACACGACGCCCAGGTTCGACCAAGACGAGGGGCCTCGCCACGTCACGATCCTTGGCTCCACGGGATCCGTTGGCCGCAACACGGTCGATCTGATCGCGCGCAACCGCGCGGGCTTCATCGTCGAGGGGCTGGTCGCGGCTTCAAACGTCGCAGCGCTGGCGGCCCAGGCCCGCGACTTGGGCGCGCGCCGCGCTGTCATAGCCGACCCCAACCGCTATCAGGAGCTGAAGGACGCCCTCGCCGGGACGACGATCGAGGCGGCGGCGGGACCTGCCGCGGTCGACGAAGCCGGCGAGCTACCGGCCGACTGGGTGATGTCGGCGATCGTGGGGGCTGCCGGTCTGTCGCCGACCCTCGCTGCGATCCGGCGTGGGGCTGTCGTCGCGTTCGCGAACAAGGAATGCCTGGTGTGCGCGGGCGAGCTTCTGATGCGCGAGGTGCAGCGCCACGGTGCCACCTTGCTGCCGGTCGATTCCGAGCACAGCGCCATCTTCCAGGTGTTCGATTTCAGCCAGGCGGACCAGATCGAGAAGATCATCCTCACCGCCTCGGGCGGTCCGTTCCGCGAGATGGATCGTGCGGCCATGGCGCGGGTCACGCCCAAGCAGGCGGTCGCGCATCCCAACTGGTCGATGGGCGCCAAGATCTCGGTCGATTCCGCGACCATGATGAACAAGGGCCTCGAAGTCATCGAGGCCCATCATCTGTTCCGCCTGCCCTCGGAGCGCATCGAGGTGCTGGTCCATCCGCAATCGGTCATCCACAGCATGGTCGCGTATGCGGACGGCTCGGTGCTGGCGCAGCTCGGGACTCC
>DATJPD010000027.1:0-18411 GCA_035506575.1 Alphaproteobacteria bacterium
GGGAACTCGACCATCTCGCCGGCCTCGACCTTGTCGAGTCCGTAAACCCGCGCGATGCCGTCGCCGACGGAGATGACTTGCCCGACCTCCGAGACGTCGGCGGCGGTGTCGAACTTGGCGATCTGCTGCTTGAGGATTGCGGAGATTTCCGCGGCCTTAATGTCCATCGTCAGAGGCCCTTCATCGCGAGTTGCAGGCGTTGCAGTTTGGTGGCGAGCGAGGCGTCGATCAGGCGCGAGCCGACCTTGACCTTGAGCCCGCCGAGGAGCTTGGGATCCACGGCGACCGCGACCGCCACCTTGCGGCCGACGGCGGCACGCAGGGCGGCCGTGACCTGCTCGGTCTGCGGGGCTGACAGCGGGCGGGCCGCGGTGACCTCGGCCGTCACCTCCCCGCGGTGCTGGGCGAGCAGCGCCATATAGGCGTCGATGATCTTCGGCAGCTGGTGCAGGCGGCGGTGGCGCGCCACGATGCCGACGAAGCGCCGGGTGAGGTCGCCCACCCCCATTTTTTCCAGGATGGCCAGCACGGCCTTGGCCTGCTGGGCGCGCGGCACCAGGGGCGAGGCGGTCAGGCGCTGCAGATCGGCGTTTCCGGCCACCGTCCGCTTGATATTCGTAAGGTCGGCGGCGACTTGATCGAGCGCCTTCGCCTCATCGGCCAATTCGTAAAGCGCGGTCGCATAGCGACCGGTCAGTCCGGTCAGGATGGGAGACTCAGAAGCCACGACGGCGAGCCGGTTCCTTGGGATTTTGAGGCTCCGAGCTGGCATCCGCCGACGCTCGAAACCTTTGATGAAACAAACGAACCTTCGCGAGGGCGGCGCCCCGGCGAAGGCGGCGGATTGCTACCACAGCGACTTGCGCGATGCAACAAGCGGGGGCGCCGCCGAAAGCTCATTTTCGACAGAGGAATCAACGGCCAATCGAAGAGCGCCGGGCGGCTAGGCGTTGGCCTCGCGGGCCCCGGGATTGAGGAGGTCGCGGACGGCGGCGCGGAGCGCGTCGGGACGGAACGGCTTTTCGAGCACCGCATCGGCGCCGAACTCGCGGGCGAAGGCCAGCGTGCGTTCGAGCTGCCCGCCGGCGCAGCCGGAGATCGCGAGGATCTTCAGCCCGGGATGCGTGCGGCGGAGGCTGCGCAGGGTCTCGAACCCGTCGCGCTCGGGCATGAAGATGTCGAGGATCACGAGATCGGGCAGGCGCCGCTGGATCGCCTCTTCACCTGCGCGCCCGTCCTCGGCTTCGGCCAGGTCGTGGCCGTCCAGCTCGAGCAGGGTGCGGATCGAATCGCGGACCGCGGCGTCGTCGTCGACGACCAGGATAAGCGCCATGCGCCGAATCCAGTTGAAAATCTCCCAAACAATATATTCGCAAGCGGAATTCGGCCAGTTTGATTATCGATTCTACGTGCGAGCACGTATCTTTTTTGGCGCCGACCCGCCGCCATTCAGCACGATTAAAGGAAGCTGTAGGGTTCGATGTCGATCTGGAGCCGAACGTTTGCCGGCGGCTTCACCTGGTCGAGCCACGCGCCGACCGCGCCCTGCAGGTCCGCATCGCGCCGCGCCTTGACCAGCAGGCGCCGGCGGTGACGCCCGCGCAAAAGGGCCAGCGGCGCCGGTGCCGGTCCCAGCACCTCCACGCCGTTGCCGTGCGGGGCCGTGGCGCCGAGCCGCCGCGCCACCGCGTCGACCGCGTGCGCGTCGGGCCCGGAGACGATCACCGCCGCCAGCCGGCCGAAGGGCGGCCAGCCGGCGCGCTGGCGCTCGTCGGCTTCGGCCGCGAGGAAGCGGTCGCGCGCCGCACTGTCCCGCGACAGGCCAACCAGGGCCTTCATCACCGGGTGTTCGGGCGCGTAGGTCTGCAGGAGGGCCAGCCCCGGACGCTCGGCGCGGCCGGCGCGCCCGGCCACCTGGTGCAGCAGTTGATAGGTGCGCTCCGACGCCCGCAAATCGCCGCCGGTCAGGCCGAGATCGGCGTCGACCACGCCGACCAGGGTCAGCTTCGGGAAGTGGTGCCCTTTGGCGATCACCTGCGTGCCGATCAGAAGGTCGATCTCGCCCGCGATCATGCGCCGCACGAAGGCTTCGGCCGCGTGCGGCCCCGCGATCGTGTCGCTGGTGACGATGGCCACGCGAGCCCCCTCGAACAGGCTCGCCGCCTCCTCGGCCACGCGCTCCACGCCCGGTCCGCAGGGTACGAACGAATCCGCAGCACCGCAGGCCGAACAGGACATCGGCCGCGCCTCCGAGTGACCGCAATGGTGGCAGAGCAGCCGCCCGGTGCGCCGGTGCTCGACCAGCCACGACGTGCAGTTGGGGCACGTGACCCGGTGGCCGCAGGCGCGGCAGAGCGTGAGCGGCGCGTAGCCGCGGCGATTGAGGAACAGCATCGCCTGCTCGCCCGCGGCAAGCCTCGCCTGCACGGCCTCGCGCAGCGGCGGCGACAGGAAGGCGCCGCGCGGCGGAGGGTCGCGGCGCAGGTCGATGGTGCGGATCTCGGGCAGCGCCGCCCCGCCGTGGCGCTCGGGCAGGTGGACCGCCGCGTAGCGGCCGCGCTCGACGTTCTGCGCCGTCTCGAGCGAGGGCGTCGCGGAGACGAGCACGACCGGCACTTTTGCGAACCGCGCGCGCACCACCGCCATGTCGCGCGCGTGGTAGATGACGCCGTCCTCCTGCTTGAACGCGGGGTCGTGCTCCTCGTCGATGACGATCAGCCCGAGCCGCGCGAAGGGCAGGAACAAGGCCGAGCGGGCGCCGACCACGACAGCCGCCTCGCCCGCCGCCACCGCGCGCCAGGCGCGGCGGCGCTCGGCCTGGCCGATCTCCGAATGCCAGACGGCGGGCGGAGACCCGAAGCGCGCCTGATAGCGCGCGAACCACTGCGCGGACAGCGCGATCTCGGGCAACAGCACCAGTGACTGCCGGCCGGCCGCCATGTTGGCCGCGATCGCCTCGAAATAGACCTCGGTCTTGCCCGAGCCGGTGACCCCGTCGAGCAAGGTGACCGAAAATCCCTGCGCGAGCTTCCCGCACAGGGTTGCGGCCGCGTCGGCCTGGTCGGCCGACAGCACCGGCCCTGCCGGCGGGGCCGCGATGCGCGCCGGCGGCGGTGCTGCCTCGACCAGCTCGAGCCAGCCCAGCTCGATGAGCGAGCGGACGACGCCGGTCCCGACGCCGGCCGCGCGCGCGATTTCAGCCACCGGGCGCGGCGGCTGGTCTACAAGCTCGCGCAGGACGCGGCGGCGTGCCGCGGTGAGGCGCAGTCTGTCGTCGGGGTTGATGCTGTCCGGATGCGGGGCCTGGTCCGTCTGCCGCACCGCGAACGACGGCCGCGGCGGCTCGAACGCCGCCGGCACGCTCATCGCCATGCGCAGCACGGCCCCCGGCGGCGACATCGTGTACGCCGCCACCCAGTCGATGAAGCGGCGCATCTCCTCAGGCATCGGCGGTACGTCGAGACGGGCGGCGATCGCCTTCAGCCGCGATTCCGGCAGCTCGGACGAGGCCGGGCCGTCCCAGACCACGCCCGCGAGGTACCGGCCGCCCAGCGGCACGCGCACGAACTCGCCCGGGCGCACATCCGCCTCGGCACCGCTGCGGTAATCGTAGGCGCCGGCGAGCGGCAGCGGCAGCAGCACGCGCGTGCGCAATTCCGTCCGGCTGGTCTCGGAGTCTGGCATCGGCTACACTCTAGCCATCGAGTCGGAGGCGGTCACGAGATGAGGGACCGGCTCGCGTACACGGACAAAGCCGACGCATGAAATTCTTCATCGATACCGCCGACGTTGCCGAGATCCGCGACCTCGCGGCCACCGGACTGGTCGACGGCGTCACCACCAATCCATCGCTGGTCGCGAAGTCGGGGCGCAAGTTCCTCGATGTGGTGCGCGAGATCTGCGACATCGTCCCCGGCCCGGTCAGCGCCGAGGTGACGGCCCTCGATCACGCGACCATGCTCAAGGAAGGGCGCCTCCTCGCCAAGCTCGCCAAGAACGTCGCGGTCAAGGTGCCGCTGACCCCGGACGGGCTCAAGACCTGCAAGGCGCTGTCGGGCGACGGCATCATGGTCAACGTGACGCTTTGCTTCTCGCCCGCGCAGGCGATCCTCGCCGCCAAGGCGGGCGCCTCGTTCATCTCGCCCTTCGTCGGGCGCCTCGACGATATCGGCACCGACGGCATGGCCCTCATCCGCGACATCTGCCAGATCTACAAGCAGTACCCGAGCTTCAAGACCGAGGTGCTGGTCGCCTCGGTGCGCCACCCGATCCATGTGATCGAATCCGCGAAGGTCGGCGCGCACGTGGCGACCCTGCCGCCCAACGTGCTGCGGCAGATGTTCCAGCATCCGCTCACCGACAAGGGCCTGGCCGCCTTCCTCGCCGACTGGCAGAAGACTGGCCAGTCCATCCTGGGCTCCTGAGGGCAACCGCCATGGCCGACCCACGCCCGCGGCCCGCCGGACCCTCCGCCGACGAGGTCGAGACCTTTCTGCGGAACCATCCGGACTTCCTGGTCGACCATCCCGACCTCGTGAACGTGCTGCTGCCGCCCGAGGCGAAGCGCGGCGAGGGCGTGGTCGACCTGCAGCGCTACATGCTGGAGCGCGTGCGCGGCGATCTCAGCCGCGTGCAGACCCAGCAGAACGAGATCCTCGCGACTTCGCGCAGCAACCTCATCACCCAGAACCGCGTGCATGCGAGCGTGATCGCGATGCTGGGGGCGACGACGCTCGAGCATCTGATCGAGATCATCACCACCGACCTCGCGGTCCACATCGAGGTGGATGCGGTCACACTCGGGTTCGAGGCGCTCGACCGCCTGCCTGCCGGCGGCAACCGCACCTCGTTGCGCATCCTGCCCAAGGGCGCCATCGACCGCCTGGTCGGCACCGGCAGGGACCTGGCGCTCATCCCCGACGCCCAGCCGGACGCGCAATTGTTTGGCAGTGCCTCCACCCTTGTCCGCTCGCAGGCCCTGCTGCGCCTGCAGCTGCGCCGCGACGCGCCGCAGGGCGTGCTCGCCTTCGGCTCGCGCACGCCCGACAAGTTCCATCCCGGCCAGGGAACCGAGCTGCTCACGTTCCTCGGCAAGGTGGTGGAGCTGACCTTCCGGGGATGGCTGGACCGCGGCTGAGCCAGGCCGCGTCATTACCGCCGGTCCCGCGCTTTCTCGCCGGACGCGATGCGGTCGAGGCCTTCGAGGCCTGGCGCGCCTGGCTGGCGGTCGAAAAACGCTGCTCGCTCCACACGCTCACCGCCTACACGCACGACCTGACCGGCTTCTTCGCCTTCATCGGCACGCATCTGGGCGCGCCCGCGGGCCTCGCCGATCTCGCCGCCCTGCGACTTGCTGATTTCCGCGCCTGGCTCGCGGCGCGCCGGACCAATGGCCTCACCGCCACCTCGAACGCGCGCGCCCTCTCGACCTTGCGCGGCTTCTTCCGCTGGCTCGACCGCCGCGGCCTCGTGCACAACGCACAGGTCACGGCCTTGCGCTCGCCCAAGCTGCCGAAGGCCCTGCCCAAGCCGCTGACGGTGCCCGACGCCGCGACCGCGGTCGAGGGCGTGGCCGCGTTCGCTGCTGAGGCATGGATTGCCGCGCGCGACGTGGCCGTGCTGGCGCTCCTCTACGGGAGCGGCCTGCGCATCGACGAAGCCCTGTCTCTCAACCGCGACGTCCTGCCGCTCGAGGAGAGGCTCACCGTCACCGGCAAAGGCAGGAAGCAGCGCGTGGTCCCGGTGCTGCCCGCGGTGCGCGAGGCGGTCGAGGCCTATGTGACGCGCTGCCCCTTCCAGCCGGGGTCCGACGGGCCGCTGTTCCTGGGTGCTCGGGGCGGCCGCCTGCGCGCCGAGATCGTCCAGGCGCAGATGCGCAAGCTGCGCGCGGCGAGCGGCCTTCCGGACAGCGCCACGCCGCACGCGCTGCGCCACAGCTTTGCGACGCACCTGCTCGCCCGAGGCGGCGACCTGCGCGCGATCCAGGAGCTGCTCGGCCACGCGTCTTTGTCGACGACGCAGCGCTACACCGGCGTCGACGCCGAGCGCCTGATCGAGGTCTACGAAAAGGCCCACCCGCGCGCGCGGGAGTGAGCTCCTGGCACGAACCCGACGTCAGCCGTCTCGGCGAGCTTGTCCGCTGTCGAGCTTAAAGCAGGCGCGCAATTGCTGATGGGCCTGAGGCGCGGCGCCTCGCTCACGCATTAGTAAGCCATACGGATAACTGTTGTTGACAACGCCCTGGCGTGCACCCATAGTTATCCGAATGGCTAACTTATCATCGCATCTTGACCAGGTGTTCGGCGCGCTTGCGGATCCGACCCGGAGAGCGATCCTCGCGCGACTGGGCGAGGGCGAGGCGTCGGTCGGGGAACTCGCCCGGCCATTTGCCATGGCGCTGCCCAGCCTGATGAAGCACATCCGGGTGCTTGAAGCCGGCGGCCTCGTGGAGTCCCAAAAGAATGGGCGGGTCCGTACCTGCCGGTTGAAGCCAGCTGCCATGACCCGCGCCGAAAACTGGCTGGTCGAGCAACGCGCGGTTTGGGAGGCGCGCCTCGACCGGCTCGAAGCCTACGTCACCAAGATCCAGAGCAAGCCGCGGAAGAGAGGTCGACATGGGTGATCTGCTCAAGCGGCGGAGGCCATTCGCAAGGTGCGAAGGTCTCCACCAACTCGCAAAGCATCCTCGACGTTAACGTCGCATCGCCCTCGCCATCAAAGGAGTCGACCATGACCTCGTCCCCCAGCACCGCGCTTGGCCAATGGGCGCTCGACCGCGAAATCGTCCTGTCGCGGGTCATAAATGCACCTCGCGACGTCGTGTTTTCGGCGTGGGCCGATCCAAAACATCTGCCCGCCTGGTTCGGGCCGGCCGGTTTCAAGATCGAGACCAAGGAGATCGACATCCGCGTTGGCGGGCTGTGGCGCTTCGACATGATCGCACCCGACGGCCGGCGCTATTCCAACCGCATGCAGTTCCGTCGTATCGAGCCGCCGAGCCTGATCGAGATCGATCACGGATCGGATGTCGCCGATGATCCGGGGCGCTTCCGGATGACGATCACCTTCGACGAGCAGAGCGACGGCAAGACCGTGATCACCCTGCGTCAGCTGCATCCGACCAAAGCCCAGCGCGATGCGACCATCGGCTTTGGCGCCGTCGAATACGGGTACCAGACGCTCGAGAAGCTCGCGCGCCATGCCGAGTCGCTGCGAGCATAAAGCGGGGGTCGAGAAACGGACCCACATCATCGCGGGGCATCGGGATGTAGCTCCGGCGACCGATTGGACATCCCGGCCGCCTCCCGTTAGTCATCGGGCCATGATCGAATCCGATACCGAGTCGGGTGTCACGCCCCGCCCGACCACGATCGATCTCTTCCGCGGCTTCCTCATCCTCGGGCTGAGCGGCTTCGGCGGCGTGCTGCCGCTCTCCCGCCACATGGTGGTGGACCAGCGCCGCTGGCTCACGGACCGCGAGTTCAGCGACCTCCTGAGCTTCTGCCAGTTCCTCCCCGGCGGCAACATCATCAACCTCTCGGTCGCGGTGGGCCTGCGCTTTCGCGGCATCGCGGGAGCGCTCGCGGCTCTCCTCGGGCTGGTCGCCGCCCCGACCGCGGTCGTCGTGCTGCTGGGCGAGATCTACCAGCGCTT
Organism: Alphaproteobacteria bacterium; assembly: GCA_035506575.1. GTDB lineage: Bacteria > Pseudomonadota > Alphaproteobacteria > CACIAM-22H2 > CACIAM-22H2 > DATJPD01. Next base: position 7,654 of record DATJPD010000027.1, read on the forward strand.
TCAGTCCGATCCTCGCGTCGTGCATCTCTTCGCCGGGCTTGCCGCGGCCGCCGCGGGCCAGCTCGTGGCGCTGGCGGTGAAGCTGGCGCTGCCGCTCCGGCACGAGCCCGCCGCCATCGCGATCGGGCTCGTCGTCTATGCCGCGATCGGCTGGTTCCACCTGCCGCTGGTGCCGACCATGCTCGTCATGGCGCCGGTCGGCATCGTCGCGATGTTCAGGACGCGCGCATGACCGGAACCCTGGTCGCCCTCGCCCTGATCTTCAGCCAGCTCTCTCTGGTCGCGTTCGGCGGCGGCAACACGACCTTGCCCGAGATGCACCGCCAGGTCGTCGACGTGCATCACTGGATGACCGGCGCCGACTTCGCGGCGATGTATGCACTGGCGCAGGCCGCACCCGGTCCGAACCTGATGGTCGCACCCTTGATCGGCTGGCAGGTGGCGGGCGGAGCCGGTCTCCTCGTGGCCGGCCTCTCGATCTTCGGGCCGTCTTCTCTCGTCACCATCGTGACCTTGCGGCTGTGGCAGCGGTTCAACAATTACCGCTGGCGGCAGGCGATCCAGAGCGGGCTCGTGCCGATCTCGGTGGGGCTCGTGGCCGCGAGCGCCACCATCATTGCACGCGCCGTCGACGGCACGTGGGTCCTGGCCGCGATCACGGCGGCGAGCGCTGCCCTCGCGCTCCGCTTCACGCTCAATCCGCTGTGGCTGCTCGCGGCCGGTGCTGCCATCGGCTGGACCGGGATCGGGCAGTAACGCGAACCCGCGGCCCCGAAAAAGGTGAGGCCGGCGCCGTGGGAAGGGTCGGCGCCGGCCTCTGGGGACCGCTCCGTGGCGGTCCCGGGGGGTTCGTCGTGCCCGGCGTTACATCGCGCGGACGCTGAGCAGGAACTTGTCCACGCGGCCTTCGAGCTCGGTCGACTGCTGCGACAGCGACTGCGCCTCGGAAAGCACGCTCGCCGAGTTGCGGCCCGTCTCGGCCGCCGCCTGGGTGACGCCGCTGATGTTCTGCGACACCTCGCGCGTGGCCGCCGACTGCTCCTCGACCGCACCCGAGATCGACGTGCTGATCTCGCTCACCTGGCCGATGATCTTCGCGATCTCGCGGATGGCGCCGGCCGTGCTGTGGCTCGACTCCTGGATGCCCTTGATCTGCTGCTCGATCTCCTCGGTCGCCTTGGCGGTCTGGTTGGCGAGCGACTTGACCTCGGAGGCGACCACCGCGAAGCCTTTGCCGGCATCGCCGGCGCGCGCCGCCTCGATGGTGGCGTTGAGCGCCAGGAGGTTGGTCTGGCCCGCGATGTCGGCGATGAGCTTGCTCACCTCGCCGATCTTGCCGGCCGCGGTGACGAGTTCGCTGACCATGCTCTCGGATTTCTGCGCCTCGGTCACCGCCACGTGGACGACGCGGCTGGACTCGGCGATCTGGCGCGCGATCTCGTTGACCGAGGCCGCCAGCTCCTCCGAGGCCGTGGACACGGTGGTCGACTGGCCGTTGGTCTGCTCGGCCGCCGCCGCCAGGGACTGTGCTGCGCTCTGCATCGTCGTGGCCGACGCCGCGACGGAGGCGACCAGCGCCTTGACGTTGGTCTCGAACTCCTTGGCGAGTGCCGCGTTCTGCTGCTTGCGGCCGGAGAGGTCCGTCGCGAACTTCACGACCTTCCACACCTTGCCGTTGAGGTCGAGGATCGGGTTGTAGGACGCCTCGATCCACACCTCCTTGCCGCCCTTGCCGATGCGCTTGTACTGCGCCGCCTGGTACTCGCCGCGGCCCAGCTTCTCCCAGAACTGCCGGTACTCGGCCGTGTCCTTGTAGCCGGGTTCGACGAAGATGCTGTGATGGCGACCCTTGATCTCCTCGAGCGTGTAGCCCATGACCGCGAGGAAGTTCTGGTTCGCCGTGATCACCGTTCCGTCGAGGTTGAACTCGATCACCGCCTGCGAGCGGCCGATCGCCTCCACCTTTCCGAAGAGGTCGGCATAAACCGCCTTCTGCTGGGAGATGTCGGTCGCGAACTTCACGACCTTGGAGGTCCGGCCGCGGCGGTCGAAGATCGGGTTGTACGTCGCCTCGATCCAGACCTCCCTGCCCCCCTTCGCCAGGCGCTTGTACTGCGCGGCCTGGTACTCGCCGCGGGCGAGCTTCGCCCAGAACTCGCGATACTCCGCACTGTCCTTGTACGCCGGCTCGACGAACATGCTGTGGTGGCGGCCTTTGATCTCCTGGAGCGTGTAGCCCATGGCGCTCAGGAAGTTCTGGTTCGCCGTGAGGATCGTGCCGTCCGGCTTGAACTCGATGATCGCCTGCGACTTGTTGAGTGCCGCGAGGAGTGCGGCCTTGTCGCGGCCGGCGGAGAAGATGGACATAAGCTGGTCCTTTACGTTGATGCTTGTTGTGCTGGCTAACCCTAGGAGGGCGCCCTCAAGGGAAACTGAAGTGCGGCCTACAGGGACCTATAGGTCCCTGTCACGGCGCTGTGATTGGCGGATCTGGAAGACTCTTCCGCGTTGATCGCGCTCCGGCGGTGAAAAAACATCGTGTGCTCCAAGGTCATGTTCGATGCCGCGAATAGACCACACGGCGCTTAGGAGTTCGTTGCGGAATCTCAGATTTGTCTAGGGTACGGCTCCCGCGCCATCGGGTGGCCCGATTTCACTTCACACATTTGATTTTATGCCATAAATTGCGACCTCTCGGCAGTCGGAACCGCCTCGAATTTGGCCCGATTGTCAAAGCTTTGTCTAATAGGATGATCATGCTGCAGCCGGCGTCGCACATCGGCATCGCCGCAGCCGCTGAGGTGAGCGGCCTGTCCGCGCATACGTTGCGCGCCTGGGAGCGCCGCTACGGCTTCCCCCGGCCGGCGCGCACCGACTCAGGCGACCGCGTCTACAGTCCGGGCGATGTGAAGCGGCTCGGCCTCATCCGACGGCTGATCGAGCAGGGGCACCGCGCGGGCCGCATCGTCGGGCTGGACCAACCGGCGCTCGAGGAGCTTCTCGGCACCCTTCAGGGCGATGGGGGCTCGGGCCTGCCGCGCGACCTCAGGCGCTGTGTCGAGCACCTGGCGGCGGAATCGCTTCCCGCACTCCGGCGGCGGCTGCAGGCCGCCCTCGTCCGGCAAGGATTGGAGCAATTCATCTTCCGCACCGCGGCGCCGTTGACGCGGCTGGTCGGCGAGCAATGGGCCGACGGCAAGCTGCAGGTGTACCAGGAGCACCTGTTCACCGAACACATGGAGCGGCTGCTGCGTGAGGCCATGGCGCCACTCGAGGCTGATGGCGGACCGACGGTCGTGCTGACGACGCTCCCCGGCGAGAAGCACGCGCTCGGCCTCCTGATGGTGGAGGCGCTGCTTCGCCTGGACGGTGCCACCTGCGTGCCAATGGGAGTCGAGACGCCGCCGCCCGAGCTCGTCAGGCTGTCCGGCGCCTCGCGCGCCAGTGCGATCGCGCTGTCGTTCAGCGCCGCCTATGCCAGCCCCGAGGGACGGCAGAGTCTCACGTTCCTTCGCCGCGAGCTGCCGAACGAGGTCGCGATCTGGGCTGGCGGCAGCGGGGCGGCGCGCATCGGCCGCGGCATACGCGGCGTGACCATCCTGCCGGACCTGGCGGATGCACGCACCGCCTGCCGGAAGCTCGGACTGTGATGCTGCAGACGGCCCCTCAAGGAGCTCGGCCACACCGGCGTCCCGGATCCGCGGCGACTGCCAGTCGAGCTGACTTTAGATGATCTGCAGGTTGCTGCTGGCGCGGTGGTTCGCGCGATGAGGCTCGAGTTAAGACTCTGAAGGGCCCCAGATGCGGCCCGCGTGAGGCGCAGGTTATCCGCTTGATCCGGCGCGGACTATGCGCACGCAGCGGTTAACCGCTCGCGGACGAAAAGCTTCCGCTCCTACCCCGAACGTATAGGTCCGTGTTCAGGGGAGCTTAATGCGAAGGACCTACGAATCGACACACTGCGCATCACGCGTCAGTTAACGAATTCACAGAAACCAACGGCCCGGGGCGAGAGATGTCGAACGACGGAGCACGTCTCCTGATGGTGCTTGTAGCGGTTGCTGCGCTCGCGGCACCCGAGGCGCGCGCGGCCGACGCGCGGCCATCGCCAGCACCTGCAACTCCGGCGTCCAAGCCCGCCACCGCGGTGCCAGCCGACGAACCTGCGGATGAGCCCGCGGACGAGCCGGCGGCCACGCCGGAGCGGCAGCCCAAGACCAACCTCTTCGACAGCGGGCGCCTGCTGGGCACCGGCGGCGTGGTGGAGCTCGAGGGCTCTGCCGGCGGCGGCCTCACGCCATGGGCGGTGATCGCGGGCTATGGCACGCGCGACGCCATCGGCGCCACGGCCCATTACACGTATATCCCGCTGTCCGACTTCCGGATCCAGAGCGAGGGCGTGGCGCTGGGCTTCTTCAACCGGCTCGAGATCTCGGCGGACCGCCAGGAATTCGACTCGCGCGCCGTCGGCGCCAAGCTCGGGTTCGGCTACGGCTTCATGTTCAATCAGGACATCTTCGGCGCCAAGCTGCGGCTGCTGGGAGACGCGGTGTACGACCAGGATTCGCTCGTCCCGCAGGTTGCCGCCGGCATCCAGTACAAGCACAACGAGGAAGCGGCCCAGGTGCGCGCCGTCGGCGCCAAGCACGATGACGGCGTCGATTACTATCTCTCCGCGACGAAGCTCTTCCTCGGCGAGAGCCTTCTTGCGAACCTGACCTTGCGGGAGACCAAGGCGAACCAGTTCGGCATCCTGGGTTTCGGCGGCGACCGGCACGACGACTATTCGCTCCAGTACGAAGGCTCGCTCGCCTACCTCATCACCCGCCAGATCGCAGTGGGTGCCGAGTTCCGCACCAAGCCCGACAATCTGCGCGCGGCGCGGGAGCAAAACGCCTACGACGTCTTCGGCGCCTATTTCCTGAACAAGAACGTGTCCTTCACGCTCGCCTATCTCGACATGGGGGACATCGCGACGCAGAGAAACGAGCGCGGCGCCTACCTGTCGGCGCAAGTCGGCTTCTAGCGGTCGCGGCACGTTCAACTCGAGAGGACCTGACGATGAAGCGCATCCTTGGCCGGGCCGTAGTTGCCGCCCTCCTCCTTGCCGCCGCCCTCGTGCTCGGCGCCCCGGCGGGCGTTGCGGCGGACGACGCCCTGTACCGCGCCTTCGGCGAGCGCGGCGGGCTCGTCAAGATCGTGGCCGATGCGACCGACCGGTGGGTGGCCGACGACCGCATCAAGGACACCTTCGACAACATCAACCTCGACCGTTTCAAGAAGCTTCTGGTCGACCAGCTCTGCGAGCTGACCGGCGGCCCCTGCAAATACACGGGCCGCAACATGTACGAGGCGCACAAGGGATTGCACCTCAACCAGGCGGAATTCAACGCCCTGGTCGAGGATCTGCAGCTCGCCATGGACAAGTACGACATCCCGTTCTCGACGCAGAACCGGCTGCTGGCGATGCTGGCGCCGATGGAACGCGATTCCGTGACCCGATGACCGTGCCGTCCGCGTTCTGGCCGCATCGGCTGATCCGGTCCCTGTCGCCCGCGGCGTGGACGCGGATCTTCGGCATCCTCGGTGTGGTGATCGGCTGGCAGCTCGGCGGCGCGGCGCTGGCGGCGCAGAGCAAGGCGGTCGTGCAGAAGAACCGCGCGTTCAATTTCAAGCGGATCACCGTCGAAGCCGGCGACGTCGTCCAGTTCGTGAATGACGACGACTTCATCCACCAGGTGTTCGTTGACTCGCCGGATTTCAGTTTCGACACGGCCGAATCCCCGCCGGGCAACACGCTCAGCATCCCCTTCAAGGTGAAGGGCACGTTCGAAGTGCACTGCCACATCCACCCGAAGATGCAGCTGATCGTCAACGTGATCTGATCGGCTGCGGCTCTGGAGCACTGCAGTGGCGTTTTCCCGGCTGTTCAGGCGGCATTCGATCGGAGCCAGGATCTTCGCGGCATGCGTCGCGATGGGCCTGATCACGGGTGCGCTCGGGCTTTACGGAGTCTACGTCCTGTCGGCGGCAGGCAACATCGCCGTGAAGACCTATGACGGGCCGCTGATGGCGATCAACTTTGCCCGCTCCGCGAGCCTCTCGTTCGCGCAGATGAACAACGAGGTCCTGCGCCGCACCACGGTCCGCGGCGCCAGGAAGGCGCAGATCGACGGCAATCTCGAAGAGCTTGCGGACAGCCTGTCGGGAGACCTCGACGTGGTGGAGAAGCGCTCCGTGTCGTCCGAGCAGCGCCTCGTCATCGCACAGCTCCGGAGCCTGATCGCCGAATGGATGAGAGTACAGAAGGCGGCGGGCCGGGATCAGATCAACGGGGACCTCAACGACCTGAGCGCCTCGATCTTCAACCGCTTCGACACCCTCGTCGAGCTGACGGCGGATTACAGCTTCGTCGACCGCCGCAAGGCGGTCTGGTCGGTGTCGTATTTCAGGTATTCGAGCATCGGCGCGCTCGCGCTGGCGTTGTTGCTCACGGCCGCCATCACCTTCCTGCTTGCCCGCCGGATCGTTCCGCCCCTGTCGCAGGCCGCGTCGGTGGCCGACCGGATCGCGCGCGGCGAGCTCCACACCCCGATCCCGCCGGGCGGGCGGGACGAGACCGGAGTCCTCCTGCGGTCGATGACCGTCATGCAGGAGAACATCCGGGCCATGATGGAGCGCGAGCAGCAGGAGCGCCAGTCCGCGCAGCGCCGGATGATCGATGCGGTGGAAGGTTCGCGCGAAGGGGTGATCCTCGTCGATGCCGGCGGCCGTGTCGTGATCGCCAACAGCCAGGTGGGCCGGTTCTGCCCGGCGATGGCGCCGTATATGGTGCCGGGCGAGAGCTTCGCGGAAGCATTCTCGCGCGCCCGGCTTGCGTTCGCCTGGCAGTCCGAGTTCGGCGGGAACGATCTCGATGCGGCGTTTCTGGACCCGACCGACGAGGCGTTCTCCGTCGGCGAGTACCAGATGGCGGACGGGCGGTGGCTGCGGTTCAGCCGCAGCGCCACGCGCGAGGGCGGCTTCATCCTGTTTCTCAGCGACTTCACCGAGATCAAGGAGCGCGAGGAGCTGTTCAAGCAGGCGAAGCTGCAGGCCGATGCCGCCAGCCGCTCGAAAACGAACTTCCTCGCGAACATGAGCCACGAGCTCCGCACGCCGTTGAACGCGATCATCGGCTTCTCCGAGATCATCGCGACCCAGCAGTTTGGGCCCGGCAATCCGAAATATCCGGGATATGCCCGCGACATCCTGCGCAGCGGCGAGCACCTCCTGTCGATCATCAACAGCGTCCTCGACCTCGCCAAGACCGAGGCGGGGAAGATCGACCTTTCGGTCGAGCCGGTCGACATCTCCGCGATCGTCGGGGAGTGCGAGACGATGATCCGCACGCAGTGCGAAAAAGCCGGGCTGCGGTTCGTGGTCGACACGCCGCGACGGCGGCTGGCCATTCAGGGCGAGCCGGCCAAGCTGCGGCAGATCGTCCTCAATTTGCTGTCGAACGCCGTCAAGTTCACCGCCCCCGGCGGCACGGTCAGCCTCGCCTCGCGGCTGTCGGCCGCGGGCGACGTCGAGATAGAGATCGCAGACACCGGCATCGGCATGACGGCCAAAGACATCGACATCGCCATGACGCCGTTTGGCCAGGTGGACAGCGCGCTGGCGCGCAAGTTCGAAGGCACGGGGCTCGGCCTGCCGCTCACCGCGGCGTTCGTCGAGCTGCACGGCGGACGGCTCAAGATCGACAGCGAGCCCGGCCGCGGCACGCGCGTGACCGTGACCTTGCCGCACCTCATCGAGGAGCCGGTGCCGTGCCGCCCGACGGCGGCCTGATCTGCGCCTGGGCGCTCTAGCCGTTCAGCTTGGCTTCCAGGCCGCGCTTTGCGGCCTGGGTGCGGTTCGCGACACCGAGCTTGCGGTAGATGTTCTTCAGGTGCAGCGACACGGTCACGATCTCGATGCCGAGCTTGCGCGCGATCTCCTTGTTGGGATGGCCGTCCACCAGGTGCTCCAGGACCTCTTTTTCGCGCGCGGTCAATGCGGCGAGCCCGTCCGCCGACGGCTTGGGCGCGCCGCCGGCCGGCCGGAAATAGATCTCCGGGGCGTGGAACTTGTCGCCCGCCAGCATGCGCTGCGCCGCGTAGACGATGACTCCGGCGCCGGCGGTCTTGGGAACGAAGCCGTCGGCACCCGCCTCCATGACCGCCCGCGCCGTTTCCAGCGTGGCTTCCGCGGATACGACGCCGATGCGGGCGCCGGGCTGCAGCGCGCGCATGGTCTTGAGGCTCGCGGCGCCTTCCATGCCCGGCATTCGCAGGTCGAGCAGCACGAGGTCGAACGGCTCGGGCCCGCGGGCCAGCGCCTCGGCCTGGTTGAAGTCGAGCACCTTCTTGACGTCGACGTCGGGCCCGAGCGTCTTCAAGTGCAGCTCGAGGCTGTCGCCGATCAGGGCGTGATCGTCTGCAATCAGGATTCGGAGCGGCACGGGGAGGGTCTCGATTCGCCGCTACGCCGCGGCCGCACGGGTCTGGTCGCCGAGGTCGAGGACGCGGCCGATGAGGTCGTCGGTGACGTCCGCGTCCGGCGACGCACCGGCCGCGACCGACAGGTCCCGGCACAGCAAGGACAGGCGCAGATAGCCGCAATGGCCCGCGAGCGCGGTCAGCCGGTGCGCGAGTGCGGCAAGGGAGGCCCGGTCCAGCCGCAGCGAACACAGCCGCGTCACGTGATCCGGCCACTCGGCCCAGAACTGGTCCTGGATCGCCTGCGCCCGCTCGGCGCCGACCACGGCCGTGAGCATGCGCACCGCCATGGTGTCGACGAGCGGAACTTCTGCCGATGCGTCGGGCGCGGGAGCACCCGACCCGGACTCCAGTGCCGCCGCGAGGCTGACTTCGTCGAGCGGCTTGGCGAGGCAGCCATCGACGCCGGCGGCGCGCAGGCGCGCCTGCTCGGCCTCGGTCATCGAGGCGCTGAACGCGAGCATGCGGGCCCGGCGTCCGCCCGTCTGGGCGTTGCGCAGGGCGTTGGCGACGACGTAGCCCGGCATGTCGGGGAGATTGTTGTCGAGGAGAACTGCGTCGTACGCGTCCTGCCGGAAGCGCTCGATCCCGGCAGCACCGGTCTCGACCGCGTCGACGGCGAAGCCCCGGGCGTGCAGCATGGCCGCCACGATCTCTCGCGTGATCGCGTCATCATCGACCAGCAGGAAGCGACGGCGGCCGTCGGCTGGCGGCGGCTGTTCAAGTAATCCGGGCACGACACCTTCTTAGCCCCGGCCGTACCCGGGTATACGGTAAATTCTTACCGCAGTATTGGTCGCATTCCCAAATAAACAGTAAATCCGCAGCAAAATGGGTGGTTCAATTTCGGTATCGGAGATTTCGGCGTGAATCCTGACCGTGGGATTTGAAATGATCAATCTTGGCGGTTCTTCCAGGGACCCACTGCAGTCCGTCCGCTACCAAGCTTCAGTATTTGGGCGCGCTTCGCTATGTCCAGTCGGTGCTTGATCGGTCTTGCATTGTCAATTGTATAAAAAGGGCCGGGAGCGGCCCCGGCCCTAATCCAGTCCATGTATCGAGGTTCTTTTATGCGGCGGCTTTCCAACCATCCGGCGTTTCGGTGAATACCTGCCGCTCAATCACCTTGGTGTCTAGTTCGGCAAGTTTCTTGATGAGATCACACGCCTGAATATCGTAGTGGCGCGAGCCGAGATATAGGAGACGGAGCAGTTTGTCGGCCGCACCATTGATTTCCGTCTTTCCCTTTTCCCATCTGGCCACAGACTGAACGTCGCACCCCATGTAGGTCGCGACGTCGCTCTGCGTGAGGTCCATAAGCTTCCGCAGGAAGCGGAATTCCTTGCCGTTCAGTAGCGCCTTATTCAGGCACATATAATGTGCAATGGCTTCGTGTAGTTCCTCTACCTTCTCAATCGCAACTCCACTCCCATACGGAGTTTTATGGCGCTTTACACCATTCAGAAGATACACGTCATCCAGCCCGCACTGCGTGTAGTGGTAGGGCTTAGACGCGATCTTCTTGCCTTTCACGGCGTAGGCTTGCGTCATTTTTTAGCTCCTTAAATCTTCCCATTCGACTGTCTGCACGAAAAGCATCCCGTTGCTCAGGATGATAGTCACCACTCCCGCATCTCTGTTGCCCTTGATCCGCTTCACTACCTTGCACTTCCACTCTTTCCTTTCCGTCCTCGATGGTTCCTCCATTACGTGTCCCGTCTGAAGTAGACGGTAAACTTCGATATCCGAAATCTCTCGCTCCCCCATGCGCTCCCGCGCATGGTCACCGAGGATCACCTTGCTGGTATCCTTTGCGGTCGCGTTGATAATCGCTTGTGCCCGCTCGGGCCGAAGGCGGAGCGGCACTACCGCGCTCGCCTTTTTCTCGTCCGCCATACGACTATCAATATGATAGGAAATTTACTCCTGTCAAGTTGATAGGTCGTTAAAATCCTAAAAAGGTCACGCTTTCCGGTCCGCCGGGTTTTAGCGGCCATGCAGGCGATCTCGGCCCGTTTTACCTCGACAGGGCTTTCCGCCCTTGCACCTTGCCGGGCCATCGAGCCCCTCAAGGCGCCCCAAGGCGCCCCAGGGCCACCACATGCGGGTCCTAGCGGCGCCTACGCGTCCGCGTCGATCAGCGGCCGTGCCGCCTCGCGCTCCTTGTCGAAGCGCTGGCGCTCCAGCGCCGCTTCGACCGCCTGGTCGACGGTCTCGAGCCACACGAACTCGATCT
>DATJPD010000028.1:0-42685 GCA_035506575.1 Alphaproteobacteria bacterium
GCCCATCGCGCGCGGCGCGGCGGCAACTGGACGACGCGCGAGGCACCGCTCGAGCTGGCAACGGCGCTCGCCGGCGACGACGGACGCCCGCGGCTCGTCGACTGCCTGACCCTGTGGCTGTCCAACCTGCTGCTCGCCGGCCGCGAGCCGGGCGCCGAAATCGCGGCCCTCATCGAAGGCTTGAAGTCCCTCGAGGCGCCGGTCGTCTTCGTCGCGAACGAGGTCGGGCTCGGCATCGTGCCCGACAACGAGCTGGCGCGCCGCTTCCGCGACCACGCGGGCCGGCTCAACCAGGAGCTCGCCGCCGCCGCGGACCGCGTGGTGTTCATAGCCGCCGGCCTGCCGATGATCCTCAAGGAGCAGGCCCGATGACCCGACAACGCGTTCCCGCCACCATCATCAGCGGCTTCCTCGGTGCCGGCAAGACCAGCCTGCTGCGCCACCTGGTCGCGACCGCCAAAGGCTCGCGGCTGGCGCTCGTGATCAACGAGTTCGGCGAGCTTGGAGTCGATCGCGAGATCCTCCTCGGCTGCGGCGTCGAAGGCTGCGCCGACGACGACGTGATCGAGCTGGCCAACGGCTGCATCTGCTGCACGGTCGCCGACGATTTCCTCCCGACCATCGAAACCCTCCTCGCCCGCCGGCCGGCCCCCGATCACATCGTGATCGAGACCTCCGGCCTGGCGCTGCCCAAGCCGCTGGTGAAGGCGTTTGCCTGGCCGGAGGTGCGCTCGCGCGTCACCGTCGACGGCGTGATCGCGGTGATCGACGCGGCAGCCGTGGCGGCCGGCCGCTTCGCCGAAGACCCGGCGGCGGTGGCGGCGCAACGCGCCGCCGATCCGTCCCTCGACCACGACAATCCGCTCGAAGAGGTGTTCACCGACCAGCTGCAATGCGCCGACCTGGTCGTGCTCAACAAGACCGACCTCGTCGACGGTGACGGGCTTGGCCGCTTGCGCGCAGACCTGACGGCGCGCCTGCGCCCGGGTGCGAAGCTCGTCTCCGCACGGTTCGGCGCCGTGAACGCAGACATCCTGCTCGGCCTCGGGGCGGCGGCCGAGGACGACCTCGCAACCCGGCCCTCGCATGCCGATGCCGAAGGCGAGCACGACCACGACGACTTCGAGAGCTTTGCGGTGACGCTCGCCGCCATCGCCGACCCGCAGCAGCTGGTGCTGCGCATCCGCGAGACGGTGATCGCGCACGACATCCTGCGCGTGAAGGGCTTCCTCGACGTGCCCGGCAAGCCGCTGCGCCTGGCCGTGCAGGCGGTGGGGCCGCGGCTCGACCATTACTTCGACCGGCCGTGGCAGGCAGGCGAGAGGCGGGCGAGCGCGCTGGTGGTGATCGGCCGCAAAGGTCTCGACCGGGCGGCCATCGAAAAGGGTCTCGCCGGCTGATGCATCTCCTGGTCGCCCAGCCCGGCACCATCCCCGCCGACGCGGAGGCCGTCGATCTCGGCCAGAGCGCCGGTGAGATCGTGGTGCTCACGGCCGCGGACAGCGAGATCGCGGCCCTCGCGGGCGCGCGGCGACGCCTTGCCGCGCGGCATGGCTCGTTTCCGAGCGTGCGGCTCGCCAATCTTCTGCGCCTCTCCCACAATTTCTCGGTCGACCTCTATGTCGAGCAGGTGATCCGGCAGGCGAGGCTGGTCGTCGTGCGGCTGCTCGGCGGCCGGTCGTACTGGTCGTATGGCGTCGAGCAGATCGTCGCGGCGACGCGCGAGACTGGTGCAGCACTTGCGCTGCTCCCCGGCGACGACCGCCCGGATCCCGACCTTGCCGGCCTGTCGAGCCTGCCGGCCGGCGAGGCGCATCGCCTCTGGCAGTTCCTCGTCCAGGGCGGCGAGGCGAACGCGGCAGGATTTCTCGCCGCGGCGGCGCGACGGCTGGGCCATGACATCGACGGGCCCGAACCGGCGCCGATCCTGCGCGCGGGCGTATTCGTTCCGGGCACAGCGCACGCAACGCTGGCCGACTGCAAGCGGCGCTGGGCCGACGGCGCGCCGGTCGCAGCCATTCTCTTCTATCGCGCTCTCGTGCAGGCGGCCGATACAGCGGTCATCGAGGCGCTGATCGAGGCGCTCGCCGCGCGCGGGCTCAACCCGCTGCCGCTCTATGTCAGCAGCCTCAAGGATCCGCTCGCCGCGGCGATCATAGGCCCGCTGCTGAAAGACGCCGCCCCCGACGTGATCGTGAACCTTACCGGCTTTGCGCTGGGCGAGTCTCTCGATCCGCTCTCGCCCGCGGATTGTCCGGTGCTGCAGGCAGCCCTCTCGGGTGGCACCGAACAGGCGTGGCAGACCGGCACGCGGGGCCTCGCGCCGCGCGACATCGCGATGTCGGTGGCGCTGCCGGAGATCGACGGCCGGGTGTTCGCCCGCGCCCTCGCGTTCAAGGGGACCATCGGACGGGATGACGAGTGCGAGACCGACATCGTCGGCTGGATCGCCAACCCAGACCGCGTCGGCTTCGCGGCCGAGCTTGCCGCGGGATGGGCGCGCTTGCGCCGCAAGCCGCGCCAGGAGCGGCGGGTCGCCCTGGTGCTCGCCAACTACCCCAACCGCGACAGCCGGATCGGCAACGGTGTCGGCCTCGACACGCCCGCCTCGGTCGCGGGCGCGCTCGAAAGCTTGCGCGCGGCCGGCTATGAGGTCGCCCGGGCGCCCGCGAACGGGGCCGCGCTGATTGACCAATTAATTGCCGGCCCGACCAACGATGTCCGGGCGCTCGACGGCCGGATCTCCGAGGAACGGCTGCAGCTGGTCGATTACACCGCGTTCTTCGGCAGCCTGCCCGAGCCGTTGCGCGCCAAGGTCACCCAACGCTGGGGGCCCCCGGAGCGCGATCCGTTCTACCGCCCGGGCGAGCTCGATTGCGGCGCGTTCCGCATCCCGGTCGTGCGCTACGGCCACATCGCGGTCGGCGTGCAGCCGGCGCGCGGCTACAACATCGATCCGCAGGCGAGCTATCACGACCCCGACCTGCCGCCGCCGCATTTCTATCTCGCCTTCTATGCGTGGCTGCGGGATTCCTTCCGCGCCGATGCCATCGTGCATTTCGGCAAGCACGGCAATCTCGAATGGCTGCCCGGCAAGGGTGTGGCGCTCTCGGCCGAGTGCTTCCCCGAGGCAGCATTGGGCCCGCTTCCGCATCTCTATCCGTTCATCGTCAACGACCCCGGCGAGGGCACGCAGGCCAAGCGGCGCGCCGCCGCGGTGATCGTCGATCACCTGACGCCACCGCTCACCCGCGCCGGCAGCTACGGCCCGGGTGCCGCCCTCGAGCGGCTGATCGACGAGTACTACGAAGCCGCCTCGCTCGATCCGCGGCGGCTGAAGGTCATCGCCGAGGAGATCCGCACCGTGGCGTTGTCGAGCGGCCTCGGGCGCGATTGCGGGCTCTCCGGCACCGAAGACACGGCGGACGCTTTGAAACGGCTCGACGCATGGCTGTGCGAGCTGAAGGAGCTGCAGATCCGCGACGGCCTGCATGTGTTCGGAATATCTCCGGCGCAGACCCAAGCGGACGAGCTGCTCGCCGCGATCGCCCGCAGCCCGCGCGGCGACGGCCAGGGCTCGGGCGCCTCCCTCACCCGCGCGCTGGCCGCCGATTTCGGCCTCGGTTTTGATCCGCTCGACGCCGATCCGGCCTCACCCTGGACGGGACCGCGGCCGGCAGCACTTGGCGGCCCCGAGGGCTGGCGGACCAGCGGCGATACGGTCGAACGGCTCGAGGAGCTCGCGCTTCGGCTCATCGACGGCCGCACAGCCGCAGCCGCCGATTGGACTCGCACGCGCACCGTGCTCGAGTGGATCGCGACGACGTTGCGGCCCGCGATCGATGCCTGCGGGTCTCGCGAGACCGAAGCACTCCTGGCCGGGCTCGACGGCCGGCGCGTCGCCCCCGGCCCGTCGGGTGCGCCCAGCCGCGGCCGCCCGGAGGTGCTGCCGACCGGGCGCAACTTCTATTCGGTCGATACGCGCGCGGTGCCGACCCCGGCGGCGTGGCAGCTGGGATGGAAATCGGCGCAGCTCCTGGTCGAACGTTACGCGCAGGACCATGGCGAATATCCGAAGACGCTGGCGCTTTCGGCCTGGGGCACCAGCTGCATGCGCACCGGCGGCGACGACGTGGCACAGGCGCTCGCCCTCATCGGGGCGCGGCCGGCCTGGGATGAGGCGTCGCGGCGCGTCACCGGCTTCGAGATCCTGCCGCTGTCGGTCCTCGACCGCCCCCGGGTCGACGTCACCTTGCGCGTGTCCGGGTTCTTCCGCGACGCCTTCCCCGGCCTCATCGACCTGTTCGATGCGGCGGCGCGCGGCGTCGCGGCGCTCGATGAAGCTCGCGAGCAGAACCCGCTCGCGGCCCACGTGCGGGCCGAGACCGCGGCCGCCGGAAGCGACCCGGCTGCCGTGAGGCGCGCGGGATGCCGCGTCTTCGGGTCCAAGCCGGGCGCGTACGGCGCCGGCCTGCAGGCCTTGATCGACGAGCGCGGCTGGACGGAGCGCGGCGATCTCGCCCGCGCCTATGTGGCGTGGGGCGGCTATGCCTATGGCGCCGGCCGCGAGGGCGAGGCCGCGCATGGAGTGTTCGAGACGCGGCTCAAATCCGTGCAGGCCGTCGTGCACAACCAGGACAACCGCGAGCACGACCTGCTCGACAGCGACGACTACTACCAGTTCGAGGGCGGATTGACCGCGGCGGTGGCGCAGCTCTCCGGCCGCGAGCCCACGGTCTATCACAACGACCACTCGCGTCCCGAAACTCCTCGCATCCACACATTGGATGACGAAGTCGCGCGCATCGTGCGCGGCCGCGCGGTCAATCCCAAATGGATCGCGGGCGTGATGCGCCATGGCTACAAAGGGGCGGCCGAGATGGCGGCGACGGTGGATTATCTCTTCGCCTTCGCCGCGACCACCCGGGCCGTGCGCGACGACCATTTCGATGCGGTGTTCGACGCCTACGTGGCCGACGAGGCGGTGCGCGGCTTCATCGCCGGCGCCAACCCGGCCGCCCTGCGCGACATCTGCGCGCGGCTGATCGAGGCGCAGGACCGCCATCTGTGGAGGCCCCGCCTCAACAGCGCACACCGCCTGCTGGAAGAGCTCGCATCATGACGGACGACGCCGAACACACCGCCAAAATGGCGCGCATCAAGGACGCGCGCGACCGGATGATGGCGACCAAGAGCGGCGAGAAGGGCCTCGTCATCGTCCATACCGGCAAGGGCAAGGGCAAGTCGTCCTCGGCCTTCGGCATGGTGATGCGCTGCCTCGGCCACGGCATGCGCGTCGGCATCGTGCAGTTCATCAAGGGCGCCTGGACGACCGGCGAGGCGACGTTCCTGCAGCGCTTCCCCGGGCTCGTCACCATCCGCACGATGGGCGAAGGCTTCACCTGGGAAACGCAGGACCGCGCGCGCGACATCGCGGCCGCCGGGCGGGCCTGGGCGGTGGCCGCGGAGATGCTGTCCGACCCCTCGTACCGGCTGATCGTGCTCGACGAGATCAACGTGGCGCTGCGCTACGAATATCTCAGCCTCGAGCCGGTGCTGGTAGCCCTTGCGGCACGCCCGGCGCTGCAGCACGCGGTTCTTACCGGCCGTAACGCACCGCAAGCCCTCATCGACGCGGCCGATCTCGTCAGCGAGATGACCCTCATCAAGCATCCGTTCCGTGCCGGCATCAAGGCGCAGGCCGGGGTGGAGTTCTGATGCCGCGCGCGGCCGCCGTCATGTTCCAGGGCACCGGCTCGGACGTCGGCAAGTCGCTGATCGTGGCAGGCTTGGCCCGCACGTTCACCCGCCGCGGCCTCGCGGTGCGGCCGTTCAAGCCGCAGAACATGTCCAACAACGCGGCCGTGACGGCCGATGGCGGCGAGATCGGGCGGGCCCAGGCGCTGCAGGCGCGCGCCTGCGGGACGGCACCGCATGCCGACATGAACCCGGTGCTGCTGAAGCCGCAGACCGATACCGGCGCGCAACTCATCGTTCAGGGGAAGGTCGCAGGCACGGTGGGTGCCCGCGACTACCGCGCACTGGCGCCATCGCTGATGCCGCGCGTGCTCGAGAGCTTCGCTCGGCTCGGCAACGACGCCGACCTCGTGCTGGTGGAAGGGGCGGGCAGCCCGGCCGAGATCAACCTCAGGGCCGGCGACATCGCCAATATGGGCTTTGCCGAGGCGGCCGACCTGCCGGTGATCCTGATCGGCGACATCGACCGCGGCGGCGTGATCGCGAGCCTGGTCGGCACGGTGGACCTCCTGGCGGCGAGCGAACGTACGCGTTTGCGGGGGTTCCTCATCAACAAGTTCCGCGGCGATGCGTCGCTGTTCGACGAGGGCTTGCGCGCCATCGAGTCGCGCACCGGGCTTGCCTCGCTCGGCGTCGTGCCGTGGTTCGCCGAGGCCTCCCGCCTGCCGGCGGAGGACGCCGCAGGTCTCGACAGCCGCAGCTTCGGAGCGGCCCGCGAACCGGGCGAGCGCCGGCTCGAAATCGTAGTGCCGCGCCTGCCGCGCATCGCAAATTTCGACGATCTCGATCCGCTCGCGGCCGAACCCGCGGTGCATCTGCGGCTCGTCCCGCCGGGCCGGGCGCTTCCCGGCGATGCCGACCTCGTCCTGCTGCCGGGATCGAAGACGACCCTGGCCGATCTCGCGGCCCTGCGCGCCGAAGGCTGGGACGTCGATATCGCGGCCCACGTGCGGCGCGGCGGCCGGGTGCTCGGTCTATGCGCCGGCTATCAGATGCTGGGCCGGCGCGTCGCCGACCCGGACGGCATCGAGGGCCCGGCCGGCGAAGCGCCCGGCCTCGGGCTTCTGGACGTCGAAACCAATTTGTCGCCGTCCAAGGTCCTGCGAGCAGTCAGCGCCGCGGACTCGCGCAGCAAGGCCGCCGTCCGCGGCTACGAGATGCACATGGGCCGCACCACCGGCCCCGGCACCCTGCGGCCGATGCTGATCCTCGACGGGCAGCCCCACGGCGCCGAGAGCGCCGATGGACGCATCGCCGGCTGCTACGTGCACGGGCTGCTGGCCTCGGACGAGTATCGAAGCACGTTCTTGCGCAGCCTGGGTGCCGCACCGGGCGGCGTCGCGTTCGATGCCGCCGTCGACGAGGCGCTCGACCGGCTGGCCGGGCATCTTGCCGCGGCGGTCGACCTCGAGCGCGTGCTGGAGATCGCCCGTGCCCGCTAGATCGCTACAGGCCCGCCGCGTGCCGCGCGAGAACCAGGCCGCCGACCAGCATCGCGTGGATCAGACAGGCGGCCACGAACAGGAACAGGCCACGCCGGATATCGGCGGACGTCGCCTGCGACGGGCCGCGGCCGATCCAAGGGTCTTCGACCAGCTCCTGGCGGTAGCGGCGCGGCCCGGCCAGCGCCAGGTTCAAGGCACCCGCCGCCGCACCCTCGGGCCATCCGGCATTCACCGAGCGGTGCTTGCGCGCGTCGGCGAACATGATGCGGAACGCCGCGATGGGTGCTGCCGTGGGTGCAAACGCGGCCGCCATGCCGATGATGAGGCCGGCAAGACGCGCCGGGATGAAATTCATCGCCGTGTCGAGCGTCGCGGCGGCGCCGCCGAAGGCGAGGTAGCGCGGGCTGCGGTGGGCGATCATGCTGTCGAGCGTGTTCACCGCTTTGGCGACGAACAGCCCGGGCAGCCCGGCGATCACGTACCAGAACGCAGGGGCGACCACGCCGTCGGCGAAATTCTCGAACAGCGATTCGAGGGCCGCGCGCGCGATTCCGTGCGCATCCAAGGTGTCGGGATCGCGGCCGACGATGTGCTGGACCGCGATGCGCCCGGCGCGCACGCCGCCATGGTCGAGCCCTTGCGCCACCAGGCGCACGTGATCGTAGAGCGACCGCTGGGCGAGCAGCACGGTGACGAGGAACAGCTCGATCAGCCAGCCGGCCGCGAGCCGGCGCGTCACGGCCAGCACCAGCACGCCCGCGAGTGCCGCGAGCAGGGTAACAAGCCCTGCGACGAAGGTGCCGCGGGCGGCGCGCGTGCGCGCGTCGCGAGTCTCGCGATTGAGCCGCTGGTCGAGGAACGCAATCAGCCGCCCCAGGACCGCGACCGGATGCGGAATCGCCGCGAACAGCACCGGCAGGTCGCCGACAACCGCGTCAAGCACCAGACCGAGCAGCAGGATGAGCAGCGGATCGAGCGGCGCCCGCGGAATAAGCCCCCACATAGCGCCGCACCATGGAGGGCCGGGTTACGGCCGTCAATGTCGGCCCCAGCCATAGGATGTTGAGAATGCAGAACCCGGCGATCCTGATCTGCGGCCACGGCAGCCGCGACCCCGACGCGGTGGCGGAGTTCGCGAGCATGAGCGACAAGCTCCGGCAGCGCCTGCCGGGGCATGCGGTGGGCCATGCCTTCCTGGAGTTTGCCCGGCCGGTCATCCGCGACGGGCTCGAGGCGCTGAAGGCAACCGGCGCCACGCGCATCCTGGCCCAGCCCGTGATGCTGTTCGCGGCCGGGCACGTGAAGAACGATCTTCCCTGGGAGATCAACAGCTTTGCCGCCGAAAACCCCGGACTCGCGATCGAGTACGGGCGCGAGCTCGCGGTCGACTTGAAGCTGCTGGCGGCCGCAAAGGAGAGAATCGCCGCGGCCGAGGCCAAGGCTGGACCCAAGGTCGAGCGCGGCGACACCTTGCTCCTGGTGGTGGGGCGCGGCACCAACGATCCCGACGCCAACTCCAATGTCGCCAAGGTCGCGCGCATGCTGTGGGAGGGCATGCGCTTCGGCTGGACCGAGATCGCCTATAGCGGCGTCACCTCGCCGCGCGTCGACGCGGCACTCGACCGTGCGGTGCGGCTCGGCTTCCGGCGCATCATCGTGTTCCCCTACTTCCTGTTCACAGGCGTGCTGGTGAAGCGCATCTATGACCAGGCGGATGCCGCGGCGGCGGCGCATCCCGAGATCGAGATCGTGAAGGCCGGCTATCTGAGCGATCATCCGCTGGTGCTCGACGCCTTGGCCGAGCGCGTCGCCGAAATCTCGTCCGGCGGCAACGTGATGAACTGCCTGATGTGCAAATATCGCGAGCAGGTGATCGGCTACGAGGCCGACCGCGGTGCGGCACAGGCCGGCCACCACCTGCATGTGCGCGGGATCGGCGTCGACGCACATCATCACCCGCACGGCCACGGGCACGACCATGAGCATGACCATGATCACGATCACGGCCACGACCACCCTCACGGCCACCACCATCGTCCGCATCGATGACCGACTACCTGCGCGATCCGGCGGAGATCTATCGCCGCTCCTTCGCCGCGATCCGCGCGGAATGCGATCTCGCGCGATTGCCGCCGGATATCGCGCGGGTGGCGCTGCGGCTCGTCCACGCCTGCGGGATGCCCGACATCGTCGATGACCTGGCGTTCACGCCGGGTGCCGCCGATGCCGGGCGCGCGGCCCTGGACACGGGGGCTGCGGTCCTCTGCGACACGCCAATGGTCGTGCAAGGCATCCAGCGCCGCCGCCTGCGCCGCAAGACGGATGTGATCTGCACCTTGGACGCCCCGGAAACGGCGGCACGCGCCGCGGCCGAACGTACGACGCGCGCCGCGGCCGCGGTCGGCGGCTGGCGGCCCTTGCTGGCGGGCTCGGTGGTCGCGATCGGCAACGCGCCCACGGCGCTGTTCCGGCTCCTGGACGAGCTGGCAGCCGGAGCGCCGGGGCCGGCCCTGATCCTCGGATTTCCGGTCGGCTTCGTCGGCGCCGCGGAATCCAAAGAGGCGCTGGCGGCCGGATCGCACGGCGTGCCGTTCATCACCATCCGCGGCAGGCGCGGCGGCAGCGCCATGGCCGTCGCGGCGGTGAACGCGCTCGGCGGCAATCCGGAAGAGCTCCCGTGAGCTGGCTCACGATCGTCGGCATCGGCGAGGACGGCATGGACGGCTTGTCTCCGGCCGCACGCGCCGCGGTGGAACGCGCCGAGCTGCTGGTCGGCGGGCCGCGGCATCTCGACATGGTTCCGACGTCCTCCGCCGAGCGCCTGCGCTGGGCAAGCCCGCTCGAGGCGAGCCTGCCGGAGATCGAAAAGCGCCGCGGCCGGCGCGTGGTGGTGCTGGCCAGCGGCGATCCGATGTGGTTCGGCATCGGCGCCACACTCGCCAGGCACTTCGCACCCGCGGAGATGATGATCCTGCCGCACACGGGCGCGTTCAGCCTGGCGGCGGCGCGCCTGGGCTGGCCGCTGGCGGAGGTCGCGGCGATCTCGCTGCACGGCCGGCCTCTCGACACGCTGGCGCTGCATCTCACGCCCGGTGCGCGCGTGCTCGCCTTGTCGGAGAACGGCCGCACGCCCGAGGCGGTCGCGCGCCATCTCGCCGCGACCGGCTGGGGGCCCAGCGAGCTCACGGTCCTCGAGCATCTCGGCGGCGCGTCTGAGCGCCGGCTCGACGGCACGGCCGCGGCGTGGGCGCATCCGCCGGGCGCCGACCTCAACACGCTCGCGATCGTCTGCCGGCCGGGTCCCAAGGCCATGGTCTTTCCGCGCACGCCCGGGCTTCCCGACGAGGCGTTCGTGCATGACGGACAGCTCACCAAGCGCGAGGTGCGCGCGGCCACGATCGCAGCCCTCACGCCCCTGCCCGGGCAGACGCTGTGGGATGTCGGTGCGGGCTGCGGGTCCATCGGTATCGAATGGATGCGCGCGGCGGACCGCGCGGCCGCCATTGCGATCGAGCGCGACGACGCGCGGCGCGACTACATCGCGCGCAACGCGGCAGCGCTCGGCGTGCCGGGCTTGCGCGTCGTGGCGGGCGAGGCGCCGGCAGCGCTCGCAGGATTGCCGGACCCGGACGCCGTGTTCATCGGCGGCGGCCTGTCGGCGCCGCAGGTGGTCGAGACCTGCCTGTCCGCCCTGAAGCCGGGCGGACGTCTGGTCGCCAATGCCGTCACGCTCGAAAGCGAGGCGGCCCTCGTCACCTGGCGCGGCCGGCATGGCGGCGATCTCGTGCGGCTGGCGATCTCGCGCGCCGCCCCGGTGGGACCCTTCCAGGGCTGGCGCGCGCTGATGCCGGTCACGCAATGGACGCTCCGGAAGTCGCATGGCTGACCGGGGCACCTTGTACGGAATCGGCGTCGGCCCGGGCGATCCGGAGCTGATCACGCTCAAGGGCCTGCGCCTGCTGCGCAGCTGCCCGGTCCTCGCCTATCCGGCCCCCGAGGCCGGCGACAGCCTCGCGCGGCAGATCGCCGCGTGCCATCTCCCGGGCGGTCAGGTCGAGATTCCGATCCGCATGCCGTTGCTCGCCGACCGCTTCCCGGCACAGGAGGTCTACGCCCGCGCGGCGGCGGACATCGCGGGTCACCTCGGCGCCAGCCGCGATGTCGCGGTGCTGTGCCTGGGCGACCCGTTCTTCTACGGCTCGTTCATGTATCTGTTCGCGCGGCTCGCCGCGCAGCATCGCGTGGTCGTGGTCCCGGGGGTCACCTCCGTGTCGGCCGGCGCCGCAGCACTCGGCGAGCCTCTGGTCGCGCAATACGAGACGCTCGCGGTGATTCCCGCCTCGCTGCCCGATCCCGAGATCGAGCGGCGCATCGGCGACGCCGACGCGATCGTGTTCGTGAAGCTCGGCCGGCATTTTGCGCGGCTGCGCACGCTCCTGGCGCGCATGGGACTTGCGGCCACCGCGCGCTACATCGAACATGCCAGCATGCCGAACGAGCAGGCCCCCGCCTTGGCCGACGTGGACCCCGCCACGGTGCCTTATTTCTCGCTCGTGATCGCACGGCGCAGCGGGGTCGAAGGATGACCGGCCCTGCCATCGTCGCCCTCACGCAGACGGGTGCGGACCTCGCACGCCGTATCCATGCGGCGCTGCCCGGGTCGAGGGTGCACGGCCTCGACCCGCGCGTGTTCGGCGCCGACGTGGAGTTCGTCGACACGGCCGCCCATCTCCGCGAGCTCTTCGCCGCCGGAACCCCGATCATCGGCATCTGCGCCGCCGGCATCCTGATCCGCGTTCTGGCGCAGCACCTCTCCGATAAGACGCGCGAACCACCGGTGCTCGCGGTGGCGGAGGACGGACGCGCCGTCGTCCCGCTGCTCGGCGGCCATCACGGTGCCAACGAGCTGGCGCGCGCCATCGCGGACGCGCTCGGGATCACGGCCGCGGTGACCACCGCGGGCGACGTGTCGCTCGGCCTCGCCCTCGACGCGCCGCCGCGCGGCTGGCGCGTCGGCAATCCCAAGGCCGCGAAAACCGTCACCGCGACGCTCCTGGCCGGAGAGCCCGTCTCGCTCAAGGTCGAGGCCGGCGATGCGGGCTGGCTGACGCGCCGGCACACCTTCGCGGCCGCGGCTCCGGTCTCGATCGTCGTGACGGACTTCGATGTCGGCGGCGACGATGCGACCCTGGTCCTCCACCCGCCGACCCTCGCCATCGGCATCGGCAGCGAGCGCGGGATCGCGGCGGCCGAGCTCGAAGCGCTCATCCGCGACACGCTCAAGAGCCACGATCTGTCGCCACGCGCCGTCGCCTGCCTCGCGACCCTCGACCTCAAGGAAGACGAGACCGCAATGCACGAGGTGGCCGAGACGCTCGGCGTGCCGTTGCGCTTCTTCGCGGCCGAGACTCTGGCGGCCGAAACCCCGCGGCTGAAGACGCCGTCGGCGGCGGTCGAGCGCGCCGTGGGCGTCGCTGGCGTGGCCGAGGCGGCCGCGCTCGCGGCGACCGGCACCGGCGGCCGGCTCGTCGTGCCCAAGGTCAAGTCGGCGCGCGCGACGTGCGCGATCGCGCGCGCCGCGGGCAACATCGACGCGGAAAACGTGGGGCGGGCGCGCGGGCGCCTGTCGATCGTCGGCATCGGCCCGGGCGACGCGGCGTTCCGCACGCCACGTGCCGAGGCGGCGATCCGCGACGCCGAGGACGTGGTGGGGTATGCGCTTTATCTCGATCTCGTGCGCGATCTCACCGGCGGCAAGGCCTTGCACGAAAGCCGGCTCGGCGAGGAATCCGCGCGCGTGCGCATCGCTCTCGACCTCGCCGCGACAGGGCGCAACGTGGCGCTGGTCTCCTCGGGCGATGCCGGCGTGTACGGCCTCGCGGCCCTCGCGTTCGAGCTGATCGACCGGGGCGAGAACCCGGCGTGGCGCAGGCTCGACGTGCGCGTCCATCCCGGCGTCTCGGCGCTGCTCGCCGCCGCGGCCCGGGCCGGCGCCCCGCTGGGCCACGATTTCTGCGCAATCTCGCTGTCCGACCTGCTGACGGCGCGCCCCGCCATCGAGCGCCGGCTTGCCGCGGCGGCGCAAGGGGACTTTGTCGTTGCCCTCTACAATCCGGCTTCGACGCAGCGGCGCGACCTCCTCGCCCGCGCGCGCGACATCCTGCTCGCCCACCGCAAGCCGGATACGCCGGTGGTGCTGGCGCGCAACCTGGCGCGCGAGGGCGAGGCGATCGAGATCGAGACCCTGGCGGGCGACTGGCTGGACCAGGTCGACATGCTGACCGTGGTTCTGATCGGCAGCACCGAGACGCGTCTGGTCCAGCTTGGAGACGAGATCCGCGTCTACACGCCGCGCGGCTACGGCACCAAGCCGGGCGGCGGGAGCGGCACGTGACGGTGCACTTCATCGGCGCCGGGCCGGGGGCTGCGGACCTGATCACGGTGCGCGGCCAGGCGCTGCTGCGCCGCGCCCGCGTCGTGCTTTATGCCGGCTCCCTCGTGCCCAAAGCTCTCCTCGCGCATGCGCGGAAAGGGGCGCGCGTGATCGACACGGCCGCGATGACGCTCGACGAGATCATCGGCGAGATGGCGGCGGCGCATCACAGGGGCGCCGACGTCGCGCGCCTGCACTCGGGCGACCCGTCGCTTTATGGCGCCATCGCCGAGCAGATGCGGCGGCTGGACGCGCTCGCGATCCCGTACGAGATCACCCCGGGCGTGCCGGCGTTCGCGGCCGCAGCTGCGGCACTTCGCTGCGAGTTCACCTTGCCCGACGTCTGCCAGACCGTGATCCTGACCCGCACCGCCGTGCGCGCCTCATCGATGCCGCCCGGCGAAGAGCTGGCGACCCTGGCGCAGAGCCGCGCCACGCTCGCCATCCATCTGTCGATCAACAACCTCGCGGCCGTGGTGCGCGAGCTGGCACCCGTCTACGGCGCCGACTGCCCTGTGGTCGTCGCCTGGCGGGTCAGCTGGCCGGATCAGAAGATCCTGCGCGGCACGCTCGCCGACATCCGCAACACGGTCAAAGCGGAGAAGCTGACGCGCACCGCGTTGATCCTGGTCGGCCGAGCGCTCGCCGAACGGCACGATCTCGACTTCACCGACAGCCGGCTCTACGCGCCGGACCACACGCATGTCCTGCGGCCGAAGCCGCCAGGCAAAGCCCGCCCCCCGGTCAGGACTTCGGGGACGAGCGGCGCAACACGTTGATCACGTCCTGGCGGTTGTTGTCCTTCGCCCAGTCGAGCGCCGTCCGCCCGGTGCGGTCCTGAATCGTCGTATCGGCGCCCGCCTTCACCAGGAGCTGCACGCAGCGGGCAAAGCCGTTTTGCGCCGCGAGGATGAGGGCCGTCATACCGTCCTTGTTGTCGACGTTCAGGTTCACCTTGGCGCGGATGAGAGCTTCGACCGTGTCGGCATGGCCGCGCTGGGCGGCCAGGATCAGGGCCGTGTTTCCGTCCTTGTCCTTGTAATTGGGCTGAATGCGCGGCGCCTTGAGCAGCTCCTCGACAACATCCGTGTGCCCCTCGAGCGCCGCCCAGCCGATCGCGGGACGCACGGTGCCGCTGCCATCGGTCAGGTTCGGCGACGTGCCGGAGATGATCAGATCGTGGACCTTCTGGACATCGCCTTTGGCGGCCGCGATCGTCAGCGGCACCTGACTGACGAAGTTCACATCGATGTCGGCCTGGCCCAACCTCGGGCGGACGACTGCCATGACCGCGACGGCCGCGCAGCCGGCGGCAATGAACGAGCGACGGCTCATGTTCCGGTGCTGCATCTCGGACTCTCCTGCGCCAAAACGCCGCGTATTACGCGACGGCACTCTGCGTCCGTCAAGCGGTGATCCGGCGCGTCAGCCACGCCAGTGCCGCCCGCGGCGATCCGACGGCGGGACCGGCCGTCGCGGCCGGCCGGCGGATCATGACCACGGGCAGCCGTGCTGTACGCGCCGCTTCGAGCTTGGCGCCGGTGGCCGCGCCGCCGCTGGCCCGACAGACCAGAACCTCGATGCGGTGCTCGGCCAGGAGCGCGCGCTCGGCCGCGACGACAAACGGACCGCGACCGAGGATCAGCGTGTGATCGCGCAGCGGCAGGGGCGCTGCCGGGGGATCGATGCGGCGGACCAGGAACCAGATGCCTTTCAGCCCGGCGAACGCGGCGAAATCGCCGCTGCCGACGGTGAGCCACACCCGCCGGCCGAGCGCCGGAAGCTGGGCCGCCGCCGCCGCCGCGTCGTCGACCTCGATCCAGCGATCGCCGCTGCCGGGCCGCCATGGCGGCCGCGTGAGGGTGAGGCGCGCCACGTCGGCGGCAGCCGCCGCGTCCGCGGCGTGGCGCGAAATGCGCGCGGCGAACGGGTGCGTCGCGTCGATGAGATAGTCGATCTTCTCCCGCCGCAGGAACTCGGCCAGACCCGCCGCACCACCGAAGCCGCCGCGGCGCACCCGGCCGGCCACGCGCGCCGGCGCCGCCGTGCGCCCGGCGAGCGAGGTGACCAGGTCGATCCGCGAACCCCAGCGCTCCGCCGCGAGCCCGGCCAGCTCACGCGCCTCGGTCGTGCCGCCGAGGATGAGGACGCGCGGCCGGCGGCGGCGCCCGCTCATGGACCGGCGCGGCCGATCAGGGCGCCGTGGCGGTCGAACACCAGCACGTCGACCGCGATGCCGCCGGCCAAGGTCGCGAGAGCCGTGGCGCGGGCGCGCTCGGCCACCGCATCGGCGAGCTTCACCCCCGCCCCGGCCGACAGGTGCAACACTTCACCGGCTGAGCCCGCCGCACCGGCACGGCTCACCGTGTCCGGAGGGGCACCCAGGTCTTCGAGCAAGGCCGCCAGCGAGGCGACGTCGACCTGCGAGCGTCCGGAATGAAGGTCGAGCTCGCCCGCCGCGAGCTTCGCGAGCTTTCCGAACCCGCCCGCGATGGTGAGGCGCGGCATCGGATGGTTGCGCAGATATTTGAGCGTGCCGCCGGCGAAGTCGCCCATGTCGATCAGCGCGATATCCTCCAGCGCATACAGCGCCTTCACCGCCGCTTCGGAGGTCGAGCCGGTCGACGCGGCGACGTGCGTGAGGCCGGCCGCGCGCGCCACGTCGATGCCGCGATGGATCGAATGGATCCAGGCCGCGCACGAGTAGGGAACGACGATGCCGCTGGTCCCCAGCACCGACAGGCCGCCCACGATGCCGAGCCTTGCATTCAACGTCCGCTCGGCGAGCTTCGCCCCGCCCGGGATGGCGATCGTCACGGTGAAGTCGAGCGCTGACCCGTCGCCTCCGGCCGCGCGCACCGCATCGGCAAGCGCGGCACGGATCTGGGCGCGCGGCGCCGGGTTGATCGCGGGCTCGCCCACCGCCAACAGCAGCCCGGCTCGCGTCACCGTGCCCACACCTTCCCCGGCGCGGAACACCACCCCGCTCCCGGGCGCCCCGCGCTCGACGGTCGAGAGAACAAGGGCCCCGTGAGTGACGTCGGGATCATCGCCCGCGTCCTTCACCACGCCCGCGGTCGCCGAAATCCGGGTGCGCTCGCGACGTGCCAAGGCAAAGCTCGGCGTCTGGCCGCGCGGCAGGGTGATCGTCACCGGGTCGGGAAATCTTCCGGTGAGCAGGGCCTCCGCGGCCGCGCGGCTCGCAGCCGCGGCACAGGCACCGGTCGTCCATCCCTTGCGGAGCTCGCGAGCGTCGGCGGACGGCTCGGGGTAGAGGGCCGCCTCGTCTGACTCGCGATCAGCGCCGCTCATCGACGAAGCCGGGCCGCATTCACGTGCCGACGCGCAGCTCGGACACGAGCCCGCGCAGGGCCGCCACCACGCTCAGTGCTGTGATCCTCCCGGTGCGCGGATTTTCCGACGGCACGTTCTCGATCTGCATCGAAAACCGGGCACTGTCCGCGTCGACCTCGATGCGGTGCGTGTTGCGGTCGATCGTGGGGTCGGCCCAGATCTCGAGCTTGGTGCGGTCGGGCCCGATGCCGGCGAGGCTGAGCGCCGCCGCCACGTTGAAGTTCGCCGGGAACCCGCGTGCGCCCTCGCGCGCGGTGCCCTCGAACACCTTGCGGGGCGCATTCAGTCCCTTGAGCGTGATGCCGCGCTCGACCAGATAGGGGGCTCCTTCGAGCCCGGCGGGCGGCTTGCGGCTGATCATCTTGACCTCGCGGATTTCGCCTTCCGCGGCGGCGCGCACGGCATCGAGGCCGATCAGGGCTCCGGTCGGCGCCAGGATCCGCGCCCCGGTCTCGCGCGCGCGATCCATCAGATGCGGATGGACGAGCAGCTGGCCGATGCTGAGCGGCATGAAGATGCGGCCCGCCGCGATCGCCGGCTCGGCGACCACGAGGAACAGCGCCGGCGGCAGCCCCTCCACCACCACGTCGCACAATGCGGCAAGGCCGCCGGGCTCGGTCACCGCGATGCCGTCGCCGATTCGCGGCAGGGCGCGCTTGGCCTTGTCCGTGTCACGCACCGAAACCGCGGCCAGCGTCAGGCCGGGAATGCCCGCCTCCAGCCGCCGCGCCACCACCATGCCGACAGCGCCCAGCCCCGCCAGCCCGACCCGCATCACCGTCCCGCCCGCCACGTCGTCCTCCGTGAACCGTAATGACTACTTCTTACACCATCGTATCGGCCCGGCGCATCGGCTAGTCTCCCGCTCCGCATGGAAGAACTGCCGATTCCGCTGCCCGACCTGGAGCCCGGCTGGGTGTGGCTGGTGGGTGCGGGGCCGGGCGACCCGGGCCTGCTGTCACTCCTGGGCTATCACGCCCTGCGCCAGGCCGACGTGGTGGTGTACGATGCGCTGGTCGACGAACGCATCGTCAGGCTCGCGCGGCCCGGTGCCGCGCTCGAATATGCCGGCAAGCGCGGCGGCAAGCCCTCGCCGACTCAGCCCGACATCTCCGCCCGGCTCGTCGGCCATGCCCGCGCGCGGCGCCGCGTGCTGCGGCTCAAGGGTGGCGATCCGCTCGTCTTCGGGCGCGGCGGCGAGGAAGCCCTGGCGCTGGTCGCGGCCGGCGTGCCCTTCCGCATCGTGCCCGGAATCACCAGCGGTATCGGCGGGCTCGCCTATGCCGGGATCCCGGTCACGCACCGCGATACGAACCAAGTCGTGACGTTCGTGACCGGCCACGGTGTCGCGGGTGACATTCCCGACGGGCTCGACTGGACGGCCCTCGCCCGCGGGTCGCCGGCGCTGGTCTTCTACATGGCGACCCAACATCTGGGGGCGATTGCCGAGCGGCTGATCGCCGCCGGGCGGGCGCCGGACGAGCCGGTCGCCGTCGTGAGCCGGGCCGCCACCGACCAGCAGCGTGTCGTCGAGACCACCCTCGGCCGGGCGGCCGCCGACGTCGCCGCGGCGCGTCTTGAGCCGCCGGCACTCGTTGCCGTCGGGCCGATCGTGCGCCTGCGCGCCGGGCTTGATTGGCTGGGAGCCCTCGCCGGCCGCCGCTTGAGCGCGGACCCGCTCGGTTTGAAGCCGCCCCCGGATTTGAAGCAAGGGGCCGGCGATATATGATGGCACCCCAACGATTGTTCGCGGGCCGCCTTCGCCCCGCCGGAGCCCGCCATGAAAATGCCGTCTTGTTCGTCTTTGCTGAGCCTCTTTGCAGTGGCGGGGCTCGTTGCGTGCTCTGCCCCAAACACGGCATGGGTCAAAAATGGTGCCGGCCCTGATGAATTGCGCGCCGCACAGCGCGATTGCGCGGCCGAGTCCGAGCATTACAGCTTCGTGGATTCGCAGCTGCAATCCGGCGGCGGCGGCATGGAACGCGAGCGCGGGTCGTCGGCGACGGGCGACATGTATCGCCACTGCATGGAAGGCCAGGGCTGGAATCGCCAGCGGACCGATCAAGGCCCTGCGAAGTAGGCCGGCGCCGCTGCGGAATTTTTTACACGCGAACGAGGTTCATAGGGTATGCCGTTCGGTCTGACACGCCTGCGTCTGGTGGCGATCGGTCTCGCCGTGGTGGCCGGCGTGGCGGTCGGCGTCGGCGCGCATTTCCTCGTCGGCCCGGACAATTCGCCTGTCCGGCAAAGCAGCTTCGTCGACCCCGGAATCGGCGGTCCGTTCCGCCTCACCGATCAGGACGGCAAGGTGCGGACCGACCAGGATTTCCGCGGCAAGGTCATGCTGGTCGAGTTCGGCTACACGTTCTGCCCCGATATCTGCCCGCTGGGCCTGCAGCTCTTCGCCGACGTGCTCGACAAGCTGGGGCCCGACGCCGCCAAGGTGCAGCCGATCTTCATCACGGTCGATCCGACGCGCGACACGCCGGCGCAGCTGCGCGGCTATGTCGACCATTTCTCGCCGAAGATCGTCGGCCTGACCGGCTCGGAGCAGGACATCGCAGCCGTGGCCAAGGAATATCGCGTCTATTACAAGCTCGGCGCCGACCACGCGACCAACCCCAACTACTCGGTCGACCACTCGGCGATCCTGTACATGATGGATGCGAACGGCCACTTCGTCGGCCACTTCACGCACGAGACACCCGCCGACAAGGTCGTGGCGGCGATCCGCACCCATCTCTCGCCCAACAGCTGACGTGCCGGTGTGACGGGCGGGGGGCTGATCATCGCCGCGCCAAGCTCGGGCAGCGGCAAGACCACGATCACGGCCGGCGTGCTGCGCGCCTTTCGCAAGCGAGGCGTGCGCGTCGCGGCGGCGAAGGCTGGCCCCGATTACATCGATCCCGGATTTCACCTCGCCGCCGGTGCCGCGCTCTCGGTCAATCTCGACCCGTGGGCGATGCGGCCCGCCACCCTCGCGGCCTTGCTCGAGCGCGTCGGCACGGCCGCGGAGCTCGTGGTGTGCGAAGGCGTCATGGGGCTTTATGACGGAGTCGACGCGGCGGGCACCGGCTCCACGGCGGCACTCGCGGCCCTCACCGGATGGCCGGTCGTGCTGATCGTCGATGCGCGCGGCAGCGCGGCCTCGGCGGCGGCCCTGGCGCACGGCTTCGTCCATCCGCCGCCAGCGCTGGCGCGCGCGGGACTCAGCTTCGCAGGAGTCGCGTTCAACCGGATCGGCAGTGCGGCACACCTGCACATCCTGCGCGACGCGATGCGGGCAAATATGCCCGACCTGCCCGTGCTCGGCGGGCTGCCCGCGGCACCCGGGATCAAATGGCCGGAACGGCATCTCGGGCTCGTGCCCGCAGGCGAACAGCCGGAGCTCGAACGCGCGATCGCCCGCGCGGCGGAGCTCATCGAGGCTGGCCTCGATCTCGAGGCGCTCCGTCAGACGGCGCGACCCGCCCGCAGAGCGCCGGCGGGCGATACGGCGGGCGATTCTCTGCCGCCGCTCGGGCAGCGCATCGCCGTGGCGCGCGACGACGCCTTCGTCTTCGCCTATCCCTGGGTGCTCGACGGCTGGCGGCGCGCGGGTGCGGAGCTCACGTTCTTCTCGCCGCTCCTCGATGAGGCGCCGGCGACCAATGCCGATGCGATCTATCTGCCGGGGGGCTATCCGGAGCTGCACGCGGGCAGGCTCGCTGCGAGCCGCACGATGCTCGCGGCCCTGCGCCGCGCCGCGGCCGACCGGGTCACGATCTATGGCGAGTGCGGCGGCTATATGACGCTCGGCGCCGGCCTCATCGATGCGAGCGGGAAGCGGCATGCGATGGCCGGGCTCCTGCCGCTCGTCACCTCGTTCGCGGAGCGCAAGCTGCACCTCGGCTATCGCGAGGCGACGCTCGTCTCGGCCGGGCCGCTCGGTCGGACGGGCCAAGGCTTTCGCGGCCACGAGTTCCACTACGCCACGGTGGTCGACGAAGGCCCGGGCGAGCCGCTGTTCGCAACCGCAACCGCGACCGGCCACCGATTGGCCACGACGGGGCTGAGGAGTGGAACCGTGCTGGGCTCGTTCGTCCATTTGATCGACCGGGTCGCTGCAAACGTTTGAATTGCTTTTGCCGAATTTAAGGGCATACTGCCGCTAGTGTTCAACGGCCTCCCCCTCTACCAGTTATACGATTTCCAGCGTGCGGCCCTTGCACCCTGGCGCCTGACGGCGGAAACGCTCCAACAGGTCTTCAGCCACCCCATGCTGCCGGTCGCCTACACGCGACTGGGCCGCGCGGTTGCCGCGGGTGCCGAGCTGTTCGAACGTTCGACGCGTCGCTACGGCAAGCCCGAGTGGCGCCTCCACTCGACCTGGACCGACGGCGGCGAGGTGGGCGTGCAGCTCACGACCGTGCTCGAGCGGCCGTTCTGCGATCTCCTGCATTTCCGCCGCGACGTGCCGCGCAGCGATCCGCGCGTCCTGGTCGTGGCCCCGATGTCCGGCCACTACGCAACCTTGCTGCGCGACACCGTGGCCGGGCTGCTGCCCGAGCACGACGTCTACATCACCGACTGGCAGAACGCGGCCAACGTGCCGCTCGACCAGGGCTCGTTCGACCTCGACGATTACATCGACCTCCTCATCGGGTTCATCGAGCACCTGGGACCCGACGTGCACGTGATCGCGGTGTGCCAGCCTTCGGTGCCGGTCCTGGCCGCGGTGTCGATCATGGCCGCGGACAACCATCCCGCGGCCCCTGCCTCGATGATCCTCATGGGCGGGCCGATCGACACGCGCGTAAATCCCACGCGCGTCAACCGGCACGCCAAGGAGCACTCGCTCGATTGGTTCGAGCGCGCCTGCATCTCGACCGTGCCCGCGACCTATCCGGGCTTCCTGCGCCGCGTCTATCCGGGGTTCCTGCAGCTGACGAGCTTCATGGCGATGAACGCCGACCGGCATCTCGGCTCGGCGCTGAAGCATTTCCAGCACCTGGTGCGCGGCGACGGCGAAAGCGCCGAGGCCCACCGGCGCTTCTATGACGAGTATCTCGCGGTCATGGACCTGCCGGCCGAGTTCTTCCTGCAGACCATCAAGGTTGCCTTCCACGACCACGCGCTGCCCAACGGCACGATGACCTCGCGCGGCGGTGCCGTCGAGCCGCGGGCCATCCGCGAGACGGCCCTCATGACCGTGGAGGGCGAGCTCGACGACATCTCGGGTCCCGGCCAGACCGTGGCGGCGCACGATCTGTGCGCGGCGATTCCGGCCGACAAGCGCTACCACCACCTCCAGAAGGGTGTCGGGCATTTCGGCATCTTCAACGGCCGGCGCTGGCGCTCCGACATCCTGCCGAAGATCCGCAGCTTCATTCGCGAGAACCGTTAGGCTCATTCGCCGGTTGCACGGCTGGCACAGCCGTTGCATTTTCGGGGCGTCCAGGGAGGACCCCCGTGCACATCTACACGCCCCCCAAAGCGCCCCGCTACATTCCCGTCATCGACCTGGCGGAGAGCTTTCTGGACGATCCGGAGGCGTTCGACGCGACGGCGCAGGACATTCACCGGGCCTGCCGCGAGATGGGCTTCTTCTACGTCTCCCATCACGGCATTCCCGCGGAGTTCATTGCCCAGACATTCGCCTGGTCCAAGCGCTTCTTCGACCTGCCGGCGCCCGAGAAGCTGGCGCTCAATATGAAGAATTCGCCGACCGCCTCGGGCTATGACGCGGGGCTGCAGCAGCTTGACAGCCAGGGCGATGCGGAGAAAGCGCCCCCGGACCTGAAGGAGAGCTTCACCATGGGCCGCGACCTGCCGGATGACCATCCGTGGGCGCAGAAGCGCATCCGCTCGTTCGGCCATGTGCAGTGGCCGGCGACGCTCCCGGGCTTCCGCGCGCACATGATTGCCTATCGCGCCGCCATGACCGGGCTGTGCTCCCACATCCTGCAGCTGCTGGCGCGCTCGCTCGACCTGCCGCGGGACTGGTTCGCGCCGCATTTCGAGATGGCCGCGGCCTCGACGCGGCTCTTGAAATATCCGCCGCAACCCGTCGCCGCCGCGTTCAACCAGATCGGCGCCGGCGCGCACACCGACTGGGGCGGCGTCACCATCCTGGCGCAGGACGATTGCGGCGGCCTCGAGGTGCGGAATGCGGACGGCGAGTGGATCGAAGCGACGCCCATCCCGGGCACGTTCGTGATCAATCTCGGCGACCTCATGGCGCGCTGGTCCAACGGCATCTACAACGCGAACATGCACCGCGTGAAGAACAACCTCAGCGGCCGCGACCGCTACTCGATCGCCTCGTTCAACGATCCGCGCCCGGATGCGGTCATCGAGCCGATCCCGGGCTGCGTCACCGAACAGTTCCCGCGCAAATTCGCGACCTGCACCTCGCAGGAGCACATCTACGAGATGTTCCGCCGCTCCTACGGCTTCACGCCGGGAACGGCGGCCTAGCTCGTCGCCTTCAAGGCGGCGTCGATCGCCTGGGTGATGTCCTTGTCGGTCGGCTCGACCGCCGACGGCCAGGCACCGGCGAGCAGGCCGTCCGGCCCCACCAGGTACTTATGGAAGTTCCAGCGCGGGGCACCGCCCTCGCCGAGCTCGCTTGCGATCCAGCGGTAGAACGGGTGCGCCTCCGCGCCGATCACCTTCTCCTTGCGCGACAGCGGGAAGGAGACGTCGTAAGTCTCGCAGAACGCCTTGATCTCCGAGGCGGTGCCCGGCTCCTGCTGGCCGAAATCGTTCGACGGCACGCCGAGCAGAACGAAGCCCTTGTCCTTGTACGCCTCCCACAGCTTCTCGAGCGTGGCGTATTGCGGCGTGTAGCCGCAGAAGGAGGCGGTGTTCACCACCAGCACCGGCCGCCCCGTCCACGCCTTCATCGGCAAGGCCGGCCCGTCGATCGAGGTGAAGGTGAACTCATGCGCGGTCATGCTGGTCCTCCTTGGCCGGTCCTTGGCAAACACCTCGCCCTTGGCCGGTGACACCAGCCGCTGCAGCGCGGTCAAGGTCCCACCCACGGCCAGAAACGCCCGCAGCAGCGATCGTCGCCTGAGCATCCACAGCCTCCAATCGTTCGCCACGCCGGTCCCCTCAGCTGTAGCGCTGCTCGAGCCACGGGTCGGCGTGGTTGTGATAGCCGCGCACCTCCCAGTAGCCGGGCCGGTCGCGGTTGATGAACTCGAGCCGCTTGAGCCACTTCGCACTCTTCCAGAGATACAGCTTCGGCAGCACGAGCCGCACCGGCCCGCCGTGCTCGCGGCTGATCGGCTTGCCCTCCCAGCTGCGCGCGAGCAACGTGTCCTCGTCGGCGAACAGCTCGATCGGCACGTTGGTCGTGTAGCCGTCGTAGGAATGCTGGACGACGAACTTCGCCTCGGGCTTCGGCTGGACGATCGACAGGAGATGCTGCGCCGACACGCCGTCCCACAGATTGTCGAAGCGCGACCACGCGGTGACGCAGTGGATGTCGGTCCTGCGGCGCGCCTGCGGCTGCGCCATGAAATCGGCCCAGGTCCAGGTGACCGGGTTCGCGACCATGCCGTCCACCGCGAGCTTCCATTGCTGCGTCGGGACGTCCGGCTGCACGCCGAGATCTAGCACCGGCCAGTTCTTCACCTCGCGCTGGCCGGGCGGCAGGCGCTGGGCTCCCGGATCGGCCGTCCGCCCGGTGAGCAGCCGGCCTTCGGCCGCCCATTTCTGCTTGGTCTCGACCAGCTTCTGCTTCACCGGCCCCGCGATGCCGTCGTCGTCCGCCATGTCGTCTCCCTCGCTTGAACCGACTATAGCGCACTCTTTTATTCCGTCATGCCCGGACTTGTTCCGGGCATCCACGTCGCGCCGTGAGTGCATGCGATTGCCCTTGGCGCGCCGACGTGGATGGCCGAGATAAACCCGGCCATGACGTTGAGGGATGGCGCTTTAGCCTTCGAGATTCGCCTTCAGCCGCGCCCGCAGCGCCGCCATGTCGATCTGGTGCACCGACCCGGCGCCGGCGAGATCGAGCGCGTGCGCGGCCGCGGCCCCCATCGCGATGCACGGGCCCATCACCCGCACCGATGAGAGTGCCAGCGGGTCGGCGTCGATGCAGCGTCCGGCCGCGAGGAGGTTGTCGGCCTCGGCGTGCGCCAGGGATCGATACGGCACGGTGTGCATGTGGCCGTCGCCGAACTCTTCCCAGTGGACGTTCTGCACGTCATCGTGCAACTCGATCGGCCACGAGCAACGCGCGACAGCGTCGTCGAATTTCGTCCCGGCGCGCACGTCGTCGGCGCGCAGCTGGTAGGCGCCGACGATGCCGCGCGTCTGGCGGGCGCCGGGCAGGCCGTAGGCGCGCACGCGCGCGTGCGCAAAGAGGAGCGGAAACTCGGCGCGCAGGAAGTCGACCAGGCGGTCGGCTTGCGCGCGGCCGTCCAGCACGGCGCGGCTCATCTTGAGCGGGTCCAGCGGCATCTCGAGATGCGTCATGTTGACCAGCACCTCCCCGCTCTCGGGCGGCGCGAACACGAACCCGTCCACGCGCGTCAGGCCGTGCGCGGCACCCTTCTCGGCCAGGCGGCGGAAGAGCTCGGCGCGGTCGAACGCAGCCAGGAGCGGCATGTCCACCCCTTCGAGCGTGAAGACGAGGCTGCCGTAGACTGCCTTCGTTGGCTCGCGCACCGTGAGCCCCGCGGTCCACGCGAGCGCCGCGTCACCCGAGGCGTCGACGAAGCCCGCCGCCGCGACCTCGAGCGGCCCATAGCGGGTCGCAAGCTCGAGGGCCGTGATCCGCCGCTCGGTGCGCGTCACCGCCGTGAGGGCCGCCCCCAGCACCAGCTCGATGGAGCTGCGGCGCACCGCCTCCTCGATCCAGCGCTGCAGCGCCGCGACGCGATATTGCACGATGATGGTGCGGCGCCGCCCCGTGATGTCGAAGGCATCGCCCGCCGCGCGCAGGTCGCACAGGATCTCGTCCGCGATGCCGTGCGTGACCTGGCGCGGTGCGGTGCCGTTGTCATAAAGGCCGCAGAACGTCCCGATCATCGAGCCCACGGACTCGCCGCCGAGCTGCGGAGCGGCATCGATGAGCGCCACCTTGCGGCCCAGGCGTGCCGCCTCCAAGGCGGCGGATACACCGGCGATGCCCGATCCGAGCACGGCGATGTCCACCTGAAGCCGGGGTGACGCACCCGTGGCGCGGCGATAGGTCCGCGTGTCGGTCTTCAGCGCCATCGCAGGAGCCATTTCTCGAGCCGGCTCAGCGCCGTGCCGATCAGCAGGCCGAGCAGCGACAGGATCACGACGCCGGCCAGGAGCTGGTCGGTCTGCATCAAATTGCCGGCCTGCAGGATGAAGGCGCCGATGCCGTGCTCGGCGCCGATCATTTCCGCCGACACCAGCAGGATCAGCGAAATGGATGCGGTGATGCGGAACCCGGAGAGGATTCCCGGCAAGGCGCCCGGCAGCACGATCTTGCGCAGGATCGCCACCGGCGGAACGTTGAAGCTCTGCCCCATGCGGATCAGGTTCCGCGGCACCGCATCGATGGCGCTGAACGTGGCGATCGCGGTGGGGAAGAAGACGCCGAGCGCGATCGTCGTGATCTTGGAGGCCTCGCCGATGCCGAGCCACAGGATGAGGAGCGGCAGGAGCGCGATCTTGGGGATCGGGAACAGCGCCGAGACCAGCGGCAGGCCAACGGCGCGCGACAGCGACCAGATGCCGATCGCCAGTCCCGCACCCAGGCCGCAGGCCGTGCCGACGGTCCAGCCCACCACGATGCGCCGCAGCGAGACTGCGATATGCACCCACAGCACGCCCGAGGCGGCCAGGTCGTAGAGTGCCGTCACGATGCTGGCCGGCGACGGCAGGAAAATCGGGCTGATCACTCCGACGGTCGAGGCGATCTGCCAACCGCCGATCACGACGACGAACGCAAGGAACGCCGCGGCGGGCTGCGGCGTCAGCACGAACCCGCCGCCGCGGAACGCGATCGGCCGCGTGGGCCCGGCTGCACCCTGGTGCGGCACGTCAGCCATCTGCCGCCACCTGTAAAACCTCGCGGTCCGCGACCTGCGCCTCGGCCTTGATGAGCGCCCACAGGCGGTCGTGCAGCTCGGCAAGCCGGGCCTGTGCCGCCGGACTCGTGCGCTCGGCCTGCGGCAGATCGACGGAAACCACCTCGCGCAGGCGCCCGGGCCGGCGCGACAGGACCGCGATGCGGTCGGCCAGGCGCAGCGCCTCGGCGAGGTTGTGCGTCACGTAGACGGCGGTGGTACGGTCGCGCAGCCAGAGTGCCAGGAAATCGTCCATCAGGAGCTCGCGCGTCTGCGCATCGAGGGCCGAGAGCGGCTCGTCCATCAGCAGCACCGCAGGCCGCACGGCCAGCGCTCTCGCGATGCCGACCCGCTGGCGCATGCCGCCCGAGAGCTGCTTGGGAAACGCGGCCCGGAACTCGGAGAGCCCGGTGCGCGCCAGCACGTCGGCCACGCGCGCCTCTTTCTCGGCGGCCGACAGGGCGTGGTGCTCGAGCGCCAGCGCCACATTGCCCTCGACCGTGCGCCACGGCAGAAGCGCGAAGTCCTGAAAGATGTAGGTGAGCGGGTTGAGCGAGCCCGTGGGAGCCGTGCCGCGCACCAGCACGCGGCCGGCCTCGGGCTTGAGGATTCCCCCCATGATGCCGAGCAGGGTCGACTTGCCGCAGCCCGACGGGCCGATCAGCGCCAGGATCTCGCCTTCGCGGACGACGAGATCGATGCGTTCGAGCACCGTCAGATCGCCGTAGCGATGCGTCACCCCCTCGACGACGAGTTCCACGATCGGGTCCGGCCTCAGTGCGGCAGGTTGAAGTGGCCTTTGACGAAGCTCAGGTCGAGGATCGCCTTCGCACTCACCGTCTTGTCGACGAGGCCCTGGCTCTGCCAGAACGCCACCTGATTGTAGATGTCGCCCACGTCGAGGCGCGCGTCGGGGTCGACATAAGGAAGCCCGATCTTCACGAGGTCGGGCGGCTGCTTCAGCTCTTTCGAGAGGATCTCGATCGCCTCGTCATAGCCGGGCCCGCGGACCTCCTTGCCCTTGTCGCGCGCGTTGAAGGCGACATGATAGGCGAGCGCGCCCTTCTGGTAGGCGCGCACGAATCGCACGAGCGTATCCCTGTGCTTCTCGATCATCGCCGGGCTGGTGAAGAGCGCGCCCAGCTGCCAGGGCGTCTCGTCGCCGACCCAGCCGAGGATGTGCCCGGCGCCGGCCGCTTCGAGCGCCCGCGTCGTGGTCACCGGGGCCAGGGTCGCGTCCACCGTCTCGCCCTTGAACGCGGCCGCCATGTTGGGCAGCGACTGCAGTGCCACCAAGGTCACGCTCTTGATGTCGAACCCGTACTTCTTGGCCAGAAGGCCGAGCGAGTAATGGAAGGTCGAGCCGGTGGTCGTCGTGGCGACGCGCTTGCCGGCGAAATCCTTGAGGCTCGTGAAGCCCGCCGCGTAAGCCTTGTTGGTCACCATGTAGGAGACCAGCTCGAACCCCGGCTCCTCGCGGCTCTGGGCGGCGATGATCTTGAGCGCGCCGCGGCCGGCGAGATTGTAGAAGCCGGCGGTCAGGCCGGTGACGCCGAGGGTGACGTCGCCCGAGGTGACGGCGACCGGGACCTGCTGGGCGGCGGTGAAGATCCTGATATCGACGTCGAGCCCTTCGTCGCGGAAGTAGTTCTTATCCTTGGCCAGGAAGACGGCTCCCGAGGACGACAGCGCCAAGGCGCCGATCGACACTTTTTCGAGGTCCTTGGCCTGCGCCGCCGCGCCGGCAACCAGCGCCGCCACGGCGACGCCCACGAACGCTGACATCCATCCCGACCGCTGCATCTCTCTGTCCTCCCGCACAAAAACCGTCCTGGGGCGCGCCGCATGCGCGCCGCCGTTATATGGCGACCGCCGCGGTGGTCTGTCAAACTTCCAAAACATCTTCAATACCACGTAAATCCGCGCTAGACCGGGCCATGGCTCATCCGCGCGTCGCCTCGCTGCTCGCCAGCGCCACGGAGATCGTGGCCGCCCTCGGCGCCGCGGACCTGCTGGTGGCGCGCAGCCACGAATGCGATTTCCCGCCGGAGATCGCGCATCTCCCGGTCGTGACGGCGGCGCAAATCGACACGAACCAGCCGAGCGGGGCCATCGATCGCGAGGTCAAGGCGCTTCTGTCGCGGGCCCTATCGATCTACCGCGTCGACGGCGAGGGGCTACGGGCCGTGGCGCCTGACCTGGTCGTCACCCAGACGCAATGCGAGGTCTGCGCGGTGACGCCGGCCGACGTCGAGGCGGCACTTGCGGCCTGGACGGGTGCGCGCCCGCGCCTCGTCTCGCTGGCACCGAATGCGCTCGCCGACATTTTCGCCGACATCGAACGCGTGGCGGCGGCACTCGGACGTCCGCGGCACGGCGCCGCCCTCGTGGAAAATCTGCGCGCGCGTATGGAGGCGATCGCGACGGAAACGGCACGGCTCGACGCGCGGCCGCGCGTGGCGTGCCTCGAGTGGATCGACCCGCTGATGGCGGCCGGCAACTGGGTACCGGAACTCGTGGCGATGGCCGGCGGCGAAAACCTGTTCGGCGCCGCCGGCCGGCATTCGCCCTGGATGAGCCTCGAGGAGCTTGCGGCGGCGGATCCCGACGTGATCCTGGTGCTGCCGTGCGGGTTCGACATCGCGCGGACCCGCAGAGAGCTTCCCGCACTCACCCGCCGCGCGGAATGGGGCGGCTTGCAGGCGGTGCGCGACCGCCGCATCTTCCTGTGCGATGGCAACCAGTATTTCAACCGCCCCGGGCCGCGCGTCGCGGAATCGCTGGAGATCCTCGCCGAGATTCTGCATCCCGCGCGGTTCAATTTCGGGCACCAGGGCTCCGGTTGGATCCGTCTTCCCGAAACCGCGGAGGTGCGGCCGTGATCGCTGAGCGCGGACGGTTCGCAGGCCTGCTTGTGGCGTTGCTCGTCATTGCGTGCACTCTCGCCGTAGCGGCGCGCGCGCAAACTGCGGCCCCTGCTGCGGCACCGACGGCGCCTTCGGCCCATATCTCGCCACAGGACGCCGAGAACCTTCTGAAGACGCTGCAAGACCCGGTGGCGCGGCAGAAATTCACCGACCAGCTCCAGGCCTTCGTGAACGCGCAACACAGCATGGCCGCCCCGGCGCAGGAGCCGGTCCCGGACCGCATCGCGTCCTATCTCCTGGAGCAGCTCTCCGACAGCATTGTCGCCGGGGGCGAGGCATTGCTCCGCGCGTCCGATTTCATCACCGACGCGCCGCGACTCTACGACTGGCTGCGCCAGACGCTCGGCGATCCGGCCACCCGGGACCGTCTCTTCGAAATCCTGAGCAAGGTCCTGATGGCGCTCGGCGTCGGCTGGGCGGCCGAATACGCCGTGGTCCGCGCGACGCGCGGCGGCCGGTTCTGGATCGAGCACCGCGCGACCCGAGGCGGCTGGACGCGCGCGCCTCTGGCGCTGCTGTCCGCCCTGGTCGCCGCGGTGCCGATTGCGGTGTTCGTCGCCGTCGCGTTCGGCGAGCTCACGTTGAGCCAACCCAGCCGGCCGGCCCGGCTCGTGACGCTTGCGCTGATCAACGCGCATGTTCTGGCGCGTGTCGTCCTGGTGATCCTAGGCGCGATCCTGTCGCCGCGCAGTTCCGCGCTGCGCGTCGTCCCGCTCGGCGATGAAACCGCGGCCTACCTCCAGATCTGGGGAGGACGGATCACCGGCCTCGCCGTCTACGGGTACTTCCTGGCATCGGCCGCGTTGCTGGTCGGCGTACCGGCGGCGAGCTTCG
This sequence comes from Alphaproteobacteria bacterium, assembly GCA_035506575.1. Classification (GTDB taxonomy): domain Bacteria; phylum Pseudomonadota; class Alphaproteobacteria; order CACIAM-22H2; family CACIAM-22H2; genus DATJPD01. The sequence continues at coordinate 30,791 of DATJPD010000028.1, forward strand.
GTTTTTTGCTCAAGCTGCTCGGCTTCACGGTGACGCTTCTCCTGACCGTTCTGATTCTGCAGAATCGGACGGCCGTGGCCGCTGCGATCGAGTCCTCCGATGGCTTGCGCCGCTCGGGCCTGCGCCACTTCGCCGCCGCCTATTGGCATATCGGAGCAATCGTCTACATCGCCAGCATCTTCGTCGTCTGGCTGGCCCGCCCGAACCAAGGATTCATCTTCGTCTTCCGCGCGACGATGGTGACCATATTCGCCGTCGTCTTCAGCCGCATTGCTGTCCGGCTCATCCGCCGCGGAATCGACGAAATTTTTCGGATCACCGGCGACATCCGCCAACGCTTTCCGACGCTGGAGGCGCGTGCGAACAGCTATCTGCAGATCTTCACGATCGCCGCCATCGTGCTCGTCTACGGCTTCGCGGCCCTGGTCATCCTCAACGCCTGGGGTCTCGAATCGTTCGCCTGGTTCGATACGCCGCTGGGCCAACGCGTGGCGAGAAGCGCCGTCTCGATCATCGTCTTCACGCTGATCGCAGTGGCGGTCTGGGAGACGCTCAACGCGCTTCTCGAGCGCTATGCGGCAACCGCCTTCGGGCCGGACTCGGGCCGGCGGAGCGCACGCGGCCGGACGATCATCACGCTCGTGCAACGCGTCCTGCTCATCGCGCTCGCCGCCGTCGTCGGGCTGGTGATCCTTTCGGAGGTGGGGATCAACATCGCGCCGCTGCTCGCGGGCGCCGGCGTCGTCGGCCTCGCGGTCGGTCTTGGCGCTCAGACCATGATCAAGAACCTCATCGAGGGCGTGGCGATCATCCTCGAGGACTCGTTCACCGTAGGCGACGTCGTCGAGATTGGCGGAAAGTCGGGCGTCATCGAGGCGATCTCGATGCGGATGGTGCGCCTGCGCGACTACTCGGGCTATGTCCACACGATCCCGTTCAGCCAGATCGTCACCGTCACCAACATGACCCGCGACTTCGCATTCGCCGTTTTCGACGTCGGCGTCGACTACGGCGCGGACGTCGACCGGGTAATCGACGTCCTCAAGGCCGAAGGCGCGGCGCTCCGCGCCGATCCCAAGGTCGGACCCGCCATTCTGGGGGATCTCGAGGTCGCCGGAGTCGACAAGTTCGAAGACTCCGCCGTCGTCATAAAGGTCCGCTTCAAAATCCAGCCGCCGATCGAACAATGGAACGTGCAGCGGGCCTTCAACCGCCGCATCAAGATCGCCTTCGACCGCGAAGGCATCGTAATTCCCTTCCCGCAACGCACGGTGCACGTTGCCGAGGTCCCGCGCCTCGACTTGTTGCAGGCAGCGGACAGCGCGCCGGACACCGCGACTCAGGCTCCGGTGGCGGCGCGCTCGAGCGCCGCCACGGTGGGCGCATCGACGACCAAGCGCGCCACCTCGTAGGAGAATCCGGCGCGGCCGAGGGCGGCGAGGTCGCGCTCGCGCCGCTCCGCGCGCTCCTTGGGCGGGCGGAAGGGCCCCAGGCGCCGGCGCTTGGCAAAGCGCAAGGCCGCCCGCAGGTCCGTCTCTCCGGCCTCGGCGAGCGAGGAGAGTGCCGCCTCGACCGCCCCGGCCTCCACGCCCTTGGCCGCGAGGCGCTGCGCGATCGCGGCACGCGAACGGCCGGCGCGGCTGAGCGAACGGGCGCGGCCGTCGGCGTACGCGGCGTCGTCGACCAGCCGCCGGGCGCGCAGCCGCTCGACCACGGCGGCGACCCGCGTCCGGCCTTCCTCGCGCTCGATGGCACCGGCCCGGGCCGCGCGCTCGACGCGGCGCATCAGGACGCGCCGCAGATTGGCCACCGAGCTCGCATACCGTTCCAGGTAATGGAGTGCGGCAGCCTCGAGAGCGGCCGGCGTGACGGCGGGCGGCGGTGAGCGACGCGGCATTCGGGGAGTGTATCGCCTGGCTTGTGGCAGCCCAAGGACCGGCCTATCGTCGCCGCACATGCCGGATTCGTTACCTCATCCGCCGACACGCACTGCGCTGACGCCGACGCCGCGCGGCTACGGGCCCGTCAACTGGCTGGGCTTGTGGACGCTGATCGCGCGCGAGACGCGCCGCTTCCTCAAGGTCTACAGCCAGACCATCCTGGCGCCGGCCGTGACGACCCTCCTGATGCTGGCGATTTTCGCGCTCTCCCTGCGCGGGTCGGTGCAAATGATCGCCGGCGTCCCGTACGCCACCTTCCTGGCGCCCGGGCTGATCATGATGGCGATGGTGCAGAACGCGTTCGCCAACACCTCGTCATCGCTGATGATCGCCAAGATCCAGGGCAGCATCGTGGATTCTTTGATGCCGCCTTTGTCCGCCACCGAACTGACCCTGGGCTTTGCCTCCGGTGGAGTGATCCGCGGGCTGGTCGTCGGCCTGTCGGTGGGCGTGGCCCTTCTGCTCTTCGTGCCGATCGATATCGCCCACCCGGGCTACGTGATCTTCTACGCGTTGGCGGCATCGCTCCTGTTGTCGCAGGTCGGTGTTGCAGGTGCCGTGTGGGGCGAGAAGGTCGACCACGTGCAGGCGGTGACCAATTTCGTCGTGTCGCCGCTCGCCTTTCTGTCCGGCACGTTCTACACCATCGACCGGCTGCCGCAGCCCTGGCACGCGCTGGCGCTGTGGGATCCCTTCTTCTACATGATCGACGGCTTCCGCTACGGCTTCATCGACCGCGCCGAGGCGAGCCTGCCGCTGGGCATCGCGGTGCTCGTGGTCGCGAACGTCGCGCTGTTCGCGCTCTGCCACTGGATGTTCCGCACCGGCTATAAACTGCGGGCCTGACCGGCGGCCATCATCGAGGTTGCGTTGACAACCTCCGGCTTGCGGCCAATATTGCCCGCTTCCTGCTGATTGGCGGCCATGGTGGCCTCCGACGCTGGGAAGATTTGTTTTTGAAACAAGGAGATAGCTGTGGGCGCCGCGAAATCCGGGGTTATCCCGGCCGTCATGCCGACCTATAGACGGACCGATCTCGCCTTCGAGAAGGGCGAGGGGGTCTACCTGTATGCGGTCGACGGCCGACGTTACCTCGACTTCGCCTGCGGCCTCGCGGTCACCGCATTCGGCCACGCGCACCCCTATCTCGTGAAGGCGCTGGAAGCCCAGGCGCACAAGATGTGGCACACCTCCAATCTGTTCCGGATCCCCGGGCAGGAGAGGCTGGCCGAGCGCCTCGTCGCCGCCACGTTCGCCGACACCGTCTTCTTCGGCAATTCGGGGGCGGAAGCCAACGAGTGCGCCATCAAGGTGACGCGCCGCTATCAGTACGCGAACGGCCATCCCGACCGCTATCGCATCATCACCTTCGAAGGCGCCTTCCACGGGCGCACCCTGGCCGCGCTCGCCGCGACCGGGCAGGAGAAATATCTCGAGGGCTTTGCGCCCAAGGTCGACGGCTTCGACCAGGTGCCGTTCGGCGACCTCAAGGCGGTGGAAGCGGCGATCGGCCCGCAGACCGCCGGCATCCTGATCGAGACGATCCAGGGCGAAGGCGGCATCCGCGCCGCCACGCGGCAGTTCCTCGAGGGCCTGCGCGCGCTGTGCGACGAGCATAGCCTGCTGCTGATCCTCGATGAAATCCAGACCGGGCTCGGCCGCACCGGCAAGTTCCTGTCGCACGAGTGGTTCGGAGTGACGCCGGACATCGCCACCATCGCCAAGGCGCTCGCCAACGGGGTGCCGATCGGCGCTTGCCTGTGCACCGCCAAGGCGGCGTCGGGCATGGCGCCGGGCACGCACGGATCGACCTTCGGCGGCAATCCGCTCTCGACCGCGGTCGGCAACGCGGTGCTCGACCTGATGCTGGCTCCGGACTTCATGGACAAGGTGCAGAAGGTGGCGAGCCACCTGCGCCAGCAGCTCGCCATGCTGGTCGAGAAGAACAGCGACATCTTCGAGGACGTGCGCGGCCAAGGGCTCCTGCTCGGCCTCAAGTGCAAGGCGCTCAACTCCGACGTCGCGGCGGCGTGGCGCGGGCGCGGCCTCCTGGGTGCGGTTGCCGGCGACAACGTCATCCGCCTCCTGCCGCCGCTCATCATCGAGGCGGAGCATGTGAGCGAAGCCACGCAGATCATCGAGGCGGCGTGCCAGGACCTGCGCAAGTCGGCCGCCAAGCCGCAGGCGGCGGCGAAAGCCGGATGACATCATGGCACCCAAGCACTTCCTCGACATCGACCGGTTCGATACGGCGACCCTGCGGCGCATCCTGACGCTCGGCATGGCGTTCAAGCGCCGCCTGCCGCCGAACGGCGATCCGCGCCCGCTCGCCGGCAAGACCCTGGCGATGATCTTCGAGAAGCCCTCGACCCGCACGCGGGTGTCGTTCGAGGTCGGCATCCGCCAGCTCGGCGGCGACGCCGTGATCCTCACGCATCTCGACACCCAGCTCGGCCGCGGCGAGACCGTGGCCGACACCGCGCGCGTCCTGTCGCGCTATTGCGATGCGATCATGCTGCGCACGCACAAGGTCGACAATCTCCTGGAGCTCGCGCGCCACGCGACGGTGCCGGTGATCAACGGCCTGACCGACCGCACGCATCCGTGCCAGGTCATGGCTGACGTGATGACGTTCGAGGAGCACCGCGGTCCTATCGCCGGCAAGGTGGTGGCGTGGTCGGGCGACGGCAACAACATGGCCGGCTCGTGGATCCAGGCGGCGGCGCGCTTCGACTTCGACCTGCGCCTGGCCTGCCCGGACGAGCTGCAGCCGCCGCGCGATCTGCTCTCCTGGGCGAAGAAGGAGGGGGCGCGCGTCAGCGTCACCACCCGGCCCGAGGAAGCGGTCGAGGGCGCGCATTGCGTGGTGACCGACACCTGGGTGTCGATGGCCGACGACGTCGACACGATGAACGACCCCGGCGCCAACGGCCGTGGCAAGACCTCGCGCGAGCGCCGCCACAACCTCCTGGCCCCCTTCCGCGTCGATGAGCGGCTGATGGCGCGCGCGCGGGCCGATGCGGTGTTCATGCACTGCCTGCCCGCCCATCGGGGGGAAGAAGTGACTGCGCCGGTCATCGACGGACCGCAATCGATCGTCTGGGACGAGGCCGAGAACCGCCTGCACGTTCAGAAGGGCATTCTCGCCTGGTGCATGGCGCCCCTGCACGACAACCCGTCGCTGCCCCTGTGGGAGCAGCGCTAGCGGTTGCCAGGGCTTGAGTTTTCGCTTCCGTACCGCCATCTGAGCGTGGGGATTTCGGCGCCTCGCCTCGCGGCGGCGCCGGCACTCGCACGCAGCATGAGACGTCCATGAACGCCCTCGACATTCCGAGCGACGACATCGTCCTGCCGTTCCAGATCGCACCGTCGGGCCTGCAAGGCCGGCTGGTGCGGCTCGGCCCGGCCGTCGACCAGATCCTGCGCCAGCACGATTATCCCGCTCCGGTCGCGACCACGCTTGCCGAGATGGTGGCCATCGCGGCCGCACTCGCGATCGCGCTCAAATACGAGGGCGTGTTCACCATGCAGATCAAAGGTGACGGGCCGGTGCGCCTGATGGTGGCCGACGTGACCACCGAGGGCGCCTTGCGCGGCTATGCCCAGTTCGACGAGACGGCGGTGGCCGCGCTCGGCCTCGAGCGGCCGTCGGTGCCGCGGCTGTTCGGCGCCGGGCATCTCGCCTTCACCGTCGACCAGGGCTCGCACACCGAGCGCTACCAGGGCATCGTCGAGCTCACCGGCAGCACGCTTGCCGAATGCGCGCATCACTATTTCCGCCAGTCGGAGCAGTTCCAGGCGGGCCTCAAGGTGGCGGCTGCAGCCTATCCGGCGGGCGACGGCACCCAACGCTGGCGCGCCGGCGCCCTCATGCTGCAGCGCCTGCCCCCCGAAGGCGCGCAAGGCTCGGCCGAAGGCCGCGACCTCGAGACGCCGCTCGACGCAACACTCGAGGATGCCGAGGAAAGCTGGCGGCGGGCGCTGATGCTGGCGTCAAGCGCCACCTCGGCCGAACTCGTGGACCCCAACCTGCTCGCCTGGCAATTGGTCGACCGTCTGTATCTCGCCGAGGGTGTGCGCATCTTCCGGCCGCACGAGATGACCCACGCCTGCCGCTGCTCGCGCGAGCGGGTCGAGAACGTGTTGCGCATGCTGCCGCCCGACGAGCTCGACACGCTCAAGATCGACGATCGCGTCGAGGTGCGCTGCGAGTTCTGCAACCGCATGCACATCTTCGACTCGAGCGATCTGGCGGCGTTGCGCACCCAGCACTGAAGCGCGCTTGAAAGCTTGCCGCCGCTTCGCGCAGACTCTGCCCGTCATCCGATGAGGCGATTCGCCAGGAGACCCCGTGCACGTATCTGAACTCATCAGCCACAAACTCATGAGCCCCCGGCCCATCAGCCGGCGCCGCTGGCTGGGCGGTGCTGCATCGCTCGCCGCCCTTGCGGCCGCGGATATCACCGGCTGTGCGACGCCGCCGCCGCAGAACAGATTTCCCGAGCTGACCTACGCGCATCTCGGAAAGATCCGGCTCGACGTATCGCAGATCAGCATCGTCACCGAATATAAATCGCCGTTTGCACCGCCCAATATCGAGCAGGACATGCCGGTGCTGCCCGAAAAGGCGATGCGCCGCTGGGCGGCCGATCGGCTCGTCGCGACCGGCACGCCGGGCCATACCGCACAGTTCGTGATCACGGACGCGAAGGTCATCGATACGAAGCTCGCCAAGACCCCGGGACTGCGCGGCGTGTTCACCACCGACCAGTCGGACCGCTACGATACGTCGTTCGCCGCCCGCATCGTGGTGCAGCCCGACCCGGGCAATTTCGGCCATGCCCAGGCGACCGCGTCGGCGACCCGAGCGCAGACCGTCCCGGAAGGCATCACCGTGAACGAGCGCGAGAAGGTGTGGTTCGATCTGGTCGAGGCGACGATGAACGATCTGAACGCCGAGCTCGAGCGGCAGATCCGCGAGCATATGGGCCTGTTCCTGCGCTGACCGCCGCCGGAGCCGCGTTAGGTAGTTACTTGCGGCAAATTGGGTAGTTCTCCGAATACCGCCGCCGCGTCCGCAGGCGCAGAGTGCGTCTCGAGGGGGAAGCTGGAGGCGCACCATGACGTGTCGGGTGGCGCGACTGTCTACTCCCTCGCGCGATGCCGTCAGGCCGGCTCAGCCGGCGGCCGACGCAAACTCTTCCCCCCGTTCCCCGCGTACGGTTGATCGAGCTGATGTCTGGACGGCCGGTGCCGGCATGCCAGAACCACAGCACCGCGATCTCGAGCCGGCCGGCAGCGCCTGACGCACTCCTCAGGCGGCGAGGCGGTTCGCCGGCCGGGTGAACAGGCGGCTCAAGAGCGATTGGCGCGGTGCGTCAGACGCGTGAGACGTGGCTTCCTGTTCGGCCTCGGCCATCAGCCGGATTTCCTCGCGCAGGTCGGCGTAGTTGTCCTCGAACCGCCCGCTCGCGCCGTGAAGCGTGAATTCCGTCATCGAACCCTCCACCGGGCGCGGCCCCATGCCGCATGGCCCCTTCGTATGCGTGCAGTATCGCCGGGTGCCTGAAACCCCGCAGTGATCCGCGTCACATAAAAAACAGATAAAATTCAATGAATCTTAAGAGTCGGGGAGCTACCCAGACATTCGTGCGGCACGGCACAGGGTTAGAGCCCGTCACCGCTCGAGAATGAGCGGTCGATCTCGATCGTTGACTGTCGGGGGCAAGGGGTAGCGATCGAGCTGAAAGAAATTCGCCGCACAGGAAACTTGACTCCCCCTGCCCTCGAGGCCACTATACGTTGTGGGTGGGTTCTAGTTATCCACAATTTGTTGTCCACACCTGTTGATAACCAGGGGAGTGTATGGCGATGGATTGGACCCCGGAGCAGATCACCGAGCTCACTCGGTTGTGGGGGGAAGGCTTAACCACATCCGAGATCGGCAAACGTCTCGGGATCTCCAAGAATGCCGTGGTTGGCAAGGCCCATCGCCTGCATCTGGCAGCGCGCCCCTCGCCGATCAAACGGACCGGCCCGCGGACCGTATTCCGCACCGCCATCAAGCTGCCGGGAGCACCCCGGCCGGTGCGCGCCAAGACCGGCGGGGCACCCGGCACCGCGACGCCGCGCGCCGCCCCGCAAGCGCCGCGCTGGACCGGCGAGCTCTCGAACAACATCTGCAAATGGCCGATCGGCCATCCCGGCGATCCGGACTTCCACTTCTGCACCGACCGCGCCCTGGTCGGAAAGCCCTATTGCGCCGAGCATTGCGGCGTGGCGTTTGTGAAGGTGAAGCCGAAGGCCGGCGAAGCCGCCTGACCTAGCGTCCTTCGAGAAGCGCGTTCGGCTGAACTCGGCCGGACGCGTTTCTTTTTTTGGGCACATCGCGGCGCTAAGATTTCGTCATGCGTGGGTTGCTGCTTTCACTTCTGTGCGCGCTGGCAATGGTCTCGTCGGCGGCACTTGCTCAGACGTCACGCAACAAGCCGGGCCACATCACGCCCTCGGGGGCCACGAGCACCTGCATCGGCACGGCGACGACGCCAGTCTGCGCCGCCGAGACTTTGCTCGCATGCCTCGCGCGCGGCGATGAATCGCTCTGTCGCCGGGTGGGTGCGGTGCCGCCGGGGCGCCGTCTCGACAACGCCGGCAGCATCCAGATCGACTACGTGGTGGTGCGCACCAGCGTGATCCGCCCCGAGGACGTCAACGACGATACGCGCGACCTCGACTGGTACAAGCCCGGCTACACCCTGATCGAGATGGACCGCCGGTCCTGCCCGGCCGACCAGGCGGCCTGCGATCTCGATACATGGGACGACCTGCAAGTCTACCTGCGCAAGGTGGTCGGTGCCGACCACACGCTGTGGCAGGTCGTCTTCTGGCGCAGCGAGTCGGAGCCCGACCTGGCGCCCGACATCCCCGACGCATTCCAGCATCCTCCGGCCGAAGCGCCGCCCGCGAACCAGTGAATGCGCCCTTTGCGTCTCCCCGCGATTTGAGCTTTGATGGACAGCGCATTAAAACACTGTGGCAATTGCGGCACAGCCGCCTCGGTATCACCGTAAGGTATTGATCTAAATGGCTTATAAAAGCCGGGCCCGAGGAATAAGGGCCTTGTCGAGCCGTTGTTTTGCCGACGGGCGGCGAGGGCTGGAGCACACGTGAGCCAGCCGCTCGACGAACGGGTACGGGCCGAGATGGTGGCGCTGCTGCCGCGTCTTCGGCGCTTTGCCCGCGGCTTGGCCGGTGCTGCCGACCAGGCCGACGACCTCGTGCAGGCCGCGTGCGAGCGCGCGATCGCGCGCATCGATCAGTGGACGCCAGGCACGCGGCTCGACAGTTGGATGTTCCGGATCGTCCAGACGATTTGGTTGGACGAACGGCGGGCGGCGAAGGTGCGGACCGGCGAGGGCCGGATCGATGCCGCGGAGGCGGCGGAGCCCGAGCTGTCGGTCAACGGTATCAGGCAGATGGAAGCCCATCTGACCTATGACGCGGTGCGGCGGGTGATTGCGAAGCTGCCGGAGGAGCAACGGTTGGTGATCATGTTGGTGTGCGTCGAAGGGCAAACCTACAAGGAGGCCGCGGACTCGCTCGGGATTCCGATCGGGACCGTGATGAGTCGCCTTGCCCGCGCGCGGACCAGCCTGACGAAGGCGCTGGGCGAAACCGGCAGCGGGAACATCATACGGTTTGACGAACGCAAGTCGGGTGACGCATGAGCCGCGTGGATGATGTCATGCTGATGGCCTACGTGGACGGCGAGATGGACGCCGCGACGGCGCGCGAGATCGAAACGGCGCTGGCCGGCGATCCCGCCCTCATGCTGCGCGTCCAGCAGCTGCGCGACGGTGCGATGATGGCGCGCGGCGCGTTCGCCGAAGTGCTGCACGAGCCGGTGCCCGAGCGCCTGATCGCCGCCCTGGGCGGCCCGGCCGCCTCGGCGAAGGCGGACACCGGCACGACCCGCGGCGACAATGTCGTGCCGCTGAAGCGCAGCACCTCGTGGCTCCCGCGCCGATCGGCGATCGGCTGGGCCGCGGCGGCCAGCGTCGCCGCCCTCGTGATCGGCTACGGTGCCGGCGAGATGCGGCCGCAATTCGGCTTCGGCGACCTCGGCCTCGGCGGCGGCCTGCAGAACGCGTCGTCGAACCGCTGGCTCGACAACGTGGCGGCGTATTATCACGTCTACCAGAATTCGCTCGCCAACAAGGACAAGCTGCTCGTCGATTTCACCGCCTCGGACGTGCCGGAGCTCGAGAAGTGGTTCGGCGCCAAGCTGAACCGCAAGCTCGAAGTGCCGAACCTGACCTCCAAGGGGCTGACCACCCAGGGCGGCCGCCTGGTGATCATCAATGACAAGCCAGCGGCGCAATTCCTCTATTCGTCCGACAAGGGCGAGCTGGTCGAGCTCGTCATCGCGTTCACCGACCAGCCGTACCAGCCGGAGCAGATCACCCGCAAAGGCGACGTGAACATCGTGCATTGGCGCGACAATGGCTACGCCTACGCCTTTGCCGGCAACATGGACGCCTCGCGCCTGCAGGCGATCGCCGACAGCGTGTGGCGCGATCTCGAACGCGCGAGCTGATCTGACCCGCCCGCGCGGGTGACTCACAGACCGTCTCTGACTAAGCTTCGCGCCTATGGCACGAACGCGTCACAAACCCGCACCGCCCGACAACGGTGCTGTGGTCGAGCTCGACATCGATGCGATCGGCGCCCAAGGCGACGGCCTTGCCGCCCATGAGGGTGGACGGCTCTTCGTCCCCTATACGGTTCCGGGCGATCGCGTGCGCGCACAGCTGGAGGCCAAGGGCCGCGCCCGCGTGGTGGACTGGCTCAGAACCGGCCCGCATCGACAGGCACCGCCCTGTCCCCATTTCGGGCCGGGACAATGCGGCGGCTGCGCCTTGCAGCATCTCGACGATACGAGCTATGCCGCCTGGAAACTCGCGCGGGCAACGGAGGCGCTGGCCCGCGCGGGCTTCCCGGGCGTGCTGCTGCAGCCGCTCGCGCGCACGCCGCCGGGTGGGCGCCGGCGCGCCGAGTTTGCCGCCGCCATCACGCCTCACGGCACGGTCCTCGGCTTTCACGCCCGCGCCAGCCACGACCTCGTCGCGATCGGTCCGTGCCCGGTTCTGGTTCCCGAACTCGAAGCCCTGCTGCCGGCGTTGCGCGACTTTGTCGGCCGCGCGTTCGCGCCGACGGTCGATATCCTGGTCACGCAGGCCGACGGCGGGACGGAACTCGTGTTCACGGGCAACCGCGAGCCCGACCGCGCCACGCGCGAGCGCCTGGCGGCCTTCGCGGAGGCGGCCGATCTCGCACGCGCGGCTTGGCGGCGCACGAAGGCGGGCACGCCCGAGATCATGATCCAGCGGCGGCCGTTGCGGGCGATCTTCGGCGCGATCGCCGTCGACCTGCCACCCGCTGCCTTCCTGCAGGCCAGCCTTGCCGGCGAGCGCGCGATCCAGGAAGCGGTCACCGCGGCCACGCGCGGGGCCAGGCGTGTTGCCGATCTCTACGCCGGGTGTGGCTCGATCGCGCTCACCTTGGCCGACAGGCAGCGCCACCTGTACGCAGTCGACAGCGATCGCGCGCAGGTCCAGGCGCTCGAAGCGGCAGCGAGGCGCGCCGGACTCGGCGCGCAGGTGCGGACCGAGACCCGCGACCTGGTCCGCCGGCCGCTCACGCCCGAGGAGCTCGCCCCGTTCGATGCGGTCGTGTTCGACCCGCCGCGCGAGGGCGCGGCGGCGCAGGCCGCGGCCCTCGCCGCCTCACGGGTTCCGGTGGTCGCCGCGGTGTCATGCGATCCTGCGACCTTCGCGCGCGATGCGCGCCTGCTCGGCGGCGGCGGCTATCGCCTTATCTCCCTGACCCCGATCGACCAATTCCTGTGGTCGCCGCATCTCGAACTCGTGGGAGAATTCCGACGCTGAGCGGCCGA
>DATJPD010000029.1:0-25560 GCA_035506575.1 Alphaproteobacteria bacterium
CCAGCCGGTGATGCCGGGCTTCATGCGATGACGCGCGGCATAGTTGGCCACGACCTGCCGGTAGTCTGCATCGGCGGCCAGCATGCCGACCGGATGCGGCCGCGGTCCGATCAGCGACATGTCGCCTTTGACCACGTTCAAGAGCTGCGGCAACTCGTCGATGCTCCAGCGGCGCAGGAACCGCCCGATACGCGTGACGCGCGGGTCATTGCGGGTCGTGCGCGCCCGCCCCGTCGGGTCCGCGCGATCCACGTACATGGTGCGGAACTTGTAGATGTTGAAAATCGTGTCGTTGAACCCGTGGCGCGGCTGGCGGAAGAGGACAGGCCCCGGGGATTCGAGCTTGATGGCAATCGCGGTGATCAACAGGATCGGCGAGATCGCGGCCAGGATCAGCCATCCCAGCACAAGGTCCTCGAGCCGCTTCACCAACACCTGGCGGTCGGTCAGGGGCTTGGAGCCGATCTGCATCAAGGGCACGCCATAGGCGCTCACCCAACTGCGAAAGCGGCGATGCAGCGATTGCGTGGGAAACGCCAGGTTGATGTCGACCGGCATCACCCCAAGCCTCTCGCTGAGGCGCAGGATCCGCTCCTCGCTCGACCAAGGCAGAGCGAGGATGACGCAATCCACGTGATGGGTGCGGGTGAACTCGGCCAACCCGTCGACGTCGCCGATCATCGGCAACCCGGCCAGGGCAGGCCGGCGCGGTCCCTGGCGCTCGTCGAAGACGCCGACGATCTCGGCATCCGCCGCTCCGTGCTCGCGGATGTCCTCGACGAGACGCTCGGCGATGTCGGTGGCGCCGACGAGGACGATGCGGTCCTGCCAGCGGCGCTTCTCGCGCCAATGGCTGATGGCCACCGACAGAGCAAGGCGCAGCATAACCAGATGCAAGGCGCAAGTGGCGAGCCAGAGCAATGTCCACCCGCGCGACCAGAACTCGGTCGTCCGGGTGGCAAACCCGACCAGCAGCCAGATCACCGCCATGATTCCGAGGGCGGCCAACGCGCGCTGTGTCACGTAGCTCAGGTCGGCAAGGCGCTCGTAACGATAGGCGCGCAACGCCTGCGCGATCGCGACGTAGACGCCGCCCGCGACCGTCGTTGCGGTGAGGTAATACGAGTTGAGCCACGCCGCGTCGAGAACGCCAACCACGTAGATCAGGAATGCGATGCCGCCCGCCGCGACGATCGCGATCAGATCGGCCAGGCGCAGCGCATCCGCCAGCAGGCGTCGCGAGACCGGCTTCATTGGAATCCCTTCGCCTGCGCGATGCGCCGGGCGTGCGCGATGGGATTGTGCAGCGGCTCGCGAGGCGGCGGCGGAGGGGAGGGGTCGGCGATCGGCCTGGGCCGGTCCGGCCCCGCCAAGCGGCAGGCAATAGCCGCCACGATCCACAGTGCTGCGTTGTGCATCGGCCGCTCGAGGAACAGCACGAAGGTCGCGAAGCCCATCATGGCGATGAGCGCTGCCCCGGCGGCGAACGCGTCGCCGCCGAAAGTGGGGCGGCGGATGGCCCTGGTCGCGAGCACGACGCTGGTGATCCAGGCACCCATGATGAGGACGAAGCCGAACAGGCCCAGCCGCGCGAGCACGGTCAGATAGGTGTTATGCGGCAGGCCGGCGTTGAACGCGCCGTTCTCGTCGGCGGTGATCAGCGATTTAGGGACGAGCGGCTGGCCGAATCCGACCCCGAAGATCGGGTGCTCGCGCCACAGCTCGAACACCCTGTCCCAGCGCAACAGCCTGAAGATCACGTTCTCGTCGTGCTGGACGCCGATGCCGCCTTGTACGGCCGCCGTGAACGACACGATCGAATGCGCCAGCCCGGACTCGGGAAGCAGGATCGGAACGACGAAAAAAGCTATGACGGCCCCGGCCCCGAGCGCCAAGAACGACAGCCGCTGCGTCGTGCGCATGCCGAACAGGCTGTAGAGGCTGCCCAGGCCCAGGCCGAGGACGGCCGCACGCGTCTGGGTGATCATCAGCGCGAAAAAGCACACGGCCGCCGCGATCAGATGAAACGGCCGGCGCTCGCTGCTGACTGCCGCGTAAGCCAGGAGTGCGATCAGCGAGAAGCTGATGATGCCGCCGACGTCGCCGCCGCCATAGGAGGTGGCGGCGAATTGCGCCGCCGTCACGAAGCGCACCTCCGGAAGGAAGAGGATGTGAGCGCCGCTGACGGTATCCGCGATCAAGAGGAGTGCCAGAACGATGCCGGAATAGGTGAACCAGCGCATCGCCGCGGCGGCCTTCTCGCGCGTATCGAGGACGATGTACACGAGGGCGAAGATCACGCCATAGCCGAAGATAGCGAAATCGCGGACGGCCAGGATTCCCCAATCCCCGAATGCTGCGACCGTGTAGACCAGGGATACGACGAACAGCAGCCACAGCATGAATCCCGGCGCGCGCGCCAGTCCGCCGCTGACCAGCCACACGACCAGCGGCGCCGAGCGCGTCACGAGTGCCACCGCGCCCATCGCGAGAATGAACATTTCGGTGAGGAAGAGCGGCACCGGACCGATCTGGACGCCGATCTTCGCGGCATAGAGATGGCCGATACGGGTCAGGACCAGGTACGTCACGACCAGAACGCCGCCGAAGCCAAGTTCGGAGAGCGTGGCCGCCTTGCCGAGACCAGCCGAGCGGCCGGCTGGCGCTGCATCGGAGGCATAGCTCATGGGCTGTGCCGCGGCGATCATGGCTGATCCGCCCGGGCCGGCTCTTCACCGCCGGCCATGGTCAGGCGACCTCGCGGTGGACCGGGTATTTGTCGAAATAGCGCTGCGGCAGCCGGCCCGTGTATTCGAAGCGCTGAGCGTGTTTGGGGTCGACGAGGGTCAGGCCCACCACGGGGTCCAGGCACCCGGATTGAACGAGGCCCTTCAGCGCATCGAGCGCCACCTCGCGGCGGGTCTTGGCCCAGCGGACGAGGAAGAGCACCTTGTCGACGTCCTGTTGCAGGATCAGGGCGTCGGGGAACAGGCGTACCGGCGGCGTGTCGATGATCACCATGTCATATCGTTCGGCCAGGGTTCGCAGAAGTTGCCGCATCTGGGGTGATTCGAGCATGATCGGCGCGTCGGCCAAGGTCCGGGTATCGCCGCAGTCGATGTGATGCAGCCCCGTCGCCGGATCGATGCCTATGATGCCGTCGATGTCGGCTTGGCCGACGAGGAAGTCCGAGAGTCCCGCGCGCTTGCCGGTGTCGGTCTGGCGCGCCCAGCGGCGCGGCTTCTGGCGCAGATCGCAATCCACCGTGATGACACGCTTGCCGCCGAGGGCAAAGGTGACCGCCAGCGCCCGGGCCGTGAACGTCTTGCCCTCGCCGGGGAGGGAGGAAGTGACGAGGATCCGGCGCACCGGTGTCTTGCCGTCGGGGGCCAGGGAGAGACTGACGCGGACGTAGCGCACCGCTTCGGCGAACGCCGGCTGCTCGCGTAGGACGTGCCGCAGGTCGCTGAGGCGGCGCGCGCGAACGAGACCCGCGAGCTTCGGAATGCTCGCCACCGTCTCGAGCCCGGTGAAGCCTTCGATCTGCTGGCGGGTGCGGAAGCCGACGTCGAGCAGCTCGAGAACGAACGCGAGGAGGATGCCGATCATCGTCCCGACCGCGGCCGCGGCGAGGATCAGCATCGGCTTGTTGGGGAAAAACGGACGGTCGGCGGGAACGGCCGGGGAGATGATGCGGATCGACGACGTGCCGAGGCCTTGCTGCACGGCCGAAGCCTCCTGCGAGCGGACGAGGAGGGCCGCGTAGAGCTCGCTATTCGTCTTGAGGTCGGCTTCGAGCAGCCGGACGCTGCCGTCGGCAGCCATCTGCTCTTCGACCTGCCGCTTCAGGACGTCGAGCTTGGATTGGAGGACGGCTTCCTGCTCCTGGGCCAGCTTGGCCTGGTTCGTGGCCGCGGCCAAAAGGCGTCGCATTTCGTCCGCGATCTTGGCGCGCACGTCCTTGAGCTCGGCGCGAGCCTGCTGCATGCGAGGATGGTCATCGCGATATTGCGCGGACAGGTCGGCGATCTGGCGCGTAACGGCTGCTTCCTGGTCGCGCAGCCGCTGGATGTTCGGGGATTCGAGAGCGACAGCAGAATCCGCCATTCCGGCGCCGCCGCCGGCGGCGAGCTGCTGGAGCTGCCTGGCCCGCGTTTCGAGGTCGGCACGGCGCAATTGCGCCGCCAGGAGCTGCTGGCTGTACTCCGCGGCTTGGCGCTGCAATGCCGTCACGCCGGAGGCATCGACGACGCCGTTCTTGCTTTGAAAAGCTTCGATGCGCTTTTGCGCCGCTTCGATGTTCTGGCGCAGCTCTGCCAGGCGCTGGTCGAGCAGCGAGGTCTCTTGCGTCGAGCTCTTGCTGCGGCGCTCCGCCTGGTCCTCGATGTAGGTCTGTGCGAGGGTGTTGGCGATCGTTGCGGCGAGGGTGGGACTATCGGCCACGAAGCGGATTGTGATCACGCGCGAGCGATCGCCGCTCGTCACCGTCAGGTTGCGGAAATAGATGTCGTAGACGCCGTTGAGCAGCGTCGAGCCCGATTCTGCGGGCGGCGTCGGCGTCAGAGCGTCCCGGTAGGACTCGGGAATCCACGAGGTCAGCCAGTCCAGGGCCGAACCGGCGGCCTTCTCCACCTCCGAGGGACGCGCTGCGGCGCCCGCGAAGAACGGGATGGTCTGCAACTGGAGCTTGGCGACGACGCGGTCGGCCAGAGTGCGCGAGGTGAGGATCGCGGCCTCGGTGTCGTTTTCGAGGTCGGAGCCGCCGCCGAGGAGGGCTTGGATGCCGGACGCGGCCGAACTGCCAGGGGCGCCCTGGAGCACCAGCTGGGTCTCGGCCGCGTAGCGGGGCTTGATTTCGTTTGCGACGACTGCCGCGATGCCGACCACCACGGCAACGAATGCGAGGAGGAACCAGCGCCGACGGCTGAGCACGCCGAAGATGAATTGCAAATATTCGCGCGCCGGGTCGCCGCCGACATACGGCGCGCTCACGGGCGCGGGAACGGGAGCCGCGCGCGCGGCATCAGCAAAGAGTGGCGTTGGACCACTCGGGGTGGGAGGCAGGCTCGGGGGCATGTCCGGTCCGAATCGTTCGTTCCGGCCGGTGCACCATGGCGCCCGGCTCGGATTTGGTCATTGAGCTAGATCAATTGAATTAAGCTAAAGCTCTTAAGAGTTGCTTGATCCAGGGCGCGAGGTGCCAACCCGCACCTTTGCGGGACATTTATCGAAAATCTCTTAAAAGTTAATTAACCATATTGTCGCTGTACTACAGATTCTTGCAGGTCGTGCATGCTTTGAAGAAGGTTTTTGTTAAAAATTTTAACTTCTTCGTGAGATCGCCGGGTGATCATCCTTAAAGAATCTCGGCGTATATCGTGCCGGCCGCGACTAGAAAGAGCCGTCGCGCTCGAAAGACCTGGATGTCGTCGCGTCTCAGCCCTCCCGCCCCAAACCCTGAAGCCGGCACGGTCCGCGCAAATCTCCTCGCCCTCGGCGTAGCCGAAGGGGCGGCGCGTCTTGCTCAGCTCCTGACGATCGCGCTGCTCGGGCGCGTCCTCGGTCCGGCAGGGCTCGGCATTGTTGGTGTCGCTTGGGCCGTGTTCCAGCTGGCAGCCCCGTTCGTCCAATACGCCCCCGAACTCATGGGCGCCCGCCTGGTCGCCCAGGGCATGCACACGGATGAGGCGTTCATCGACGTGACCGCGATCAAGCTTGCGATCGGGCTGCTGTCCACGGCGGCCATGGTCGCGGGAGCGCTGGTTGCGTTCGTGGACGATTCGGGCGAACGCCTCCAGGTCTTGGTCCAGGCCTTGCTGCCGATTGCGGTGGCGCTCAATGGCGTATGGGCATTCCGCGGCCTGCGCCGCTTTTCCGCTTATGCCGTCGTGCGCATCCTCCATTCCGTCGTTCTGCTCGGATGCCTGGCCGCGGCACTGGCGGTACGTCCCGTGACGTGGGTGGTGCCGGCCGCCGAGGCGGCCGTGGGTATTGCCGCGTCCGCGCTCGCGTTCCGCCTGTTGTTCGAATGGCAGGCGCTTCCGGGCCTCGCCCGAACGATGTATCGCCGGAGCTTTCAGTTGCGGGCGCGGATTCGCGAAGCCCTGCAATTCGGGATCGGCAGTTTCTTCGCCGGCGCCACGTGGTCCGTGCCGCTGCTGGTCGCCGGCGCAATGCTGGAACCGGCGCGACAAGGGTACCTGGCGGGGGCGCTGCGTCTGATCCTGGCCGTGACCGCGCTCTATCAGCTGGCGTTGCAGGTCTTCCATCCCGTGCTGGCGCACCGGTACGCGCACGACCGCGCGGCTGGCAGCAGCCTCGCGGCGGCGCTCGTCGTCTACGCAATCATGACGACCGTTCCGGTCGCCGCAGGACTCGTCGCGTTCGCGCCATGGATCGTGACGCTGCTGCTTGGCCCTGACTTCGCGGGCATGGCCAATGTCTTCGCGGTCCTGGCGTTGACCATCGTCCCGGTCGTCGTCGGCTCCGTGTTCGGCTATGCCCTTTTGGCGGATGGGCGATATGGCCTTTACGTCTGGATCTGTGCGGGGGGTGCCGCGGCAGCGCTGGCCGGTTGCGCTCTCGCCTTCTATCTGCGCCCGCGAGCAGATGCGGTCGGCGTGCTGATCCTGGTGACGAGCCTGACGGCCGTGGTGAGCGCCGTAGCCGCATGGCGATATGATCTTGTGCGCTTCGCCGACATTCATCCGGGCCAGCTGAGTCCGTCACGGATCCGCAAGATCCTCATGGAGCGTTAGTGAGCCGCCTGACCGTGCTCATGTATCACCGCGTCGCGCCGCGCGCCGCGGGCCCGCTCGCCCATCTCACGATTTCGCCGGAGCGCTTCGCCTGGCAGATGGCGAAGCTGCGCGAGGGCGGTTTCGCGCCGCAGCGTCAGGCGGAGGTGGCCGCGTGGCTGGGCGGTCGCGGCACCTTGTCAGGCCGTGCCGTGGTCGTGAGCTTCGACGACGGATATGCGGAAAATGTCGAGCACGCGTTTCCGGTGCTGGAGAAGCTCCGGATCCCCGCCGTGACCTTTGTCGTGACCGGCAAGCTCGGCGGGCGCAACGATTGGGACGGCGACACGGCACCGTGGCCGCTGATGGATGGCGCCTCGATCCGTCACTGGGCGCGTCGCGGATTGGAGTTCGGGGTGCATGGCCGGACTCATCGGTCGCTGCCCGCCCTCGACGACGCAGCTCTCGCCCACGAGATCGACGGCGCCCAGGCCGATCTGGTCGCGCTCCTCGGCGAGACGCCTGTCGCTTTTGCCTATCCCTATGGCCATGTGACCGGGCGCGTGCACGAGCGGGTCGCCCGCCGGTTCGCAGTCGCCTATGGCACCGCAGACGGCATCAACTCCCAAGCCAGCGATCCGTGGCTGTTGCGGCGCACCGCCGTCCTGCCCGCCTATCCGGGATTCGAATTCATGTGCCAGCTGCGGCTCGGCTGGGGGCCGCGGAATCGCGCACGGACGGTCGTGCGGCGGATGCTTGGCCGCAGCCCGGACGCCTGATGCGCACGGTCCTGCATGTTCTCGCGACGGCGGAGCGCGAAGCGGTTGGCATTGCGCGCATCGCCATAGCGGCGGCGCGTGCCGCCGCGGCTGGAGGGTATCGGACGCGGGCCGTCTTCATGGCGGGCGACGGTCCGTTGGTCGGCCGGCTGCGCGAGGCCGGGGTGCCGGCGGACGTCGTTTATTGGGGGCGGGCGCGCAACATCGGCGGCAATATCCGGGCCTGGCGCTATCTGCGGCGCGTGGCGCCGGACATCGTGCATCAGCATTTCGGCAGCGAGTATCTGCGCGGGCTGATCCGCGCCGCCGGGGTGCGGCGCATCGTCGCACATTTCCACGACCACGGATCGGAGATGGAGCACGGCCGTACGGTGCCGCATTCGGCCCGGTTCGCGGACGCGGTGATCGCCACGTCACACAGCGTGGCAAAGCTCGTGTACGGACATGTCGCGCCGCAAGTCATTTATCCCGCCATCGTCCCGGTGGTTGACGGGCCCTTGCCGGCGCTCGACCGGCGCGCGCCCGTCATCGGCGCGCTGTCCCGCCTGACTCCGATCAAAGGCTACGTTTATCTGGTTCGCGCGATGCCCGCGGTGCTGGCGCGCATTCCGCAGGCGCGGCTTGAGATCGCGGGCGACGGGCCTGACGCGTCCCTGCTCGAGGCCGAAGCGAAGCGTCTCGGCATCTCGCACGCGGTCACGTTGCTCGGTTGGCGGGATGATCTCGACGCCGTCTTCGCAGGCTGGCGGGTGTTTGCGGCGCCGTCCCTCATGGAAGGGTTCGGTCTGTCGCTGCTGGAGGCCGCGATGCAAGGCTTGCCCATCGTCGCGAGCCGCGTCGGCGGCATTCCCGAGCTGATCGAGGACGGCGTCAGCGGCGTGCTCGTACCGCCTGCGGAGCCGGAGGCGCTGGCGTCGGCTCTCGCGGATTGTCTCCTCAATATGCCGCGTGCGGCGGGGCTGGGCGAACAGGCCGCGTTGCGCGTCCGCACGGTCTTCGCGCCGGCCACGTTCGACATGGCGATCCGCGCGACCTACGAGAGTCTTTAGGCCCGGTCCGCCTCGATCTGAAGCGGCCACGGCTCGACCCGCGGACCGCCCACGGCTTCGAGCCAGGCGCCGGTCGATTTCTCGTAGTACGCCATCACAAGCATGCGCGGCTGCGCGCCGAGGAGCGGGCTCGCGAGCCGCAGCAGGGCGAGAAGCGGCCAAGTGGCGAACATCTTCCAGGTGAGGCCGGACAACACCGGCCGGCCGAAGCGGCGGCACAGATAGATGCGGCCGTGTCCTTCGGAGCGGAAGCGGCGCCGGAACCAGTCCGGTGTGAGCCGGCTCCCGTGGATGGCATGGGCGACACCCGGACCGTCCTCGACGATGATCCGGAAGCCGTTGCGGGCGTAGATCTCGCACAAATCCGTGTCCTCGCCCGAGTAGATCGGCTTCGTATCGTCAGTCGATTTGCGGCCGAGCGGCGCCGCCATACGGGCTGGGTGGGCGAACAGCTCGAGGCAGGCGTGCCGGCGAACCGCCAGGCCGAGGCCGGGCGGGTAGCTGGGGAACGTGCAGGTGAGCCGGCGGCCGGGAGGGCGGAAGGCGGCGAATTCGTCGAGGAAGCGCTCGGGGAACCAGTCTGGCCGCGGCGCGAGCCAGCGCGGGCGTGCCAGGCACCCGCATACGCCCACATCCGGCTCGCGCACGAGCGGGCGCAGGATGCCGAAAAGCCAGCCGTCGTCCGGAACCGCATCGTCATCCAGGAAGACGATGAATTCGCCGGCCGCCGCGCGGATCGCCCGGACCCGCGCGAAATAGAGACCGGGCTCCGTCTCGCGCACGAACACCACGCGCTGGTCGGCGGCGGCGAGTGCGGCGAGATACTCGACCGTCCCGTCCGTCGATCCGTTGTCGACGACGACCAGCCGGCCGCGTGCAAAGCCCCCCAGCTGTGCGAGCGTGGCGGCAATCGTCTCGCGCACGAGCGCCAGCCGATTGACGGTGCAGATCGCGACGCTGAACGTCGCATTTCGCACGTCGGCGTCGCTGGTCACCACTGCACCCATTCATGAACTGGAATCGGCAGGATCAGGCCCGTCGCGAGGGCGGCCGCGAACACCAGAAGGATGTGGAATGCACCGGGCAGCGGACGCAACTCGCGGATCATGCCGACATAGGTCGTCATCGGCGAGGCGAGTCCCAGAATGACGCCGAAGAACGCGTCCCCGATCGGATGCATGCGGGTGATCACCCGCCCGGCTGCGATGGCAATCGAAAGTGCCAGTGCGCCCACCGGGGCGTAGCGCCAGGCACCGCCGCTTCCGCCGGCCAGCAGAATGGACAGGGACCCGTAGATGCCGGTGGCGAGCGCGGCATGGCCGCTTGGGAAGTACTGGCTGATCAGGGTTCCGTCCGGCCAGAGAGTGCTCCCCGGGGTGGCGACCATGGCCTTCAGGGCGATCGTCGCCAGCGCCACGATCGCGAGACCGCCGAGCAGGGCGACGGTGGTACGGGAGAATCCGAGCACCCACAGCCAAAGGGCAAAGAGTCCGAGCGCGGTGGCAAACATGTCCGGATTGCCAAGCGTCGTCAGGGCGCTGATCATGTGAGTCGCTCGGCCAAGCCGCGGGCAGGCTGGAAAGGGCGCCCAGTTAAACACCAAAGGCGCTAAATAACTTTTAATATAAATCCATTGTAGTGTGAGTTGCACGTGCATCGCGCGGGGGCGCCCTTGATCCTGTTCCGACGGCTCGCGCTGGGCATGCTCAGCCTGGCGGGGCTCGGCATGTTCTGGCCAGGCTGTGACGGCGGCGCGTTCGCCCAGACCGCGCGCGACGAATCCGTCCAGTCGCGCCCGCGCCCCGACTACGATCCCGATGGGATCTATTTCAACGATCTGGTGGATGGCCTCGGTCGCGCGATCGGCGTGGTCCCGAAGGACCGGCCGCGCGGCGACGCCAGCTCGACCGTGGTGATCTATCCCTCGTTGACCCTGGGCAGCTACTACGACGACAACGTCCTGCGCACCCCCTCGAAAGCGCGCGGCGATTTCGTCCACACCGCGCGCGCCGCACTCGACATGAGCTCCGACCGCGACACCCACGGGTTCGAGGTCGGCGGCTATGGGGAGGTCGGTTATTTCTCGCGCTTCGTCTCGGAGAACTATCACCAGTTCGGCGGCTATGCCGGCGGCTTCCTGGTCCCGACCGACGAGTCGCGGTTGCGCATCAGGTTGTCCGACGAACGCCTGCGCGAGCCCCGCGAGGACACGGGCGCCGGCGCCAGCCAGTTGCGGCCGACCGTCTATCATCTGCTCACCGCGAGCGTGGGCGGCGAATACAAGGACGCTGACTGGCTGCTGGCCCCCTCCGGGGTCCTGAAGACCTACACCTATCAGCCCAACGCACCTGTCGTGATCGGCAGCGAATACGACCGCGATGAATACACCGGCACGTTCCGCATCGGCCACACGATCAGCGAGGGCAGCGCCGTGTTCATCGAGCCGCAGATCAACACGCGCAGCTATCACCAGGCGGTGAGCCAGGTCGATGGCTTCCGGCACGATTCCTCCGGCGGCCAGATCATCGCCGGTGCGCATTTCGATTTCTCGAGCGTCACCTATGCCGAATTCGGCGCCGGCTGGCTGCAGCAGCACTACGACGACCCGGCGTTCAAGACCCTGAGCGGTCCGGCCCTGCTCGCGACCGCCACCTGGAATCCGCGCGATTGGATCACCGTGTCCCTGGATGCCGGCCGGCAGATCACCGAGGCAGTGATCGCCGGCGTCTCCGGCATCGAGACCACCTATGCCACGGCCGCCCTCGATTACGAGCTGGACTATAACTGGCTGGCCAATCTTAACCTTGGCTACACCACCGCCGATTATCGTGGCAGCCCGGTCGGGGGCGGACCTCTCCGCTCCGATACGATTTTGCGCTACGGCGCCGGCACACGCTATTTTGTCGCGCGCGGAGCTTCGGTGGCATTCAACTGGGTTGGTTTCGATCGGAGCTCGAACGTGGCGGCGGCAGACTTGAAATATAACCAATACATCGTGAGCGTGGTGCTGCAATGGTGACGCGCCGATCCTTCGCCCGCGGGCTGGCGCTGGCACTCGTCGTCGGCCTCGGCGGCTGCGGCATCAATTCGATCGACCTGCCGCCGCCGCCGGCCGAACAGCCGGTCTATCGCCTGGCACCGGGCGACAAGGTGGCGGTTCTGGTGTTCGGCCAGACCGATATGTCCGGCCAGTTCGACGTGAATGCCGACGGCAACATCTCCATGCCTCTGATCGGCTCGGTGCCGGCCAGCGGCCGTACCGTGGCCGAGCTGACGAATGATCTGCGCGACCGCATCAACCGCTTCATCGTTAACCCGCGGTTTACGGTCGATGTCGTTACATATCGGCAGGTGTTCGTGCTTGGAGAGGTGCAGAAACCCGGCGGCTATTCCTACAACGTAGGCCTGACCGTGCAGCAGGCAGTGGCGCTGGCCGGCGGATTCACCCGCCGTGCCATCACCGACAAGGTCGTGCTGACGCGGCAGACGGACGGCGGCCCGAAAGAGTATGGCGTCGGCCTAAAAGATCTCGTAGCCCCGGGCGATACGTTGGACATTCAGCGGCGCGTGTTCTGACCGCCCGCCCGGCGTTGCGGACCGCACGACTGCGCTGAACAAGTTCCTAAACCGATGGTTAACGTCATTCCCTCCCGAATCCAATTCAGTTAGACTCAACACATGGATCCGCAGGAATTAATGAAAGTGCTGTCGCTGCACGAGCGCTGGCTGACCCGGAAGCCAGGCGGGGTGCGGGCCAATCTGGCGATGGCGGACCTCCAAGGAATCACGCTGCCCAATGCGAACTTGCGCGGCGCCAAGCTGTCCGGCGCCAACCTCGCGCGGGCGGTCCTGACCGGCGCCGACCTGACGGAAGCCGACCTGTTCGCGGCCAATCTCGATCGCGCCGACCTCTCCAACGCGGTGTGCGTGCGCGCCGATCTGCGCGGTGCGTATCTCCGCGGGACGAAGATGCGCGGCTGCAATTTGCGCCAGGCCGACCTGCGCGGCGGCACGTTGATGGCGACCGAAGGCAAATCCGGACCCCAGGCCAAGACGTCATCGATCGGCGCGCCGGGTCAGGAGGCGATGCCGGCCAAGGCCAACATCTCCGGTGCGGACCTGTCGTATTCGACCTTGAGCGATGCGGATTGCTCCGGCGCCCGGATGGCGGGAGCGACCTTTCTCAAGGCGACGTGTGCGAAGACGAATTTCAGCGGCGCCGATCTCAAGGGCACGAATTTCGAAGGCGCCAACATGGTGGGCGTCAACCTGAAGGGTGCTGATCTCTCGGGGGCCGCCGTGGACGGCGCCAACCTCGAAGGCGCCAATCTTCAGGGATGCCGCCTCGACGGCGTGGACCTGTCGCGCGCCAACACGCTGGGCGCCAATGCCAGCAAGCCGGCCGAGGCCTTTGCCGACAATATCCAGTCCACCCTGAAGGCGCATCTCGTGTGGATGAAAAGCGGCGGCAAGCAAGGTGCCCGGGCGAACCTGACCGGCGCCGACATGGCGCAGATCGATCTCAAGGGCCTCAATCTCAGCGGCGCCACCTTGCGCAATGCGAAGCTCGCGGGTGCCCGTCTGGCGGGCGCGCAGCTCATCATGTGCGACATGTTCGGTTGCGACCTCTCGGGAGCAGACCTCGCCGGGGCCAATCTCGACGGCGCCAATCTGTCGACCGCCAAACTGATCAAGGCCAACATGCCGCAGGCGACCGCGGCGGCGGTGGACCTCAAGGGGCCTGATGGGAAGCCCACCGGCCGCTTGTGGCCGGCCAATCTGGCGGGTGCCGACCTCACCTCGGCCAATCTCGCCGGCGCCGTGTTGACGAACGCGAATCTCAAGGACGCCGCCATGGCGTCGGCCAATCTCAGCAACGCCAACCTGCTCGGCGCCAATCTCGAGAACGCCAACCTCTCGGGCGCCAAGACCGACGGCGCCAAGATGCCGCCGCCTCCGGCCGGCGAAGCGGCGGCGGGCACCGGAACCTGAGGCCGGCATTCAGCGTTTCCAGGCCGGAGGAGTAGATGACCGCCGAACCTTCTGCCGAATTCAATCTCACCGACGACGAGTGGAAGAAGCGCCTGACGCCGGAGCAGTATCGCGTGCTGCGCCAGCACGGCACCGAGCGCGCCGGGACCAGCCCGCTCGACAAGGAGAAGCGCGCAGGCGTTTTCGCGTGCGCGGGGTGCGGCCAGAAGCTGTTCGATTCCGAGACGAAGTTCAACAGCGGTACCGGATGGCCGAGCTTCTTCCAGCCGCTCGACCACGCCGTCGGCACGACCACCGACCGCTCCTTCTTCATGACCCGCACCGAGGTGCACTGTGCGCGCTGCGGGGGGCATCTCGGACACGTGTTCGAGGACGGCCCGGAGCCGACCGGCCTGCGCTACTGCATGAACGGGGTATCGCTGAAATTCGAGCCGCGTTAGCGGCCACCGATTTAAAGGCCCAGGCGCGCCTTTACGCGCGGCATGACCTCCTGCGTCAGGAGCCGCATCGCCGACATGACCCGGTCCTCGGGCATCAGGCCGAAATTCTGCAGCGCCACCACGTGACGGATGCCCATGGCGTGGAGCTCGGCCAGCCGGTCGGCCACGCGCTCGACGGAACCGAACAGGCCAAGGCCGCTTCTGAGGATGTCGTCATAGGTCTGCCGTTTCGCGTACAGACGTGTCGCGACATAGAGATTGAACGCCTCCTCGGCCTCGCGCCGGCAGGCGGCATCGCTTTCCGCGACGTGCGTATGGAACGTCCATAATCCCGTCTCGGCGGCATCCAGCCCGGCCTCGCGGCGGCCGGCCCGGTAGGCCTCCACCATGGCCGCAACCTCGTCGATGCGGTCGACCGAGGCGTACGGCACGCACATGACGTCGTGGCCGGCTCGTCCGACATGGATCAGGGCATCCTTGGCGAGGACGGCGACGTAGACCGGCACCCGCGCTTGCGCAGGCAGCACGTTCAGCTGGACGTCGGTGAGGGTGGTGAACTTGCCCTTCACCGTCACCCGCTCGCCGGCCAGGAGGCGGCGCAGCAGGGTGAGCGCCTCGTCGAATCGCGCGCGCTTCTCGGCCGGATCGATGCCATAGCCGGCGAACTCATGCTTGAGATAGCCCGAGCCGACGCCGAGCACGAGCCGGCCGCCGGACAGCACGTCGACCATCGCGTATGTCTCCGCGAGGTTGACCGGGTGGTGGAACGGCAAGGTCGCGATCGCCGTGCCGAGCCGCAGGCGGCGCGTGCGCTGGGCGATGGCCGAAAGCAGGACCGCGGGATTGGGCACGGCGCCGTATTCATGGAAGTGGTGCTCGGCGGAGAAGAACGTGTCGTAGCCAAGCGCTTCCGCCTGGTCCGCCAGCGCCAGGACAGAGCGGTAGAGATCCGGCAGGCTGCGCACCCGGCCGGGATAGTGGTCCTGCACCGTGAAGAAAGAAAGCCGCAGGTCGGGCGGGCCGGGGGGCATGCCCCCACTGTAGCTGGGCTAGCGGATGTGGTCGCGGATGAACTGCGGCAGCGCAAACGCCGCCGCGTGGATCTCCGGCGTGTAGTAGCGGGTCTTGAGCTGCGCGGCCCGGGCGCGTTTGCGCAAGGTCGCGACGGGCACGGTTCGCGCGCGCGCGTTGTCGCTGGCCCAGCCCAGCGCCATCAGGCCGCCGTAATAGCTTGGAATGGCGGCGACGTAGAACCCCGCATCCTTGAAGAATTTCTTCCGTCGGCGGTAGGTCAGGGTGACCTCGTCGCCCTGGAGGAACGGCACGCCGTTCTGGTTGACGAGGATCCCGCCCGCGGCGAGGCAGCGGCGGCAGTTCCGATAGAAGCGTTCGGTGAACAGCACGGCACCGGGCCCCAGCGGGTCAGTCGAATCCACGATGATCACATCGAAGCGCTCGTCGGTCTCGGCCACGAACCGCGCCCCGTCGGCGATCACGAGCTCGGTCCGGGGATCCCTGAAGGCGCGGCCCGGGATCGAGGGCATGTATCTGAGGCACATGTCGACCACCGAGCGGTCGATTTCGACCATCGTGACCCGCTCGACATCGTGGCGAAGCGATTCACGGAGGATTCCGCCGTCGCCGCCGCCGATGATCAGCACGCGCCGCACCCGGCCATGCGCCAGGACCGGCACGTGCGTCATCATCTCGTGATAGACGTATTCGTCCTTCTCGGTGACCTGCACGACATGGTCGAGCGCCAGCACCCGGCCGTAGACCGGGTTCTCGAAGATGATCAGATCCTGATGCGCGGTTTTTTCGCGGAACAGGACCCGCGTGATTTCGTAGGTCTGCCGGACGCTTGCGTAGAGTTTTTCGCCGAACCAGCCGCCCGGGGCCGGTTCGCTCACGCAATCACTCCGCGCTTCTGCTCGGAGAGCTGCACCACGCCCGGCTCGAAGGCACGGCGAATCACCGGGATCGCCTTGTACGGATCGCACGCCCCGCACATAAAGATGTCGAGGGCGGCGTAGCCGCGCTCCGGCCACGTATGAATGGAGATGTGGCTCTCCGCCAGCACCGCCACGCCGGACAGCCCCGCATTATGTCCGAAATGGTGGAGGTGGATGTGCAGCAACGTGGCGCCCGACGCGACCGTGGCGTCACGGAGCATCTGGTCCGTGAGCGACATGTCGCCGAGATTCTTGGCGTCCCAAAGTTCGATGAGAAGATGAGTGCCGGCGAATTTGACGCCGTTGCGCTCGACGAAGTGATCTTTCGCGATCGAGTCCGGGGCGTTGGTATTCGCCTCGGTGACAAGAACGGGTTCGCTGGCTGTCTTTGCAAGCTTCAGCGCTTCACGACGCCCTCCAGACACGACCCCCAGCTTTACGCCCGACTTCGTGACCGTCGCCTTCGTTCCCATTCCTTGTCCACACCTTCCCAAACATCTGCCCAAAATGCAGACTTCGCTATTTGGGACCAATCGATTAGCAATGCAAGAAAAAAAGCACTTCCTGGCTAAAAATTCTTTAAGCCGCGCGCGATTTTTCGCGTTGCGCACGCGTGCGCAGCGCGGCGACGTCGCCGAATCGGCTCAAAACTGGTCTTCGGAAAATTCGAGAACGCTGGCCGCACCCTCGCGCACGGTGTGCAGCTGCGCCGCCGCCTGGCTCAGGATGTGGTCGGCGTAAAACCGCGCCGTCCCGACCTTGGCGCGATGGAATCCTGCATCGCCGCCGTGCTTGAGTGCGGCGAGTGCTGCACTCGCTGCTTTTGCCATCAGGTAGCCGCCTGAAACCGTGCCGAAGAGTCGCAGATACGGCACGGCGGCGGCCGCCGCGCGGCGCGGATCGTGCGCCATCTGCTGCACGATGCTGTCGGTCGCGGCTTCAAGGGCCTTGCGGCCCGTCGCGAGTTCGCGGCCGATGACCGCCAAGTCATCGCCGGAGGCCGGGCCGAGTGCCGCCTCATACGCCTCGATCTCGGCGAGATACGCGCGCGCCGCGGCGCCGCCGTCGCGGCCGAGCTTGCGGAAGACCAAGTCGTTCGCCTGGATGCCGTTGGTGCCTTCGTAGATCGGCGTGATCCGCACGTCTCGATAGTGCTGTGCCGCACCGGTCTCCTCGATGAAGCCCATCCCGCCATGGACCTGGATGCCGAGCGAGGCGACCTCGACGCCGATGTCCGTTCCCCATGCCTTCACCACCGGCGTCAGGAGGTCGACGCGCGCTTGGTGGCGCTGCCGCTCCGCCGCGTCGGAATGACGCTTGGCGAGGTCGAGCGAGGCCGCGGTCGTGTAGGCCAGTGCCCGCGAGGCCTCGGTCAGCGCCCGCATGGTCAGGAGCATCCGCCGAACGTCGGGATGGCGGATGATCGGTGCCGCATCTGCGCTCCTGGCGCCGATCTCGCGGCTCTGCACGCGCGTGCGCGCGTAGTCGCGCGCCTGCTGGTAGGCGCGCTCGGCGACCGCGATACCCTGCAAGCCGACGCCGAGGCGTGCGTTGTTCATCATCGTGAACATGCAGGCGAGGCCTTCGTTCGGCTTGCCGACCAGATAGCCGACGGCACCGCCGCCGTCGCCATAGGCCATCACACAGGTGGGCGAGGCGTGGATCCCGAGCTTGTGCTCGAGCGACACGACGCGCAGGTCGTTGCGCGGCCCCGGCCGGCCGTCCGGCCCGACCAGGAACTTCGGCACGAGGAACAGCGAAATACCTTTGCTCCCGGCGGGTGCGTCGGGGAGGCGGGCGAGCACCAGATGGACGATGTTCTCCGTCCAGTCGTGGTCGCCGTAGGTGATGAATATCTTCTGCCCGGTGATCTTGTAGTGGTCGCCCGACGGTACCGCGCGCGTGCGCAAAGCGCCCACGTCCGAGCCGGCCTGCGGCTCGGTCAGGTTCATGGTCCCCATCCACTCGCCGGAGACCAGCTTCGGCAGGTAGACGCGCTTCTGCTCCTCGCTGCCGTGCGTTTGCAGCGCCTCGACCGCGCCGAACGTCAGAAGCGGCCCCAAGGTCCACGACAGGTTCGCCGACTGCCACATCTCCTGGACCGCCGTCGTGACCAGCCACGGCAGGTCCTGGCCGCCGAACTCCGGGTCGAAGGGAAGACCGTTCCAGCCGCCGTCGACGTAGGTCCGGTACGCCTCCTTGAAGCCTTTGGGCGTGCGCACGACGCCGTTCTCCAGCACGCTGCCGGTGCGGTCGCCCGGCACGTTCAGCGGTGCCAGAACTTTCGAGGCGAGCTTGCCGGCCTCTTCCAGGACCGGCGCCACCACGTCCGACGCCGCGTGATCGCCGAAATTAGAGGCCACCTCCGGCAAGCCGGCCACGGCTTCCAGGGTGAACGCGATGTCGCGCAGCGGCGGGGTATATTCGGCCATGGCTTAGGACGCGATCATCTCGCGGGCGAGGCGCACCACGGCCGCACCGGGTGGATCGGCGTGGAGCTGCTCGACGAGCGCCGCACGGTTTTTCAGCACGGCGCGCTGGTTGATATAGCCCTTATCCGTGATCTCGTTGCTGTCGATCGTGGGCGGATCGGCCAGCAGCAGGGCGCGCTCGATATGCATCGAACTGCCGATGCTTTCGGCCTTCAGCCGCCGCAGCCCGCGCGCCAGCGCCTCGCGCACGGCCGGTGCGGCGATCAGCGCCTGCACGGGCGCGTCGGGGGCCAGGTCCGGGCACAGGCCGCGGCAGCCCGCGATGCTCGGGAAGACGAGGGCGCCGATCTCATCGCGGTCGTGCCCGGTGATGACACAATCCTCGATGACCGGAGCGCAGGCCGCGATCGCCGCCAGGCGCACGGCACCCACATGCACCCACGTCCCGGTCGACAGCTTGAAATTCTCGGTGATGCGGCCGTCGAACAGGAGGCCTTTCTCGGGCGCCGCCGGGTCGCAGAATTTGGCCGCATCGCCCGAGCGGTAGAAGCCTTCCTCGTCGAACGCCGCCGCGGTCGCGTCCGGGCGCCGCCAATAGCCCGGAGTCACGTTCGGGCCGCGCACGCGGATCTCGTGCTTGTCACCGACCGGCGCCAGCTTGATTTCCACGCCGGGCGAAGGGAGGCCGATGCAGGTCGGATGCGAGGTCGGATAGTTGAGGCCGGTCGCCTGCGGCGCCGTCTCGGTGGCCCCCCAGGCACAGACCAGCGGCAGCGGCTCCCCGGTCACCTGCTCGGCCAGACGGCGCAGCCGAAGCTGCAGGCTGTCGGCCATCGCGGCACCGGCGTAGAAGACGAATTCGAGCTTGCGGAAGAAGCGCTCGCGCAGTCCCGCGTCGCGCTCGAGATGGTCGAGCAGCAGCGCGTAGCCGCGCGGCACGTTGAGGTAGATCGTCGGTGAGATCTCGCGCAGGTTCGCCACCGTCTTTTCGATCAGGCCGGGAAGCGGTTTCCCCTCGTCCAGATAGTACGTGCCGCCGTGCCACGGCACGAGGTGGAAGTTGTGGTTGCCGGCGAATGTATGGCTCCAGGGCAGCCAGTCGCACAGCACCGGCGGGGTCTTGCGCAGGAACGGCCACGAGAAGCCGATCTGCACCTGGTTCGCGCACAGCATGCGGTGCGTGTTGATCACGCCCTTGGGCAGGTCGGTCGAGCCCGAGGTGAACAGGATCTTGGCGATCGTGTCGGGCCCGATGCCGTCCGCCGCGGCCTCTACCGCGGCCGTCGGCGCCGTACGGGTGAGCGTGGCGAAGGGCGTGACGTTCGCCCCGCTCGGCAGCTCGCCGGCGACCGCGATCGCGCAGCCGGCTGGGGCGAGCACGCTCTGCGCGCCTGCATAGCGCGCCCAGGTGTCGACGAAAATCAGCCCCGGCCGGATCAGGTCGAGGATGTACTTGAGCTTCGTGAACCCCTGGCCCGTGCGCGCATAGGCCGCCGACACCGGGACGAACGGCACGCCGGTGATGAGGCAGCCGATCGCCAGCAGCGCGTGATCGATGCCGTTTTCGGCGACGATCAGCACCGGTCGGTCCGGCCCGAGCTTGCGGTCGAGGAGCGCCTGGCCGATCGCGCGCGCGGTCCCGCCCATCTCGCCATAGGTGACCTTGCGCCAGGCGCCTGCGGCGTCGCGCGCGGCCATGTACAGCCGGTCGGGGATGGCTTGCGCCTGGCGGAGGAACACATCGCCCATCCGCGGCGGATAATCGTCGAGCGGATCGGTCGGCCGGATCACGACCGAGCCGTCGGCGCGGCGGTCGACCGTGATCTTCGGCACCGCGAACTTGCCCCAGTCGGTCACGGGGGCACGACCTTGCCCGGGTTCATGATGTTGTGCGGGTCGAGCGTGCGCTTGAGGAGGCGCATGAGCTCGATCTCGAGCGGCGACTTGTAATGGGCCAGCTCGGCGAGTTTGCGCCGGCCGATGCCGTGCTCGGCCGAAATGCTTCCGTTCATGCGCTGGACGATGTCGTGCACCAGGCGATTGATCTCGTCCCAGCGCCCCATGAACGCATCGCGCGCCGGCCCCTCGCGCGGTTCGGCTTCGGGCTGGCTCACGTTGAAATGGATATTGCCGTCGCCGACATGGCCGAACGTGACCGGCCGGCAGCCGGGAATGGCGCGCGCGCAGGCCGCGGTGGCCTCGGCAATGAAGTCGGCGACCGAGGAGACGGGCACGGACACGTCGTGCTTGATGCTGCCGCCCTCGGGCTTCTGGGCTTCGGTGATGCTGTCGCGCAGCCGCCACATCGCCTTGCCCTGCTGGGCGCTCGCCGCGAGCGTCGCGTCATGCGCGAGGCCGCCGTCGATCGCCGCCGCCAGGGTCGTCTCGACCGCCTCGCGCAGCCCGCCGCCGCTGTCGCCGGAGGCGCAGTCGGTGAGCACGTACCAGTCGTGGCGCCCGGTCAGGGGATCGGCCGAGCCGGGGATGTTCCTGAGCACCATGTCGAGAGCCGTGCGCGAGATGAGCTCGAAGGCGCTGACCGCATCGCCCGTGCCGTCGCGCAAGCGTGACAGGAGCTCGATCGCCGCCGCCGGATCGCGGACCGCGATGAACGCGGTCTCGGTCTCGCGCGGCCGGGGGAACAGCTTCAGTACCGCTGCGGTGATGATGCCGAGCGTGCCCTCCGCACCGAGGAAGAGCTGCTTGAGGTCGTAGCCGGTATTGTCCTTGCGCAGGCCGCGCAAGCCCTCCAGCACGCGGCCGTCGGGCAGCACGACCTCGAGCCCGAGGACGAGATCGCGCGCCATGCCGTATTTCAGCACCTGCACCCCGCCCGCATTCGTCGACAGATTGCCGCCGATCTGGCAGGTGCCCTCCGCCCCGAGGCTCAAGGGGAACAGGCGGTCCGCCTCTTCTGCGGCCTTCTGGACGTTGGCCAGGATGCAGCCGGCCTCGACCGTGATGGTGTAGTTGAGCGGATCGAGGGCGCGGATCCGGTTCATGCGCTCGAGCGACAAGAGGATCTCGCCGCCATGCTCGAACGGGGTGGCCCCGCCCATCATCCCGGTGTTGCCGCCTTGCGGGACGATCGGCGTGCCGGTCTCGGCACACACCTTGACGATCGCGGCGACGTCCGCCGCGGAGGCCGGCCGGACAAGGAGGGCGGCGTTGCCGCGATAGATCCCGCGCTCTTCGAGCAGGCGGGGCGCCAGATCGGCCGGCTCCGCGGTCCAGCCACGCGGGCCGAGAAGCGCCTTGAGACGCTCGACGGCCGTCTTCCTCCCCGGGGTCAAATCATTCGCCATGACCATGAAGACGTATCGCACAGCCCCCCTGCGGGCAAGGCCGGGGCCGGAGCGCTCGCAGTGCCGGAACCGCGTCTCAGGCGACGGCGGCTGAACGTGCCGGCCGTACCGGAAACCGCAGGGTGACCGTCGTCCCGGCGCCCACTTTGCTTTGCAGCTCGAGGCTGCCCCCATGCAGCTCGGCGAGCCGCTTGGCGAGCGGCAGGCCGAGCCCGGTGCCGGCCTGATCACGGGTCATGAGGTTGTTGACTTGCCCGAAGGCGGTGAGCGCCTTTTCAATGTTTTCCGGGGCTATTCCGATTCCGGTATCGATCACCGTGATCGCCAGCCGCTCATCGCCCTCGCACCCCGCGGTCACCGTCACCCGGCCGCCCTCGGGCGTGAACTTCACCGCATTCGACAGCAGATTCAGCAGGATCTGCATGAGTTTGCGCTCGTCGGCCTCGAGCATCGGCAGGCCGGGCTCGATCTCCGCCGTGAGCGCGATCTGGCGCTGCGTCGCGCGCTCCCGGATCATGCGCAGGGCCCGGTCGACGATGTCCCCAACGCTCACCGGCCCGATCTGCAGCTCCATCTTGCCGGCCTCGGCCTTCGACAGGTCGAGGACGTCGTTGAGCAGGGCCAGGAGGTAGCGGCCGGCCTCGTAGATGTCGCCGGCATAGTCGACGACCTTGTTGGGCATCAGCATGCTTCCCTGGCTCTTCAGGATTTCCGCGAACCCGATGACCACGTTGAGCGGCGTGCGCAGCTCGTGGCTCATCATCGCGAGGAACTCGGACTTGGTCCGGTTGGCGCTGATCGCCTCGGACCGGGCGCCGATCAGCTCGGCCTCGCGCTGCTTGAGCTTGGTGATGTCCGTCAGGACGACAGCCATGCCTCCTTCGCCGGTGCGCCGTTCACGGATGCGGACCCAGACGCCGCTGTCGAGCGTCTGCTCGATCGCATCCGCGGGTGCGCCCTGATGGCGGGCGACGCGCTCGCGCAGGAATTCGTCTTCGCGCCCGATCGCCTCCACGACGTGGCCCGCGCGCACCCGCCGCTCGACAAGCTCGGCAAAGCTGATGCCGGGCGCGAGGAAATCCGCCTGGTCGGGGATCATGCGCCTGATGGCGTTATTGAACAGGACGAGGCGATCGTTGGCATCCCACAGCAGGAATCCGTCATCGATGCTTTCGAGCGCATCCACCAGCAGGGCGTGCGCCTTCGAGGCCTTCGCCTCGCTTTGCTGCAGCGCGGCGATCGCCGACTTGAGCTCGGTGATGTCCGTGCGGATTCCGACGGTGTGACCGCTCGGCATGCGCCGTTCCGCCACGCGCAGCCAGCGGCCGTCGGCCAGTCGCTGCTCGATCGTGCCGGTCGGATCGCGGTGGGCGGCCATGCGCTCGGCGACGAATTCGTCGACGCGGCCGTCGGCACCGGCATACTGGCCGCGCCGGGCGCCCTCGCGAATGATGTCTTCGAAGCGCGCGCCCGGGACGAAGAGGTCGGCGCTGATCGCGTACACCTCTTTGTATTTCGAATTGCACAGGACCAGGCGGTCCTCGGCGTCGTAGAGCGCGAAGGCATCCGACAGCGCCTCGATCGAGCTGACGAGCTGATTTCGCGTCTCGGTGAGTGCTGCTTCCTGCTCCTTCTGTTGCGTGATGTCCATGCGCACGACCACAACGCCGCCGTCGCTGGTCGGGAATTCGCGGATGCGCAGCCAGCGGTCACCGAATTTCTGCTCGAACACGGCGTCGAAATTCCGGTGTTCCGCGAGGCGCTTCTGCACATAGGCCTCGACGTCGATGTCGGGGTGGTTCAGGTGCCAGGTCTTGACCGCCGCCCGCGCCACGTCGGCGATATGCGTGCCGGGCCTGGTCACGTCGGCGAACGCCGGATTCCAGTCGCGGGCGGCCTTGTTGACCAGGACCAGCCGGTCGTCGGCGTCGTAGAGCAGGAAATGGTCGCGCAGGCTGTCGACCGCGTCGGCCAGGAGGGTGCGTGTCTTGGCCGTCTGGGCCTCGCTGCGGCGCAGAGCTGCGAGGGCCTGCTCGCGCTCGGCAAGTGCGGCCGCCAGCGCCAGCGCCGACACCGCCAGCGAGGCGGCGAACACCTGGAGGGTCGTCAGCGCGTCGGGCGACGCGGCGGTGGTGGCCGTGCCGGACCGCACCGTGACCGCCCATATGGCGAGGGCGGTCGCGAGCAGGACGGAGGCGGTCGCACCACGCGGGCCGAAGCGCACGGCCGCAAACAGCACGGCCGGGAAGGCGGCGTAAGCGACCGCCGGATGCGCGGGCCCGCCGCCCAGTCCGCCGAACGCGTAGGCGCTGGCGGCGACGATGACGGCGCCGATCGCGATCGCTTCGCCTCCTGCGCGCCAGGAGAGGCTCGCGGGACGCGCATCGCTCCAGGTCAGCAGGAACGGGGTGAGCACGATGATGCTCAATCCATCGCCCAGCCACCAGGCGGTCCACATGGGGCCGAAATTCGTCCACGCCGCGCCGCCTGCGAGGCAGAGCATGGTGGCGCCAATGCCCGCGGCGACGATGGGTGACGCCAGGCCCCCGAGCACGACGAGGCGCAGCATGTCGGGCAGGCGCGCCAGGCGCCGGTCGAATCCCGTCCAGCTGAGCAAGGCGGCCGCGACCAGTCCCTCGAGCGTATCGCCCGCCGCGATCCCCGCCGCAGTGGTGAAGCCGACGCTGGTCGCGAGGTTGGCGAGCAGCGATCCGGCGAAGGCACCCGGCCAGAAGCGCATGCCAAACCGCAGGAACACCGCCAGCACGATACCGCTCGGCGGCCAGATGACGGTGATGTTCTCGTGGACCGTGGCCCAGCTCAGCCCGAAGCGCGCGGCAATGTCGTACACCGCGGCCAGACACACAACCATTGCGAGATAGCGCAGCGGCTCTGCCGCAGTCCCGAATGAAGGGTTTTGCCGCGCGCGCTGCATTGGGTGCGGGATAGCCTAAGCCATTCGAGCTTGGAATTCAGCAGTTTCGTCGCGGTTCGAGTGGGTCCGCCTGAGGCGTCCCGTCACGCCGCAGCGGCGATCTCGCGGTCCAGCGGGAAGCGCAACGTAACGGTCGTTCCGACGCCGACCTGGCTTTCGATATCGAACGTGCCGCCGTGCAGTTCCGTCAAGCGCTTGGCCAGCGGCAATCCGAGCCCGGTGCCGGAATGCTCGCGCGTCAGGAGATTGTCGATCTGGCCGAACGGGGACAGTGCTTTCGCGAGGTTTTCGGCGGCGATTCCGACCCCGGTATCCGCGACCTTGATGGCGAGGACACCCTTGGTCTCGCACGCGGCGGAGACCGTCACCTGTCCGCCTCTCGGCGTGAATTTGACTGCATTTGACAAAAGATTGAGAAGAATCTGAAGCAGCTTGCGGTCGTCCGCGTGCAGCACCGGCAGGCCGCTCTCCGTCTTCCCGCTGATCGTGATGGCCTGGCGCGCCGCCCGCTCCTTGATCATGCGCAGGCTGCGGCCGACGATCTCCGACACGTCGACGGGGGCGAGCTGAAGCTCCATCATGCCCGCCTCGGCTTTGGACAGGTCGAGGACGTCGTTGACGAGCGTCAGCAGAAGCGTGCCCGAGGTGTGAATGTCGGACGCATATTCGCTGGCCTTGCCCGGAGCGAGGGCTGCGCCGTGATCGCGAATGATCTCGGCAAACCCAAGGATCGCGTTCAGCGGCGTCCGCAGCTCGTGGCTCATCATGGCGAGGAAGTCGGATTTGGCGCGATTTGCGTCGTCGGCGAGGATGCGCGCCTCCTCGAGACGGACATTCACCTCCTTGAGTGCCGTCACGTCGGTGCGCATCACTACGACGCCACCGTTGCTGGTCGGGTATTCGGTGACTTGATACCAGCGGCCGTCCACGCGGCGCTCG